>JBEKXJ010000001.1:0-135184 GCA_049512215.1 Solirubrobacteraceae bacterium
ACCCCTCCACCTACGACCTGCTTGCGGGCATCCACGAGGTGCCGGCCGAGGAGGTGGTGGTCCTCGCCAACAGCGCGAACGTCGTCATGGCCGCCGAGCATGCGGCGCGGCTCTCTGAGAAGCAGGTGCTGGTCGCGCCGACCACGAGCCAGCAGGCGGGTCTCGCAGCGGCGGTCGCGCTGGCGCCGGACCGCACCCTGGAGCAGAACGCGCAGGCGCTCACCGAGGCTCTTGCGCACCTGCGCACGGGCGCCGTCGCTCCGGCCGCCCGCGACGACGCGCAGGGGCGCTTCAGGCGCGGGGATGCCGTGGGGTTTCTCGAGGACGAGGTGCTCGCCTGGGGGGATCCCGCCGCGACGCTACGGGCCGTGATGGTGGCGCTCGTGGACGGGGCGATCGAGGGCCCCGAGCCCGAGCTGATCAGCGTTCTGGCCGGCGAGGATGCCCCGCTCGAGCTCGAGGCCGTCGAGGCGATGGTGAACGGCAATATCGAGCTGGAGCTTCGCCACGGCGGCCAGTCGGCCTACTGGTGGCTGCTCGCCGCAGAGTAGGGCACCCGCGAGTGGCGCCCTTGGCCCCTCGCGGTCCCTGGCGAGGAGCGGCCGGGTCGAAGCGACGTGACGACCGCCGTGCCGATCATCATCAAGGGGATGCCGGCAACCGAGTCCCAGATGACCAGCTCCTCCAGCCCCGCGGCTTCGGCGCCCCCCGGACCGGTTCCCGCCGGCGCACGAGCTTTTGCCTCAGGACGTGAGCTCAGCCGCCGGGAGCTGATCGGCGCGCCGCTGCGCTGGCCGCGGCCATCGCGGCTGGAGTCCCCGCTGGCGCTCTCGCCGGGCAGGATGGCTTCAGGTATGCAGACGCTCGGGCTGCGCACGGTCGGCGAGCTGCTCGAGCACCTGCCCAGGGATCACCGCGAGGCGCGGACCGTGGCCGCGCTCAAGGCCGGCGAGCAGGCGACCGTGACGGTCGAGGTTCAGACGATAAGCGCCCGGCCCGTGCGACGGAGGGGAATGCGCCCGCTCGTCCAGGCCAATGTCTTTGACGCGACCGGCAGCATGCGTGCGACGTTCTTCAACCAGCCGTGGCTGCTGGCGCGCTACCCGCCGGGAACGCGTCTGCTGCTGCACGGGAAGGCCGAGGCGGGGGGGGGCTTCCGCGTCTCCTATCACGCTGGGGGGGCCGACGCGGTCGCGGGGGCGCCCGACGCGCCGCTCGCGAGCCGCGCTGTGGCGCACTATCCCGCGGCCGAGGGCATCTCATCAACGGAGATCCTCAACCTCGTGCAGGCGATGAGCTGCAGGTTGAGCGACGTGCCGGAGCCGCTCTCGGCGGCGACGCGGGTGACCGAGCGCCTTCCCGACAAGGCCGGTGCGCTCGCGGCCATGCATTTCCCGCGGGGCGCCGAGGATCCCGAGATCGGGCGTCGGCGGCTCGCGTTCGAGGAGCTCCTGCTGACGCAGCTGGTGTTCCTGCGCCGGCGTGCCAGGCGCAGAGCGCGCAGTGATGCGCTGGCGCTCGCAGAGGAGCCGACGCTGAGCGCGCGCTGGCTGAAATCGGGGTTGCCGTTCGCCCCGACCGGTGACCAGCGCCGTGCGATCGAGGTGATCCACGCGGACCTCCGCCGGCCGCAGGCAATGCAGCGGCTTTTGATGGGCGAGGTCGGCAGCGGCAAGACGGTCGTGGCGCTGTACGCGATGTTGCGCGCGGTGGAGCACGGCCATCAGGCCGCGCTGATGGCGCCGACCGAGACGCTGGCCGAACAGCACTTCCAGACGATTCAGCGCTTGATCGGCGCCGAGCCGCTGATCGGCGCGCTGCTCACCGGCTCCACGCCGGCGCGCAGGCGCAAGGACATCCTCGGCAAGCTGGCGAGCGGAGAGCTTTCGTTGATCGTCGGAACGCATGCCGTGATCGAGCCCGATGTCCGCTTCCGGGCGCTGGCTGTCGCCGTCATCGACGAGCAGCACCGCTTCGGCGTGCGCCAGCGGGCCGCGCTCGCAGAACAGGAGCCGGCCCACGCGGTGCACACGCTGCACATGAGCGCCACGCCGATCCCGCGCACGCTGGCGCTCGCCTGCTACGGGGATCTCGACACGAGCACACTGCGCGAGCTGCCGGCCGGCAGGCAGCCGGTAGCGACGCGCGTGGTCTCGGGCGAGAAGGCTCGCGAGCAGGCCTATGAGGAGCTGCGCGAGCACCTGAGCAAAGGCCGGCAGGCGTTCGTCGTGTGCCCGCTGGTCGAGGAGCCCGAGACGGCTGGCTCTGAGGCGCCGAGCGCCGGCGCCCCGAACAGCGAATCGTTGCGGGCGAGCGGGCCCCGCTCCGCGGCGGCATCCGCCGCCGGCGGAGAGCTTCGAGCCGCGACCGCCGAGCTTCGCCGTCTGAGGCACGGCGAGCTCCGGGGTTACGAGCTGGCGCTGCTTCACGGCGGGATGCGCGCGCGCGAGAAGCAGGCGGCGATGGCCGCGTTCGCCTCAGGCGAGGCCGACGTGCTCGTGGCCACGACCGTCATCGAGGTCGGGATCGACGTGCCTAACGCAACGGTGATGCTGGTGGAGAACGCCGAGCGCTTCGGGATCTCACAGCTTCACCAGCTGAGGGGGCGGGTCGGCCGTGGCGAGCACCGCGCAAGCTGCCTGCTCGTCGGAGATGCGAGCTCGGCGAGGCTGCGGGCCCTCGCCGCGCACGCTGACGGCTTCCGCCTGGCCGAGATCGATCTCCAGTTGCGAAAGGAGGGCGAGCTGGTGGGCAACCGACAGTCGGGACTGGGCCAGTTCGACGTGGCGCGCATGCCCGAGGACATGCAGCTGCTCGAGCGTGCGCGAGCCTGCGCGCAGGCGATCATCGCGGCCGACCCCGAGCTACGGAGCCCCGAGCATGCCCTGCTGGGCGAGACGCTCGAGCGGAAGTTCGGAGCAGAGGCGCTCGAGCCGATCCCCGCATAGGCGGGGCTTTCGCCGCCGGACGTTACGGTTGTGGACATGCGGGTGATCGCGGGCAGTTTCAAAGGCAGGCGCTTGAAGGCGCCGAGGGGCCGGGTGACCAGGCCGACCTCTGAGCGGGTGCGGGAGGCGCTGTTCGCGATGCTCGGCGAGATCAACGGGTCGAGCGCGCTCGACCTGTTCGCCGGGACAGGCGCGCTCGGCATCGAGGCGCTCTCGCGAGGTGCCGGGCGACTCGTCTTCGTCGAGCGAGACGCCGCCGCCGTGCGCGCGCTGAAGGAGAATCTGGCGGCGCTCAACCTCGGCCCGGCGCGGGCCGAGGTGCGCCAGGCAGACGCCCTCCGAGCCCTCCGGAGCGCACGCCGCAGCGAAGAGACATACGATCTGATCTTCATCGACCCCCCCTACGGGCAGGCACACGACTTGGGAACCGAGCTCTCGGTGCTCCTGGCGTCTCTACTTTCCCCCGGAGCGCGAATCGTCGTCGAGAGTGATCGGCGAGCGCCGCTCGAGCTCGCAGCGGAGATCGAGCGGGAACGCCGATACGGCGACACTTCGATCAGAATCCACCGCCACCAATGACCCCAAATGAGAAGTCGATCGTCGTATGCCCGGGCTCCTATGACCCGATCACGAACGGTCACCTGGACGTGATCCGCCGTGCTGCGAACCTCTATGACGAAGTCGTCGTGGGCGTGGTCAACCGCTCGGTACGCAAGGACCAGGCGCTGTTCGGAATCGAGGAGCGGATGGGTTTCATCGAACGCTCGATCGCCGATCTCGGTAGGGTCCGCGCCGAGCCGTTCTCGACCCTCGTAGTCGAGTTTGCACGGAGTGTCGGGGCGAAGGCGATCGTGAAGGGCCTGCGGGCGATCTCGGACTTCGAGTACGAGCTCGAGATGAACCAGCTCAACCGCCGACAGGATCCCGAGATAGAGTCGATTTACCTGATGGCCAGCCCGCAGTACAGTTTCCTGTCATCGAGCGGCGTCAAGGAGCTCGCGACGTTTGGAGGCAGAATCGACGATCTCGTCCCCGACGAGGTGGCCAGGCGCTTGCAGGAAGAGCTGAGGCGCTGACGAAATGGGATGGGAGGCGTGATGTCGAGCTGTATCGAGCAGATCGTGGGGCTGGAGGCCTCACGGAGGTAGCTAATTAGAGATGGATGTCCTGGTACTCATAGACAAGCTCGACGACTTGGTGCACAACGCCAAGCCCGTGCCCCTGACCGATCAGGTGAGGGTCGACAAGGAGGAGATCTACGACATCCTCGACCAGATGCGGGCCACGATCCCTGAGGAGATCAAGCAGGCGCGCTGGATCGTCAAGGAGCGCCAGGAGATGCTCGCCGAGGCCAAGAAGGAGGCGGAGCGGATCATCAAGGATGCCCGCGAGCGCCAGGAGCGGCTGGTGGGCGAGGAGGAGGTCACCAAGCAGGCCGAGCGCGCAGCCGAGGACATCGTCGAGGACGCCCGCGCGCGCGAGCGTGAGATCAGGCTCGGCGCCGAGGATTACGCCGACGAGATCCTGAACACGCTCGAGGTCAACCTCTCTAAGTTCATCGCGGCCGTCCAGCGCGGACGTGAGCGCCTGCAGGGCAAGGACGAACCGGCGGAGGTCGGCTAGAAGCGCGGCCTCGCGACGGCGGGGCTCCTTGCGCTCGGCGTTCTCTTGAGCTTCGGGGCGCTCATATCTCGCCTGCGCGCTTGACCACAGCTGCCCGGCGGGCGTGGAGCCGGTCTTGAGCCGGTTTCTCTTGGGTAGTGTCCGCGTGTGCACGCGGACCAGGCCAAGCACAAGCTGAATGTGGCACGGACGCTCCTGGGCACCGGCATGATCGAGCCGACGCGCCCCGACAAGGCGCTTCGCATGCTGCTGGCACTGCGCAGCTGGGGGCCGACGGCGGCCGCGGCCTACATGGGCTCGGCGATCCGCTATCCGGACAGGGCGGCGGTCATCGACGAGCGGGGAACGCTGACCTTCGACGAGGTTCACAGGCGCACGAACGCGCTGGCCGGCGAGCTCGAGAAGGCCGGCATCGGCGAAGGCGACGGGGTGGCGATCATGTGTCGTAACCACCGCGGCTTCATCGATGCTTCGGTCGCCGTCTCGAAGCTCGGGGCGAGCGCGCTATACCTGAACACCGCTTTCGCGGGTCCACAGATCTCTGAGGTGCTCGCGCGTGAGAACCCGCTGGCGGTCATCTACGACGAGGAGTTCAGCGACCTGGTGCGCGAGGGTGCCTCCACGCGACGGCGCTTCATCGCCTGGAGCGACCCGGTAGGGAGCCCGGCCGATCCGTTGCTCGAGGATCTGATCGCGCGGGGCGAGCCGTCGGACCGCCGCGCGCCGGCGCAGACGGGACGCGTCGTGATCCTCACCTCGGGCACAACCGGGAGTCCGAAAGGCGCGTCCCGCAAGCTGCCCGACTCGATCGAACCCGCGGCGGCGCTGTTCTCGAAGATCCCCCTCAAGGCGCGCCAGACGACGATGATCGCCGCGCCGATGTTCCATTCGTGGGGGTTCGCGCATTTCACGCTCGGCCTGCCCCTGGCCTCCACGCTCGTGCTGCGCCGCAAGTTCGACCCCGAGGAGACGCTGAAGGCCGTGGCACAGCATCGCGCGAGCGCGCTGGCGGTCGTGCCGGTGATGTTGCAGCGGATACTTGACCTGGGTCAGGAGACGATCGCCCGCTACGACGTCCGCGGCCTGAAGGTGATCGCCGTCAGCGGCTCGGTGCTGCCGGGCGAACTCGCGACCCGGGCGATGGACACCTTCGGAGAGGTCGTCTACAACCTCTACGGTTCGACCGAGGTGGCATGGGCGACGATCGCCACGCCCGAGGACCTCCGCGTGGCCCCCGGGACCGCCGGCAGGCCCCCGATGGGGACGCTGGTGAAGCTGCTCGATGCCGACGGCGCCGAGGTCGCGCCCGGGCAGCGTGGGAGGATCTTCGTCGCGAATGAGATGATGTTCGATGGCTACACGGGTGGCGGGGGAAAGGAGATCGTCGCAGGGCTGATGAGCACCGGCGACGTCGGTCGCTTCGACGAGGGCGGCCGTCTGTTCGTGGAAGGGCGCGACGATGAGATGATCGTGAGCGGCGGCGAGAACGTGTTCCCGCGCGAGGTCGAGGATCTGCTGGCCGAGCACCCGGCGATCAGGGAAGCCGCCGTCGTGGGTGTGCAGGACGAGCAGTTCGGTCAGCGGCTGAAGGCGTTCGTCGTGGCGCGCAGCGGGGCCGAGCTCAGCGAGGATGACGTGAAGGGGTACGTCAAGAGCCACCTCGCCCGCTTCAAGGTCCCGCGCGAGGTCCTCTTCCTGGAGGAGCTTCCGCGCAACGCGACGGGGAAGGTCCTGAAGCGCGTCCTGGAGGTGGTCGAGTAGGGGAATCGAGCGGTCGCTAGCCTGAGAGAGGATGGCGGCGGTGGCGCATGATTTCGACCTGGCCGGGCTGCGGCTCAGCACGGGGGAGGGGCGGCGACTGGAGCTCGATGTGCCGATCGAGCCGCTGATGCTGGCTGATGAGCTCTATGTGGCAGAGCCCGCGCGCGTGCCGGTGGTGCTCGAGGTCTCGCGGATGACGGGCGGAGGCTATGCGCTGCGCCTGCGCTTCAGCGCGGCGCTCTCAGGACCGTGCATGCGCTGCCTGAAGCCCGCTGCGCCGAGTGTCCTCGTCGAGGCGCGCGAGGTGGACAAGCCGGGCGGGGGCGAGGAGCTCGACAGCCCATACGTCCACGATGAGACGCTCGACCTCTCGAGTTGGGCACGTGATGCATTCGCGCTCGCGCTGCCCGCGAAGGTGCTCTGTCGCGAGGACTGCGCCGGGTTATGCCCGCAGTGCGCGGCTGACCTCAACCTCGCCGGGCCCGGGCATCGCCATGAGGCGGAGCCCGACCCGCGCTGGGCGAAGCTGCGGGAGCTGAAGCTCGAGTAGGGGCTCGCTGCTGGTAGCCTTCCCTCTTCGCATGGCCGTCCCGAAGAAAAAGCAATCCCACAGCCGCACCGCGAAGCGCCGCGCGCAGCACAAGATCGGCACGCCGACGCTCAATGCCTGTCCGCAGTGTCACAGCCCGCGCAGGCCACACCGGGTATGCCCGGTCTGCGGCAGCTACGCGGGCCGTGAGATCGTGGCGCCCGGGGCGCACAGCCACGATCACGAGCACGACAACGAGTAGCGGCGTGGCGTCAGGGGCCACGTCCTCCCCGTCGCATGTCGAGCTCGAGCAGACCGAAGCGGTTGTAGCGGTCGACTGCAACGGCGCAGACCTCGGTCCCGCCGAGGTCGCTGCCGGTGCGGCGATCGCGGCGGGCAAGGGCGCCCGTGTGATCCTGTTTGGCCCCGCGGGCGAGCTCGGGGAGCCGTCCGAGCGGGTCGAGGTCGTCGACGCGCCGGTGTCGATCGCAAAGAGCAGCGATCCGGCGGGCGCCGCCCGGGCCACGCCCGAGGCCTCGATCGTGCGCGCCACGAAGGCGGTCGCAGAGGGTCGGGCCCAGGCGCTGGTGTGCGCGGGGGGCACCGGCGCGGCGCTGGCCGCGGGCCTGTTCAACATCAAACGCGCGCGCGGGATCTACCGCCCGGCGCTCGCGATTCCGCTGCCGGTTCCTCATCGCCCGGTGACGTTGCTGGACGTCGGCGCGAACTCCGAGGCACGGCGCGAGCATCTCGTGCAGTTCGCGTTCATGGGCGCAGCGCTTGCGAGAACTGTGCTCGGGGTCGAGCGTCCGCGCGTGGGGCTCCTCTCAAACGGGGAGGAGGCCGGGCGCGGCGGGCCGCTCCTGGTGGGGGCGCATGCCGAGCTCCTCGAGAGGACGGCGAACGGCGTCGCTTTCTTCGAGTTCGTCGGCAACGTCGAGGGTGACGGCATCGTTGGAGGGGCCGCCGAGGTGATCGTGACCGACGGTCTCACCGGGAACATCGCGCTGAAGCTCATGGAGGGCGTCTCCCAGACGATCCTCGGCGCCGTGCGCGACGCGGCGATGTCATCGGCGCGCGCGAAGCTCGGTGGTCTACTCTTGCGCGGAGCGCTAGGCGAGTTCCGCAGGGAGATCGATCCCGAGGCGCACGGGGGTGCCTATCTGCTGGGCCTGCGCCGTCTGGGGGTCGTCCCACACGGCCGCTTCACGCGGACGGGCTTCGCGCAGGCGATCCTGCGTGCCGAGCGCGGTGCTCGCGAGGACATCGTCGGGCAGACCCAGCGCGCGCTCGAGCAGGCGGGCGCGCTCAGACGAAGCCCGGTGTCCGCGCTGGACGCTAGCCTGCCGCGAACAGGATGAGATGCCCGGATTCGCCCACCAGGACCCGCCGGCCGGCCAGGCGCACGGCATCCAGCTCGTCCGCGCCCGCCCACTCGCGCAGATGACGAGCCGTGATGAGGTGTTCGCGCTGATCCAGGCGCATCTGGCCGACGAGCTGGATGTCGAGCCGAGCGCGATCTCCGAGCAGACCCGCTTCAAGGAGGATCTCGAGGCGGATTCCCTGGACCTATACACGTTGGTACAGGAGCTCGAGGACACCTACGGGGTGAGCATGTCCGATGATCAGGCGGCGCGGATCCTCGCGGTGGGCCAAGCGGTGGATTTCGTGCTCGCCCATGATGGGGTGAACGATGGAGAGCGATGAGCCTGCTCGGCGAGCTCCTCGACGAACTGCCCGAGGAGCTCGCGCGGCAGGTGTTCACGCACGCATCCTGGAGCGAACGTCGCAGCGACTCCTATGCGCGTCTGGCGTTCCTCGGGGACAGCGTGCTGGCGCTGGCGGTAACCGCCTATCTCTATCCGAGGCTCGAGGCCGAGCGCTTCGGCGCGGGAAGGCTCACGAAGATCCGCGCGCAGGCGGTCTCGGGAGTGTCGTGCCGGGCGGTCGCCGAGCGGTTGGCCCTGCCCGAGAGGCTGCGCGCGGCCGCGCCCGCCGGTGTGGGGGAAAATGCCGCCGCGCTCGTGGAGACCGAGCGTGTCCTCGCCTCCGTGATCGAGGCGGTGATCGGCGCGTGCTACCTACACGCCGGCTACGAGCGCACTGCGGAGGCCGTTGTCGAGGCCTTCGGCCCGGAGATCGGGGGCGCCCTCGAGCATCCTGTGGATTTCAAGTCCGCTCTGCAGGAGCTGCTGGCGCGGCGCGGCGACGAGGTGACCTACGAGATCACCGACGAGAAGGGGCCGCCGCACGAGCGCACCTACGAGGTCGCGGCGCGGGTCGGCGAGCAGGAGTTGGGACGCGGAAGCGGCAGGAGCAAGAAGCACGCCGAGCAAGAGGCCGCGCGCCGAGCGATCGAGAGGCTCGAGTCATGAGGGGGCCCGCCGACAGCCGAGCGCCGCGACGGATGGTCCGGTGCGCCTGAAGTCGCTCACGTTGAAGGGCTTTAAGTCCTTCCCGGACCGCACCCGACTCGACTTCGGTCCAGGGGTGAGCGTCATCGTCGGCCCGAACGGCTCGGGCAAGTCGAACGTCACCGACGCGGTGCTGTGGGCGATGGGCGAGCAGTCGCCGCTCGCGGTCCGCGGTCAGTCGATGCAGGACGTGATCTTCGGGGGAGGACATGGCGTGCAAGCGCGCAGCGCCGCCGAGGTGGAGATCGTGCTCGACAACGAGGACGCCACGGTCGAGGTGCCGCTGAGCGAGATATCGATCGTGCGGCGCCTGGACCGGACCGGCGAGGGCGGTTATCGGCTCAACGGCGCACGCGCTCGCCTGACCGACGTGATCGAGATGCTCTCCGATACCGGCCTGGGCAAGGAGACGCACTCGGTCATCTCCCAAGGACGGGTGGACGCGATCGTGAACTCCAAACCGCGCGAGCGGAGGCTGCTGATCGAGGAGGCTGCGGGACTGGGTAAGCATCGCAAGCGCCGGCGCCGCGCGCAGCTGAAGCTGGAGCGCACGCAGGAGAACCTCGACCGCGCGCTGGACGTCGAGCGCGAGGCGCGCACGCGGCTGCGACCGCTCAAGCGCCAGGCCGAGGCGGCCGAGCTGCACGAGCGCTTGGAGCGCCAGACGCTCGAAGCACGCTGGGAGCTCGCCCGCGACGGCACACGCGCGCGCCGGGTCGAGCTGGAGCAGGCCGAGGCCCGCGTGGGCGGGGCACGCCGGGCACTGGCGGAGATCGAGGCCAAGCTGCAGGCGTCGATCGACAGGCGGGGTGTCGCCGAGCGGGCGCTGGCCGAGCGTGGCGAGCGCCACGACGCCCTTTCGCGACGTGTCTTCGAGGCGCGTTCAGCCCGCGAGCGTTTGGGGCTGCGCGGCGAGCAGGTTGCGGCCGGCTCCGCGACGATCTCCAGGCGCATCGAGCGCATCGAGCTGGAGCTGAAGACGCTCATCGAGGCCTCAGCGGAGCGTCAGGAGGATCCTCGGACGGCGGGCAAGGAGGATCGCATCGGTGCGTTGGAAGCCGTTCTGGCCACGATCGAGAACGAACACGAGGAGGACCTCGAGCGCCAGATCGCGGGCTTGCAGGCGACTCGCGGACAACAGGCCGCGCGCGTAGAGGAGCTCGAACATGAGGTCATCGCCGCGCGCTCTGCGCAGGCGCGAGCCGACGAAGAGGCCGAGCAGGCGCGGGAGCGCCTGGCGATTGCCGAACGCAAAGCCCAGGATGCTCGTCGCGAGGCCGCGCGGGTGGGCGCCGAGCTTGCGGCCGCGAACCAGTTCCTGAGCAGTCACACGCAGATCGGCGGCGAGCGGGCGGGTTCCCCGAAGGCCCTCAGCGAGGAGCTGCAGGTCACGGACGGGTATGAGCTGGCCCTCGCCGCCGCGCTCGGGGGGCGACTGGACGCCTCGCTGGTCAAGGACGTCGCCGGGGCGCAGGCGCTGCTCGATCGCTGCGGCCCCGACGGCGGCAGCGCGCTGCTCGCCGGCGCCAACCCCGCTTCAGTTGAGCGGTCGCTCAGCGACGCGGGCAAGGCAAGCGTGAGGCCGATCCCCGGCGCCGAGCGGCTGCTAGACCTCGTGAGCGGGCCGGCGACGGTCATGGAGCTCGCCGGGCGTCTGCTCGCCGACGCGTGGGTGGTCGAGCGCCTTGAGGATCTGCCGAGGGACTTCGCGGGCGTCGCCGCGACGCGCGCGGGGCGCGTGTGGTTCGCCGCCTGGGGCGAGTTGCGCCAGCTCACAG
Source organism: Solirubrobacteraceae bacterium (assembly GCA_049512215.1). Taxonomy (GTDB): domain Bacteria; phylum Actinomycetota; class Thermoleophilia; order Solirubrobacterales; family Solirubrobacteraceae; genus Palsa-744. Next base: position 11,054 of record JBEKXJ010000001.1, read on the forward strand.
AGGGGGGAGCCGAGCGCGTGCTGGCCCGACGCAATGAACGCGAGCGACTGATATCCGCCACCGAGCAGGCGGCCCGAGTCGAGCAGGCTGCGCGGGCGGACTCCGAGCGGGCGCTCGCGCAGATGCGGGCCGCCGAGCAGGAGCGGGCGAAGGCGGAGGCCGCCCTGCGGGCAGTCGAGCGCCGCCGAGCCGAGGCGTCCGAGGCGCGGCGGCAGACGGAGTGGCTCATCGAGCAACGCCGGGCTGCCCCCCAGCAGGGCCCGCTGGCCGTCAGAAGGGCTGCGATCGCGGGCGAGCTGGCGGCTGAGCGTCGTCAGGCCGAGCGGGTCGCGCGCGAGCGAGACGAGCGGATGGCGCGGATCGAGCGGCTGCGGGCCCAGCACGCCGCCGATTGCGCGACCGCGCCGCTCGCGTCACGACTGGCGGCTGCCCTGAGCACTGCGGCCGAGGCCGTGCTGGGGAGCCTAGAGCGGCTCGAAGAGGAGCTCAGCAACGATCGCGCGGCAGGCGAGCGGATGGCCCTCGAGCTGGGAGCCTGCGCTCAAGAGGAGGCTGAGATCCAGGCGATCTTGCGCTCCGCGGGTGAGACCGTGACCGATGCCGAGGTGGCCGCCCAGCGCGTGCGCGACCGCGCAGGCGAAGCCGAACTAGAGCTGAAGGGGTTGAGCGAGCGGCTGGGCATCGAGGTGGAGGGGGAAGGAGCGTCGCTGGCCGAGGGCGCCGGCGAGCGTCTGGGGGAGGAGGAGCTGGGGGCGCTCGCGGCACGCGTGGAGCGCTTGACGCGACGGCGCGAGCAGCTCGGCCCTGTCAACCCGCTCGCGCAGGAGGAGTACGCGGAGGCCGTTGCTCACGTCGAGGAGCTCGAGAGCCGACGGACCGATCTGGAGACGGCGATGCGCGAGTTGCGCGCGGTCATCCGTGAAACCGACCGTCAGATCCAGGAGACCTTCGAGGAGACGTTCGCCGCCGCGGCGCGCAACTTCGAGGAGCTGGCCGGCGACGTGTTTCCGGGCGGCTCCGGTCGCCTTCGGCTTGTCGCAGACGACCAGGCGCCCAGGCCCGTGCTTGGCGGCCAGGCGCTGCCCGAGAGCGATGATGCCGCCGAGGCGAGGGCCGAGGCGGAGGTCGCGGCCGAACTCCGGGCGCGCGAAGAGGAGGACCGATCGGGGATCGGCCAGCACGGCGTCGAGATCGAGATCACGCCCGCCGGCAAGGCGACCAAGCGCCTCTCGCTCCTTTCCGGCGGAGAGAAGTCGATGACCGCGCTCGCGTTTCTGTTCGCGGTCTTCCTCGCGCGACCATGCCCGTTCTACATCCTCGATGAGGTCGAGGCCGCGCTGGATGACCTCAACCTCGATCGCTTCCTTGCGCTGCTGAGGCGCTATTCAGATCGCGCGCAGTTCATCGTGATCACCCACCAGAAGCGCACGATGGAGGCGGCGGACTGGCTCTACGGGGTCTCGATGGGTAATGACGGCGTCTCGAAGGTGCTCTCGCGGCGCCTGCCCGCCGGGGAGGCGCAGTCGCCGGAGGTCGCCGAGGTCGCCTGATACAGTCGCGCCGCCCGTGGCGCGCGATTGGAGCGATCTGTTCATCACCGGCGGTCCGGGCGACGCGGGGGGCCCCGCCGGCGGGCCCACCCCGGCGGCGGGCGAGGACCGCGGCTCGAACGCGGCGCGGGGCGGCGGGAGGGAGCGTGCTGGCTTGTTCCGTCGCCTGCGCGAGAGCATGGCAAAGACCCGCCAGGCGCTCGGCAGCGAGATCCAGGCCACGCTGTTCGGACCCCTCGACGAGGAGACGTGGGAAAGGCTCGAGGAGGCGCTGATCATGGCCGATGTCGGCGCGAGCACCACTGCGTCGGTGGTGAGCACGCTCGAGGCCGAGGCGGGGACCGGCGAGATCGAAGGCGGCGAGGCGCTGAGCGAGCGTCTGATCGGGCTGCTCGCCGAGACCGCGCGGGTGGGAGACGGGCGGATCGACATTCGCGCGAAGCCGACGGTGATCATGGCGGTCGGGGTGAACGGTACGGGCAAGACGACGACGATCGGAAAGCTCGCCTGGCACCTCCGTCATGAGCTGGGTCTGAGGGTCCTGCTCGGGGCCGCGGATACGTTCAGGGCCGCGGCCGGCGAGCAGCTCGAGGGGTGGGCACAGAGGGCCGGCTGCGAGATCGTGCTCGGACCCGAGGGCTCGGACCCGGGCGCCGTGGCCTTCGACGCGATCGCGCAGGCGCGAAGCCGGGGCATCGACGTCGTGATCATCGACACCGCGGGCCGGCTGCACACACAGGATGAGTTGATGGGTGAGCTTGCGAAGGTGCGCAGGGTCATCGCCAGGCAGCTGACGGGCGCCCCGCACGAGACGCTGCTCACGCTGGATGCGACCACGGGCCAGAACGGTTTGCGCCAGGCGAAGCTGTTCTCCGAGGCGGCGGCGGTCACGGGGGTCGTGCTGACCAAGCTCGACGGCACCGCGCGCGGGGGCATCGCGCTTGCGATCGCGCGCGAGCTCGGCCTGCCCGTGAAGCTGATCGGGGTCGGCGAGACAGTCGAGGACCTGCGGCCGTTCGACCCCGAGGAATTTGCACGCGCGCTGATCTCGCCCCACTGAAGCGGCGCCTGCTCCCGGGGCGCGATCGCGGCGAGGGCGATCGGCTCCCGCACCGATCATGCGCGCCACAGCGCCCAGAGAGGGATAATCTGGATGAGATGGACGCGTGGATCATCTGGTTGCTGGCAGCCTGTGCCCTGGGGGTGGGTGAGATGCACCAGGGCGGCTTCTACCTGGCCCCGTTCGCGGCTGGTGCGGCCTTGGCCGCGCTCGTGAGCCTGCTCGGAGTGGGCGCCGTCCTGGCCGGCGTCGTGTTCGTGATCGCATCGGCGCTCGTGTTCGGGGCCCTGCGCCCGGTCGCGCGCCGTCACCGCCGGCTGCCGCCGGCGATTCGCACCGGTGCGGCCGCGCTGATCGGCCGTCGCGCGATGGTGCTCGAGCGAATCGCAAACGACGAAGGGGTCGGCTGCGTGAAGATCGACGGCGGCGAGGTGTGGACCGCCCGCAGCTACGACGAGGACGAGGTGATCGATGCCGGCGAGCGCGTCGAGGTGGTGGAGATCAGGGGCGCCACGGCGCTCGTGATGCACTAGAGGCTCTCACTGCGCGCCCCGCAGGATCGCCGGTCTTTCGGCACACCCGTCCAGCACACCTGGTGACCCGCACCGGCGCCACCCTCCTTCGCTACGGCCGCCGTGCCCGCAGGGAGCCTTTCCCGCGAGACAGCACTTGAGAGATAGGCTCTAGGGGGAAGCAACCAGAAAGGAACCCTCCCATGGCCGCCCTCATCGTCATCGCAGTGGTCGTCGTGTTCGCGCTCGTCGTGGCTGCGCGCACCATTCGCGTCATCCCTCAGGCACGGGCGGGAGTGGTCGAGCGGCTGGGCCGCTACAGTCGCACGCTCGAGCCCGGGCTGACGATAGTCACGCCCTTCATCGATCGCGTGAAGCCGCTCGTGGACCTGCGCGAGCAGGTCGTCAACTTCTCGCCACAGTCGGTGATCACAGAAGACAACGTCGTCGTAGGGATCGAGACGGTTCTCTACTTCACGATCACCGACCCACGCTCGGCGACCTATGAAATCGCCAACCCGCTGCAGGCGATCGAGCAGCTGACCGTCACGACGCTGCGGAACGTGATCGGCGGTCTCACGCTCGAGGCGACGCTGACAGCCCGAGAGAACGTCAACACCGAGCTGCGCACCGTCCTGGACGAGGCGACCGGCAAGTGGGGCATAAGGATCAACCGCGTGGAGATCAAGTCGGTCGACCCGCCGCCGGACATCAGGAGCGCGATGGAGAAGCAGATGCGCGCCGAGCGCGACCGGCGCGCCGCGATCCTCACGGCGGAAGGTGAAAAGCAGGCCCAGATACTCACGGCCGAGGGCGCCAAGCAAGCCGCTGTCCTCACCGCCGAGGGCGAGCGCCAGGCGGCGATCCTGAGATCCGAGGGCGAAGCCAAGGCGATCGACACGGTCTTCACGGCGATCCACGAGGGCAAACCCGATCGCGCGCTGCTGAGCTACGAATACCTGCAGATGCTCCCCCAACTGGCCGAAGGCGACGCGAACAAGGTCTTCGTCGTGCCCTCCGAGTTCGCCGAGGCTTTTGGCGGAATCGGCGAGGCACTTGCCCGCAGGGTTGAGTTGAGCGGGCCCCCGCGCGGCGGCCCCCCGGCGCCCCCGGGTGCCGCTGAGTCCTGACAGGCTCACCGCCCGTGGCGTGAGATCGTCGCGGCGGCTGCGAGAATCAAGGCGTCATGTTCGACTCGCTCGCTGAGAAGCTCCAGGCAACGCTGGCTGACGTGCGCCAGCATGGGACCCTCACCGAGCAGGACGTAGATGCGGCGATGCGCGAGATCCGCCTCGCGCTGCTCGAGGCCGACGTCAACTTCAAGGTGGTGAGGCAGTTCACCTCCGAGCTGAAGGAGCGCTGCCTGGGAGCCGGGGTGATCGGCAAGCTGAACCCCGGACAGCAGGTCGTCAAGATCGTGGGGGAGGAGCTGACGGCGTTGATGGGTGGCGCCTCGGCCGGCCTGAGCTTCTCGCCGCGCCCGCCGACCGTGATCCTGATGGCCGGATTGCAGGGGTCGGGCAAGACCACCGCCACGGCGAAGCTCGCGCGCTATCTCCGCGAGGAGCACTCCTCGACCGTGGCGCTCGCGGCCTGCGACGTCTACCGTCCGGCGGCGGTTGAGCAGCTCATGAAGGTGGGTGCCCAGGCCGGGGCCGAGGTCTATGAGCAGGGGACCGAGCGCGATCCGGTCGAGATCGCCGCCTGGGCCCTTGAGCGCGCAAGAAGCGAGGGCAAGGACGTCCTGATCGTTGACAGCAGCGGCCGTCTGCACGTAGACGAGGAGCTGATGGCGGAGCTCGTGCGAATCCGCGACGCGGTCAAACCCCACGACGTGCTGCTCGTCGTGGACGCGATGACCGGCCAGGACGCGGTCAACGTCGCCGAGCGGTTCGCCGAGGCTGTGCAGTTCGACGGCGTCGTGATGAGCAAGCTCGACGGAGACGCCCGTGGCGGGGCGGCGCTGTCGGTCAAGGCGGTCACCGGCAAGCCGATCCTGTTCGCCTCCACGGGCGAGAAGCTCGAGCAGTTCGAGCGCTTCCATCCCGACCGCATGGCCCAGCGGATACTCGGGATGGGCGATGTGATGAGCCTGATCGAGAAGGCCGAGCGCGAGCTCGACGAGACCGACGCGGTCGCTTTGGAGCGCAAGCTGCGGCGCAACGAGTTCGGGCTAGACGATTTCCTCTCTCAGCTGAAGATGGTCCGGAAAATGGGGCCGCTCACGAGCCTGCTCGGGATGATCCCCGGCTTCGGCGGGCATCAGCTTCAGAACATGAAGGTGGACGAGCGCGAGCTCGACCGGATCCAGGCGATCATCCTGTCGATGACCCCCGAAGAGCGAAAGCGCCCGGAGCTGATCAAGGGCTCCCGGAGGCTGCGGATCGCCCGCGGCTCGGGCACGAGCGTGCAGCAGGTCAACCGCCTGGTCAAACAGTTCGGCCAGATGCGCAAGGTCATGAGGCAGGTGGGTCGCGGCAAGATGCCCGACATCGGGGCGCTGATGCGCAACGCGCGCTGAACGCTTCCACCGTCTAAGCTCATGCTTGGCCGAAGCGCAAAGGCCTCGGCTCGCGCTGCGGCGACTTCAGACAGCCGGCGGCGAGAATAAGGAACGCACCAGAGAGGAAAATGTGGCGGTAAGGCTAAGGCTCACGCGAGTGGGCGGTAAGAAGGACCCGATGTGGCGCGTCGTCGTCGCCGACCAGCGCTCCCCGCGGGATGGCCGTGTGATCGAGACGATCGGCCATTACAATGCCCAGACGGACCCCTCAACGATCGTGATCGACGAGGAGCGCGCGCGCAGCTGGTTGGCGCGCGGCGCCCAGCCCTCGGACACGGTGCGCAAGCTGCTGCGCATCCGGGGCATCGAGACGCGGACGGGCTAGAGCCCGGGCGAGCTGCGCAGACGAGGATGACCGACGAGAGGCCCTCCAACGCGGAGATGCCCGGCGAGGTTCCGATGAGGCTGTTGGAGTACCTCGCAGAGGGGCTGGTCGAGGACCCTGATGGGGTGTCCGTGGAGCAGTTCGAGCAGGATGACGGGACGATCGTGCTGGAGCTGTGCGTGGCCGCGGAGGACTACGGCAAGGTGATCGGTCGGGGCGGGCGCACCGCAAACGCCCTGCGTACGGTCGTCAAAGCCGCAGCGACGGGCGAGGGATGCCGCGTGCTCGTCGACATCGTCGACTGAAGGCCGCATCCGATGTCAGAGAGGAGGCGACGGTGCAGGATATGCCCCGCGGTCTGCATGCCGGGCGTGTCGGGCGCCCCCACGGCCTGGACGGAAGCTTCTACGTCACGGGCCCGCGCCCGCGGCTCCTGAGCGTCGGAACGAGCGTGACGGTTGCCGGAGGGGCCGCGACCGCGATCGTGCGCCGTGCTGGAACCGAGCAGCGGCCGATCGTGCGCCTCGAGGGCATCGAGGATCGTCCCGCCGCCGAAGCGCTGCGTGGGATGGATCTGCTCGTCGAGGCGCTGGATGCGCCGAAGCTTGGTGAAGGCGAATGGTGGGCGCACGAACTAGAGGGCTGTGCGGTCATGGACGGCGATCGTCTGCTCGGCACCGTCAGCCGGCTGATCGAGCTGCCCTCCTGCGAGGCGCTCGAGGTTCTCGGTGCGGGGGAAGGGGAGCCCCTGCTCGTGCCGATGGTCAAAGACGCCGTTCGCCGCGTCGAGCCGGCCGCGCGGCGAATCGATGTCGACGCGGGCTTCCTGGGCCTGGCCGAGCCTCCAGCGCCGGCCGAAGGCGGCCGCGGGGGGCGAGGATCTCCGTGAACATCGACATCTTCACCCTTTTCCCGCAATGGTTTGAGTGGTTCGCCTCCCAGCGCCACGTGAGCAACGTGATCGCGACCGGATCCCGTCTGGAGTATGTGAACCCCCGCGACCACACTCCCCTCAGCGGGGGGCAAGTGGACGACGTCCCGTTTGGCGGCGGCGCGGGGATGGTGTTGCGCGTCGACGTCCTCGACAGTGCCCTGCGGGCCCGCTACGGCGCCGACCCGGTGGATCTGCGAGGGCAGCGCCGGGTGATCGCGCTCGCGCCGGGCGGTCGCCTGCTCGAGGATCGCCTCGTTGACGAGCTGGCCGCGGAGCCCGCCCTGACACTGCTGTGCGGGCGCTATGAGGGCTTCGACGAGCGCATCATCGAGCACTTCGCGAGCGACGTGGTCTCGATCGGGCGTTACGTGCTCTCCGGAGGAGAGCTCGCGGCGATGGTCCTATGCGACGCGGTCCTGCGCAAGCTTACCGGGGCGCTAGGGCACGAGCATTCGGCTGCCGAGGAGTCCTTCAGCGCGGTGCTCGGCGGGGATCCGGAGTACCCGCACTACACCCGCCCCGCCGACTATCGCGGCTGGCGCGTGCCCGAGATCCTGCTCTCCGGGCATCATCAGCGGATCGCCGAATGGAGGCGCGAGCGAAGCCGTGAGCGTGGCGGCTCGCCCGGCCCGGCCGACCCCGCCTGCCCCGCCCTCGAGGGCCCTGCCCCGCCCTCGAGCGCCTAGCGGGGCCGAGCCGACGGTCGTTCGCTACCATTGCTGACTGCGCCGGTCGGAGCCCGTTTCGGGAGTTCTCCCCTCATCACGCGCGTCCTCCTCCTCTTGATCTCATGAGCAGCGTCATCGAAACCATCGAGCGCGCGCAGCTGCGCCGCGTTCCCGACTTCGCAGCTGGTGATCGCGTGAAGGTTCACTTTCAGGTGATCGAGGGGACGCGCCGCCGCGTGCAGATCTTCGAGGGCGTCGTGATCAAGCGTCAGGGTCACGGCGCGCGCGAGACCTTCACCGTGCGCAAGCAGTCCTTCGGTGTGGGCGTCGAGCGGATGTTCCCGCTTCACTCGCCCAAGATCGAGCGTATCGAGCTCGCCGCCCGCGGTGACGTGCGTCGGGCGAAGCTCTATTACCTGCGCGATCGCATCGGCAAGCGCGCGCGTGTCCGCGAGCGCCGCTACACGGGCCCCGAGCAGACGGTCGAGCCCGGCCTGTTGCACGAACCACAGCAGGCCACCGACGCGGATGGCATGACCGCAGGGGAGACGGTCACAGAAAGCGCCGCCGCGCAGGAGCTCGTGCCGGCGGCGGAGAACGGCGTAGAGCAGGGGCAGGCAGGCTCGACCGGCGACGGCGCTGCCAGCGCCGAGACCGAGGCCCGGGCCGACACCGCCCCGGCCGACACCGAAGCCCCGCAAGGGTCCGGTGGCTCAACGGCCGGCAAGGCCGATCCCTCCGCAGATGCCGGTGACGCCCGGGAGGGCGCTCACGCCGACGATGAGCAGGCGTGAGTCCCGGCGCGAAGACCGGCAAGGGGGTGGGCTCCGGCGCGAAGCCCGCCGAGACGCGCTCGAAGTCGACGGTGAAGTCCATAGCCGGGCTGCTCCTAGGGACGAAGACTGCTAAGAACACCCCGAAATCGAGGACAAGCTCGATCGTCGAGCTCGTCTTGATAATCGGTGTTGCGCTGGGCCTCGCCTTCGCGATCCAGGCATTCATCGTGAAGCCGTATCGAATCCCGAGCGGCTCGATGGAACCGACCCTCTCGGTCGGCCAGCGTGTACTGGTCAACCGCATCGGCATGCACTTCGGCAGCCCCCACGTTGGTGAGATCGCGGTCTTTCATCCCCCCGAAGGCGCCGAGCAGGAGCAGTGCGGTCCTGCGGCGCACACCGTCAGACTCGGTGGCGCCGCATGCGATCAGCCGCTGCCTCAGGAGTCGAGCGTGAACTTCATCAAGCGCATCGTCGCCGGTCCCGGTGACACGATCTCCATCCGCGAAGGGCACGTCATCCGCAACGGCAAACGTGAGCAGGACTCCTACATACGCCAATGCGGCTCGAGTTCGGAGTGCAACTTCCCCACGCCGATCACGATTCCGGCCGGGCACTGGTTCATGATGGGGGACAACCGTGGGGAATCCGACGACAGCAGGTTCTGGGGGCCTGTCCCCACAGGATGGATCATCGGAGGAGCCTTCGCCACCTACTGGCCGCCCGACAAGATCGGCACCCTCTAGGCCCTCCGAGGATCCCGGGGCGGGCGTTGTGCAAGCTGGACCGCAACGAGCGACACGCACCTCCGCACGCGCGAGGCGCAGCGCGCGCCGGGACGGCAGCGGTCGCCGGCTGTTCGCATTCGATCGCCTGCTCGGTGTTCGTCTGGTGGCCGGTGCTGATGAGGCCGGGCGCGGCTGCCTCGCCGGGCCGCTCGTGGCCGCCGGCGTGCTGTTCGACTACGGCGCACTGAGCACCCGCGAGATGCGCTCGCTGAACTCACTGAACGACTCCAAGCAGCACACCGTTCAGGCGCGCGAGGAGCTCTACCCTCTCGTGCTGCGTAGCGCCGCCAGGGTCGTCGTGGTCTCCCGTTGCGTGCGTGGGATCGATGCCCGCGGCTTGCACAAGACGAACCTCGCCGCCTTGCGCGACGCCATGCGCGCGGTGACCCGTGGCCTTGCCGGAGATGTCCTCTGCCTCGTCGATGGCTTCTCGGTGGCCGAGTTCGAGCGCCCGCAGCGCGCGATCGTCGACGGCGACGCGACGAGCGCGGCGATCGCGGCCGCATCGATTGTCGCCAAGGTGACCCGCGACCGCTATATGCGCCACGCAGACCTGCAGCATCCGGGATGGAGCTTCGCCGAGCACGTCGGCTATTCCACACCCGAGCATCGGGAGGCGATCCTCCGTCAGGGGGTCTCCCCGCTGCACCGGATGTCCTTCCAGTCGCTCGCCTACCAGCAGCTCGCCCTCTGAGGCTCGCACATCGCTCGAGGCCTCACCAGGCCCCCTCGATGTGATCGAGGCGCACGAGCCTCTCGTGCCGGTCGAGCACCACGCCGAGCGCGTCGAAGCGAATGGTCCCGGCGCTCGATCGCGTGTTGCGCTCGTCGCTCAGCCAGGCCGAGGCGAGACGACGGAGGCGGGCTCTCTGGCGGGGCCGCAGACCTGCCAGCGGCTGCGGGCCCGAGCGAGTGCTCGGCGCCTGCAGCCGTAGCGTCTTGACCTCCGCGAACACGAGCACGCGGCCGTCGAAGACGATCAGATCGATCTCGCCCTGGCGGCTGCGGACGTTGCGCGCGAGCACGCGAAATCCGAGCCGCAGGAAATGTCCGGCGGCGAGATCCTCGCCGCGGCGACCGAGTCTGCAGCGGGCGTCGGCGCGCACGTCGTTCGAGCGCGGGTGGGTCGATCGTTGCTGGGGCTTCTCGGCGCACACGACCCCGCCACGCTAGAGCGATCGATGTGACGCAAGAGGTCGATTTGTGCCGATTCTGTGCGCTGTTCGTGTCGAAGCTGCGTCTTTGAGCGCGAGGACCGCACGCTCCGCGCGGGGGCTGGACCGCCATGCTGGAGGGTTCGTTGCAGCGACCGGTGGAGGCCCCTCCGAGCTCGACGTGCCTACATCGCCGCTCCCTCATTGAGGGAACTAGCGCGCTTTGATGAACACGAGCGTGCGGTGGATCCCGCCCGGGGCCAGCCGCAGGGCGGCGGCGCCCACGGCTTCGCTCGCGTAGCCTGCGGGCTGTGAAAGACGCTCCTGCCAGCAGCGAGCCACCCGAGGACACCGGTCACTCAGCCGAGCGGGAGACGGGAAGCGGCCGCCACCAGCGTCCTTCGGAGGGCGGCCCCCGTGCCCCGGACGGGGTCACGGCCTTCATGGGCATGCGCTGGGAGGATCCGCAGACGGTCCGGCTGACGATCCGCCCGGAGCTGATCAACCGTGGCGGCCTGCTCTCCGGTGCGGTCACCTACGCGCTCGTCGACTACGGCATGGGCTCAACCCTCTGGGCGCAGACGACCGAGCGGGAGCGCATCGCGACCATCAGCATCGCGATCAACTACATCCAGAGCGCAGTCGAGGGAGAAATCGTCTGCCGCACGATGCTGGACCGGCGCAATCGGACGACCGCCGTGATGCGCAGCGAGGTCCGCCACGAGGATGGCCGGCTGCTCGTGACGGCGATCGGCAGCTACACGATCTTCGCGGCGCGGGATCGCGCCGCGGGGGCTTCGACGGCCTAGCGCTCGCCGGCGCCCACCGGCACACTTCAGAGCCGGAGATGACCTCTCGCGAGTCGAACCTTCGCCGTTCAGCCGATCGCGTTTCGCGCGCCACGCCGGCCGTCTTGAGCATCGCCGGCTCGGACTCCGGGGGCGGCGCGGGAATCCAGGCTGACCTGAAGGCCTTCGCGCGCTGCGGTGTTCATGGCATGACCGCGATCACCGCGATCACGGCGCAGAACACGCTCGGTGTCCGAGCGATCCATCCGCTGCCGGCGGAGATCGTGCTCGCCCAGGTGCGGGCCGTGCTCGAGGACATCGGGGTGGATGCGGTCAAGGTGGGCATGCTCGCCACCGCGGAGCTGACGCTCGCCGTCGCCCGTGCTCTCGATGAGCTGGACCCCGGGACCCCGGTGGTCGTCGACCCGGTGATGGTCGCTGAGTCGGGGGCGCAACTGCTCGACGCGGACGCTCGGCGAGCGCTCATCGAGGAGATCCTCCCGCGCGCCGGCGTCCTGACCCCGAACCTGCCCGAGGCCCGCGTCCTTGCCGGCAGGGCGCCCGTAGGCGAGGAAGAGTCAGGGGAAGCCGAGACCGTGGCCCGGATCGTGCTCACACTCGGGCCGGGCGTCGTCGTCCTCACCGGGGGCCACCGCGCGCAGGCGGCGGATCTGTTCCTCGATGCCCGCGAGCAGGCTCAGATCGTGACGATCGCCGGAGAGCGGCACCCCGACGGCGCGTCTCACGGCTCCGGCTGCACGCACTCCTCGGTGCTGGCCGCACAGCTGGCCCTGGGCTCCACGCCTCTGCAGGCCGCGCGCGCCGCCAGGGCTCTCGCCGGCGAAGCGGTCAGGCACGGGCTGCGCGACATCGGCGGCGGTCCGGGTCCGGTAGACGTCCTCGGCCTCGAGCGCATGCGCTCGCGCTGACGGGGCTCGGACTCCTCGACGGCAGCACGGCCGACCCGCGCACGACGGGCTCAGCTTCGTGCTAGGCGCCCGCCCGAGCAGGTCTGAGGTTGGCGCTCGTCCTGTTTGCCATAATCTCCAGAACGATGAAGCTCCTGCGTTTGAAGCCTGGTCATGGCGAGATCGTGCTCGCGGAGGGCGACGTCGAGGTGCCCGAGCAGGAGGCCGAGCTGATCGAGGCCTTCCGTCGCGAGCTCGACGCGGGGATGTGGGCCGCCGTGCCGACCGAGGCAGCCGGTGGCCGGCGCGAGGCGGAGTTCGTCAAGAGCTTCGCCGATGTGCCACGCGACGCGGAACGGGTGATCTTCTTCCCGCGCGCGGCCGGCGGGGCCGCGCGGGCCGCGCCGGCAGCCTGACGGTCGTGTGGCTCGCGCTGGGCACCGCATCGGTGGTCCTCGTGGTGCTCCTGTGGGAGCTCGCCCGGCCGCGGCTCAGCGCGGTGCTCTCGCGCCGTCGCCTGCGCCGATCGGTGCATGAACGCGCAGCTGCGCCGGTCGGCTATGACCCCGGGCGCGAGCGTCGCGCCGAGCAGCGCGCCCGCGCGCTGCTCCGCTCCTGCGTCGAGGAGGAGGACTGGCTGATCTACCGCGACCTCGGGTTCCTGCGCGTCTGGGGTGGGCTCTCAGAGCGCACAGCGGGGGGGTCCGCGGCGCGCAACGCCCGCAGCCCCGCCGCCCCGAGCGCGGACGCGAGCGTCGCCGCAGGCGCGCGAGAAGCCACGGGCCCCCGCCGCGACGCGGTCCCTGCCGGGACACAGGCCCCCTACGCCTACCTGATCTATCCGCATAAGCCGATCGTCGCCTACGTGCCGCAGACCGGCGCGCTGCTCAACGAGTACTGCGTCGCCTTTCCCGATCACTCAAGGCCCTACGGCAGCGCGCGGCTGCCGGACTCCGACGATGTGCTCGCGAAGTGGATCGCTCTCACGGCCGACGAGCGCCGCCTGGTCGCCGACGCGAACATGCACCTGCCCGGGCGCCAGATCGATCCAGAGAAGGTCCGCCGCGACCTGATTCGCCTCGCGCGCTGGGAGCGCGAGCGCTCGGGCCTGCACGCCGATAATGTGCCCGCCGCGTGAGCACTCCCCCTACCTTCGACGTCAAGCACAAGAGCCGCGCTCTCACCGAGGGTCCCGAGCGAGCCGCGGCAAGGGCCTATCTGCACGGCATCGGCTACTCCGCGGAGGACCTCGCAAAGCCGATCGTCGGGGTGGCCCACTCGTGGATCGAGACGATGCCCTGCAACTTCAACAACCGCGTTCTTGCGGCAAAGGTGAAGGAGGGCATTCGTGCCGCGGGCGGCACGCCGATGGAGCTCAACACGATCGCGATCTCCGATGGGATCACGATGGGCACAGCCGGCATGCGCGCCTCGCTGGTGTCGCGTGAGCTGATCGCCGACTCGATCGAGCTCGTCGCCTCCGCGCACCAGTTCGACGCGCTGGTCGCGATCTCCGGCTGCGATAAGACCATCCCCGGGACCGTGATGGCGCTCGCACGCCTGGACATACCCGGTCTGATGCTCTACGGCGGATCGATCAGGCCCGGCCACTACCAGGGCACCGAGGTCACGATCCAGCAGGTGTTCGAGGCGGTCGGCCAGTACGCGGCAGGGAAGATCACCGAGCAGCAGCTGCACGCGCTCGAGGAAGTCGCTTCGCCGGGCGTGGGCGCCTGTGGCGGCCAGTTCACGGCGAACACGATGGCGATGGCTTTCGAGGCGCTCGGGATCTCGCCTGCGGGCTCCGCGATGGTTCCGGCCGAGGACGGGCGCAAGCTCGAGGTCGCGAAGGGCTGCGGCGAACTCGTCATGGAGGTCCTGCGCAGGGGACAGCGCCCGAGCGACGTGATCACCAAGCAGGCGCTCGAGAACGCGATCGCGGCGGTCGCGACGAGTGGAGGATCAACCAATGGCGTGCTGCACCTGCTGGCGGTCGCGCGCGAAGTCGGCGTGCCCCTGGAGATCGATGAGTTCGATGCGATCTCAGAGCGCACGCCGCTGCTGTGCGATCTGCAGCCCGGCGGGCAGTACGTCGCAACAGACCTCTACGCGGCCGGCGGGGTTCCACTCGTGCTCGCCCGCCTCAAGCAGGCGGGCCTCCTGAACGCCGACGCCCGGACGGTCACGGGTGAGACGATCGGCCGGCACGCCGAGGACGCCAGGGAGACCGCAGGGCAGCGCGTTGTGCGCCCGCTTTCCGACCCGCTGAAACCGACTGGCGGCTTCGCGATCCTGCGCGGGAACGTCGCGCCGGACGGCTGCGTGGTCAAGCTCGCCGGGCATGAGCGCCGCAAGCACGTCGGCCCCGCGAGGGTGTTCGACGGGGAGGAGGCCGCGATGGCGGCCGTGCTCGACCACGGGGTCCGAGCGGGCGACGTGGTCGTCATACGCGGCGAGGGGCCGGCAGGCGGGCCCGGGATGCGGGAGATGCTCGCGGTCACCGCGGCACTCGTAGGCGAGGGGCTCGGCGAGAGCGTCGCGCTGATCACGGACGGGCGCTTCTCGGGCGCGACGCATGGGTTCATGGCGGGGCACATCGCGCCCGAGGCGGCGAGGGGCGGGCCGATCGGAGGGCTGCGCGACGGCGATCAGCTGACCGTCGACGTCGATGCGCGCCGCATCGACGTCGCCCTCTCCGAGGATGAGCTCGCAGCGCGTGTGAGCGCGTATGAGGCCGCTCCGCGCGCAGAGCAGCGCGTCGATGTGGCGATCCAGAAGTACGCGAAGCTGGTCGGCAGCGCGGCCACCGGCGCCGTCGCACGCTGAGCACTACGCGCCGAGGAACTCCTCGAGCAGCGCGTTGAACCTCGCCGGGCGCTCGAGCATCGCCATGTGGCCGGTGTCCTCGAAGACGACCTTCCGCGAGTTCGGGATGAGTTCGGCGAAGACGTCGGCGTCACGCACCGTGATCAGCCGGTCCGCCTCACCCCAGACGATCAGCGTCGGGCACACGATCTCCGGCAGGCGCTCGTGGAAGTCGTAGTCCAGATTCGCCTCGAGCGCGCCCACGAAGCCGGGCTTGCCGGCTCCCCGCAGCTGCTCGGCCGCCAGCGCCGCCGGCAAGCGGCCGGGATGGCGCACGACCAAGCTCAGCGTCGCCTCGCGCAGGCGCGCACGGCGAGCGACGGTGTCGGACTTCGACGCAATCCAAGCCGTGTAGGCGGTCAGGCTCCGCTCCAGCCTGCGCAGCGTCGGCACTGCTCGTGCGGCGCGCGCATCGCCGTGCGTGGAGATCCCGGCGGCTGAGATCAGCACCAGGCGCTCGACCCGCCGGGGAAAGGAGATCGCGAGCTCGGCGGCGATGAAGCCGCCCATCGAGTTGCCGACGACCGCGGCGGCGTCGATGCCCAGCTGATCGAGCAGTCGGTCGAGCAGCCGCGCGTAGCCGGAGATCGAGATCCGCTCGGCGGGCATCGGCGAGTGTCCGAAGCCAGGGAGGTCGAGCGCGAGCACGCGGTGGTTGGCGGCGAGGACGGGTAGCTGCTCGAGCCAGTTCGCCCAGCAGCCGGAGAGGCCGTGAACGAACACCAGGGGCGGTCCCTCGCCGAGCTCGATCGTGTTCAGCGGCTGAGAGTCCACGATCACCCAGCGCTGATGGGTGCGCCAGTCGACCTCGAGCCAGGCCGAGCGCGTGGGGGGGCCGTAGGCATCGCGATCATCAGCCGAGTCGCACGCGGGCGAGCCGGTCAGCGGGGCTGCGGCCATGCGGCTCAATCTAGCGCGGTCGCTGGACGTCCGCCGGCGCCCGCGCGGCAGGCAGGCGGCCGCGTCGCGGCGGCGAAGTAGGCCCCGCGATGACTACCCCAAGCGAACCGCCCGGCGGGGAGGGGCTTCTGGAGGGACTCTGGCGCGAGGCTATCGGCCTGCTGGGGGAGGACCTGCGCTCGCGTGACGCCGCCGCGCGCACGCGCCGCGCCTATGGCGTGGACCTCGCACAGTTCGCGCGCTGGGCAAGCGCCGAGGGGCTCGCGCCGCAGGACGTTGGCCCGAAGGCGGTGCGCCGATACATCGCCCACCTCTCCGAGCGCTCCCCAACCAGCAAACCCCTCGCGCCGAGGACGTCCGCGCGCAAGCTGGCCGCGCTGCGAGCCTTGTTTGCGAGCCAGCGCGAGCATGGACGGATCTCCCAGAACCCGGCCGACCTCGTGTCCACGCCACGCAGGCCCTCGTACTTGCCGCGCGTGCTCAGCAGCCGCGAGGTCGCGCGCTTGCTCGACGCCATTCCCACGTCGAGCCCGCTCCAGATGCGCGATCGCGCGCTGTTCGAGCTCGCCTACTCCTCCGGGCTGCGAGCCGAGGAGCTCATATCGCTGAAGATCGGCGATGTCGATCACGACGGCGAGCAGCTGCGGGTGGAGGGCAAGGGGCGCAAGACTCGCTTCGTTCCCGTGGGCGAGCCCGCGATGGCCGCAATCGGGCTTTACCTTGAGCTTGCCCGCCCGGCGCTTACGGCGCCGCCCGCCGGCGGCGCGGGGTCCGGCCAGGCGCGCGCCGCCTCGCCGGCCGCTCGCCCCCGGCACGCCCGGGAGGAGGATGCGCTGTTCTTGAGCAAGAGCGGCCGTCCGCTCGGAACGAGCGACGTGAGGAGGAGGCTGCGGACCTGGACGGCGCGGGTCGGTGTCGGCGGCGGAGCCTCGCCCCACGCCCTCAGGCACAGCTTCGCGACACACCTTCTCGACGGCGGGGCGGACCTGCGGAGCATCCAGGAGATGCTCGGGCACGCCAGTGTGTCCAGCACCCAGATTTATACTCGAGTAGAGTCCGCCAGGCTTAGACGCGCCTATGCGCGCAGTCACCCTCGGGCCTGAACAGGGGGAGAGAACCCTGGAGACGAACGTCAAACCGATCGAGCTGCGCGAACTCTGGCGGCGTTATAAGACCGAAGGGGACCCGCGCGTGCGCGAGCGTCTGGTCGTCGCCTACTCGCCTCTGGTCAAGTACGTCGCCGGACGCACCGCCGCGGGGCTGCCCCCGCACGTCGAGGAGGCGGACCTGATCTCCTACGGGCTCGTGGGTCTGATCTCGGCGATCGAGCGCTTTGACCTCTCGCGCGAGATCAAGTTCGAGACCTACGCGATCATGCGGATCAAGGGTGCGATCATCGATGAGCTGCGCTCGATGGACTGGGTGCCGCGCAGCGTCCGCGCCCGTGCGCGCGAGATCGAGCGTGCCCACGCCAAGCTTGAGAACTCGTTGCAGCGGGCGCCGACCGAGCAGGAGATCGCCGAGGAGATGGGCATCACGATCGAGGAGCTGAACGAGTCGCTGCTCGCAATCTCGCACTCCTCGATAGTCGCCCTCGACGAGCTTTGGAGCGTCTCGGGCTCGAGCGGCGATCAGGTCTCGCTGCTGGACACGATCGAGGATCCCGGCGCCCCCGACCCGTCCAAGGCGCTCGACGTCGGCGACCTGAAGGATCGGATCGCCGAGTCGATCTCCAAGCTGCCCGAGCGCGAGAAGCTCGTGATCGCCCTCTACTACTACGAGAACCTGACCCTGCGCGAGATCGGCGAGGTGCTCGGCGTGACCGAGTCCCGCGTCTCCCAGATGCACACGAAGGCCGTCCTGCGCCTGCGTTCGCGGATGCAGGAGGAGTCCTTCGAGGACTGATCGGGTTCAAGGCGCGGCCCGCCCGCCGCGGCGAGTACCAATCCGGCGCGAGTGTCTCTCTAGCGCTGGTGTGCCCTGGACGATATGGTGCGGGCCACAGTCTGAGGAAGGAGACAGGCATGCAACCGGTCGCAGACCGCCATGCAGCGGAGCGCATTCGCAACGTCGCCCTTGTCGGCCATCGCGGGGCCGGCAAGACCTCGCTGCACGAGGCGGTGCTGTTCGAGGCGGGGGTGACGAGCCGGCTCGGCTCGGTCCCGGACGGGAGCACCGTCTCAGACTCCGACTCCGACGAGCAGGCGCGACAGATGTCGATCTCGGCGACGCTCAGCTCATGCGAGTGGCGAGGACACAAGATCAACCTCCTCGATACGCCCGGCGAGCCGAGCTTCGTGGCGGATGCGCTGGGCGCGCTGCGCGTTTGCGAGTCGGCCGTCTTCGTCGTGAACGCGGTGATGGGCGTCGAGGTCTCAACGAGCCGCCTGTGGGCGCGAGCGGCCGAGCTCGACATAGCGCGCATGCTGTTCGTGAACATGCTCGACCGCGAGCGGGCCGACTTCTTCCGCGCGCTGGAGCAGCTCAAGAAGTCCTTCGGGCAGCACGTGGTCGCCACCGAGATCCCGCTCGGGGCCGAGCACGAGCTGGAGGGAGTGGTCGACCTCGTCGACATGAAAGCCTTCCGCCAGGACTCCCCCGAGCGCGGGAGCTGGAGCGAGATCTCGATCCCGGCCGCGCAGGCTGAGCTCGCGCAGGAGTACCGCGAGAAGCTGATGGACGAGGTCTGCGAGGTCTCCGATGCGCTGATGGAGCGCTACCTGGAGGGCGAGGACATCTCCCACGAGGAGATCGTCGGCGCACTCAAGGAGGGCACGAACCACGGCAAGATCTTCCCTGTCGTCTGCGGTGTCGCAACGCGAAACCTCGGCACCTCGCGCCTGCTGGACGCGATCGTCGAGGACCTGCCCTCCCCCGTCAAGCACGGCTCGCTGAGAGTCGGCGAGGTCGAGCTGACGCCCTCCGAGGAGCAGGAGCTGTTCGCATACGTCTTTAAGACACGCGCGGACCCGTTCGCGGGACGCATCAACCTGCTGCGCGTCTACCAAGGCGTGATGCGCGCCGACAGCCAGGCGCTCAACACGCGCGCGCACGCCAAGGAGCGCATCGGCCAGCTGGTGGTGTTCGCCGGCAAGGAGGTCCGCCACGTGCAGGAGTTCGGTCCAGGGGACCTCGGCGCCGTGGCCAAGCTCAAGCAGACCCGCGCCGGGGACTGGCTGGCCGACCGGGACGAGCCGATCGATATGCCGCGGCTGAAGCTGCCCGCGCCGGTCATGGCCTTTGCGGTGGAGCCGAAGAGCAGGGGTGACGAGGAGAAGGTGTTCGCCTCCCTGCGCCGCCTGCAGGAGGAGGACCCGACGATCGATCTGCACCGCGACCAGCAGACAGGTGAGCAGATCGTCGCCGGGCTCTCGCAGGTGCACGTAGAAGTGATCGTCGACAGGCTGCGGGCGCGCTTCGGTGTCGAGGTGACCTTGAAGCCGCCACGCGTGCCCTACCAGGAGACGATCCGCGGCTCGGCGAGCGCCCACGGGCGGCACAAGAAGCAGTCGGGTGGACGTGGGCAGTTCGGCGACTGCCACATCGAGATCGAGCCGCTGGGGCCGGGCGAGGGGTTCGAGTTTGTGGACCAGATCAAGGGCGGGGTGATTCCGAGCTCGTTCATCCCCGCCGTCGAGAAAGGGGTGCGCGAGGCGATGGACGCCGGCGTGCTCGCCGGCTACCCGGTCCAAGACGTGCGAGTGCGGCTCTTCGACGGCGCCTACCACTCGGTCGACTCGTCGGAGATCGCGTTCAGGCTGGCGGGCGTGCAGGCGATGAAGCAGGCGCTCGAACAGGCCGACCCGGTGCTGCTGGAGCCGATCATGCTCGTCACCCTGTCGGTACCCGAGGCCTATGTCGGCGATGTCATCGGCGACCTCAACAGCCGCCGGGGGCGCCCGCAGGGGATGGAGCCGATGGGGGCGATGACGGAGATCAAGGCAGAGGTTCCGATGGCCGAGATGCTCACCTACGCACCCGATCTGCGCTCCATCACCGGAGGCCAGGGCGACTATACGTTCGAGTTCCTGCGTTACGAGGAGGCCCCGGGCCACCTCGTGCAGAAGGTCGTCGAGCAGGCCGGGCAGGAGCGCGCCGGCGCGCATGCATGAGCGGGCCGCGACGCGCCGGGGAGCGCTCCCGGCTACCCTCGTGTGATGGCAACCAGGTCAATCGTCACCTCCCAGCCCGACGTAGCGTGCGACGTCTGCGAGCGACGGCTTCTCCGCGGCGAGCAGCACGAGGTCTTCCTCGTCGGCGATCGTCGCCGCACGGTCTGTGAGCTGTGCGCCCCGCGCGCCGCCCACGCGGGCTGGCTGCGCGAGGACCACAACCAGTCCGTGAGCCTGCCCGCTATGCGCCCGCGGGGTCGTGGCCTCTTCGAGCGTCTGCGCCAGGTTGGTAAGCAGGCCGCCCCGGCGCCCGCCCCGGCGGTTCGCCCCGCCCGCGAAGGCGAGCCGGAGCCTTACGACTTCCTCGACGCCCCCGCGAGCGCTCAAGCCGCCCCAGCCTCGGCCGGAGAGGCCGACACGGACCTCGACGGTGAGCGAGCCGTGGCGCGGGCGCCGGGGGACGCGGGGCTCGCTGTCGGCGATCTCGAGGCTGCGCTGCTCGAGCGTGCGACCGAGGTGTTCAACGCGAGCGCGTTCCCGCGTCGCGTCGCGGGCGTCGCCCGCTCGCTGGGGCCTCCCGCCGTCAGCATCCGATCAGGGCAGGAGGCGCGCACGGCCGTGATCGTGGTCGCATGGGAGCTCTGCTGGTACCGCTATGGGATCGATCTCGGCGAGGAGACCGCTCAGGCCGACATTCTCGCCCAGGGGACCGAGATCCGCGAGCTGACGCACGAGGAGCGGATCGCCAACGCGCTCGCCGCCGAGGACGGCTCACTGTCGTTCGGCCTCTAGCAGCGGTATTGCAACCCTTGCTTATTCGCGGGCGAAGAGTAGGATCGGGGACCAGATGATCTACTGCGTGGTGCCCAGACCGCTGGCTGACGAGCTTTCCCCGAAGCTCGTAGCACACTACGCCCAGGAAGAGAACGTGACGGTCATCGTCGACCGTCGCGAGTTTGACCGCCGCGCCCGCTACGGGCACTCGGCAGCGAGCCGAGCGGGCGTCGATGTGGCTCAGCGGCGCGTGGTGCGAGACCGTCGCAGGGCGCGCGTGCCCGGGGATCTGCCCCCGCTGGCCCGCGCATTGTCATAGCCTCCACGCATACTTAGCGACCGTGAAGGTGATCGTGCATGTCGACGGTGGCGCACGCGGGAATCCCGGCCCGGCCGCTGCCGCCGCCGTGATCACGACCCCGGCGGGAGAGCTCCTGGGCGAACACACGCGACTGCTCGGGACGGTCACCAACAACGTGGCCGAGTACCGCGCGCTGCTGCTCGGGCTTGAGCACGCGCGGGAGCTCGGCGCGAGCGAGGTCGAGGTGGTCGGCGACTCCGAGTTGATCGCCAAGCAGGTGAACGGCGCGTACAAGGTCAAGCACGAGGCGATGCGTCCGCTACACCGCGAGGCGCTCGCCGCGCTCAGTGGCTTCGAGGCCTGGTCGATCCGGACGGTGCCCCGTGCCCAGAATGCGCATGCCGACGCGCTCGTGAACGCGGCGCTCGATCGCGCCTGCGCGAGCGCCTGAGGCTCCCGGCTCGCCCGCGCAGCGGCTTTAGTGAAGCGGCTGAGCCGAGCGCGCGATCGCGAGCATCTGCGCGTTGCTGAGGTCCTCGAGCAGGGTGTTCGTGAGCCAGTAGACCACCTGGCCCTCGCGCCAGGCGATCGTGTGGATGTGGCTGCCGTCGGAGAAGATCCGGTAGTCGGTGTCGCCGATCCTGCGGGTTTCCGTGGGGTGCGCGACGATCGGTGGGTTCAGCCAGTCTGTGCCCTCGAAGTCGTAGTAGCCGCCGAGCGTGTTCTGCTGCCAGACGACGACGTAGGCATGGCGCAGATTGTTGTCGTTGTCGCGCAGGGTGTAGGCGCGCACGGTCTGCTGTGAGGCGGGAGCCGTCTGCAGGGAGGGGTAGAGGACGCGGAAGGGCACCTCCGCGGAGGCCTTGACGAGTTCTTCCTCGCCCGAGGATGGTGTCGGGAGCAGCCCCAGCGAGGCGGCGTTCGGCATGGCCGGGTGGTGGCCGTGTCCGCGTGGCGAGGAGGGGCTCGCCCGCGGAACGCTGACTTTCTCCGCGCCGTTCAGGAAGTCCGCCAGCGTGGCCTGCTCGAGTTCCGGGGTGCTCGTCACGAAGGACTGCCCCTTGAGCGGGAAGTTCGCGTCGGCGACGCGGAACTTGACCTGGCGCAGCGGCTTGCTCTGCGAGAACCCAACGAGCTTGGCGAGCTGGATCAGCTGGTCGGCGGAGGAGCTGAACCCGGCCGTGACGATCGCCCGTCCCACGGCTTTGGCCACCGTGTCCAACTGCCCGATCACATCTTCGGGCGAGATCTGCTCGCGCAGGTCGCGCAGGAAGTCCTGCTGTCGGGCCACCCGCACGAAGTCGGAGTCGAGATGCCGGTAGCGGACGTATGAGAGCGCGTTGTTGTAGCAGAGCTTCTGATAGCCGGGCTGGAGGTTGATTTCGGAATATTCTTCCCCGCCTTCGCCGTTGACGTGAAGGTAGCGGTGGTCGACGTTGACGTAGACGCAGCCGAGCGTGTCGACGACCTTGATGAAGCCGGCGAAGTTGACGTCGACGATGCCGTTCAGCTTCAGCGTGGGGAACACTTCATGCTCGATCGTTTCCGCCGCCAGCACCATCGAGCCCCTGGCGCCGTCGAGCATGGATCCATACGTGTAGGCGGCGTTGATCTTTTCCTGTGGGTAGTACTGGCCCTGCTGGCTTTTGATGTTCACGAGCAGGTCTCGCGGGATCGACAGCACCGAGGTCTCCCCCTGTTCTGGGTCGAAGCGGACGAGCAGGATCGTGTCGCTGTGGGGCGGGTCGGTGCGATCGAGGACGTCCTTGGAGGCCGCCCGCCGGTCAGAGCCGAGGATCAGGTAGGTCTCCGGGCCGCCGTTGTAGTCCGGCACCACGAGCCCCTTGGGGGCGTGGATCTGGTTGGCGGCGGGAAAGATCTCGTGCGCGATGTCGCTCGCGGTGTTGAGCGCGACGGTCGCCGTCGCGCCGGCGGTCAGCAGCACGATCAGCACCCCCGCGATCAGGAAACGCTTCCACATGCCCCACCACAGCGAGGGCGGGCGCGCGTCATCCATGAGTTATCGGCGGGGAGCAGCTCATATGGCTCAAGGAGCAGGCGCCGCCCCCGACGCCTACCCGTGCAAGACAGGGTAGCGGGCAGCTCGGCGTGCCACGCCGAGCTGAGGGGTACGCTCGAGCGGTGCTGAGCGCACGAAACCGAGAGCTGTTGGGTCTACTGCCCTCGGCCCTGCTGGTGACGGCGGGCTTCACCGCCATCTTCATCCAGGCCGAGAACAGCGCACCGGGGGCCTCCACGAACCTCACGTTGAACCACGCTTCGAGCGTGTCGCTCACCTACGGGGCCGTCTTCCTTGGGCTGTGCCTGGCGGCGCACCTGGTGATCCGGCTCGCGCTGCCCGACGCCGATCCCTACCTGTTCCCGCTTGTGGCCGTGCTCGCGAGCGTTGGGATAGTGATGGTGTATCGGATCGAACCGGTGCTTGCGCGTCAGCAGGCACAGTGGATGGTGCTCGGGCTGCTGTTGTTCGCAGCCACGATCCTGTCTCTGCGCCACCGGGGTGTCGGAGTGCTCGAGCGTTACCGCTACACGATCGCGGTTATCGGCATCGGCATGACCGTTCTGCCGCGGCTCCCGGGCATCGGCGAGCAGGTCAACGGGGCCTACCTCGACATCCACGTCGGCAGCGTCTCCTTCCAGCCCGCGGAGCTCGCGAAGATCGCGATCGTGATCTTCCTCGCGAGCTACCTGCGCGACAACCGCCAGATCCTCGTGACCGCCGGCAGGCGCTTTCTGGGCCTGACGATCCCCCCGATGAAGCAGTTCGGCCCGATGCTGGTCGTGTGGGGGGCGGCGATGGCGACGCTGCTGCTCACGCGCGAGCTGGGCACGTCGCTGATGTTCTACGGCGCGTTCCTGGCGCTGCTCTACGTGGCCACCGGGCGATTCTCGTTTCCGCTGATCGGGCTCGTGCTGTTCGCGCTCGGGGCATGGTTCGTGGCGGGTCATGTCAGCCACGTGCAGGCGCGCGTGCTCGCGTGGGAACACCCCTTCGACCCGGTCCTCTATCACCGTCTCGTGGGGGGGAGCTACCAGATCGCACAGTCGCTCTTCGCCCAGGCCGACGGGGGTCTGCTCGGAACCGGCTTCGACCAGTCGCTGCTGCGGGGAGCGCACCATGGCCCCCCGATACTGCCGGTCCCCGAAAGCGACATGATCTACGCGGTCATCGTCAACGAGCTCGGGCTGGTGGGCGCCGCGGCGCTGCTGCTCGTCTACCTGCTCTTCGTGGCGCGTGGTCTGAAGACCGCCGTGCTCGCCCGCGACTCCTTCTCCAAGCTGCTCGCGACCGGCCTGTCGTTCGTGGTGGCGATGCAGGTGTTCGTGATCGTCGGGGGCGTCACACGCGTGATACCGCTTACCGGTGTGACGCTGCCGTTCGTCGCCTACGGGGGCTCCTCGGTGGTGATGAACTTCGTGCTCCTGGCGCTACTGCTCGTCATCTCCGACCGCGCGCGTCGGCCCCAGGAGCGACGAGCGCATCCCTGAGCGAGCCGGCGAGCCCTGCTTTGAGGGTGCAAGCGAGCTCGATCGCCGCAGGTGAGAGGTGGGATCCGTCGAAGACATCTCCTCGAGATGTTGACCTCCACGCTTTCCTGCGTCACTCCCCGACTCCTTCTCCTCGAGCCCGCTCTATCCGAGCGGAGCCGCTACCGGGGGCTGGCCGCTTCCCGCTCGCCCGCCAGGCGGCTCAGCTCGCCTGCGGGTCTTCACCGGCGGCCTTGGCTTGGGCGTCTGCGCCGCGCGCTCGCGGCGGATCAGTTCGTCCTGCACTACCAGCCGATCGTCTCGCTGCGTGACGGGCGTGTCGGGCACTACGAGGCGCTCGTGCGGCTCGCCGACGAGCCAGACGGACGCCTCGTCGCCCCGGGCAGCTTCCTGCCGGCAGCCGAGCGCTACGGGCTGGTGCGGGAGATCGACCGGATGGTGCTGAGCAAGGTCGCGGCCCTGCTGGGCAGCGAGCGGGGCGGGGACGGGCCGAGCATCGCCGTGAACCTCTCCGCGCTGTCGGTCACCGATGGAGCGATGCTCGTCCACATCGAGCGGAGCCTCGCGCTGAACCGGGTCGACCCCTCACGGCTCGTGCTGGAGGTCACCGAGACCGCTGCGATCTCCGACATGGAACGGGCGAAGGCATTCTGCGCGGGAGCCGAGGCGCTCGGCTGCGCGGTCGCCCTCGACGATTTCGGGGCCGGCTTCGGCTCATTCCAGTACCTCAAGCACCTTCCCTTCAGCTATCTGAAGATCGACGGCGACTTCGTCCGCGGGCTGCCACGCTCGCCGACCGACCAGCTGGTGGTCAAGGCGCTGGTGGGTGTCGTCCGCGGCATGGGCCGTCAGACGATCGCCGAGTTCGTCGGCGATGAGCCGACGCTGAGCCTGCTGCGCAGCTACGGCGTCGACTACGCGCAGGGCTTCGAGCTGGGGCGCCCGGTCCCGATCGTGCCGTCTGGCGCCATGCTTTGAGCCGGGGTGCGATCGGAGGGGGCCCCGGGCAGCGCCGGTGGCCCCGGCCGGGCTCGCCGTGGTCGGGGGGCTACCGCGGTTGGGGATACTGCCTGCGCATCGCCGCGTCCCACGCGTGGTCTCCGAGCAGGCGCCGCGTCGCGATCATCAGCTTGGCCGACGGCGTGATCGTTATGCGCGCCGGCGGACGGCGGCGCGTTAGCGCCTTCTCAACGACCTTTGCGACGCGGTCGGGCCCCGCGCCGAGATGGCGCATCGGGCCGTCATAGGCGCCCTTGGTGACGGCGCCGACGGTTGCGTTGAAGTGCGCGTAGGGATCCTTCCCGTCCTGCGTGGGCTCGGCCTGGTTCTCATCCAAGCTCTTGAGCGCGGCTTTGCCGAAGTCGGTCGTGATCAGTCCCGGCTCGAGCACGATCACGTCGATGCCAAAGCCGTGCAGCTCGAAGCGCAGCGCGTCTGAGATGGCCTCGAGCGCGTGCTTGCTCGCGTGGTAGTAGCCCCCGCCGGGGAGCGTCAACCGGCCTCCCATCGAGCTGATGTTGACGATCTTGCCCCAGCGCTGCCGGCGCATCTTTCCCAGCACGAGCTGGGTGAGGCGCACGAGCCCGAAGACGTTCGTCTCGAACTGACGCCGCACCGCATCGAGCGGGACCGTCTCGATCGCGCCGCTCTGGCTGTAGCCGGCGTTGTTGATCAGCACGCCGACCGCCCCCTCGGCGTCCTCGACGCTCGTCACGGCGGCGCGCATCGACTGCTCGTCGGTCACGTCGAGCGCGAGCGTTCGGCAGCCGGCCTGCTCCAGGTCGGCGATCGTCTCGGGCCGGCGCGCCGAGGCGTAGACGGTCCAGCCCGAGCGCGCGAGCCGCAGCGCGGTGGCCCGGCCTATACCCGTGGAGCAGCCGGTTATCAGCACCGCCTTGGAGGGCTCGGACATTCGCGCAGCATAGGGGTTCACTCGGCGCGGGGATGCTGAGCGTGCGACCACGATCAGCGGCGGTCCTCTAGGCTGAGCGGCCGATGCGCGCCGTCACGTTTCAGGCTCCCGGAGAGGTGCTCGTCAAGGACGTCGCCGAGCCGGAGATAATCGACCCCGGGGACGCGATCGTGCGGATCGAGGCGAGCGGTGTGTGCGGGTCGGATCTGCACATCTACCACGGTCGTGTGAAGATCGAACCGGGTTTCACGATCGGGCACGAGTACGTCGGCACGGTGATCGCGGCGGGTGCGGACGTCCGCGCCGTGAGCGTCGGCGACCGTGTGCTCGGCTGCTTTCAGACCGCCTGCGGGCGCTGCTTCTTCTGCCGGCGAGGGTGGTTTCACAAGTGCGATCACTCGCGCACCTTCGGCCACGGCGCGACGCTCGGCTCACTGCCCGGGACGCAGGCCGAGCAGGCGCTCGTGCCGAATGCCGATCTAATCCTGCGCAAGATGCCCGAGGGTATGAGCGACGACGTGGCGCTGTTCGCGGGAGACGTGATGGGCACCGGCTACCACGCGGTCACAGACAGCGGCCTGCGTCCCGGCGAGGTCGCCGCCGTGCTCGGACTCGGCCCCGTGGGCTTGTGCGCCGTGCAGGCCGCGCGGGCGGTGGGCGCAGCACATGTGATCGCCGTCGACTCGGTCCCCGAGCGCCTGGCGATGGCCGAGTCCTTCGGTGCGCAGCCGGTGCATCTGAGCGAGCAGGATCCGCGCGCGGCCGCACGCGAGGCCACGGAGGGGCGCGGGGTGGATGTGTGCATCGACGCCGTCGGCGACCCGCGGGCGCTCGAGCTCGCCGTGCGCCTGACGCGCAAGTGCGGGACCGTGCAGGCGATCGGCGTCTACGCCGAGCGCTGCGAGGTCCACATGGGCCTGCTGTGGATCAAGGCACTTCGCCTCTGCTCGGGCCACGCCAACGTGATCGGTCACCTCGACAGCGTGCTGGCGATGATCTCCGCGGGCGTGCTCGACCCGAGCCCGCTTGTGACCCACCACATGAGCCTCGAGCAGGCTCCGGAAGCGTACGCTCTCTACGACCGCCGGCAGGCGCTTAAGATCGTGCTTAAGCCCTAAGCAACGCTTCAGAAGGAGCCGCCATGACAGCCGCCGCCGATACAGCCGCCGCACTGCCCGAAGCGCTCGGAGCAGCCGCGCGCGAGTTCCTCTTGAGACCTCAGCGGCTCTTGATCGGCGAGGAGCGTCCCGAGGCAGCGGACGGGCGCACGCTCGCCACGCTCGATCCCTCCAGCGGGCGCGAGATCGCGACCGTCGCCCACGCGGGCGTAGAGGATGTCGCGCGCGCTGTGGGCGCGGCACGCTCCGCGCTCGAGGAGGGACCGTGGGCCTCGCTGCCGGCATCCGGGCGCGAGCGGCTGATGCTCGCGCTGGCGGAGTCGATCGAAGAGCACGACCAGGAGCTCGCGGAGATCGAGTCGCTCGACAACGGCAAGCCGGTCAGGCTCGCGCGGCAGGTCGACGTGCGTGGAGCGGCGGCGCATCTGCGCTACTTTGCGGGCTGGCCGAGCAAGGTCGAGGGCGCCGTGCTCCCCGTGAGCGCACCGAACATGCTCTGCTACACGCGCCGCGAGCCCGTCGGGGTTTGCGCTCAGATCGTGCCGTGGAACTTCCCGCTCCTGATGGCCGCGTGGAAGATCGGACCGGCGCTCGCGGCCGGCTGCACGACCGTGCTGAAGCCCGCCGAGCAGACGCCTCTGAGCGCGCTGCGGCTCGGGGAGCTGGCGCTCGAGGTGGGGTTCCCGCCGGGCGTGCTGAACGTGCTGAGCGGCGATGGGACGACAGGCGCCGCGCTCGTCGAGAGCCCCGCGGTCGATAAGATCGCGTTCACCGGCTCCACCGCGGTGGGGCGGGAGATCGGGGCGAAGGCGGGCCTTGCGCTCAAGCGCGTGACGCTCGAGCTCGGGGGCAAGTCGCCGAACGTGATCCTCCCCGACGCGGACATCGAGGCAGCCGTCAAGGGCTCCTACCAGGCGATCTACTTCAACTCCGGCCAGGCCTGCAACGCGGGCTCGCGCCTGTTCGTGCCGGCCGAGCGCTTCGACGAGGTCATGGCTGCGCTGGCTGAGCAGGCCAAGGCGGCTCGTCTCGGACCCGGACTCGATCCCCAGACCCAGCTCGGGCCGCTCGTGTCGGCCGAGCAGCGCGACAGGGTGATGGACTACATCGACTCCGGCCGCGAGCAGGGCGCCGAGCTCCTCGCGGGGGGCGAGACGGCGCTCGCCGACAGCGGCGGTTACTTCGTCGCGCCGACGCTCTTCAGCGTCAGCTCTGACGAGTTGAGGATTGCGCGCGAGGAGATCTTCGGGCCCGTGCTCGTCGCCTCGCCCTACGACACGATCGAGGAGGTCGCGCGCCGGGCAAACGAGGGGGAGTACGGTCTCGCCGCGGGCGTGTGGACGCGCGACCTGGGCAGCGCCCATCGCCTGGCCGCGATGCTGCGTGCGGGCTCGGTCTACGTCAACTGCTGGGGGCTCACCGACCCATCGGCGCCGTTCGGGGGCCTGAAGGCCTCGGGCATCGGCCGCGAGCACGGCCACGACGGTCTCAACGCCTACCTGGAGACGAAGACCGTGTGGACTGCGCTGTGAGCCGCGCGGGCTCGTGATCGTCGCCGCGCAGCGCGAGCCCAACCTCGACCGTAGCCGCGCTGAACGCTGGGCGCCCGCGCTTGCCGGGCTGCTCGCGCTGCTGCTCCTCATCGCCGCCGCGGAGATAGTCCTCGACGGCGCCGCCGGTCCATCGCCGCTGATCCCAAAATCGCCGCAGATCGCCGGCTGGCTTGGAGGAATCGGTGAGCGCCTGGGCTACCGCGTCTTCTTGATCGCGATTCTCGTCGTCACGGGCGCCTACGCGGGGCTGATCGCCCTCGCGCGCCGCGTCGGCGTGATCTCGAAACGATCGGTGCTGATCCTGCTCGGGGCGCTCCAGCTGATCGTGTTCGTCGGGCCGATCCTGATCTCGACCGACGTCTTCAGCTACATCGCCTACGCGCGCATGGGGGTCGAGCACGGGATCAATCCCTACCTGCACGGCCCTTCGGCGATCGCCCGGGACCCGATCTTCGCCTACGTCGGTCACGACTGGCGGCGTGTCGCCACCGCCTACGGCCCGCTCTACACGCTGCTGTCCTATCCGCTCGCTCCACTGGGGCTGAAGGGTGCGCTTTGGGGGATGAAGATCGAGGCGCTCCTCGCGAGCGTGGCGACGCTCGCGCTCACCTGGCGCTGTGCGCGCGCGCGTAACCTCGACCCCCTCAGGGCGATCCTGATCGTGGGCGCGAACCCGCTGTATGTGATCTACGGGCTGGGCGGCGCCCACAACGACCTGCTCATGCTGCTGCTGATGATGGCCGCCGTGAGCCTCACGCTCGTGGGCCGATCCTCGGCCGGTCGCGAAGCCTCGGCCGCGGCGACGATCGTCGCCGGCGCGCTCGTGAAGGCCACGGTCGCGGCGCTGCTGCCCTTCATGATCCTTTCAAAGCGCCGCCTGGCGCCGATCCTCGGCGCCCTCGGTGCGCTTGTGCTCGGCGCGATCGTGGCATATGCCGCGTTCGGAGTTCACGGTGTCGACATCATCGCGGCGCTGAACCGTGACGCGGCGTTCGTCTCCACGGACAGCTTCGCCAACGAGATCGCCCATCTCTTCGGCAAGCCCGGCGTGTTCCCGATCGACCACGACCTGCTCAAGACGGGACTCGTCCTGATCGTGCTGCACCTGCTCTGGCGGACCTGGCGCGGTTACGACTGGATCGCGGCATCCGGCTGGACGCTGCTCGCGATCACGGTGACGAGCACCTGGCTGCTCGCCTGGTACATCCTGTGGCCGCTGCCGCTCGCCGTGATCAGCCGCGACCGGCGCCTGCTGCTCGCCACGCTCGCCGTGCAGGGGCTGTTCATCGTGCATCAAGTGACGCCACTGCTCGCACCGGTCTCATGAGCGGGGCCTCACCATCCGTCCGCGGGGGCTTCGGGGAGCGGCTGCC
Organism: Solirubrobacteraceae bacterium; assembly: GCA_049512215.1. Classification (GTDB taxonomy): domain Bacteria; phylum Actinomycetota; class Thermoleophilia; order Solirubrobacterales; family Solirubrobacteraceae; genus Palsa-744. The sequence continues at coordinate 41,498 of JBEKXJ010000001.1, forward strand.
CGACTGGCTGAGGCCACGGGAGACCGAGAGCCCGGGTAGCGGCCAGACGCGGCTGATCGAGACTACGCTGCTCTTGCTCGTGGGGCTCCTGCTGAGCATCGCCACGGTCAACGACGTCGTGCTCCAGACCCACGTCAACCACCGCCTCGTCGCCGACCTGCGCACCTGGCGCTCATACACCGGCCACGACTATTACAACCTCGAGACCGAACAAGACCTCACCGGCCACTCCACGCGCGATGTGGTCTGCGGCAACACGACACCCGGGCCCCCGAAAGAACGAACGCAGATCTGCTTGATGATCAGCGGCCCCGTCACCGGCGGCCGCCGTGCGGTGCGTGGCGGCTGGTACCTGCCGCCCAAGGCCGAAGACCTGCGCCGCTACCGCTACGGGTGCTTCGGCGCGGCCAAGACCACGGGGATGTGCCCGCGATGAGCGCCACGGCGACCGCCGCCCCTGCAACGGCCGGCAGAGCTGGATCTCGTCTGCCGCGATGGTGGCCGCTCGCGGCGATAACGCTCCTGGCCGCGGCGCTCCGCTTCTCGACGCTCGGTGAGCAGAGCTTCTGGTACGACGAGGCCTTCACCCCCGTACACGTGCTCCATCCGAGCCTGTGGGCGACCCTGCGAGCGGTGGTTCACACCGAGAACACGCCGCCGCTCTGGTACGTGCTCGCATGGCTCGACTCGCGCATCCTTGGCACCGGTGAAGTGGCTCTGCGCCTGCCCTCGGCCCTCGCCGGCGTCGCGACCGTGCCCGTAGCCTGGGCTATAGGCCGCGAACTCTCGGGTCGCGTGGCGGCCGTCATCACCGCAGCGCTCGTCGCGGTCAACCCCCTGTTCGTGTGGTACTCGCAGGAGGCGCGCGCCTACGCGCTGTTCGTGCTGCTGTCCGCGCTGGCGATGCTCTGCTTCCTGCGGGCCGAGCGTGAACCGACGCCCGGGAGGATGGCGGCGTTCGCGGTGACCGGCGCGCTGGCCCTGCTGACGCACTACTTCGCGGTGTTCCTGCTGATCGGAATGGTCCTGTGGCTGGCCCGCGACCGGGCGCGCCTGCGCCGGGCGCTGCCCGCGATCGCGGGGCTCGCGCTCGTCTGCCTCGCGCTGCTCCCCCTGATCATCGCCCAGGGCGGCCACGGCACGCAGTGGATCGGCCGCTGGCCGCTCTCTGAACGGTTGCAGGCGATCGCCCAGTACTACCTCACCGGGTACTCCGGAGCGCCGCTGGGCCACGGCGTCGAGGTGCTCATGGCGCTCCCTATCATCGCGGGCCTAGCGCTCGGCCTGTGGTGCATGCTCGAGCGCCCACGGACGGTCCGCCCGCAGGCGAGCAGGCAGGCGGCCGGGGACGGGCGTGCAGCCCCGAGCGCTCCGCCGGGCGCACGGACCGGGGGGCTCGGCCGGGTCTCCGGCGCCGGCGCTCGGGCGGAACGCGGCGCGCGGGTAGCGCTGCTTATCGCCGCGACGGGCATCCTGGTCCCGGTCGTGCTCGCGTTCTTCGGCGCCGACTATCTCGCACCGAGGAACCTCGTCGCCGCGATGATCCCGGTGACGGCTCTGATCGCGTTGATGCTTGCCGCGATCGCGCGCCGCGAGGGCGCCCTCACGGCGGGGCGGGCGAGTGAGCGGCCGGCTGTGACGGGAGCTTCCGGCCCGACGGTCGCGCTCGCCTTGACGATCGTGCTGGGGTTCCTCGCGATCTCGATCGATGTACCTCTCAGCCCGCGCCTTCAGCGAGGTAACTGGCGCGGAGTCGCGCGCGTGCTGAAGGCCCCCGCGCGCGAGCGGGTCATAACGACGGTCGAGCTGGGGGCGGCGCCGCTCGAGTACTACCTGCACGGGCTTCACAACCTAGCCCCCGGCACGAGTGTGACCGTCACGGAGATCGACGAGACCGGCTATGCGCCGCTGCGTTCCGGAGCGGGCCGTCCGCCCGCCCCGGGCTTTCACCTGCTCGAGCGGGTCGACGTCGATGGCCTGATCGTCTACCGTTTCGTCTCTGCGGTGCCACGGAAGGTTTCCGAGGCCACGCTGCGCCGCCACGTCATCACGCTCGCGCACCCCGAGGTGCTCGTGCCGGGTATGGCGTCGGAGTAGCCCTAAGGTCGGTGGCTGAGAGTCCGCACGCACGCAAACGTCGTCCACGAGCGAAAAGATCTAGTTTTCCCACGATGCCGCCCGCGACCATCGAGGTCCATGCTGCCGCTAGACTCGCGCTCGAGCGAGCCTGCGAGCACCTGCTCTCACTCCAAGACGAGGCGGGCTGGTGGCAGGGAGAGCTGCAGACGAACGTCACGATGGACGCCGAGGACATCCTCCTGCGTGAGTTCCTCGGGGTGCGCAGAACCGACGAGACCGAGCGCTCGGCGGCGTGGATCCGATCCCAGCAGCGGGCCGACGGGACATGGTCGAACTTCCATGGCGGTGACGGGGAGCTCTCGACGACGGTCGAGGCCTACTGGGCGCTTCGCCTCGCGGGCGATTCGCCGCAGGAGGAGCACATGCTCGCCGCGGCGCGCTTCATCCGCGGGCAGGGCGGTCTGGAGCGCGCGCGCGTGTTCACCCACCTCTGGCTCGCGCTGTTCGGCCTGTGGTCCTGGGACCGCGTCCCGGCGCTGCCGCCGGAGGTCACCCTGCTGCCCTCCTGGGCGCCGCTCAACATCTACGCCTTCGCGTGCTGGGCCCGCCAGACGATCGTCGCGCTGTCGCTCGTCAAAGCTCGGCGTCCCGTGCGCCCGCTCCCGTTCGATCTGAAGGAGCTGAGCGGAGCAGGGGCGCAGGAGCCCGACGCCGGCAGCTCGGACTCGTCTCGCAGCGACTGGCTGAGGCGGCTCGACCGCGTTCTTCGCACCTATGAGCGCCACCCGATAAGGCCGCTGCGCCGCCTTGCGCTCGTCCGCGCAGAGCGTTGGATCGTGAGCCGGCAGGAGGCAGACGGGTCGTGGGGTGGCATCCAGCCTCCGTGGGTCTACTCGCTGATCGCGCTGAGCCTGAGCGGCTACCCGCTCGATCACCCGGTGATGCGCAGGGGACTTGAGGGCCTCGAGCGCTTCATGGTCGAGGATCGCGATGACTCCCGCGCCGTGGGAGCTCCGGCAGGGCCCAGTCGGCGCCTTGAAGCGTGCCAGTCGCCGGTCTGGGACACGGCGCTCGCCATGGTCGCGCTGGCCGACGCGGGCATGGCGGCGGATCACCCGGCGATGGCGCGCGCGACCGCCTGGCTCTTGGGCGAGGAGGTCACGACGCGAGGTGACTGGTCGGTGGCGAGAGGAGATCTGCAGCCCGGCGGCTGGGCGTTTGAGTTCGCGAACGACAACTACCCTGATGTCGACGACACCGCCCTGGTCGTGCTCGCGCTGGCGCGCGTCGAGCGGCCGGTGCTCACCGCGCGCAGTGGGCCGGGAGCGGGCTCGCCGCTCACCGCGCCGGCGCCGGCGGATAGGCCGGGCCAGGGTATCGGCGCCGGGGGCTCAGGTCGGGCGCTGCAGCGAGCGATCGAGCGGGGGGTTCGCTGGGTGGAGGGGATGCAGAGCTCGCGCGGGGGCTGGGGGGCCTTCGACGCCGAGAACACACGTGGGCTCGGACGCGAGCTTCCGTTCCTCGACTTTGGCGAGGTGATAGATGCGCCGAGCGCCGACGTCACCGCGCACGCCGTTGAGATGCTCGGCGCGCTCGGTCTCGCCGACACCCCCGCCGCCCGTCGCGGAGTCCGCTGGCTGACCGACCAGCAGGAGTCAGATGGGTCCTGGTTCGGGCGCTGGGGCGTCAACCACATCTACGGCACCGGTGCGGCGGTGCCGGCGCTCCTCGCCGCCGGAGTCGCCCCCGCGGCGAAGTGCATCCGGCGGGCGCTCAGCTGGCTCGAGCAGCATCAGAACGAGGACGGGGGCTGGGGGGAGGACCCACGATCCTATGACGATCCCGAGTGGATCGGCCGCGGCGCGAGCACGGCCTCCCAGACCGCCTGGGCGCTGCTCGCTCTGAACGCAGCCGGCGAGCGCTCTCAGGCGCTTCGGCGCGGCGTTGACTGGCTCGTGGCGACCCAGCGTCCCGACGGAAGCTGGGATGAGCCGCAGTACACCGGCACGGGCTTTCCCTCCGACTACTACATCAACTATCACCTCTACCGGCTCACGTTCCCGATCATCGCGCTCGGGCGCTGCATGGCGATGGACGTCCAACCAGGCGCCTCGGGTGACGGCGCCTGTGAGCGAGACCGGTGATGCTCACCGCCGAGGCGCCGATCGGGGCCCCCGCCCCCGAGGCGGTCATGGCGCGGGCCCACAGCGAGAACTTCCCGGTCGCGAGCCGCGCGCTTCCGCCGCGCGTCCGCTCTCACCTGCTCGCCGTCTACGGCTTTGCGCGGCTCCTCGACGAGCTCGGCGACTCGGCCCCGGGGGACCGGCTGGTCGCGCTGGATTGGCTCGAGGGGGAACTCGATCGGGCGTTCCGCGGCGATGCGGAGCACCCCCTGCTCGTGCGCCTGCAAGAGACCCTCAAGGAGTGCTCGCTGGCGCGCGAGCCCTTCGCGCGCCTGATCGAGGCCAACCGCGTCGACCAGCGAGTCAAGCGCTATGAGACCTGGGCGCAGCTGCGGGGCTACTGCGAGCTGTCGGCAGACCCGGTCGGCGAGCTGGTGCTCGGCGTCTTTGGCCTCGCCACCCCTGCACGGATCAGGCTGTCGAACTCGATCTGCACGGCTCTGCAGCTCACCGAGCACTGCCAGGATGTCGCTGAGGATCTGGCCCGCGGGAGGGTCTACCTGCCGCGCGAGGACCTCAGGCGCTTCGGGTGCGCAGACGCGGAACTGGCGGGGGCACACGCCGGCGGGCCGTTGCGCGACGTGATCGCCTTCGAGGTGGCGCGCGCGCGCGGGCTGCTGGCAGAAGGCGGGCCGCTGATCGGTGAGGTGCGGGGCCGCACGCGGCTCGCGGTCGCGGCGTTCGTGGCCGGAGGGCGTGCCGCCCTGGACGCGATCGAGCGCGCCGGTTACGACGTGCTCCCCGGCCCGCCGCCCGTGCGGCGGCGCAGACGCGCCCTGGCGCTCGTCGCGACGCTTGCCGGGCGCGGGAGGAGAGTGTCGTGAGCGGGGCGGCCACCGTCGCCGAGTCCTACAGCCACTGCGAATCGGTGGCGCGCACGCAGGCCGCCAACTTCTTCTACGGGATCCGCGTGCTCCCACGCGACAGACGCCGCGCGATGTGCGCCGTCTACGCGTTCGCCCGTCGCGTCGACGACATCGGCGACGGGACGCTCGAGCGCGAGGAGAAGCTGCGGCGGCTGGACGCCGAGGCCCGGGGGCTCGCGGCCATCGCGCCGGACGGCGCCGGCGCGCGGGACGGCGCCGGCGCGCCGGATGGCGAGGACCCGGTGATGGTGGCCCTCGCGGACGCCCACCGGCGCTTCGCGCTGCCCTCGGGGGCGCTCGGGCAGCTGATCGAGGGGGTACGCATGGACGTCAGCGGCACCACGTATGAGGTCTTCGAGGAACTCGTCCTCTACTGCCGACGGGTCGCCGGCACGATCGGGCGGGTGTGCCTGGCGATCTTCGGCCTGCGCGAGGACGCGGGCAGCCGGGCCACGCAGGCCGAAGCACTCGCCGATGATCTCGGCGTGGCGCTGCAGCTGACCAACATCCTGCGCGACGTGCGCGAGGACGCGGAGAACGGACGTGTCTACCTGCCGGCGGAGGACTTGCGGCGCTTCGGCCTGATAGCCGACGGAGATCGATCGAAGCTCGCCGGGCGCGAGGCCCCGGAGCTGCTCGCCGGGCTCGCACGCGCGGTCGCGAGCTCGCCGGAGGGGCCACCGGGCGGCGCCGAGGAGCGCGAGCGGCTGGCCGCGCTCGTGTGCTTTGAGGCCGAGCGAGCACGAGAATGGTTTGATCGCGGCATCACGCTGTCGGGTCTGCTCGACAGGCGCAGCGCGGCATCCGTGCTGGCGATGGCCGGTATCTATCGCCGGCTGCTCGACAGGATCGAGGCCGACCCCGAGCAGGCCGTGCGCCGGCGGATGTCGCTGCCGGCGCGCGAGAAGGCGTGGGTTGCCGCACGGTGCATATTCGGGGCGGGCGTTTGAAGGGCGATCATCGTGTCGTGGTCGTCGGCGGTGGGCTCGCCGGTATCACCGCGGCGCTCGACTGCGCCGAGGCCGGCGCGAGCGTGACCCTCCTGGAGGTCAGACGCCGGCTCGGCGGCGCCGCCTACTCCTTCGAGCGTGAGGGACTTCAGATGGACAACGGCCAGCACGTCTTCCTGCGTTGCTGCCTGGCCTATCGCGCGCTGCTTCGACGCCTTGGCAGCGAGCAGCTGACCTGGGTCCAGCCGCGCCTTGAGATCCCCGTGCTGAAGCCCGGCTCAAAGCCGGTTCTGCTGCGACGCAACTCGCTGCCCGCGCCGCTGCATCTGGCCGGAGCGCTCGCCCGCTACCCGCATCTGAGCCTGCCCCAGCGCCTCGGCGCCGCACGCGCAGCACTCGGCCTGATGCGCCTGGAGCGATCGAACGGCGGGCGCGAAGAGCGGCTCGAACAGCTGACCTTCGGCGACTGGCTGGCTCGCCACGGCCAGGGCCCGGAGGCGGTCGCCGCGCTGTGGGATCTGATCGCGCTACCGACGCTCAACCTGCCGGCCGCGCAGGCCTCGCTCGCGCTCGCGGCATTCGTCTTTCGCAACGGCCTGCTCTCCGAGGCGGACGCCGGGGACATCGGCCTGCACCGGGGCACGCTCAGCGAGACGATCGGCCTGCCCGCGGAGCGGGCTCTGCGCCAGGCTGGCGTCGTGGTGAGGCTGGGGTGGCGGGTGGAGCGCCTTCAGATGACCGCGGGCGGCTTCGTGCTCCACGGTCGGGGCTCCCGCGGCGAGGCTCGAGCCGGTGCGCAGGAAGAGGACGATCGGGGTGGACCGTGGAGCGGCGGGGAACTCGACGGGCTGAGCGCGGCGGCGACCGTCCTCGCTGTGCCACACGCCCGCGCCGCTACGCTGCTCGAGCCGTTGCTCGGGGCCTCGGCGGGCGCGCTGCGCGCGCTCGGGAGCTCGCCGATCGTCAACCTGCACGTCGTCTATGACCGCCCCGTCTGCGAGGAGCCCTTCGCGGCCGGCGTGGGCACGCCGGTGCAATACCTCTTCGACCGCACGAGCGCAGCCGGTGCGCCCGCCGGCTGCCAGTACCTGGCCGTGTCGCTGTCGGCCGCGGAGCGGGAGATGGCGATGAGCGTCGATGCCCTGCGCGAGCGCTACCTGCCCGCGCTGCGTGCGCTGCTCCCGCGCGCTCGCGACGCCAAGGTCGAGCGCTTCCTTGTCACGCGCGAGCACGCAGCCACCTTCCGGGCCACCCCTGGCGTCGCTGCGCTGCGCCCCGGTCCGCGGACGGCGCTGCAGGGGCTCGTGCTCGCGGGCGCGTGGACAGCCACCGGCTGGCCCGCGACGCTCGAGGGCGCGGTGATGAGCGGGCACGCGGCCGCCGAGACCGCCCTGCGCGCCCTCGGTATCGTCGCTCCCCGCGCGGCCGGGCCGCCACTGCGGGCGCCCACAAACGCCGCCGCCGCTGCCGGGGCGATCGCCGCGCGGGGCGGGGCGGCGCGGTGAGCCGACTGCTCGTGGCGGCGCCCCTGCGGATAGAGGCGGCGCTGATCGCCTCCGCGGCGCGGGGGGTCCTCGTGCGCAAGACCGGCATGGGCCCTGCGCACGCCAAGACCGCTGCCGGCGAGTTGGCGGGCCAGGCCGGCAGCGCGATGCTCGTGCTCGGCTTCTGCGGAGGCCTCGATGCCGACTCGGTGCCCGGGGAAGTGATCGTGGCCGAGGAGGTGTATGCGGCCGTCGAGGTAGGCCACCCCGAGGAACGCGTCCGCTGCGATCTGGCCCCCGAGCTGATTCCCCGGCTGACGGGGCGGGGGTTGAAGGTGCGAACCGGGAGCGTCGTCTGCGTGCCGCGCCTTGCGCTCGGCGAGCGGCGCGCCGAACTGCGCGCCGGCGGAGCGATCGCGGTTGACATGGAGTCGGTATGGCTCGCCACAGGAGCCGGTGAGCGCCCCTTCGGCGTCGTGCGCGTCGTGCTTGACAGCCCCGCCCATGAGCTGCTGCGCCCGCAGGCAGCGGCCGGTGCGCTGCGTGCGGCGCTGTCGTTGCGGCGCGTGGCCGCTGCCCTTCACGAGTGGGCGCCCGGCGACTAAGGCGCCCGGCGACTAAGGTAGGCCACATGGCGGCCCGGGTCAGGCAGAGCACGCGCATGGGTTGGTACCTGATGCGCCAGCGTCTGGCCAAACGCGAGAAGTTCCCGCTGATCGTCGAGCTCGAGCCCCTCTTCCAGTGCAACCTGGCGTGCTCGGGCTGCGGCAAGATCCAGCACCCGGAGCACGAGCTGCGGCGACGGATGCCCGTCGCGCAGGCGATCGGGGCGATCGAGGAGAGCGGGGCGCCGATGGTCTCGATCGCCGGGGGCGAGCCCCTGATCCACCCCGAGATCCACGTGATCGCGGCCGAGCTCGTCAAGCGCAAGAAGTTCGTCTACCTCTGCACGAACGCGCTGCTGCTGGAGAAGAAGCTTCAGAACTTCAAGCCGAGCCCATATTTCGCCTGGGCCGTGCACATGGATGGCCTGCAAGCACGCCACGATGCCTCGGTCGAGCGCGAGGGCGTCTTCGAGAAGGCGGTCTGCGCGATCAAGGCCGCGAAGGCCGCGGGCTTCCGCGTCACGACGAACACGACCTTCTTCACGCACGACTCGCCCAAGACGGTGCGCGAGGTGCTCGACTTCCTCAACGACGAGCTCGAAGTCGACGAGATGATGATCTCGCCCGCCTACGCCTACGAGAAAGCGCCCGATCAGGAGCACTTCCTCGGCGTCCAGGAGACGCGCAGGCTGTTCAGCGAGGCGTTCGGCGAGGGGCGGCGCAAGAAGTGGCGGCTGAACCACAGCCCCCTCTTTCTGGACTTCCTCGAAGGCAAGGCGGAATTCGATTGCACCGCATGGGGGATCCCGAGCTACTCGCTGTTCGGCTGGCAGCGCCCGTGCTACCTGATGTCCGACGGCTACACCGAGACCTACAAGGAGCTCATCGAGACGACCGACTGGAGCAGGTACGGGCGCGGCAGGGACCCGCGCTGCGAGAACTGCATGGCCCACTGCGGCTATGAGCCGACTGCGGTGCTCCAGACGACGCGCTCGCTGCGCCAGTCACTTAGGGCGTTCGTCGGCTGAAGGCGCTCTGATGTCCTTCCAGTGCAGGCCCTCCCCGAGCAGCGCCGGGATGCCGAGCGCGAGCGCCGTGAGGACCTCGACCCCCTGCAGGATGATGCCGTAGGCCAGGCCGCGAGTCGCGCTGACGTCGTAGGCGGCGAGCACGACCAGGCAGGCGGCCTGAAACACACCCACGTTCGAAGGCGTCGCCGGGAGGATCGCGCTGAGGTTCACAGCGAGCAGGATCGCAGCGGCTGCCGCGAGGTTCGCATGGAATTGGAGCCCTAGTGCGAGCATGATCGTGTAGCAGGCCAGCCATTGCAGAGTCCAGGCGAGCAGCTGGCAGGTGATCGCGGGGACCCCGTAGCGCGGTTGCGCGAACGCGGCCAGGCCGCGGCGGGCGAGTCGGAGCAGGCGGATGATCGCGTTCGCCCCTCGCGCGACGCGAGGGAAGCGTGAGCGCCGGCCGAGCGCCAGCAGGCGCGGCCCCAGGAGCACGAGCGCGCACACGACAAGCGGGACCGCGAGCGCGGTGGCGAGGCCGGACAGATGCCCGTGCACCAGCGGCACGCTCGTGAAGGTCACCACCGCAAGGATCGTCAGCGCGAGCAGGTTGATGAGCGTCTGCGAGAAGACGGTTCCGGCCACGACCGGCAGCTGGCGCCTGGTGGGGCCTTCGAGCCTGCGCGTCAGCATCAGCACCCGCGAGGGCTCGCCGACGCGTCCGGGGAAGACCGCGGAGGCCATCACGCCGATCATCGTCGCGCGAAACACCGGGCCCCAGGCGATCGGCGTGTCGGGCAGCGCCGCGCGCAACGTCTCGTGCCAGGAGATCGCGCGCAGCAGCAGCGAGGAGCCCATCAGCAGCAAGCCAAGCGCGATCCACCCGGGTGTCGCGGTTATCAGGGCGTGGCCGATCCGGTGCAATTCCAGGCGTGAGAGCGCGAAGACGACGAGCCCGGCGAGGATGATCGCGGCGAGGATCGCGCCGGCACCCCTCGAGTGTCCGCGGCTTCGCGGGGGCGGATTCTCCCGTGTAGCCATCTCGCGGGGGTCTATCAGAGCGCGTCGCCCGTCCGGATGATGAGTAACCTTGGGATATGACGACGCAGCTCCCTAGCGGTGCAGAGCAGGACACGATCGCGACGGTCGATCGCGTCGCGAACCTCGTTGTGACGATCGTGCCGATCGGGCTCCTGGGGCTAGCGATGTGGTTGACGTGGGGTGGAGCGCTGCACTGGCCGGATCTGGTCGTGCTCGCGATCACCTACCTGCTGACCGGGGCGGGCATCACCGTTGGCTTTCACCGCCTGCTCACCCATCGCAGCTTCAAGACGAGCCCGGCGCTGCGCGCGCTGTTTGCGGTGCTGGGCTCGGCCGCGATCGAGGGGCCCGTGATCGAGTGGGTCTCCAACCACCGCAAGCATCACCGCTTCTCAGACCGGCCCGGCGATCCGCACAGCCCCCACGTGGACCACGCCAGCGGCTGGCGCGGGGCGATGAGCGGCCTGTTCCATGCGCACGTGGGGTGGATATTCGCGGACGGCCCGCTCGCCGATAGGGAGCGCTACGCCAAGGATCTCCTCGCCGATCCGCTCGTGAGCTTCATCGACCGCACCTTTCTCGTTTGGGTGCTCGCGGGCCTGGCGTTCCCGTTCGCCCTCGGCCTCGCGCTGAGCGGTTCCATCTTCGGAGGGCTCACGGGCCTGCTCTGGGGTGGAGCTGTGCGCATCTTCTTCCTGCACCACGCGACCTTCTCGATCAACTCGCTGTGTCACTTCTTCGGCCGCCGCCGCTTCGCCACCGGCGACGAGTCGCGCAACCTGCTCTGGCTGTCCCTGCCGACGCTCGGCGAGGCCTGGCACAACAACCACCACGCCTTTCCCAGCTCGGCGCGTCACGGGCTGCGCTGGTGGCAGCTTGACCCCTCGGGCTGGCTCATCGCCGTCCTCGAGCGGATGGGTCTCGTCTGGGACGTCGTGCGTGTGACGCCCGAGCGCGAACTGGCCAAGATCGCCCCGTCCGGCGCCGTTTAGCCCCGGCGCTCGCCTGCGTCGCGAGGCCGCGGCCGGCGCCACGGCCCTGCGCGGCCTGTGGGGCTATCACGGCGAGCATGAGCCGCACGGCGAAGCCAGCCGCGCGAGGTCTCTGCGCAGCGTCAGGGCATCGCGCGGGGCGAAACCCTCCCAGTCGTTGTTGAAGTACAGGTAGCACTCTTGCGAGTGCCGCCAAGCGTGCACGCGCTCGGCCCAGGCCTCGAGCTCGCGCGAGGAGTAGTTGCCACGGCGTCCCCGCCTTCCGTAGTGGAAGCGGACGTATCGCCAGTCGGTCGTCGCCTCGAAGGTCTGGAATGCCCGCTCGGGATGATCGCCGAGGACGAGCGCCGCACCGTGGGCCTCCAGCAGCGCATAGATCTTCTGATCGAACCAGCTCGGGTGGCGAAACTCGAACGCGTGCCGTCCCTGCGGCAGAACGGCCAGCGCCTTTGCCAGCCGTCGCTCATCTCTTTGGAAGCTCTCCGGGAGCTGCCATAGCACCGGCCCCAGCCGGCCCGCGCCAATCAAAGGCTCGATGCGCTCATAGAACCGCGCCACACCCTCGGCGATCCCCGCAAGGCGCTTGACGTGCGTCAGGTAGCGGCTCGCCTTGACAGCGAACGTGAAACCCGCGGGCGTCTGCTCGATCCAGCGCTCGACTGCGGTGCGATCCACCAGGCGATAAAAGGTCGTGTTGACCTCGACCGTGTCAAAGCGCGCCGAGTAGCGTTCGAGCCAGCGCCGTCGCGGCATCCCCTGCGGGTAGAGCCGTCCGCGCCAGTCCTCGTAATGCCATCCCGAGCACCCGACATGCACGGCCGACAGGCGCCCGCTCGCCTGCACTCAGGCCGGAGGGGTCTCCTGCCGAACCACCGTGTCGAGTGCTCCTCGCGCCCAGATCGCGCGCGCCAGGCGCCCGCCGAGGGTCCCAAGCAGCATCCCGGCAATCGCGTCGATCACGATCAGCAGCACAGGGAGGCTGCCGAGCGAGACCTTTGCGTGGGCCCCGGCGATCGCGTGGGCGAGGAGGAGCCCGGTCGCGAAGACGGCGCCCCCAACCAAGCCGCGATCGGCGCCTCCCCAACCGTCCTGGTGCTCAAAGCCGGCGAGGACCGCACCGACGCCGCCGAGCGACGCAAGGCCCCAGTAGCCCCCCGCCGAGATCCCGATGACGACTCCGAGGCAGGCGCCGAAGAGCAGGGGGACGACACCCCCGAGACGGGCCTGCAGTGCCCGCGGTCGGTCGCGGAAAAGAGTCGGCGCCCGCATCGGTCTCCTCCTGTCTGCTCTTGATCGCGCTCCGGTCCGGACACTACCACCGCGAAGGCTCCACAGAACGGCTCGAAGCCGTTCTCCTTCAAGCGATGCGAGGGGATCCGCTCAGGCGTCGGCGGGACGCTCGAGCGGGACGACGACGACCGGCGTCTGCGAGGCATTCAAGAGCTCGCTCGTGACCGTGCCGAGCGTCCTGTGCAAGCGGGAGTGGGCCTCGTGGCCGACCACGATCGCCCGCGCGTGGTGACGCCTCGCGGCGTCGGTCAGGGCCTTGACCGGGTCCTCGTCTGAGACCTCGGTCCGGATCTCGAGGTCGAACATCGAGTCCGCGCCCTCGAGCAGCAGCTCGTCGATCAATGCCTGGCCGAGTCGCCTTCGCTCATCTGCGGTCGAGATCGGAGACGGCGGGGCGTGCAGCGGCCGGCAGGCGTGCACGAGGACGAGCATCCCCTCGGGGAGCAGCGCGTCAACCGCCCAGGCCACCGCGCGACGCGAGCTTTGGTTGCGGTCATAGCCAAGCACCAGGCACGGTTTCACGGGCTCCGCGGTGGGCTCGCTCGTGGGCGCGCCGCGGCTGCTCTTAGCGCTTCGGCGTCCGCTGCGTTTACGCGGGCTCGCAGGCCGGGCGGGGCCGGCGTCCTCCTCCTCGAGCGGCTCGCTCATCGCGCAGAAGCCGCCTTCGCAGAAGCCGCCTTGTTGTCGTACTCCTCCAGACACGGCGCTAGGTACTTCGCGGCGATCTTGCTCGCAGGAGACCAGGTGGGCGTGTCGGTTATCTCGGAGCTGAAGCCATGCCCACCGGTGATCTGCGCCGTGAGATAGAGCGGCTTGCCGTCGGTCAGCAGCATGCCGTGGATCACAGGATGGAAGGGTTCGGGCGTGAGGGGTGCTCCGGCCAGCGCGGCGATCGATTGGGCCGCGGTGTCCGCCTGCTGGGAGGCGATCCCGCCGTGCTTGATCGCGAACTCGGTGGCGTCGCCTGCCGCGTAGATGGGCCCGACGTCCGCGACCTGCCCGTAGGGGTTCACCCGGATGAAGCCGTGCTCTCCGAGCGGAACGCCCCGCAGAGAGGGCCCGTAGAGCTCGGGGAGCGCGATCACGCGGTCGACCTGCAGGCGATGGTCGCCCGGGTTGATCACGACCTGCCCCCTTGTGGGGATCTCCGCATAGGCCGAGTTGAACACGCGGATCTTGGCCCTCTGAAGGAGCTCGCCCACGGCGTTGCTGGCTGCTGCCCCGAAGATCGCGAGCGGCGAGTCCTCGGGTGTGACCAGCGAGATAGAGAGCTCCACGTCCATCTCATACGCGCGCCCGGCGGTCATGAGCGCCAGCTCATACATCGGCATGGGCCAGGCCATTCGTCCCGGTGAGACGAAGGCGAGGCTTTGGATGTAGCCGCCCTCGATGTCCTGGATGAGGCCGTGGAGGGTCCCCTCGAGCTGCTGGTCGTCGATCGTGAGCGCGTGCCTGTAGCGCGGGATGACGTTCGCGCCGAGCGCGAGCATCAGCGCGTCGTATTCGATCGGGCGATCTGCCTTGGTGTGGATCGTCTGCTTGGCGGGGTCGACCCAGGCAAGCTCGTCGCTGAACAGAGTGGCGCCGGTCCCGCCGAGGATCAGCGCCAGCGGGTAGCGGTTCGCCGCCGCGTAGGCGAAAGGCTCGCGCACCGTCATCGGCCGATAGACAAACTCGCTGTTCGGCGCGATCACGGTGAGCTCGACGCGATCACCGGCGAGGTCGGCTAGGGCGAGCGTCGTCTCGAGCGCCGCGACTCCTCCGCCGGCCACGATGACCCGCAGCTTCTCGGGGGATTGGGCTTGACCGATCATGGCCGTGAGGCTACTCCTCGCAGCCCGCGACGCCGGCCGAGTAAAGCCGCCATCGTCACAAGGAAAACTACGTACTCGTCGAAGGCCCGCGCGACTCCTCGGCGTGCACCTGCCGGTAGCAGGCGTCGTGGTAGCACTCGGAGGCGTCGTGATAGCACTCGGCGAGCAGCCCTTCGATGCGCGGCTCGGCGGCTCTCGAGGTGCTGCGCGGCCCTCCCGCGGTGAGCACGATCATCGGCTCATAGACCCCGATCACATCGTCGCAATGCTGACACCTCAGTGCCCCGTTCATCTATTGGACCCCCTACCGAGGTGCTCCCGCAACTGACGGGCGGCTCAAAGAAAAGGCCTCTCGTCGACTAGGCTGAGCGTGTGTCTGACGATAGGCTCATGCGCCTGTCGTTCCTCAGGGCAAACCCACAACCGGTCCTAGGCTAACTACCCACTGCATCAGCTGAGCGTAGCGGAGCTTCCGGGAGGCACAGTGCGGGGATCATCTGCCCACCCCCCAGAGCGATCAGCCGCCGCTTAAGGGCTAATCTTCCTGTCCACATGAGCGCAACCTCTGACGAGCCTTCGATTCGGCGCCTGCTGGACGTGGGCCGTGTGTTGACGAAGGAGCTCGATCAGCGGATCGTGCTCGATCGCGTCCTCGAAGCCGCGCGAGAGATAACGGGCGCTCGCTACGCCGCGCTGGGGATACTGGACGACGAGCACAAGACGCTCGCGCAGTTCGTGACCTCCGGCGTCGATGAGGCGACACACCGGGCGATCGGAGACCTGCCGCGGGGTCGGGGCGTGCTCGGCGAGCTGATCGCGCAGCCTCACTCCTTGCGGCTCGCGGACGTCGGCCAGCACGCGAGCAGCTACGGGTTTCCCGCGGGGCATCCGGTGATGCAGAGCTTCCTAGGGGTGCCCGTCATGATCCGCGGGCAGGTCTGGGGCAACCTCTACCTGACCGAGAAGGCCGAGGGCGAGTTCACCGAGGAGGACGAGGATGCCGCGGTGATCCTCGCGCAGTGGGCGGCGATCGCGATCGAGAACGCACGGCTGTATGAGACCAGCGAGCGTCGCCGCGAGGAGCTCGAGAAGGCGATCCGCGGTCTCGAGGCAACCCGTGATGTGGCGGTCGCGATCGGAGGCGAGATCGCGCTCGAGCACGTGCTTGAGCTGATCGGCAAGCGCGGGCGCGCGCTCGTGAACGCCAGGAGCCTCGTGATCATGCTGCGCGACGGCGAGGAGCTAGTCGTTCAGACGAGCGCCGGCCACGTGCAGGAGGTGCACGGCGTGCGCCTACCGATCGCGGATTCGACGTCCGGCCAGGTGCTCGAGCGCCGCCGCGCCGAGCGGATCTCCGACGTGGCTTCACGCCTGAGGATCGCGCCTCGCGAGTTCGGCGTCGCCGAACCGAAGACGGCCCTGCTCGTGCCGATGATCTACCGTGGCAGCGCGTTGGGCGTCCTGGCGGCCTTTGATCGCGGTGAGGCCGGCGAGGCCTTCACGGAGGACGACGAGCAGGTGCTGTACACGTTCGCCGTGAGCGCCGCGACGGCCGTCGCGCTCGCGCAGAGCGTGCAGGCCGACCGGCTGCGGGCCTCGCTCACGGCCGCCGAAGCGGAGCGCGGCCGCTGGGCGCGTGAGCTCCACGACGAGACGTTGCAGGGTCTCGGTGGCCTGCGGGTGCTGCTGTCCTCGGCGCTGCGGCGCGCGGATCCCGAGCACAGTCGAGGGGCGATGCGCGAGGCCGTCGAGCACATCGAGCGCGAGATCGAGAACCTGCGGGCAATCATCACCGAGCTGCGCCCCGCGGCGCTGGACGAGCTCGGGTTGCACACAGCGATCGAGGCGCTACTCCAGCGTCATCGTCAGCAGAGCGGGTTTCAGCTCGAAGCTGCGATCGGGCTGCCCGACCCCGTGGCGGGGGAGAAGGGCAGAGACGACCTTGACCCGGAGCTCGAGAGCACCGTCTACCGCCTGGTCCAGGAGGCGCTCACGAACGTCGCCAAGCACGCCGCGGCGAACACGGTGCGTGTGAGCGTCGGCGAGTGCGATGGGGAGCTGCAGGTCGAGGTCGAGGACGACGGCGTCGGCTTCGACCCCGCCGCTGCGAGTTCAGGCTTCGGGCTGGCCGGGATGCTCGAGCGGGTGAGCCTCGGCGGCGGCACCCTCAGCATCAGCTCCGGCGAGCACGGCACCCTCGTAAAGGCCTGTCTCCCGGCACGCGGCCGTCCCGCCGTGGCCGGAGGCTCAGTCTCTGAGCAGGCCGCGTCCTAGCGCGTAGCGCACGAGCTCGGCGCGCGTCGCGAGCCCGAGCTTGTTGTGGATGCGGGCCCGATGAGACTCAACGGTACGCGGCGAGATGTTCAGCTTGCGGGCGATTTCGACGCTCGTGTGGCCGAGCGCGATCAGGCGCAGCACCTCGACCTCGCGCGCGGTCAGCTCATCGTCGGTGAGCGAGCGGTGCAGGGCATCCAGCCGCGCGGCTACGAGCGGGCTGACGTACACCTCCCCACGCGCGACGGTGCGAATGGCCTGTGCCAGCTCGCTGTCGGCGCGATCCTTCAGGACGAACCCAAGCGCGCCCGCGGCGACGGCCTGCTGCGCGAACACGGGGTTGTCCTCCATCGTGACCACCACGACCTGAGTATCGGGTGCCCGCTCGCGCAGGATTCCGATCGTCTCGAGGCTCGAGCCGCCCGGCATGCGCAGGTCAAGCACGAGCACATCGGGCTTGTGGCCGTCGACCTGGCGTATGGCCGAGGCCATCTCGCCCGCCTCGGCGATCACATCGACGCCCTCCTCGTGCTCGAGCAGCAGGCGCAGGCTGCGGCGCATCAGAGCGTGATCGTCGGCGAGGACGACACGGATGGGCGACTGCGCCGCTACGTCGGGGTTTGTCTCGGTTGGCGCCCTGGTCAGGTGCAGGTGGGTGGCCATGCTTGCAAACTAGCCCCCCCAGGGCGCCTCGGCGTCCGTGCAAACGCCCCAGACATGCTGTGGCAAAGCACGTACTACCCAGCGGACGCGCCGGGCGCGGCTGGTGTGCGGGTCACGAAATGCGCGTCGGGCAGCGAGAGCTAGAAGCCCTCGGCGGGGCCCGCGCCGACGTCGATCAGGAACGACGGGCGACCCCAGCGCGCGTACTGCTCGCGGTCCACGTAGAAGGGGGCGCCCGCGGTCTCGCCGAGCAGCGGCTTGTCTGCATAGTCGCTTGAGGGCTCTCGAATTCTTCACCCTGAACGACCGCAGCCCGCGGCGCATCCGTGCAAAGCCGCAGCCGCGTGCTACCCAGCCAGCGCCTGTGCCTCTGCGAGTACCGCCTCAGAGAGCCGACCCAGTACCGCCACGACCTCCCGCGAGAGCCCGCTGCCGGCATCGAAGCGGCTCCCCTCGATGCCGAACACGACAACGCGCGCGGGCAGGCGCCCCATGGCGCGTGCGAGCTCGATCGCGTCGCCGAGGGAGACCGCGTGCGTCGAGGACGAGCTGCGCAGGCTCGTGGGAAGGGGCGTTCGCGAGGCATCGAGGCGGTGGATCGTGCCCGCGGGCGCACCTGAGCTGATCGCGTCCGCGAGCACGGTCGCCTCGGCACCCTCCCAGATCTCAAGCAGCGCGAGCGCCTCTCCCTCGTGCTCGCGCACCGCGATCCTCGCGTCCTTCACGCGCATGCGCAGTCCCCGCGCGATGTGAAGACCGGCCGCGTCGTCGTAGCGGAGCGCATTGCCCACGCCGATCACCACGACCGATGGCTTCTCGCTCACGCGCCGAGACGCTCGGCGCCGAAGGCGCCGTCTCCATCACGCTCGACCGTGAGCTTCAGGAAGTGAGTGGCGCAGGAGATGCAGGGATCGTGGTTGCGGATCGCCTGCTCGCAACGCAGTGAGAGCTCCTCGTCGGGAAGGTCGAGGTGGCGTTCGACGACCGCATGCAGATCCTGCTCGATCACGAGCTGGTTCTGCGAGGTCGGGGGCACGATCGTGGCAGCGAGGATCGATCCGTCCTCGTCGATCTCATATCGTTGATAGAGCAGCCCTCGTGGGGCCTCGGTGGCACCGTGCCCGACGGCCCGTCGCGGTGTCACCTCGACCGCCGGCGCATCGGGCTCCTCGTAGCGATCGATCAGCGCGAGCGCTTCGTCGCAGGCCTGCACGAGCTCGACCGCACGCACCACGATGCTCTGGAAGGGGTTCCTGCAGATCGGCCCCAGGCCGGCCTCGCGTGCAGCTTCGCGGGCGAGCGGCCGCAGCTCCTTCGAGCAGAGCCCGTAGCGCGCAAGCGGACCGGTCAGGTAGGCGCCGCGCTCGCGGATGCGGGCGTGCAGCGCGTTGGAGTGCTCGACCTGTTCCTCGACGATATGCGCGCTGAACTCGGCGGGGCCGATATCCAGGCCGCCGTCGGAGACGATGCGGCCATGGTCGATCGGGTAGGCCCCCGGATCTGAGAGCGCCACCAGCTCCGGCGCGCACTGGACGTCGGGGAAGGGCAGCCCGGCCGCCCAGCGCACGGTCGCCAGCGCGGTCTCGCGCGCCCGCTTGAGTGGGTCGAGCAGCGCGCGCAGCTGGACACGGCTGGGGGCGCGGTAGAAGCCCCCCACGCGGACGTTGATCGGGTGGACCTCACGGCCCCCGACGGCCGTGATGATCGCGTTCCCGGCCTTCTTCATCTGCAGTCCGTCTTCGACGATCTCGCGGTGCTCGCGCGCCATCTCCACCGCGCCCGCGTAGCCGAGGAAGTCGGGCGCGTGCAGCATATAGACGTGCAGGCTGTGGCTCTCGATCCACTCGCCGCAGTAGATGAGACGGCGCAGGTCGCGCAGTGGTCCAGCATCGATCGTGACACCGCAGGCGTCCTCCATCGCCCGCACGGCGCTCATCTGGTAGGCGACGGGGCAGATCCCGCAGATCCGCGCCGTTATGTCCGGCACCTCCGTGAAGGCCCGGCCGCGCAGCAGCGCCTCGAAGAATCGCGGCGGCTCATAGATGCGCAGCTTGACCTCGGCGACCTTGCGACCCTCGAGCCTGACGTACATGGCGCCCTCGCCCTCGACCCGGGCGAGGTAGTCGGTGCGGAGCAAGCGCGTGCGGCTCGGCTCGCCCTGCGCGCCTGGGAAAGGCGTCCTGCCGGCTTCGCTCATGAGCCGGGCCCGCGCCGCTCATGAGCCTCGCTCGCCTCGCGGAACGCTTGGGCTCCGGCATTGTAGGTGCGGTAGACGCGCACGAGATCCAGCTCCTCTGAGCCGAGCGCCGCCATACGGGCGCTCAGGGATTGCGTGTTCGGCGACTCCATCGGCCCATAGCAGCCGTAGCAGCCTCGGTCATAGGCCGGACAGATCGCGCCGCAGCCGGCGTGGGTCACGGGGCCGAGGCAGGGTGTGCCGTGGGCGACCATCACGCACACGGTCCCGCGGCGCTTGCACTCCACGCAGACGCTGTGCGCGCGCACGCGCGGGCGGCGCTTGGCGAGGTGGGCGCCGATTACCTCCAGGAGCTGGCTCTTGTTGATCGGGCAACCGTTCAGCTCGAAGTCGACGGGTACGTGCGCGCCGATCGGCGTGGAGGTGGCAAGCGTCGAGATGTAGTCGGGGGAGGCGTAGACGATCGAGGTGAAGTCCTCCACGTCGGCGAAGTTGCGCAGCGCCTGGATCCCACCCGCCGTCGCGCAGGCCCCGATCGTGATCAGCGTCCGTGAGCAGCGGCGGACCTCCCGGATGCGTGCGGCGTCGTGCGGCGTCGTGATAGACCCCTCGACGATCGAAACGTCGTAAGGGCCCTGCACCGTCGCGCTGCTGGCCTCCAGGAAATAGGCGATGTCCAGGCGCTCGGCGAGCAGCAGCAGCTCGTCCTCGCAGTCGAGCAGGCTCAGCTGACAGCCGTCGCAGGAGCTGAACTTCCACACCGCCAGTGTCTGCTTCCCGGGCGTGGCCATCACAGCTCCCGGATCGCCAGCCAGCGCGCGAGCGCGCTCCAGGGGTAGACCGCCCCGTCGCGGCAGACGAGCGTCGGTCCGAGCTGGCAGTGCCCGCAGTGCCCGATGGCGCACTGCATGTTGCGCTCCATCGACGTGTACACGCGGTCGCTCTCGACGCCGCTCTGCGCGAGCGCGGAGACCGCGAAGCGCATCATCACCTCCGGTCCGCAGAGCAGGGCCACGGTGCGGGCTGGATCGAAGCGTGCGTGGCGCACGAGCCGCGGGACGACGCCGACGTGGCCTAGCCACTCGGGTCCCGCGCTGTCCACCGTGACTGCTACCTGCAGCCCGCGTTCGCTCCACGCCTTCAGCTCCTCGGCGTACAGCAGCTGGTCGGGCGAGCGGCCTCCGTAGAGCAGCACCAGCCGGCCGTAGCGCTCGCGGCGCGCGAGCAGGGCGAGGACCGCCGGGCGCAGCGGGGCCAGGCCGATTCCGCCGGCGACGATGAGGACATCGGAGCCCGCGAGGTCCTCGACGGGCCAGGGCCCCCCGAACGGGCCGCGCACGCCGAGCACGTCGCCCGGGCGCGCGTCGCAGATCGCCCGCGTCGCCAGCCCGACCGCGCGCACGGTGTGCACGAGCGGGCCCTCGCCGTTCGGGTCGCCGCTGATCGATATCGGCACCTCGCCGGTGCCGAACGCCGAGAGCATCGTGAACTGGCCGGGGGCGAAGGCGAGCCGTCCCCCCTCGCGCGGTTGCAGCTCGAGCGTCCAGGTGTCCGCCGTGTCCCGCCGCTTGGCTCTCAGCACGAACGGCGCCGGCACCATCGGGCCGGGTTCGGCGCCCCGGGCCTCAGTCGACGCGAGCATGGCCATAGACATCAAGGAGCTGCAGCCGCGTCGCCTGCAGGCGCTCGGTCAGCAGGGCGGCGAAGCGCCGCATCAGCTGATAGCCCAGCTCGTGGTCGGCTTCGCACTTGCCGCGTAGGCAGGCGCCGTCGAAGGCGATCACGCGCGTCGGCTCCCGCGCGCGGGCGTCGAACTCCCAGCGGTAGGGCTCAAACAGCCACGACCAGCCGACCACATCGCCGTCGTGCAGCGTCTCGATCACGAGCGGCCCGCGACCCGGAGCATCGATCTCGAGCGCGACCGCGCCGCCGCGGATGAGAAAGAAACGCTCGGCCGCCGCCCCCTCGTGGAAGAGCAGCGTGCCGGCCGGGAAGCGCGCGTTGGCGCCGCAGCCCGCGATCAGCTCCCGGTGCTCGTATGAGAGATCCGCGAACAGCGGCGCAACGGCGATCAGATCCTCAAGCGTCTGCATCGCCGCCGGCCTCGCTCTCGCGGATCGCCCGTGCCTCCTCGGTGATGTCGATCCCGACGGGGCACCAGGTTATGCAGCGCCCGCAGCCGACGCAGCCGGAGCTTCCGAACTGGTCGATCCAGGTGGCGAGCTTGTGCGTCATCCACTGGCGGTAGCGCGAGCGCGTCGAACTGCGCACGGCGCCGCCGTGGATGTGGGAGTAATCAACGGTGAAGCACGAGTCCCAGCGCTGGTGGCGCTCGACGTGCTCGCCGGCAAGGTCGGTGAGGTCCTCGACGGTCGTGCAGAAGCACGTCGGGCAGACCATCGTGCAGTTGCCGCACGCCAGGCAGCGCTCGGCGACCTGCTCCCAGCGCGGGTTCTCGTAGTTGCGGTAGAGCAGCTCCCTGATGTCGCTGACGTCGAGCGCGCGACCCATCTGCGCGGCCGCGCGAGCGTGCGCGGCACTCGCAGCGTCCCGCTCTCCGGCGCCGGCCCGGGCGTGGGGGAGCTCGCCGAGGACCTCCGCTCCCTGCTCGCTCCCGACCTCGAGCACGAAGTAGTGGCGCTGAGCTTCGAGCACCTCTGTGAGCGCGATGTCAAAGCCGCTCTCGGCGGTGGGGCCGGTGCCCATCGAGGCGCAGAAGCAGGTGTTGCCGGCCTCGGCGCACTGGACGGCGACGATGAAGACGTGCTCGCGTCTGGCACGGTCGGCCGGCTCGGTGTGCGCGCCGCCGAGCAGCACGCGGTCGAGGATGCCCATCGCGTGCAGCTCGCAGGAGCGGGCGCCAAGGAACGCGTAGCGGGGAGCCTCGCGCGGGGCCTCGGCGAGCTCGGTGAGGCCACCGTGCTCGTCTCTGCGCGCTCTGAACAGCCGCACCTCGGCCGGAAGCTGGTAGCGCTTCCAGGAGTGCGGGCCGACGTTGTAGCCGAACAACGCCTCGTCCTCTCGGCGGCGCAAGCGGTAATGGCCGCCGTCCTGCTCGTCGGTCAGGCCGACCGGCAGCTCGGCGCCTGAGCCGATCTCGTCGTAGACGATCGTCCGGTCGCGGACCGTCGGTCCGATGACCGTATACCCGCGCCGGGCGAGCGCCGCGAGCAGCTCATCGAAGTCTTCACGCTCCAGGGTGTAGCCGGCGGGCTCGCTCATCTCGTGGATTCTCGCGCCTGGGTCGCTCACGTGCAAGCAAGCGCCGAGCCTGATGTCTAGAAGAACCCGAGCGCGTTCTCGCCGCCGGTCGGGGCCACCCAGTGGCCGCCGATGAAGTTCTCATACAGCTCTTCGCACTCGACCGGGCTGCCGGGTCGGCCCGGGGCCTCGAAGGTGCTGGGCTTCTCAACGGTTGCCATGATGTTGCTCTCCAGTCGTAGGCGTTGATGTTGCGATCGGCTTGCTCTGTTACCGGTCGCGCTCTCGCGGACGTCCAGGTCGCGCTGAAAGCGCGACTTCTCTGCGGACAAGCTCGCACCGCTAATCTACGTCGGCAGGGATGGCCTGACATCAGTGGCTTTCGCCCAGGCGTCTGTGCTTTTCTACGTATTCACCGCGCGGGCGGGCTCCTCGCTGTCGGCGCCCACGCCGCCGCCCAGCCCGCGGCGGTCCACCGCGCGGGCGACCTCGGCGATCTGCAGGTCCAGAGCCTGGGCCGTGTCGAGCCTCAGGATGCTGCCGTCGGTGCGCTCGTCGAGCTCCTCGAAGGCTCGAAACTGCTCCTCGGCGATCTGTGGCGTCGCGTCCGAGACGCGCTGCGGGTCTCCTAGACGCCGAGCGGCGCGCTCGAGGGCCAGCTCGAGGGGAACCTCGCAGCGGATGGCCAGGCGCCTCACGCCGGTTTCTGCCAGCATGCCCAGCAGCAGTGCGCGATCGCTGCGCGAGCGGCAAGTCGCATCGACGATCACGCTGTCGTTTCTCCGAAGCGCAAGCAGCGCGTCGCGGCCGAGCTGCTCATAGGTCGCGCGGGTGAAGCGCGCGCTGTAGTGCTCGGCCCGCCCTGCCTCGGAGGGGCCGAGGTGGGCCAGGCGCTTGCGTACGGCGTCGGAAGAGACGACGGGCATCTCCGAGCGCCGCGAGAGCTCCGCAGCCAGCACGGACTTGCCGCTCGCGGCTGGTCCGCAGATCACCAGCGCGAGAGGCGCCCGCGCGCGCCAGCACAGCCGCTCGCTCAACGACCACAGCCGCGTTGCCTGCTCCAGCTGCTCGGCGCCTCTCTCGCCGGGGTGCTGCTCTGCGGCGATCAGCGCGACCTTGGCGCGGACGAGGGCCCAGTGGACGGCGTAGAAGCAGCGCAGCGCCTCGCCGCCGGGGTCCATGCCCGCTCGCCGGTAGGCGCTGATGAGCTCCTCGGCGGCCCAGCGCTGGCCGTGCGCCTCGAGGTCCATCGCGAGGAACGCCAGGTCGCAGGCCACGTCGGTGCGGCGAAGATCGGGGTCGAACTCGATGCGGTCGACCACGCGAACGGCTCCTGTCATGAGCACGTGCTCGCAGCGCAGGTCCCCGTGACCGTCGCGGATGAGCCCGAGCAGTGCGCGCCGGCGCAACTCCGGCGCGTGCGCCTTCACGAAGGCCTCGCCGAAGTCGGCGAGGCCCTCCAGGTGCCACTGCGGGGGGTGCTCAGTGCGCTCGAGCTCGGCGAGGTTCCCGCGCCAGGAATCGAGCACCCGATCCGGATCGGAGTCGACCACGACGGGCGCGGAGCGGTGGAAGTCCGCGAGCAGTCGGGCTACCGCCGTGACGTGCGCGAGCGTGAGAGAGTCCGTCTCAATCAGGCCCGCGAGGGTGTCCTGCTCGTTGAAGCTGCGCATCTCGACCGCGTACTCCACGGCGCCCGGGGCGCCGTCGCGCGCCAGACGAAATCCCTCACCGCTCCTCACGATCGCACGAACACCGAGGTAGAGGCCGGGGGCGAGCTCGCTGTTGACACGAACCTCCTCGCGGCACGCCCGGCGTCGGCGCGGGAGCGTGCTGTAGTCGAGGAAGCCCAGCACAAGCGGCTTCTTGACCTTGTAGGCGCGATCGCCCGCCACGAACACCCATGAGGCGTGCGTCTCGTGCACGACGACCTGCGGGTGCCCTCGGTACATCGCCGGCGCAGCGAGCGCTTCCAGCAGCGCGCGCTCGCCGCTCTGGGAAGCGCCGGAAGCGGTTTGAGCGGTGGGCGAGCCTCCTGCCGCGCCCCCGCCTGTCATCCGCGACGCCCGGAGGCGGGGCACCGTGAGCTCCGGTGCGGCGAGCGGCCTCGATGGGGACTGTGGCGGCTGGCCGATCTGCTCTGGCGGGCTCCTGTGCTCGGCGGGCAAGCTGCGCGAGCGCGGCCCCGGTCATAGCCGATCGCCTGCAGTCGCCGTCGCACACGGGCCGGCTGGCCGCTCGGCTGCTCGCGGACGACCTCGACGGTGACCAATCGGGCGTCACCCGCTGCTCCAATGGGATCGAAGTACTCGACCCACGACTCGGCTCTCAGTTCCTGCGTGCTCGTGCGCATGTGAACCACCGTTCGATAGATCGCGGCGCCTCGCCTGCTACCGATGATCGCTCGTGCAGGGGGTCGTACATCCGTGGAAAGCACGGACTGGCGGGCGCGCGTGTGGTAGAACCGCGGTGCGTCGGGGGTGATCTGCGGATGGCGCACCGGCTTCTGAGTGCAATAATGCGCTCGCCCGGAGAAGGGCCGCTCGCTTGGAGAAGGGCGAGGCCGAGGGGACATCGAGTGTCAGCGAAACCACATCAAGAGCCGGGTCGGGAGCCTGACCGGGAGACCGATCTCGAGCAGCTGCTCGAACGCTTGAAGAGCCTGCGCACGGTCGTGCCCGTCTTCGCTCAGGAACTGGCGAGCACACGCCGGCAGGAGGCGCGGCTGCGCGCGGAGGACACAAGGCTGCTCGAGCGTGTGCGTCATCTGCAGTCCCAGCGCGGTCGGGGCACATCCCTCGGTCAGGGTACATCCCCTGGAGCGGTGCCCGCGCGGCGGGATGAGCCGCGCACCACCACGCCCGGCTGAGAACGCCTCGAGGGCGCCGCCGAGCACTCCTCGCCCGTCGCCTTTCCCGTCGCAGACGCTCACACCTGCCCCTTCCCGCCGCGGCCCCGGTCATGATGCACGCTGCGGTGCATCTTCCCAGCGCGCCAGTAGGCCAGGCGGATATGCCCGGTCGAGGAGCCGGCGATGATCGGCCCATCATCCACCGCACGAAAGGAACAGGTAATGGCTCCATCGGCCGCGTCGGGTTACCCAGTAAAGGAAGTCATGCGCGGCGGCGTCATCAAGACGCCGCCACAGCCTTTGCTCCAGCAGGGCGCGGCTCAGATGGCCGGCCGCCCCGTTCACTGCATTATCGTGGAGGGCCTTGATGCCGCCGGTGCCCTCACCCGCTTGAAGGCGTTCGCGTCATGAGGAGGTGCGTGCGTAGTCCGCTGCTGCTCGGAGCGGCGGTCCTGCTGCTCCTCATCGCCGGCTGCGGCGGGTCCTCCACGGGAAAGTCCACCGGCGTCTCGGTGGCCGGGGCGACCCAGCGCTCGAGGAGCGCCCCCGCCCGGCAGTCCTCTACCGCCGCGAGCGCCGGCTCGGCGCCGTCGACGTCGGCTGCTCACGGCGTTGTCGAGGGCTCCTCGGGCACGGTGGCGGCGACGCTGCACGCCGACACGCACCATCCGAAGGTCGGACGCCCCTGGCCGATCTACTTCACGGTCACGCGTGCAGGGCACCCGGCAAGGGCGAGCGTGAGCTATGAGTATCTGTTCGGCGGCCAGGTCGTGGCCCGTCGCTCCCACTACAACTTCACGGGGCGTTTCTCGGATATCTTCAAGTGGCCCGCCTCGGCCGTCGGCTATCCGCTGACGTTCCGCGCCGTGATCGTCTCAGAAGGGGCGACCATCAATCTCGACTACCCCGTGCAGGTCGTTGCATGAACCTAGCGGCGGGGGCGGCGGTGACCGTCGACGCGGTCAACAAGAGCTTCGAGAGGATCATGGCGCTGCGTGGGGTGTCGCTGGAGGTGGAACCGGGCGAGGCGATCGCGATCACAGGCCGCTCAGGGTCGGGCAAGAGCACGCTCCTGAGCCTGATAGGCGGTCTTGAGCAACCTGATCAGGGGCGCGTCCTGATCGACGGGCGCTCCATCTGGAAGGACCCTCATCCCGCCCGTGCCCGACGCGAGATCGTCGGCTTCATCTTCCAGCGCCACCTGCTGCTGGAATCGCTCTCAGCGCGAGCCAACGTGGAGGTTGCGCTGATCGGGGCGGGTATGCGTCATGGCGAGCGACGCCGTCGTTCGCTCGCGCTTCTGGCGGAGGTGGGTCTTGCCGACCGTGCCGAGCACCTCCCCTCGGAGCTGTCCGGCGGCGAGCGCCAGCGCGTGGCGGTGGCGCGCGCCCTCGCAAACCAGCCGCGTCTGCTGCTGGCGGACGAGCCGACCGGGGCGCTCGACTCGAGCAGCTCCGAGCGTGTGCTCGACCTGCTCTTCAGTCTGCGCGATCGCCTCGGCATGACGATGCTCGTCGTCAGCTACGACCGCGCCGTCGGAGCGCGTGCCGACCGCACCATCACCCTGATCGATGGGCAGCTGCTCAACAGCTCCGACACGGAGCTCTCCGCGCGCTGAGGGCGCGCCGCCGCCGATGCTCGCGATCATCACGACGAACCTGCGACGACGCCTCGCCCGCACCGTTTTCACCGCCGGTGGCATCGCCTTGGGGGTCGCGATGATCGTGGCGCTGCTCTCCTTCACCCAGGGGCTGAGGCAGACGGCCGCCGGATTCGTTCATCTCGGGGGCTCGGATCTGGGGGTCTTCCAGGCGAACGTCTCCGATCCCACCGCGTCGATCCTGCCCGCGTCGCTGGTGGGCCAGCTGCGGGCGCGCCCGCAGGTCGCGAGCGCCACCCCGCTACTGCTGATCGTCGAAGGCGTGGGCCGGGACCCTGCGGCCGTGGTCTTCGGCGCCGATCCCGCCGGATTCTTCACGCGGAGCCTGGTCTTGGTGGCCGGGCGCGAGGCGAGTTCGTCAGGCCAGGAGATCCTCGTGGGCGATCGCCTGGCGTCGCAGCTGCACCTGCGCCCAGGCGGCGTGCTGGCCGTCAAGGGTCACCCCTACCGGATCGCCGGGATCTACCACTCCGGCATCCTCTTCGAGGACGCAGGGGCGGTGCTCGAACTCACCCAGGCCCGGCAGCTCACCGCCCGTCCCGGCGAGGAGACGAGCGTGGTCGTCCAGCTCGCGCCCGGCACGCGCGCAGCCGCCGCCGGCCCTGCGATCGAACGCAGCTTCCCCGGCACGCAGGTCATCAGCAACCCCCAGCAGGCGCTGCGGGCCGGGGCGAATGGCACGCTGATCTCCAAGGCCGTCCTCGTGATCGTGGTGATCGCGCTGATCGTGGGGGGGACCAGCGTGGCCAACACGATGGCCATGTCGATCATCGAACGCCAGGGCGAGATCGCACTGCTCAGCACCGTCGGCTGGTCACCGACGCGCGTGGCATCCCTGATCCTCGGCGAAGGCGTCGCGGTCAGCGTGCTCGGGGCCGCCCTCGGCCTGTTCTTCGGAGTCATCGGCGGTGGTCTGCTCGTGAGGGCCCTCGGCGTGAGCGCCTACGTGTCGCCCTCGGTGACTGCCTGGGGGCTCGGGCGCGGCCTCTTGATAGGGGTCGCGATCGGCATGCTGGGGGGCATCTACCCCGCGTGGCGGGTAACGCGCATGACGCCACTGAAGGCACTCGCGGGAACCTAGGCGTGATCGATCTGCACTGCCACATCCTGCCTGGGCTCGACGATGGCGCGCTCGACCTCAAGGACAGCCTCGCGATGGCGCGGCAGGCCGAGGACGACGGCATCGCCGTTGTTTGCGCGACGCCGCATCTCCGCCATGACCACAACGTGCGCATCGAGGAGATCGCCGCGCGAGTGCGCTCGCTGCAAGGTCACCTGAGCGCTCACGGGGTCTCCGTTCGGATCCTCCCCGGCGGCGAGCTCGCCGCGACCGAGGCCGATCGCCTGAGCGAAGCAGAGCTGCGCCTGGCGACGCTCGGCGGGGCGGGCGGATGGGTCTTGCTTGAGCCCGCCCCCGGCCCGCTGGACGGTGAGCTGCAAGCGGTCGTGGGGCGGCTTGCCGGACGCGGTGTGCGGAGCGTGATCGCCCACCCCGAGCGCCACGCCGGCGCCGAGTTCGTTCAGCATCTTCGCAGGCTTGTGGCCGGCGGCTGCCTGATCCAGTGGACGGCCGAGTTCCTCGCCGAGGCGAAGGAACGGGATCTCGTGCTCGAGCTGGCTAAGGAGGGCCTCGTGCATCTGCTCGGCAGCGACGCCCATTCCTCCCATGGGGGACGCCCTGTGCGACTGGCTGCGGGGTTCGCGCGCCTGGCCACGGTCTGCACTCCCGAGCGCGTCGCGTGGTCGGCCGAGTCCGCGCCGGCGGCGATCCTGCGCGGAGAGCCCCTCACCCCGCCGGCGTGAGGGGCTCCAAGAGGACGCTGCCCGCGAGCCGCTCTACGACCTCGCGGGAGGCGCTGCCGAGCCCGCGGCGCAGGAAGTTCGCTGCGCCCGCGGCGGCGCCGAGGATGAGCGCCCGCTCGAGATCCTCGCCTCGGGCCCAGGTGGCGACGAGTGCCCCGAGCATTGCATCGCCGCAACCCTCGCGGAAGCCATGATTCAGCCGAGGCGGCGTCAGCTGCCACGATCGCTCGCCCTCGAGCACGAGCGCGGGAAGCTCACCACGGGTCACGATCACCGCCCGAGCGCCCTGGTCGCACACTCGCCGGGCCGCGGCCAGCAGCAGCGATGGCTCGGAGACCGGGCCACGCACGAACTCGGCCAGCTCCCAGTCGTTGAGTTTCACGAGGTCGGGCTCGCCGCTCAGCGCGCTGTCCAGGCGGGGAGATGAGAGGTCGACCAGCGTGCGGCATCCGCCCGCGCGGGCGTCTGCGATCAGGTCTCCGTAGATCTCAAGCGGAAGCGAGTCCGCGGGCATCGGGTTGGTCACCACGAGCCAGCGGTCGGCGATCGCCTCGGCGCAGGTGATCGAGAAGAGCTCGTCCAGCTCGTGGCGCGAGGGTGGGTCGCTCAGCGTGCAGGTGAGCAGTTGTCGCTCACCAGAGCGACGGTCTGTCACGTAGCAGCCGCTGGCCGTCGCGGTTCCCACGAGCCGGCACTCGCCGCCGAGCCTCGCCAGCAGCCCGCCCAGCAGCTCGCCGCTCTCTCCTCCCACGAATCCGCACAGCACCGGCTCGGCCCCCAGGTGGGCCGCCATGCGCGCGACCCAGACTCCCTGCCCACCGGCATGGAAGTGGACCCGCTCCCGCTCGGGTCCCTCCCGCTCGAGGGTGACCGTGAGCAGCGGGTGGGGCCCGAAGATCGCCACTCGCGGCGCAGATGGCGCGCCGCTGGCGGGACCCGGCGGTTGCAGTCTCGGTGAGCTCAGGTCTCGATCAGCACCCTGAACTTGTCCGGCAGGACCGCCAGGACGTCGTCGATCTCGCCGGGAGAAACGTGCGTCCGCAGCACCCGCGTGACGGCTGTCACGGCGAGCGAGGCCTCGGTCTCCCCGGCCATGCGCCCCTCGGCGGCGACACGATCGAGGAACGCCTCGACGTCGTGGATCGCCAGCGGCGTGCGACTGGGAACCCAGTCCTCGTAGTAGATCCCGCGGATCAGCGTCGGCAGCTGAGCCGCGAGCTTGGCGGCCACTTCGACGGTCAGACGGTCTCGCAACGTGTGCAGGACGGCGCGCATCGCGCGGTACGCGTAGACCCGGTCCTCATCGCCAAGCTCCTGGGCGATCTCCTTCAGCCAGATGTGCGCCTTTTCGGCGCTGTGGTCGATGATGCTCGGCTCGGTTTCAGACATATCGGCTCCCTTCAGGTCGAGGGTACTGGGCTGTGTGAGCGTGCCGTATGCCCCGAGCGAGAGCATCCGTGCAACGCCGCACCGAGGACGGGGCTTTGCCCCCGAGCACGAGATCAGCGCTCGCGCTAGCTTGTGCGCATGGGTCGTCTTTCTCGCGGGCGCAACTCAGCCGAAGCGATGCCGCCCATCCCGGGGCGCGGCAGCGATGCGCCCGCCACCTTGATGCCGCCCGCCGGCGCATATCTGACGGATGGAGCGACGCTGTTCCATGTTGAGCACGCGCTCTGCGATGACGCCAGGGGCGAGTTGCTTCTGGAGCTCGAGGACTGCGGCACGCTGGAGACGTTTCTGTTTCCCGCGGGAGCCCTCGCAGCCCGGGGACTGCGAACGGTCACACCGGCAACGGCGAGCTGAGCTCGATCGCGGGCCTAGGACTCGAGCGCGGCCGCCTTGAAGAGCCGGATCAGCGTCCGCACGCCGCTTGCATCGGTCACGAGCATCGATACTGGGCGCAACGGGCTTGACTCCTCGACGCTGATCGTCCGGGGAGCTGAGATGAAGTGGCGCAGCACGACCGGATAGTGGACGCTGCGCCCACCGACCGAGATCTCAAGGACATCGTCCTTGGGGTCGTAGCCGATCGCCTGCAGCGGTAGCCGTGTGACGTCCGTCTGATCACCCAGCTCCTCGCTCATGACCTCGATCGTCACCAGCGACTCCTCGACGCCCTCGGCGATCGCGTCGAAGTACTCCACCCACTTCTCGGTTGCCAGTTCTGTTGTCGTGCTCATGTGACTCCTCTTCTCTTCCAGTTGTCGTACCCGGGCTAGTAGCGCAGAAGCGCAGCGATCGAACCGTGGCGCTCGAGCTCGCTCGCTTGATCGCGGCAGATCAGCACCTCAATCGACTGGCTGAGGGCGCGCTTGATCGCCTCATCGATGATGTTCTCGTGTGCTTGAAGCTCGCCGGCGTCCATCGGGCACGATGCGCCGCTCGCGGCCAGGCGCCCACAGCGCCGACAGCTGGATCCGCCCGCCGCGAAGCCCCGGACCACCAGCAGCGTCTCCACGCGCTGCTCGCTGAGCAGCTCCAGAACCTCGTCGAGCCCGCTCGCTGCGTGGCCGCCCGGTGCCATGCCCTCGCGCAGGCGCCGCAGCGCGGCCTGTTCACGCTCGTGCTCCCGTGCTTCGATGACCGGGAGCGCTCGGCGGTGAACCTCCTCGGCAGATGCACGCTCCACGTCGATGTCGACCTGGCCGGCCAGCCGCCGGCGCAGGTCGGCATGAAGGTCGTCTTCCACCCGATGCGAGAGCTCGGAGGGCCCGCCGAGGATCAGGTCATCAAACGGCTCGTGCCGAAAGCGAGTGAACAGCAGCTCGCAGGTCCGCCTGATGTGGTCGTCGATCTCCTTCTCGACACCGCGCTGGAAGCGCGCCTGGGACCAGCCTCCCTGGTGGTGACGGCGATGGACGTCGTCGTGGATGTCTCCCACCTCCACCAGTCTCTCACGATCTCCGCGAAAGATCCGGCTCGCGCGGCTGCTCGTAAGCAGCACGCACCACTGTTCCGAGGGGATCCGCTCGGCGCCATTCATGGCGTTGGCGAGGTGCACTTGAGGGAGACCCTCAGGCCTCGCCCCAGGCGAGGATGCCGGCAACGTCCAGGGTCGAGAGCATGCCCGAGGGCCTGCCGCTCTCCGCGTCTCTGACGAGGATGTGTGCGATCCCACGGTCGCGCATCAACCCGGCCGCAGCTGTCAGCGGCTCGTTGCTCGAGATCGCGCTGAGGTCCCGGTCGGCCACCTCGCGCAGGGGCGTGTCACCGTCGCGGTCGAGCAGCGCGCCGAGCAGGGCGCGGTCAGAGAGGATGCCCCACGGCGAACCGTCGGCTGGATCACTCACCACGATCGCGTGCACATGATGCAGGACCATGGTTCGGGCGGCGTCGCGCAGCGGGGTGTCCGCCGAGCAGGTGAAGATGCCGTAACGCATGGCGTCCGCGACCAGCGCATCCTCCAGGCGGGGAGTCAGGTAGCTGCCATCTGTCCTCGCCGGTGGGCGCATCACGACGCAATGCTATCCGGCCTGGAGCCGGGCGCGCATCGGTGCAAGCTGCCCATGCGCGCTCCGTGAGGATTACTGACGATCAACGTATTCACTCACGAAGGCCCGGCCAGGCCGGTGATGTGGATGTGCCCGCTCAGCTGCTCGATCTGGTGACGTGTTCCCGTCCTCAGCCCGTGCCGGGTGGCGTTCAGGCAGCCGGCTGCCATCGCCAAGCGCAGGCAGACATCGAGCTCGTGGCCGGGGGCGAACATCCGCAGTTGGCCGCAGCCGAGCGGGCACAGGCAAGGGCGCTCGCGCCTCGCGCGCCGGCCTTCAGTAGTCCGCCACGCGGCTCGTGGGCAATCCCCTGACGACTCGCGCGGGCGCGGGGCGGAATCATTACAGCGATGCAGTACCTCGACCGTCGCGATGCCGGGCGCCAGCTCGCCCGCGAGCTCATCGACCTCACCGATGAGCGCCCGGTGATCGTCGCGCTGCCGCGCGGGGGCGTGCCGGTCGCTGTCGAGGTCGCACGCGAGCTCGGCGCCCAGCTCGAGATCCTGGCGGTGCGCAAGCTGGGTGCTCCCGGAAACCCCGAGCTCGGGGTCGGGGCGGTCGCCGAGGACGGCACGGGCGTGCTCGACCCCCAGTCCGCCGGCAGGCTGGGCATGACGCAGGCGATGCTCGAGGAGACGCTCGCGCGCGAGTCTCAGGAGATGCGACGCAGGGTCGAGCACTACCGCGACGGCCGACCCTCGATCCCGGTGAAGGGGCGGACCGTGATCGTCGTCGACGACGGCCTGGCGACCGGCCTGAGTGACCTCGCGGCGGTCCGGGCGCTGCGTAAGCGTGGCGCCCGGCGCATCGTGGTGGCGGCTCCCGTGGGATCGGGTGAGTCGATCTCGATGCTCGCCGAGGAGGCCGACCGCGTCGTGTGCCCGCTGATCCCGGAGCGCCTCTACGGCGTGGGCATGTGGTACCGCGACTTCGCGCCGGTGTCCGACGAGGAAGTGGTAGCGCTCCTGGCCGAGGCCGGCCAGGAGGGGACATCGTCCGCGCCGCCGCCCCGAGCGCCGAGCACGAGCCCGCCGAGCGCGGGGGCCGTAGGCCCTTACCGCGAGGCGCTGTCCCTCGAAGTCGGCGGTGTCCAGCTGGCCGGGGACCTGAACGTGCCCGCGTCCGCGAGCGGTCTCGTGCTGTTCGCTCACGGAAGCGGCAGCAGCCGCATGAGCCCGCGTAACCGCGCTGTCGCGGGCGCGCTGAACGATGCGGGTCTGGCGACACTTCTCTTCGATCTGCTCGACGAGCAGGAGGCTTTGCGCCGCGAGCTGGTCTTCAACGTCCCCCTGCTCGCCGGCCGGCTCGAGGTCCTCACGCGCTGGGCCGGCTCCCAGTCGCGGCTGCAGTCGCTGCCGATCGGATACTTCGGCGCCTCGACCGGCGCGGCGGCGGCCCTCAGGGCAGCCGCCGAGGTCGGCGGGGAGGTCACGGCCGTCGTCTCCCGCGGTGGCCGCCCGGACCTCGCCGCGGATCGCCTCAAGGGTGTGGTCTCACCGACCCTGCTGATCGTCGGCGCGCGCGATCTGGAGGTGCTCGAGCTGAACCGCGACGCGGCCGCCCAGCTGCGCTGTCCGCACGATCTCGTGGTCATCGACGGCGCGGGCCATCTGTTCGAGGAGCCCGGAGCGCTGGAGCGCGTCTCAGAGCTCGCAATCGGATGGTTCCACCGCTACCTGGCCTCTGAGCGCGATCAAGCGCTCTCGGGGGTGGGTTGAGCGGTGGCATCGCCGCTCGCCCTGCCCGTCGGGGAAAGCGCGGCCCTCGACGCCGTGCGCCTGGATGCGCGCCCGCTGCAGGGCGCCGAGTCCGACTATGACGCGCTGCTCGAGCTTGTGGGCGACACGCGGATCGTGCTCCTCGGCGAGGCCAGCCACGGGACCCACGAGTTCTATCGTGAGCGCGCGCGCATCACCAGGCGGCTGATCGAGGAGCTCGGATTCGTCGCGGTCGCAGTCGAGGGGGACTGGCCCGACGCCGATCGCGTCAGCCGCTACGTCCAGGGCGCGGGCGATGACGCCGACGCCGAGGAGGCCCTGCGCGGCTTCCAGCGGTTCCCGACCTGGATGTGGCGCAACGCCGAGGTTCTGGACTTCGTCGGCTGGCTGCGCGCCCACAACGAACGGCTCGGAGCTGCTCAGAGGAGCGTCGGCTTCTACGGCCTGGACCTCTACAGCCTGGGAGCTTCGATGGAAGCCGTCATCGCCTACCTGCAGGAGATCGATCCTGCCGCCGCGTCGCGTGCCCGGGACCGCTACGCGTGCCTGCACCCATTCTCGCAGGACAGCAGCGGCTACGGGCAGGCCGTGCTGCTCGGCGCCAGCCCGCCTTGCCGCCGGCGCGTGCTCGAACAGCTCGTCGAGCTGCGCCGCCACGCCGGCGACTACCTTCGCGAAGACGGCCGGATCGCCGAGGACAGGTACTTCCTGGCCGAGCAGAACGCGACGGTCGTCGCCAACGCGGAGGAGTACTACCGGAGCATCTTCGCTGGTCCGGCGCCCTCCTGGAACCTGCGCGATCGACATATGGCCGACACGCTCGACCAGCTCCTGGTGCATCTCGCCCGCCACGGGGACGCCGGCAAGGTCGTCGTATGGGAGCACAACTCGCACGTCGGCGACGCCCGCTCGACCGAGATGGCTCAGCGTGGCGAGCTCAACCTCGGCCAACTGATGCGCGAGCGCCATGCCCAAGACGCCGTGCTCGTGGGCTTCACGACCTACACCGGGACGGTGACGGCCGCCTCCGAGTGGGGCGGGGAAGCCGAACGCAAGCGCGTCAGAAGCGCCCTGCCCGAGAGCTATGAGGCCCTTCTTCACGCCACGGGCATCCCCGCCTTCCTGCTGTGCCCGCTGGGCGGGAGCCCGAGCGGTCGCGCGCTTAGCGAGCCACGGCTGCAGCGCGCGATCGGCGTCATCTACCGGCCCGAGAGCGAACGCGCGAGCCACTGGTTCGCCGCCAACGCCTCGCGCCAGTTCGATGCGCTCGTGCACATAGATGTGACGCGCGCGGTCGAGCCGCTCGAGCGCACGGGCACCTGGGAACTCGGCGAGCCGCCGGAGACCTACCCGAGCGCGCTGTGAGGAGCCGTGCGGCGCGGCCGCCGGCTCATTCGCTGCGGATGCTGTAGCGGGCCGGCACGATGTGCTCGGTCCGCTTCGGCGGGCGCAGGTACGTGCGCTCCTGGCGGGGTGGGAGCTTCAGGGGCTTGCTCGTGTCGAGATGCTCGTAGGGAACGAGCGAGAGCAGATGACCGATCAGGTTCAGCCGCGCCGCGCGCTTGTTGTCCGCCTCGACCACATACCAGGGACTCTGCTCGGTGTCGGTGTAGGCGAACATCCGGTCCTTGGCTTCGGCGTAGTCCACCCAGCGGGCACGGCCCTGGAGATCGATCGGGCTGAACTTCCAGCGCTTGCGCGGATCTGAGAGCCGTTTCTTGAAGCGGCGCTCCTGCTCCTCGTCGCTCACCGACAGCCAGTACTTCAACAGCTCGATCCCGTCGTTCTGCAGAGCCTGCTCGAAGGCGGGACAGAAGCGCAGGAACTCTTCGTACTCGGCCTCCGTGCAGAAGCCCATGACCCGCTCGACCCCGGCTCGGTTGTACCAGCTGCGGTCGAACAGGACGATTTCCCCGGCGGCCGGCAGATGCGCCACGTAGCGCTGGAAGAACCATTGCGTGCGCTCTCGCTCACTGGGCGTCGGGATCGCCACGACCCGGCACGTGCGCGGGTTCAGAAAGGCGTTCACGCGCTTTATGACCCCGTCCTTGCCGGCGGTGTCCCGTCCCTCGAATAGGACCACGAGCCGGCGTCCGTTGGCGACGATCCACTCCTGCATGTAGACGAGCTCGGTCTGCAGCCGCAGCAGCTCTTCCACGTACTGCTTGGTGGTGAGCTCGAGCGTCTCGGGCATGCCAGGCATGATCCCAACTACGGGCTCTTCGCCGCCGCCTGCCCTCCGCGCGGGCCATGTCGCACTGCTCTCAGACTCGCCCGCCGCCGGCGCTCAGGACTCCTCGCCCGGGGCTGCGCGGCGGTCGCCGGCCGTGGGCGTGAACCCCGCGAGTGCAAGCGCGCCGATCGCCAGCAGGCTGGCGAGGACCGCGGTGGCGATCATCCCCGCCGTGGGCACACTGAGCTCGAAGAAGCGCCGCACCGCAGCCAGCAGGAACACCGCCACGAACGCGCCGGCGAGGCCCAGGCACATGCCGGCGACGAGCGCCGAGCGTTTGCGTGAGCCGGCCGCCTCGAGCGCCAGCACCAGGTACAGCCCGACCGCGACGAGGACGCTCGTGGCGATGGTCCTCGCGCGAAGCACCGAGAAATCCAGATCG
The DNA here is from genome assembly GCA_049512215.1 of Solirubrobacteraceae bacterium. Lineage (GTDB taxonomy): Bacteria > Actinomycetota > Thermoleophilia > Solirubrobacterales > Solirubrobacteraceae > Palsa-744. The sequence goes on from JBEKXJ010000001.1 coordinate 78,285, forward strand.
TGGAGCGCGAAAAGGTATCCCGCGAGGACTCCGACACCTGCGATCGTCCCGGCCGGCACCGCCCAGCGACCGACGCTGCGCACGAAGCCCTGGGGCCGCCATGGGCCGCTGCTGGGCGCGAGCGCGAGAAAGAATGTGGGTACACCGATGGTCAGCGAGGCGGCCAGGCTGAAATGGCGGGGCAGCAGCGGATAGGCGGTCGATGTGATCCCGATCGTCAGGATCAGAAAGCAGGCAAACGCCGACTTGGTCACGTAGAGCTTCGTCACGCGCTGCAGATTGCGCAGAGCCCGGCGGCCTTCGGCCACGAGCGTCGGGATGATCGCGAAGTCTCCCGAGACGAGCACCAGGTCGGCCACGCTGCGCGACATCTGCGCCCCGCTGCCCTGGGCTATCGCAAGGCGGGCGGCCTTCAATGCGAGCACGTCGTTGACGCCGTCGCCGAGCATCGCCACATAGCGGCCCGAGTCGGTGAGCGCCTGCACGATCTCACGCTTTCCCTCCGGGGAGATGCGCCCGACGACGCTGGCCTGGTGCGCCCATTGCGCCCGCGCGTCGGTCTCTCTCGGGATGTCGGCGCCCACGCCGACACCGCGCACGGGGATGCCGACGTCGCGGGCGATTGCGGCTGCGGTCCAGGGCGAGTCACCCGAGAGCACCTTGACCTCGACATCCTGCTCGAGCAGGAAGGCGATCGTCTCGGCGACGTTCGCTCGCAGGCGCTCGCCGAGAACGACGAGGGCGAGCGGTTCGGCGTCGCTCTGAGGCTCCCCGGGGCGGTCCTCGTCAGAGAGCGCCGCACTGCTGACGGCCAGCGCGAGCACACGCCGGCCGGCGCGCTGCTGCTCGGCGGCGATCGCCTGCAGCGCTCCCAGCGCGAAGTGCTCGGGCGCTCCCAGAAGATAGGTGGCCTCGGCCAGTTGCACCGCGCTCCAGCCCCGGCGCGAGCTGAACGGCACCTCGCCGAGCACCGACTCGGCCTCGGTCGGGTAGGCATCCGCGATCGCCTGCAGGGTGCCGTTGCGCGAGGAGGCGCTCGCGGCCACGCGGGCGAGCACAGACCTCGCCGGCTCGCCTGCCTGTCCATCCGCTGGGATGATCTCCGTGACGCGCAGCGCGGACTCGGTGAGCGTGCCGGTCTTGTCCACGCATAGCACCTCCACCGAGGCGAGCGACTCGATCGCGTTCAGCTGCTGGGCCAGCACGCCACGCCTGGCCATCCGTGCCGCCGCGACCGCATAGGTGATGCTGACGAGCAGCATCAGCCCCTCCGGTATCAGGCTCACCACCCCGGCGGTTGACGTCGCCACCGCCTCGTGCAGAGACGCGTGGCGGTGATGGAGCGAATAGCCGAGCAGGGCGCCGAGCAGGATCACCAGGCCGACGAGCGCGTACAGCAGCCGGTTGACCGCGCGTTCGAGCGGCGAGCGTGGATGACGCAGCGAGCGTGCCTCACCGACCAGCCGCTCGGCGAAGCTCTCGTCCCCGACGGCGGTGACCGTGAACGACCCGCTTCCCTCGACCGCGAATGCACCTGAGCGGACGCTCTCACCTGGGGCTCGGGGAGCCGGCTCGGTCTCACCTGTGAGCACCGACTCGTCGATGCGCAGGTCGCGCTCGGCGACGATCTCGCCGTCGGCGATGACCTGATCGCCGGCCTGCAAGCGCACGAGATCTCCGGGGACGACCTCGGCGGTCGGGAGCTCGCGGCTGACGCCTTCGCGCACCACCGTCGCCCGCGGGGCGACGAGCGACGCGAGCCGATCGAGTGACCGCTTCGCACGCGACTCCTGCGTGATGCCGATCGTCGCGTTGGCGAAGATGATCCCCAGGAACAGCGCGTCGCGCGCATCGCCGAACAGGAGGGTCAGGGCGCCGAAGGCGGCCAGGATCACGTTGAACACCGTCAGCACGTTCGCTCGCACGATGCTCGCGTAGGAGCGGCTGCTCGCCGCTTTGGGCGCAGGGCTGCGCGCCGCCAAGCGAGCGGCGGCCTCGGCCTCGCTCAGCCCGCCGAGCGGGGGCGCGGTCATCTCCGGCTGCGCCCGCCCGCCGTTCAAGCGCGGATCCTCCGCTGCACCGCGCCCGGGCCGCCGCTTCAATTGAGGGAAGGCTCCGGCTGGACGCTCGGCTCAGCGAGGCTGAGGCCGCGGGGCACGACCAGCACGGGGCAGTGGGCCTCGCGCATCACGGCGGCCGAGACGCTCCCCATAAAGGCGTGGCGCAGCGGCCCGTATGCGCGTGAGCCGAGAATCAAGAGGTCCAGCTCGGACGTGCGCTCGATCAGCACGCCCGCGGGATCTCCCCGGATCGTCTCGTGCCCTACGGGCACGCCGTCGCCGAGCTCCTTGGTGGCGCGCTCGAGCGCGGTCTTGGTCTCCTCGTATATCTGACTCTCGATGTCCGGGAGGGCGGGCGAGGAGAACGCGTAGCTCGCAAGCGCCGGCTCGATGCCGGCGCCAGCGATGACATCAAGACGCCCACCGGCCCGCGCGGCAAGCTCGCGGCCCACGTGCAGGGCCGACGTGCCCTCCTCGGAGGTCGAGAAGCCGACCCCGACGCGTAGCAGCGGTCTTGGTGGGCCGTCCGCGTAGTGGGCAGGAGCGACGGCCACGGCGCACGGCGCTCCGTGGACCATGCGCTCCATCAGGCTCACATGCACGCGATCGGCAAGGCCCTCGCGGGCCGACCCGAGCACGATCAACCCCGCCTCTTCATAGCGGGCGAGCTCGTGCAAACCGTGGATCGGCCAGGCCGACGGCGTCCAGTGGTAGGTGGGTTCGGCAAAGCCGTCGAAGCCGGCCGTAAGCGCTTGCACCTCCTCGCGGATGCGCGCCTCGACGACATCGGCCGACCCCGAGCTCAGCAGGGGCTGATAGGGGAACACGATCGTCGAGGCGCTGCCCAGCAGCGAGGCGAGAGTGGCCCCCAGCCGCACCGCGTCCTTGCCGGCCTGATCGCCCGCATAGCCGATTACGATCTTCTCGAACACAGAGCTGCCTTTCTCGCCGGCCCGAGCTAGAGGCGTGAAGCCCGGATTCTCCCCTCAAGCTAAACGTCGCAGCGGCGATTTGACATCGGGACGGGTCCACTTGGGAGGTGCGGTGGAGTACGGAGATCCGGCTCGCCTGCCGTCCCGGCGCGCCGGCGCGCCGCTCAGCGTAGTTTTCCGCATAGGGAACGGGGCTAGCTCCCGATGGCGGCGGGGATCATATCGGCGAGGATTACAAGCGCATGAGTACCCTCGAGCGTGAGCCGGCTGGTGGCGCAGACCACACGGCTCGGACTGTGCCGGCGAGCCGAGCCGCGAGGCGAGCCCGGCGCGTCACGCGGGCGGTCATACGCGCGGAGGGGCTCACCAAGCGCTACGAGGGGACCCTCGCGCTCGACGCGCTGGACCTCGAGGTGGGGGAGGGCGAGGTCTATGGATACCTCGGCCCAAACGGCTCGGGCAAGACGACGACGATCAGGCTGCTGCTCGGCCTGCACCGCCCGAGCGGCGGGCGTGCTGAGCTGTTCGGCATCGATGCCTGGCGCGACCCCGTCGCCGCCCACCGGCGGGTCGCCTACGTCGCGGGGGAGCCGTTCCTGTGGCCGGCCCTCACGGGCTCAGAGACGCTCGAGTTCCTCGCCCGCGTGCGCGGCGGGACCGACGCCGCCTACCGTGACCTGCTGGTCGAGCGCTTCAACCTGGAAGCGTCAAAGCGCGTGCGCGCGCTCTCGAAGGGCAATCGCCAGAAGGTCCAGCTCATCGCCGCCTTCGCCAGTCGCGCGGAGCTCTTGATCCTCGACGAGCCGACCAGCGGGCTTGACCCGCTGATGGAGGTCGCCTTCCGTGAAAGCGTCCACGAAGCCAAGCAGCGGGGTCAGACGATATTCCTCTCCTCGCACATCCTCAGCGAGGTCGAGGCGCTCTGCGATCGCGTGGGGATCCTGCGCCGCGGGCGGCTCGTCGACGAGGGCACGCTCGACGAGCTGCGCCATCTCGGCGCGCAGACGCTCGAGGTGACCTTCGCCGGCCCGGCGCCGAGCCTGCCGGAGCTGGCCGGGGTCAGCGTTGCCGGCGCCGGGGCGAACTCGCTTCGCATCGAGGTGAGCGGCAGCGTCGATCCGCTTCTGAAGGCTCTCGCCGCGCATCCCGTTCTTCATCTGAGCAGCCGCGAGCCGTCGCTTGAGGAGATCTTCCTGCACCACTACGAAACCCCGGACGGGCTTGTCGGCGGCTAGCGCCATCGCACGGCGGGCGCTCGCCGACTCGCGCACGCGGAACGTCTCGTTCGCGGTGCTGTTCGCGCTCGTGGCCTACGCGAACGCGGCCGGCTACCGCAGCACCTACCCGACGTTGAAGGACCGCCTCGGCTTCGCTCACGCCTTCGGCGGAAACGCGAGCGTGCGCCTGTTCTACGGAAGGCCGTACGACCTGCTCAGCGTGGGCGGCTACTCGGCCTGGCGGATCGGCGGCCTGCTGTCCATCTTCGCGGCGATGTGGGGAACGCTCGCGGCGGTGCGGGCCTTGCGCGCCGAGGAGGACGCCGGGCGCACGGAGCTCGTGCTGGCCGGGACGATCAGCCGCCGCAACGCCTACCTTGTGGCGCTCGCGGCGATCGGCGCGGGTGGGGTCGCCTTGTGGCTTGCGCTCTTCGTGGGCCTGCTCGGCGCCCGGCTGGGGGTGGGGGGCTCGGCCTACCTCGCCCTGGCGACCGTCTCGGTCGTGCCCGTGTTCGTCGGCGTCGGCGCGCTCGCGAGCCAGCTCGCGCCGACGCGGCGCCTCGCGCTCGAGCTCTCGAGCGCCGCGCTGACGCTGGCGCTGGTACTGCGCGTGATCGCGGACACCTCCTCGAACCTCGAATGGCTTCGCTGGGCGACGCCGCTCGGCTGGGCCGAGGAACTGCGGCCGTTCGCCGGCGCGCACCCGACGGTGCTGCTGCTGCCGCTCTTTGCCGGCGTTTCGCTGCTCCTCGGCGCCGGCGCGATCTGCGTGCGGCGAGACGTGGCAAACGGCCTCTTCAGGAGCAGCGACAGCGCGCCGACGCGCCCGCGCCTGCTCTCCTCGCCGACCGCGCTCGCGCTGCGCGAGGAGCGGGGCAGCTTCGCCGGCTGGGTGCTCGGTACGGGCTTCTTCGCTCTCATCATTGGCCTGATCTCGACGAGCGTCTCCTCGGCGGGCATCTCGGCGAGCCTGCAGCACCAGCTGCAAAAACTCGGAGCGATCTCGATTCTGAAGCCATCGGGATACATCGGCCTCACGTTCTTGTTCTTCGTCCTCGCCGTCAGCCTGTTCGCGTGCTCACAGGTCGGTGCGGCCCGCCGCGAGGAGGCTGAGGAGCGACTGGAAACGCTCTTCTCGCTCCCGGTCGAGCGCCGGCGCTGGCTCGCGGGGCGGCTGGCGCTAGGGGCCGGCGGCTCGGTTGTGCTCGCGCTCGTCTCGGGGATGCTCGCGTGGGTGGGCGCCGCGACCCAAAGCGCCGGCGTCTCGCTCATCAGCATGCTCGAAGCGGGCGCCAACTGCCTGCCGACGGCGCTCCTGTTCCTGGGGGTGGGGGCGCTCGCGTTCGCCGTGCTTCCGCGCGCCGGGGCGGGCCTGGCCTACGGCCTGGTCGCCGTCGCGTTCGTCTGGCAGCTGTTCGGCGGCCTCCTCGGTGCCCCCCACTGGCTGCTGGACGTCTCCCCCTTCGAGCACGTCGGGCTCGTGCCGGCACAGCCGTTCCGGGCGACGGCGGCCGTGGTCATGCTCGCCCTCGCGCTGCTCGCCTCGCTCGGAGCGCTTTCGATCTTCCGCCGGCGCGACCTGGCCGGGATGTAGCGTGTCGCGGATAATGCACAGACCCCGGCCGGCACGCGCGAGCGCGGCGAGAGTCCTGCAGCCGGCGGAGGTGGGGTAGGCGATGCTCCAGCACGTCTCCGTCGGAAGGTGGTCGCTCGACGCCTACCAGGACATCGTCCCGCAGGAGATCCTCGAAGGGCTGCGCGAGCAGGCCGAGGCGCTGCGCGGGGCGCGTATCCTCCATATCAACGCGACCGCCTACGGGGGCGGGGTCTCGGAGCTCTTGCGCTCCACGGTGCCGCTTCTGCGCGACCTCGGACTGACGGTCGACTGGAAGGTGATCGGCGGAAGCCAGGACTTCTTCCGCGCGACCAAGGCCCTGCACAACGCGCTCCAGGGCTCGACAGAGACGCTGAGCGCGGCCGAGCAGGCCGCCTACCTGGACTGCGCGCGCGAGAACGCCGAGTTGCTCGAAGGCGCCTACGACTTCGTCGTCGTCCACGATCCCCAGCCGGCGGCGCTGCTCAGCATGCACGGCAAGACGGGCGCCCGCTGGGTGTGGCGCTGTCACATCGACACCTCCCAGCCGAACGCCGACGCGTGGCGCTTCCTGCGGCCGTTCCTCGCCGATTTCGACGCGGCGGTCTTCACGATGGACGAGTTTGTGCCGCCCGACCTACCGGTGGCTCGCGTGCGCACGATCGCGCCCGCGATCGACCCGCTCAGCCCGAAGAACCTCGACATATCCGAGCGCACCGCCAGCCAGATCCTCGACTGGATCGGCATCGACCTGCCCGGGCGGCTGATCACCCAGGTCTCGCGCTTTGACCCCTGGAAGGACCCCTTCGGCGTGATCGCCGCCTACAGGCTCGTGCGCGAGTCGAACCCCGGCCTGCAGCTCGCGCTCGTCGGCTCGATGGCGCTCGATGACCCCGAGGGCTGGGAGGTCTACAGCCGGCTCTCGGAGTTCGCCGAGAGCGATCCGCTGATCCACATCAGCACCAACCTCACGGGCGCGAGCAACGTCGAGGTGAACGCCTTCCAGCGCCTCTCCGACGTCGTCGTGCAGAAGTCCATCCGCGAGGGCTTTGGGCTGGTGGTCTCCGAGTCGCTGTGGAAGGGCACCCCCGTCGTCGCCGGGCGCGCCGGCGGGATCCCGATGCAGATGCCCGAGGGCGTCGGCGGCCTGCTGGTCGACTCGGTCGAGGAGTGCGCCGCCGCGATGCTGAAGCTGCTCAACGACCGCGAGCTCTCCGAGCAGCTTGGCCAAAGCGGGCGTGCCCACGTGCGCGAGCACTTCCTGCTGCCCCGCCTGTTGATGGATGAGCTGTCCCTGCTGGCCTCGCTGGGGCCGGTTGGGCCCGGCGAGCTGCCGACCCCCTTGTGAGCTTCCTTGAGACTCCGGCCCGCTCACGGGCGCCGGCGGGCTTAGGAGCATCGAGAAGACCGCTTCAGGGCAGGTTGCCGTCGGCGGGCGCGCGGCTCCCTACCAGGGCGAGGTCCAGGCCGGGGGCGGCGGCCAGGATGTCGTCCACCAGCGACCTCCGCGGGCGCCCGAATCGCAGGCGAAGATGCGGCGTGCCCATCACGATCTGCGTCGACTCGCAGCGTCGGGCGACACGTCCTACCGCCCGGGCCACGCTGCGGTCCGTCTCCACGATCATCTGCGCGCCGAACACGGCGGCCAGGCGGCGCAGCTCGTCGACGCGCCTGGCGGTCTCAGGATCCTCGACCTCCTCCGGACGCGTCACCCACAGCAGGTCCAGTCCGCCCCCCAGGCGCTCTGCGATCGTCCACGCGCGGCGAATGATGCGGTTGGCGCTCGGATCGGGCTTGACCAGCCCGAGGAACCTGTGACGACGCTCCGCGCCCAGGTTGCTGATCAAGCGGTCCTCGTCGTTGAGCATCTCCGCGGTGAGCCGGTGAGCCTCGACCTCCTCGACGACCTGCAGCAGCGCCATCTCCCGCAGCACGTTGAGGTTGTCCTTGGTGAAGAACCTCTGCAGGGCGATGGGAACGCTCCTGGCCGGGAACACCTTTCCCTCGATGATGCGAGCCTGCAGCGCCTCGGGTGACAGGTCGACGACCACGACCTCGTCGGCCTCGTCGATGACGCTGTCGGGCATCGTCTCGGTGGCGTGGACCCCGGTCTGCTCGGCGATCCGCTCGCTGACGCTCTGCAGGTGCTGGACGTTGAGGGTTGAGAAGACCGTGATGCCGGCCGCGAGGATATCCTCGACGTCTTCGTATCGCTGGTCGTGCTCGAGCCCGGGCGCGTTGGTGTGGGCGATCTCGTCGATCAGACAGACCTGCGGCGAGCGGCCCAGGATCGCCGGCAGGTCCATCTCCTCGAGGATCGTGCCCTGGCAGGAAACGCCCCGGCGCGGGACCAGCTCAAGGCCCTCGGCCAGCGCGGCCGTGTCGGCTCGGCCGTGAGTCTCCAAGAGGCCGATCGCGACATCCCTGCCTTCGGCGGCCACCGAGTGGCCCTCCTGGAGCATGCGACACGTCTTGCCGACGCCCGCCGCCATGCCGAGAAAGAGCTTGTGCTGACCGCGGCTCATGGCTCAGGCTCCCAGCACGCCGTGCAGGAGCAGGTCGATCAGCTTGATGCCGATGAAGGGGGCGATCAGCCCGCCGACTCCGTAGATCGCGAGGTTGCGATAGAGCAACGCCCCCGCACCGAGCGGTCGATAACGCACGCCGCGCAGGGCGAGCGGGACCAGGGCCGGGATGATGAGGGCGTTGTAGACGATGGCCGAGAGGATCGCCGATCGCGGGGATCCCAGGGACATCAGGTTCAATCGCGCGAGCGGGCCGCTGCGGACGCCGACCGAGGCGTAGGTCGCGACGAACACCGCCGGCAGGATCGCGAAGTACTTGGCGACGTCGTTGGCGATCGAGAAGGTGGTCAGCGCCCCCCTGGTGATCAGGAGCTGCTTGCCGACCTCGACGATCTCGATCAGCTTGGTCGGATCTGAGTCGAGATCGACCATGTTGCCGGCCTCGCGAGCGGCTTGGGTGCCGCTGTTCATCGCCACCCCCACATCGGCCTGGGCGAGTGCGGGCGCGTCGTTGGTGCCGTCACCGGTCATCGCCACGATCCGGCCCTGACCCTGCTGCTCGCGGATCAGTGCCAGCTTGCGCTCGGGCGTCGCCTCGGCCAGGAAGTCGTCGACGCCGGCCTCGGCTGCGATCGCGCCCGCCGTACGCGGGTTGTCGCCCGTGATCATCACGGTCTTCACGCCCATCCGGCGCAGCTCCTCGAAGCGTCGATGGATCCCCTCCTTGAGGATGTCGCGCAGGTCGATCACGCCGAGCACGGTCGCATCACGGCAGACAGCGAGCGGCGTTCCGCCCTCGCCGGCGATGCGACCGAGCTCGCGGTCCAGCTCCGGGGGCACGCGCCCGGCGCGGCGGTGCACGTAGTCGATGATCGCGTCTCCCGCCCCCTTGCGCAGCTCGCGGCCCTCGAGGTCCACGCCGCTCATCCTCGTCTCGGCGCTGAATGCGACGAAGCGCGCCCCAGCATCGCCGAGCTCGCGCTCGCGCACGCCATAGCGCTTGGCGAGGATCACGATCGAGCGGCCCTCGGGCGTCTCGTCGGCCAGCGATGCCGCCTGGGCCACGTCGGCGAGCTCATGCTCATCGGTCCCCGGCATCGGCACGAAGGCCGTGGCCTGGCGGTTGCCCAGCGTGATCGTCCCGGTCTTGTCGAGCATCAACAGATTGACGTCCCCCGCGGCCTCCACAGCGCGACCGGAGAGCGCCAGCACGTTGCGGGCGACCAGCCGATCCATGCCGGCGATCCCGATCGCCGAGAGTAGCGCGCCGATCGTCGTGGGCGCCAGCGCGACGAGCAGGGCGATCAAGGTGGCGATCGAGATCGCGGTGTGGGCATCGTGGGCGAAGGGACCAAGCGTGATCACCACCGAGAGGAAGATCAGCGTCAGGCCGGCGAGCAGGATCCCGAGCGCGACCTCGTTGGGTGTCTTGCGGCGCTCGGCGCCCTCGACGAGGGCGATCATGCGATCGAGGAAGCTCTCGCCGGGATGCTGAGTGATCTCCACGAGGATCCGGTCGGACAGGACCCGCGTTCCGCCCGTGACCGCGGTGCGATCGCCGCCGACCGATCTCACGACCGGTGCAGACTCGCCCGTCACAGCCGACTCGTCGATCGACGCGATGCCCTCGACGATCGTGCCGTCACCGGGGATCATCTCGCCGGCCGAGACCTCGACGAGATCCCCGGGAACGAGCTCGGCGGACGACTTGGTCTGCCCGTCGCGCAGGCGCGCCTGAGTGTCTGTCCGCATCCCCCTCAGCGCGTCTGCCTGGGCTTTGCCACGCCCCTCGGCCACCGCCTCAGCGAGGTTGCCGAAGTAGGCGGTCAACCACAACCAGCCGGCGATAGAAGCGGTGTACCAGCTGGGGTTACCGGCGACACCGCCCACGCCGGCGCCGGTCACCTGGGAGAGCCACAGCAGCGTCGTGAGCGCCGCGCCCACCTCGACGGTGAACATCACCGGGTTGTGAGCCATCGCTCTGGGGCGGAGCTTCCCGAGCGCGGACCCAAGGGCCGGCAGGATGATCTCGGCCCTGATCACGCCCGCGCGCGGATGCCGGCTCATCGCACGTGCTCCGCGTCGAGCGCCAGATTCAGGGCGAGCACGTTGACTGCGGCCGGGCCGAACAGACCGCCTGCCGCGCCGTCTGTGTGTTCGTCTACCAGCCGCATCACAGCCGCGCGCGAGAGGCCACGGACCGCCGCCACACGGTGGGCCTGGATCATCGCGTTGGCCATCGAGATGTCTGGGTCGACCCCGGATCCCGAAGCGGTGACGGCATCCGCCGGCACCTCCGCGGCGTTCAGACCCGGGTCGTAGGGCCTCTCGCGCAGAAGGAAGGCGCGCAGGCGCGAGCGGAGCTGAAGCGACAACCTCAGCGAGTTGGGCCCGAGGTTGGAGGCAGCCGTCCTGGCCGCGTCCTCGGCGCTCGCCGAGGGCCGGCTCTGGAAGTAGCGTGCCGCGCCGCGGAAGTCCTGCCCTATTAGCAGCGAGCCGACGACTCGCCCGTCGCGCTCGACGCGGCTGCCGTTGGCCTGGTGCGGCCAGAGCACCTGTGCCACGCCCGTCGTCGCCAGCGGGTAGGCGAGGCCCAGCAGCAGGGTGAAGACGATCACCGCCAGAAGCGAGGAGCGGAGCTGGCCGAGCATCAGAAGAGCCTCGGGGTCAGGGCTTGTACGAGCGGCCCGAGCATCAGAGACGGCACGAAGGTGAGCAACGCCACGATCGAGATCGTCGCGAGCAGCAGCACCGCGAAGATCAGGGTGTCTGTGCGCATCGTGCCCTCGCCCGCGACGATGGTCCGCTTGCCCGACAGTGAGCCCGCCACCGCGAGCGCCGCGAGCATCGGCAAGAAGCGCCCGACCAGCATGGCCGAACCCCCGGCGAGATCGGCGAAGGGGATCCCGCGGGCACCCGTGTTCCCGGCATGCGGCTGCAGGAAACCGACATAGCCCGCAAATGATGAGCCGTTGTTGTTGGCCTGCGAGGTGTAGGCGTAAAGCGTTTCGGAGAACCCCTGGGGCCCGGCATTGAATATCGAGCGCATGCCGTAGCGGGTGCTGATCGCCCATGCAGTCGTGAACAACACGATCAGCGGCACGGCGATCGCGCCGATCGTGACGAGCTTGATCTCGCGGGCCTCGATCCGCTTGCCCAGATACTCGGGCGTGCGCCCCACCATCAGCCCGGCGACGAACACGGCTAGCAGGACCATCAGCAGCATCCCGTACAGGCCCGAGCCGACGGCGCCGAAGATCACCTCGCCGGTCATGATGTTCGCCATCGGGACCGAGCCGCCGAGACCGGTGAATGAGTCGAGCGCGGCGTTGGTCGACCCGTTGCCTGTCGTCGTGCCGGCGACCGCCTCGAGGGTCGAGTCGGACACCTGCAGGCGCTCCTCCTTGCCCTCCATGTTCAGGCCGTGGACGCCGGCGGCCCGCATCGCCGGTGAGGGGCGGCTCTCGGCCGGGTAGACGACCGCCGCTGCGCCGAGGAACATCACGACCATCACCGCATACAGCACCCAGCCCTGGCGGCGGCTGCCGACGATTCGCCCGTAGGTGGCCGTCAGCGCGGCGGGGATCGCGAGCATCATCACCATCTCGACGAAGTTCGCCAGACCGCTGGGGTCTTCGAAGGGCATCGCCGAGTTGACCGCGTAGAAGCCGCCGCCGTCGGAGCCCAGCAGCATGATGGCCTTCTGCGAGGCGGCCGGACCGAGGGCGAGTGTCTGGGTACCCCCGGCCAGGGTCGAGAGGTGGACGTTGGCCGCTAGCGTCTGGATCGCCCCCTGGCTGACCAGGAACGCCGACCCGACGATCGACAGCGGCAACAGCACGTACAGCAGCGCCCGGATCAGATCCACCCAGAAGTTGCCCAGGGCGCTGCCGGAGCGATTCGCGAAGCCCCGCGCGATCGCGACCCCCGCAGCCAGCCCGACCGCTCCGCTGAGGAAGCCCTGGACCGCGATCCCCGTCATCTGGGAGAAGGTCGAGAGGGTGCTCTCCCCGCCGTAGAACTGCCAACCGGTGTTGCTGACGAACGACGAGGCGGTATCGAAGCTCAGATCCCATGGGGCGGAGCGAAAGCCCTGAGGGTTCAGCGGTTGGATCGACTGCGTCCGCAGAACCAGGAACAGCGCCAGCCAACAGATCGCGCTGAACATCAGCAGGCTGCCCGCATAGCCCCTCCAGTCCTGAGCGGCGGGCTCCGATCCGGCGAGCAGCCTCGACAGGCGCCGCTCGGCCGGCCCCAGCGCGCGCGAGAGCAGCACCCGCTCACCGCCGAACACGCGCTCGATGTAGCCGCCCAGCAGCGGCGTGATCCCGGTCAGAACGGCGAGCAGCAGGACGATCTGAGCCCAGCCCGACGCGCTCACCTAGAGCCGCTCACCGCGCAGCAGCGCGTACACCAGATAGATGAAGAGCACCACGGCTACGGCCAGCGCCACCGCGTCGGCGATGCTCATATGCGATCGAAGCCCGCGATCAGCGCACCGAGCAAGCCAAAGATCAGTGCGGCGATCGCGATTGCTACGAGGTCCATCCTCGCCAGCATTGCGGAAGGCCTTGTGCGCCGACCTCGGTAGTTCTCCGCAAGAGCGGGGTGAAACGGGCGGATATCGCACGCTAAACGACGCGCATAGACGTCGCCGATCCGCAGCGTCCCGCGCTCTCCTCAGGCGTGGGCGAGCTGCTGGCGAGTTGCGATCGCATCCTGCACCTCTAAAGAGCGGGGGCGTAGTCTGATTTCACCGTGAGCTTCGGCACCCTGCTCGTGATCGTGCTCGCCGGTCTTGGCGGGCCGCTGCTCGGCCTGTCAGGACGCCGGTTCGTACCCGTCGTGATCGGCGAGATCCTCGCCGGCGTTCTCGTCGGCAAGACCGGGCTTGACGCGGTGAACCCCGCGGGCGCGACCGTCTCGTTCCTTGGCGAGGTGGGCTTCGCGATGTTGATGCTGACGGTCGGCATGCACCTGCCGCTGCGCGACCGCCGCCTGTCGGCCTCGCTGCGCAGCGGCGCCGTGCTCGCCGCGATCGTCGGCGTGCTCGCAGTGCCCGCGGGCCTCGCCGCCGCGGCCATCGCCGGCGGCGGGCACGCCGCGATCTATGCGGTGGTGCTCGCTTCGGGGTCCGCCGCGGTGCTGCTGCCGGCGATGGAGGAAGTCGATTCGGTCGGGCTCGAGGCGCTCGTGGTGATGGCGCAGGTCGCGATCGCCGATGTCGTGACGATCCTCTCCGTCCCGATCGTGCTCCAGCCCGGACGCGCCCTCCACGCGGTGCTCGGCGCCGCGCTCGTGGCTGCCGCCGCGCTGGCGCTGCTCGGCTGCGCGCGGCTCCTCGGCAGCCATGCCTTCATCCAAAGGGTCCGCAGGCTCTCCAAGTCGCGTCAATGGGCGCTCGACTTGCGTCTGTCGCTGCTCGTCCTGTTCTTCCTGGCGTGGATAGCGCAGAAGAGCGGCACGAGCGTCCTCATCGCGGGCTTCGGCGCGGGCTTGATGGTCGCCCTGATCGGCGGCCCGAAACGGCTCTCGACGCAGATGCGGGGCGTCGCGGACGGGTTCTTCATCCCGCTCTACTTCGTGGTCCTCGGCGCGCAGCTTGACCTGCGCGGGCTGATCGACGATCCGACGATGCTCGCGCTGGCGGGGGCGCTCGCCGCTCTGAACGTCCTGATCCACGGCACGGCTACTCTCCTGACGCGCCGGTCGCTGGGCGGGGCCCTGGCCGCGTGCGCGCAGCTCGGTGTGCCCGCCGCGGTGGCTTCGCTCGGGCTCGCCGAGCACGTGCTCTCCGGCCCGGTCGCCACGGCGATCGTCGCCGCTGCGGTGGTCAGCCTCGCCGTCTGCACCTTCGGTGTCGAGCGGCTCGTCGCCCGCGAGGGCATCGGCGAGACCGTGCCTGTAATCAAGGCGAGCCCCGCAGCACAGCTCTGACCTGCCGCGCGACCTCGAGGTCCTCGCGCGCCTCGAGCACGAGCGTCGCGGCGGACGCGCCCACGGCCGAGACGTCGGCGTCCGGCGCGGGCGCTCGATTGCGCTCCTCGTCGATCGCGAGGCCGAGGAAGGCGAGCCCGTCGACGGTCAGCCGGCGCACGGCGGGCGAGTGTTCGCCGACGCCGCCCGTGAAGACGAGCGCGTCGAGGCCGCCGAGGGCCGCGACCATCGCGGCGATCCCAGCGCGCAGACTGTGGAGGTAGACCTCGAGCGCGAGCTGTGCCCGCTCCTCGCCGGCGTCCGCTGCGATCAGGAGCTCTCGCATGTCGGCCGTGCCGCAGAGCCCGAGCAGCCCCGAGCGATGCTCGAGTGCCTCGGCGAGCTCGCGTGCGGAGATCGGCTCGCGCTCGAGCAGCCACAGCAGCATTCCCGGATCCACGCTGCCCGAGCGTGTGGCCATCACAAGCCCCTCGAGCGGCGTGAACCCCATCGTCGTGTCGAGCGACTCGCCGTCGGAGATGGCGCACAGCGAGGCGCCGGCGCCGAGGTGGCAGCTCACGATCCGCAAGCCCTTGGAGCCTCGAGCAAGCAGCTCGGGCGCGCGTCTGGCGATCCACCCGTGCGAGAGCCCGTGGAACCCGTAGCGGCGCAGGCCGAAGCGGGCGCGCCAGTCCGCGGGGAGCGCGTAGGTGGCTGCCGCCGCGGGCAGGGTTGCGTGGAACGCGGTATCGAAGCAGGCGACAGCGGGCAACTCGGGGAAGAGCGCCGTGAGGGCATCCAGTGCGGCGAGGGACTTCGGCTGATGAAGAGGCGCGAGGTCGCTGAGCTCGCGCAGGGCCAGCTCGACGTCCGGGTCGATCCGCACAGCCGAGCGGAAGCGCTCGCCGCCGTGCACGATGCGATGCCCGATCGCCTGAGCCTGCCCGAGGATGCCGTCAAGGGCCCCTCGCAACGCCGCCTCGTCGATCTGGGCATTGGGGGCCTTTAGCTCATCCTCGGCGAGGACCGCATCCTGCCCGTCGAGCAGGCGAAGCTTGAGGCTGCTCGAGCCCGCGTTGACGACGAGCACGCGCACGCGTCTCTAGCTCCCCGTTCCGCCGGCGCACGGCTCCTCCTGCGCGGGCGGCGCGGCGTTCTGGGCCGGCCAGATCCAGTTGCGCAGCTCCGGCGGATCGTCGCCGTGCTCGCGCGTGTAGGCGCGGTGACGCAGCCGCTCATCGATCATGTGCTGGCGCAGGTGCGATGCCCGCTCGGCCAGGCCGGGCACACGGTCGATGACGTCTATCACCAGGTGGAAGCGGTCGAGGTCGTTGAGCATGACCATGTCGAACGGCGTGGTGGTGGTGCCCTCCTCCTTGTAGCCGCGGACGTGAAGGTTGGAGTGGTTTGTGCGGCGGTAGGTCAGACGGTGGATCAGCATCGGGTAGCCGTGGTAGGCGAAGATCACCGGCCGCCCGGTCGTAAAGAGCGCGTCGAACTCCTCCTCGGGCAGGCCATGGGGATGCTCGCTGTCGGGCTCCAGGCGCATCAGGTCGACGACGTTCACCACCCTCACCCTCAGCTCGGGCAGCTCGCGCATGAGGATCGCGGTGGCCGCGAGCGTCTCGAGCGTCGGCACATCGCCGGCGCACGCGAGCACCACGTCTGGCTCGGCGCCCTCGTCGCTGCTCGCCCAGTCCCACACGCCGATCCCGCGCGTGCAGTGGGCGATCGCCTCTTCCATGCTCAGGTAGTTCAGCGCCGGCTGCTTGCCGGCGACGATCACGTTGACGTAATTGCGGCTGCGCAGGCAGTGGTCGGCCACCGACAGCAGGCAGTTGGCGTCCGGGGGCAGGTAGACACGGACGATCTCCGCCTTCTTGTTGACGACGTGGTCGATGAACCCCGGGTCCTGGTGGGAGAAGCCGTTGTGATCCTGGCGCCAGACGTGCGAGGACAGCAGGTAGTTCAGGGAGGCGATCGGCCTGCGCCAGGGGATGTCGCGTGTCACCTTCAGCCACTTCGCGTGCTGGTTGAACATCGAGTCGATGATGTGGATGAACGCCTCATAGCAGTTGAAGAGCCCGTGGCGACCGGTCAGCAGATAGCCCTCCAGCCAGCCCTGGCAGAGGTGCTCTGAGAGCGCCTCCATGACCCGTCCGTCGGCGGAGAGGTGCTCGTCGCTCGGGAGCGTCTCGGCCTCCCAGGTGCGATCGGTGGCCTCGAACACCGCGCCCAGGCGGTTCGAGGCGGTCTCGTCAGGACCCATGATGCGGAAGTTCTCGCGGTTTCGCACGAGGACCTCGCGCAGGAAGGCTCCGAGCACGCGGGTGGCCTCGCTCGTGCTCGCGCCGGGTCTCGCGAGCTCGATCGCGAAGTCGCGAAAGTCCGGCATCTCAAGATCGCGCAGCAGCAGGCCGCCGTTCGCGTGCGGGTTGGCTCCCATGCGCCGCTCGCCCAGTGGTGCGAGCTCGGTGAGCGCAGGGCGCACCGCGCCTCGCTCGTCGAAGAGCTCCTCGGGCTTGTAGGAGCGCAGCCAGGTCTCGAGCTGCGCGAGATGCTCGGGCTTTGAGTCGAGGTCGGCCAGCGGGACCTGGTGGGACCTGAACGAGCCCTCCGCGGGCAGCCCGTCGACCTCCTTGGGTCCGGTCCAACCCTTGGGGGTGCGCAGCACGATCATCGGCCAGCGTGGCCGGCTGAGACGCCTCTGCGATCGTGCTCTCTGCTGGATCTCCGCGATCTCCTCGGTCACCTCATCGAGCGTCGCGGCCATCCGCTGATGCATCGTCTGCGGGTCTGAGCCCTCGACGAACCGTGGCGCATAGCCGTAGCCTTCGAGCAGGGCGCGCAGCTCGGGCTCGGGGATCCGCGCGAGCACCGTGGGGGCGGCGATCTTGTAGCCGTTGAGATGGAGCACCGGCAGGACCGCCCCGTCACGGAGGGGGTTCAGGAACTTGTTCGAGTGCCAGCTCGCAGCCATCGGCCCCGTTTCGGCCTCTCCGTCGCCGACGACGCAGCAGGCCAGCAGATCCGGGTTGTCGAAGACCGCGCCGTAGGCGTGCACGAGCGCATACCCCAGCTCGCCGCCCTCGTGGATCGAGCCGGGTGTCTCGGGAGCGACATGGCTGGGGATGCCGCCCGGGAACGAGAACTGGCGGAACAGGCGCCGCAGTCCCTCCTCGTCGCGGCCGATGTGGGGGTACACCTCGCTGTAGGTGCCCTCCAGGTAGGTGTTGGCGAGCAGCCCCGGCCCGCCGTGGCCGGGACCCGTCACGTAGATCACGTTGAGCTCGCGCGCCTTGATCACCCGGTTCAAGTGCGCGTAGATGAAGTTCAAGCCGGGCGTGGTGCCCCAGTGGCCGAGCAATCGCGGCTTCACATGCTCGATCTTCAGCGGCTCACGCAGCAGCGGGTTATCGAGCAGGTAGATCTGCCCGACGGAGAGGTAGTTTGCCGCGCGCCAGTAGGCGTCCAGCGTGCGACACTCCTCATCAGTTAGGGGACCCGGGGCATCCGTCACGCTGGGATCATCGTACGCTTGGCCTGTGAGAAGCGAGGCTGAGGCGGGCGCCGCGGGTGAGCTCACCTTCGACGAGGAGCTCCTGCTGTGGCTCGGCGACGAGTCCCCGGGGGTGCGGGCGGCCGATGCCGAGCGTGTCCGCGACATCGCGGCGGAGTTCGCCCGCGGCTTTGACCTGCTCGCTCACATCGGGCCCGCCGTGACGGTGTTCGGATCGGCTCGTACCCCGCGCGAGCACCCCGACTACGCGCTGGTGCGGGAGGTCGGGGCGTGCCTGGGCCGGGCCGGCTACGCGGTCATCACCGGGGGCGGCCCAGGGCTGATGGAGGCCGCCAACCTCGGTGCGCGGGAAGTCGGCGCTCTCTCGGTCGGCTGCAACATCGAGCTCCCGCATGAGCAGGTCCTGAACCCCTACCTGGACATCGGGCTTCGCTTCCGACATTTCTTCGCCCGCAAGGTGATGTTCGTCCGCTATGCGGGCGCCTTCGTGATCGCGCCGGGCGGCTACGGGACGCTCGATGAGCTCTTCGAGGCCCTCACGCTGATCCAGACGGCGACGATCCGTCACTTCCCGGTGATCCTGCTCGGCGGTCGCGAGTGGGATGGGCTGCTGGAGTGGCTGGCGGCGAGGGCACTCGCGGAGAAGCGCATCGAGCCCGCGGATCTGGCCGTGCTCCACGTCGTCGAAGAGCCGGCGGAGGTCCGCCAGATCGTCGATGCCGCTCGCCGGCGCCAGCACCAGCACGGCAGCCGCCAGAAGCGGCGCACGTCGAGCGCATCGAGCTGAAGCGAAGCTTCCACGCGCAGTCTGTGCTGCGCCTAAGCGGAGCTCAGAGTCACCGAATCTCGCGCGGCCCCGATCCTCGGAGGGTTCACCGACGCCGTTTTCCGTGGTCTCTACGGATGATCATCGTGCCATCCACCGATGGCCGCTGCCCGCAAGGCTCCTATCGTCCTTTTGAGAGATGCCCGGTCGCAGCTTCCGCATAGCGCGCATCGCGGGGATCCCCGTCGGGGTGAGCCCGTGGTGGCTGGTGGTCGTCGCGCTGTTCACCTTGGCGCTGGGGGGCTCCTACTTCCCCGAAGAGATCCACGGCATCAGCTCGGTGGCGGCCTACGGGCTCGGTCTCGCCAGCGTGCTGTTGCTGTTCGCGAGCATCCTCGCGCACGAGTTCGGTCATGCGCTGGTGGCGCGACGGCACGGGATCGAAATCGAAGAGATCGACCTGTGGCTGCTCGGCGGCGTCTCGCGCATGCGCGGGGAGGCCCACGACCCCTCTGATGAGCTGCGCTTCGCGCTGGCGGGACCTGCCGTCACGGCGGTCATCGCCGCCTGCTTCGGCGCGGTCTGGCTGCTGCTGCCCTCATCCACTCCCGCTGCTGTTCGCGCGCTCGTCGAATACCAAGTGTTCGTCAACGGGTTGCTCCTCGTCTTCAATCTGCTGCCCGCGTTCCCACTCGACGGCGGCAGGGTGCTGCGCTCGCTGCTGTGGCGGCGCAGCGGCGAGATCGGGAGATCGACCGAGACCGCCGCGAACGTCGGGCGTGGGTTCGGCTACTTCATGATCTTCCTCGGCGGCGTTGCGTTCCTGGGCGGGGATCTCGAGGGTCTGTGGCTGGCGCTGATCGGCTTCTTCGTCGTCACGGCCGCCCGCGCCCAGGCCGTGGGCGCCGAAGTGCAGGTGGCCCTCTCGGGCGTGCACGCGCGCGAGCTGATGTCCAGCCCCGTGGTCTGCATCCCCCAGCTGACCTCTACCGCGCAGGCCGCAGGCGACTACTTCCTGCCCTACCGCTACACCTCCTTTCCCGTCGTAGATGAGCGCGGCCGGGCGGTCGGGCTTCTCAGCCTCACGCAGATCGAGTCGCTGAGCGCACGCCAGCGCCCCGCGCAGCCGGTCGCTGAGGTCGCAGACCGTGACCCGGGATTGATCGTCGCGGCCGGGGAGGACGTGGCTCGCTTGATCGAGCGCCCGGCCTTCGCCCGGGTCGGGCGGGCTGTCGTCGTCGATGAGCCCGGCCGACCTGTCGGCCTGATCTCGATCACCGACGTGCAGAGGGCGCTTCGTGCCTCCCGTCTCGCCGGCCGCGCGCTCGGCGGCGCCGCGCAGGCCGGCGCGGGCTGATCGAAGCCCGTGAGCTCCCGGGAGTTGGACGCGGGAGCCCGGGCGTCGAGGGCAAAGCACGTTGGATGCTCGCTCCCCGTTGCGGTCTTTCCCGCTGCGCCACGACGGGATGCTGCGGATGCCAGCGCCGGGAGGGGCCGTTAGGTTGCGCGTATGACTGAGACCGAGACAGCGCAAACGCACCGGCAGAGCGCCCCGGCGCCGGAAGCGTGGTCGGGCGCCTCGGAGCCCGTGTTCAGAGATATCCTCTGCGCCGTCGCCGGCACGCGCGCGAGCACGGCGGCCGTGAGGCTGGCCGCCTCGCTGGCTGGCCAGGGCGGCCATCTGACGCTGCTCGCGGTGACAGCCGAGTCGGGCTCCGGTGACTACGCCTCGGCGGCGATCAGCCCGAGCCGGGTCAAGCGCGTGCTCGAGCATGCCGAGCGCATCGCCGAGGAGGCGGGCGTCGCGTCGACGACCGCGGTCGACCCCGCCGGGCCACCCGTCAAGGTGATCCTCGAACGGGCCACCGCTCATGACCTGCTCGCGATCGGGGCACCCGCGACCTCCTGGCTCGCGGGGATGCTCGTCGGCGGCGTGGCAGCAGCTGCGCTCAGCCAGTTCACCACGCCGATGCTCGTCGTTCGCCCCTCCTCGGGCGCGTCCTTGCGGGGACGCCGGATCCTCGTCGCCAGCGACGGCCAGGAGGGCTCAGATCGCGTCGTGGAGCTCGCCGGCAGGCTGGGGCTCAGCCAGGGCGCGAGCGTGACGCTGCTACACGCCCTCGGCCGCGAGTCCGCGGCTCGCCCCCACCGCATCCAGTCGCAGGCGAAGACCCTGAAGCTGATCCTGGGAGACGCCTGTGAAGCGCTCGTCGAACCCGGCGCGGCGACCGATGTGCTCCTCGAGGTCGCGAAGCGCTCGAAGGCCGCGATGGTGGTGATGGGCAGCCGCCGCCTGGGTGGCCTGCGCGCCATTGGCAGCGTCAGCCGGCGGGCGGTGCATGAGGCGCCCTGCTCGGTGCTGCTGCTGCCGCCCGAGTAGCTCCGGCAGGCGGGCGGGCACCCGACGCGGGCGGGCTTTCCGTAAAAACCCGAGTGGCGTTGAGGTGCCGCTCCCGGATGACACCGCGACCGGCGCGTTCTACGGTGTCACTCACCCCAACAAGGAGAACCCTGATGTTCAAGAACGTGCTCGTGGGCGTCGACGGTAGGCGCAATGGCC
Organism: Solirubrobacteraceae bacterium; assembly: GCA_049512215.1. Taxonomy (GTDB): domain Bacteria; phylum Actinomycetota; class Thermoleophilia; order Solirubrobacterales; family Solirubrobacteraceae; genus Palsa-744. The sequence goes on from JBEKXJ010000001.1 coordinate 99,375, forward strand.
ATGACGCCATCGCGCTTGCTTCTCGTCTCGCAGACTCCGATGGAACGCTGACCCTCGCCCACGTGCACACGGGTGATCTGCGCCCGACCCACGCCGTCACACCCGGCATGGTCAAGGAGGAGCGCGAGGCGTCCGAGCAGCTGCTCGAGCGGGAACGTGCCGAGGCCGGAGTCGACGCAAAGCTCCTCAGCATCGTCGCGATGAGCCCCGGGCGCGGCCTGCACATGCAGGCCGAGGAGCAGGACGCAGATCTGCTCGTCGTCGGCTCCTGCAGCCACAGCGCCTTCGGCCGCGCGATGCTCGGAGACGACACGCGCAGCGCGCTGAACGGCGCTCCATGCGCGGTCGCGATCGCCTCGCTCGGCTACGCCGCGCACCCGGCGCCGATCTCCAAGGTGGGCGTCGGCTACGACGGGTCCCACGAGAGCAAGGCGGCGCTCGCAGTTGCCATGAAGCTGGCCGAGGCGACGGGGGCGGCGGTCCACGTGCTGGAAGTGGTCACGATCCCGACCTACGCCTACACCGGCCTCATACCTCCCGTCATGGGCGAGAGCATCGATGCGATGCTCGAGGAGGCGAACGTCCGGCTGAGGTCCCTCACCGGCGTCGAGGGCCACGCGGTCTACGGCCTCACCGGCGAGGAGCTGGCCGCCTTCAGCGAGGAAATGGACATCCTCGTCGTCGGCTCGCGCAGCTACGGCCCCGTGCGGCGTCTGGTGCTCGGCAGCACCTCCGATTATCTCGAGCGCCACGGACGCTGCTCGCTGCTCGTGCTGCCGCGGGCCGCGAGCGTCGCTGCGGGCGAGGAGGCGAGCCACGGCCGCGACGCCGACGCCGACACCTCCGCTTCGAGCGCCGCATGAGCTCGGCAGGCCGGGCGGCGGTCGAGCGTCGTCCGTAGTTTGCCGCAGGCGGTCTACGGTTGAAGGCGATACCGTCCAGTGGTGATGGCAAGCGAGGCGACCAAGCACCGCGACGCTCCCCAGCAGGAGCAGCGCCGGTCCGCTGAGCCGATCCGGATCGTCCTCGCCGACGATCACGCGGTCGTGCGCAGCGGCCTGCGGCTGCTGCTCGACGCCGAGCCCGGCTTCGAGGTCGTGGCCGAGGCGAGCGACGTGGAGAGCGCGCGGCGCTATGTCCGCGGTCATCATCCCGCGGTGCTCGTGCTCGACCTCAATATGCCCGGCGGCTCGAGCCTCGAGGCGATTCCCGTGATCCGCGAGGAGTCCCCGGCAACGCAGATCGTCGTGCTGACCATGCAGCAGGAGCCCGCGTTCGCGCGTCAGGCCCTCGGCACGGGGGCGCTCGGGTACGTGCTCAAGGAGGCAGCCGACGATGAGCTGGTTGAGGCCGTGCGCCGCGCGGCGGCCGGGGAGAGCTTCCTGAACCCGAGGCTCGGCGCGCGTCTCGCCTCCGAGCCGCCACCGGGCCCCCCGGACGACCTCTCAGAGCGGGAGGTCGACGTGCTGCGTCTGATCGCCCTTGGGCATACGAACGCCGAGATCGCCGAGCAGCTGTACCTGTCCGTGCGGACGGTCGAGACCCATAGATCGCACATCCAGCAGAAGCTGCGGCTCTCGACCCGAGCCGAGCTCGTCGGCTACGCGCTCGAGCGCGGGCTGATCAAAGCCTGAGCGACCTCGCTCGGCTCTTCGTGGTGGGCCGGCACGCCGGCTGCCGCGTAGGCGTCGGCGGCGTCGAGCGTCTCGGCCTTGAGCAGGGCTTGGGCGAGGCTCTCGAGCTGCTCGCGATGCTCTGTGAGCAGGCGTGTGACCTCCTCGTGGGCGTCCTCCACAAGCCTGTGCACCTCTTCGTCGAGCAGGCGTTGGGTCGACGCGGAGGTCTCGCTGACACCGGGCAGATACGGTCCGGCGCCGTCTGAGGGGAGCAGGGCGATCGGCCCGAGCACCCCGCTCATGCCCCAGCGCCCGACCATCTGGCGCGCGATCTGGGTGAGCTGCTGGATGTCGGACTCCGCACCGGAGGTGATCGTCTGAAAGATCACCTCCTCGGCCACGCGACCGCCGAGGGCGACCCGGATCTTCGCCTCGAGGTCCTCGCGCGAGTAGGAGACGCGGTCTGAGTCGGGCGTTGAGAGGGTCACGCCGAGCGCCATCCCGCGGGGGATGATCGAAACCTTGCGCACCGGGTCGGCCCCGGGCGTGAGCATGCCCACGAGCGCGTGGCCGGACTCGTGGTAGGCGGTGCGCTCGCGGTCGGCCGGAGAGAGCAGGATGCCGCGCGGGGAGCCGAGCATGATCTTCTCGAGCGCCTCGGTGAAATCGCTCATCTCGACCTTCTCATGCCCGCGCCGGGCGGCGAGCAGGGCGGCCTCGTTGGCCAGGTTCGCGAGATCCGCCCCGACCATGCCCGGGGTGCTCGACGCCAGCTGGTCGAGGTCGACGCTCGCGGCGAGCGGGATCGAGCGCGTGTGCACTTCGAGGATTTCCCGGCGTCCCTTGCGGTCGGGGGCCTGGACGGTCACGCGGCGGTCGAAGCGACCCGGTCTCAGAAGCGCCGAGTCAAGGACGTCCGGGCGGTTGGTGGCGGCGAGAACGACCACGGCCTCCGAGCTCTCGAAGCCATCCATTTCGGTCAGGATCTGGTCGAGCGTCTGCTCGCGCTCGTCGTTGGCGCCGGTGACGGACACCGACCCCTGGCGCGAGCGTCCGATCGCGTCGAGCTCGTCGATGAAGACGATCGCGGGGGCGGCCTCCTTGGCCTTCGTGAAGAGGTCCCGCACACGTGAGGCACCGACGCCGACGATCGCCTCGATGAACTCTGACGCCGAGATCGAGAAGAACGCCGCGTGCGCCTCGCCCGCGACGGCCCGGGCGAGCAGCGTCTTGCCCGTTCCCGGCGCGCCCGAGAGCAGCACGCCGTGGGGCATGCGTCCGCCGAGGCGCCCGTAGCGCTCCGGATTGCGCAGGAAGTCGACGATCTCCGCGAGCTCGCTCTTCGCCTCGTCGATGCCGGCGACGTCGGCGAAGGTGATACGGATCTTTTCCGGGTCAACGCGCCGCGCCTGGGAGCGCCCGAAGTTCCCCAGCGCGCCCATCCCTGCGCCCGCTTTCGTCGCGCGCCTGGCGATCAGCACGAACAGGCCGACGATCAGCAGGGTCGGTCCGAAGCCGAGCAGGAGCTCGGCGAGCAACGACTGGCTCGTGCTCGTGGACTTCGCGTTGATCTGGACGCCCTTTTCCCTGAGCAGAGCCGACAGCTGGGTGCCGTTCCAGAATGTCGGGATCTCGGTCGCAAAGAGCGTCGTCGGCGTGGACGTCTTATCGGTCGCGGGGTAGCGCACCTTGCTCGCGAAGGTGCCCTGGACCGTGTCGCCCTTGGTCGAGATCGACTTGACCTGTCCGGCCTGCACCTCGTTCAGGAAGAACGGGTTGAAGGGGACCGTCACCCGCGGCTGACCCGTGGACGGCTGGAAGAAGAGGAGCGAGAGCCAGTTGATCGCGATCAGGATCAGCACGAACCACAGAAATCCAGGCCTGCGGTGCACGGGCGGGCCGCTCGGCGCCCGCTCGGGCATGCCCCGTCCGTCGGGCGCCGGCGAGACCTGCCAGCCGCGCTTGTCGCGCGGCATCGGCGGGTGCGCGTCCGTGCGTTCGCCGCTCGGCGGCGCCGGCTCGGGTGACGGTTGCTCGGGCACTGGGTCTATCCTAGGGGCCTAGCTCCCCACATCAGATGCTCGCCCGCTAGGAGCGACCCGGGGATGCGCGCATCAAGGCGCTTGGGGCGCATCCGGCGAGCGGTAGTGCTCCTTCCAGATGAGCTTGTAGATAGGGATGCGACGCGGGATCCTGTTGAGGACGGGGATGAAGGGGATGCAGATGAACGCCAGGCTCAGCAGACCCATGATGAGTAGCACGAGGAGGTCCGCGTTTGCGGATGACTTGAACGGTTCGACCTGGTACCAGAAGGCATAAAGCCACAGCCAGGGCTGGCCGGGGTAGCTGCCTGTCTCGTTCATCAAGCCCCACTGCTCGCCCAGCAGGTGCTGTCCTTCGGCGCGTTCGGCCAGCAGCCCGCCGTCGGCCATGAACAGCAGCGGCTTGGTGTAGTCGGTCTGGAAGAACTGACTGCTGGACACCAGGCCCCCTTCGAGGCCGCCGCTCTGGGCGAGGCTCTGCAGGCTGGCCATCATCGTCGGGACCGGCCCGGCGCCGCTGGCCTTGACCGTCACCGTGCCCGTGCTCGGGTCGACCGACACCGTGCTGGGCGGCGTCTTCTTTTCTTCCACCGCCGTCGAGTATTCTTCAAGCGGCTTGGCGTAGGCTTCTGACCATTCCTTTTTCTGCTTTCCGGGCGCAGCCTTGTATTCGGCGATCGCGCTCTGCAGCGCCGGGTCGTTGGGGATCGTCTCCAGCGGTTTGATCACGTAGTCGTCGGCCGTGTTGATCGGATGGCTGACGCCAAGCCACCTCTGCGGGTGCAGGAACAGGAAGTGCTGCACGCTGCCCGAGTTGTGGTTGTAGGGGGGGCCGTATTCGGCCGTCGGGCTCGTTTCGGCGAGCTCCTTGGCCGCCGTGGTGGCGAAGTCGGCCGGCAGTTCGTGCGACCACTGGGCGATCGTGCTGGGTTTGTCATCGGGTGAGGAGAGCAGGACCGTGAGCAACACCGACAGCAGAGCGATGACGCCGACCGCGATGCACAGCTCTTTGACCAGGTCGTAGGGCGCGTAGCGGCCTTTCCAGGGCTGCGTGTCGTCCTTGGGGCCGAGGAAGCTCATGACTGCCCCTCGGTCGATGTCCGGGGGGAGCCGTTCCCATCGGGACTCCCGGCCCGTGCGGCCGTCACCCTCTTGTCGAGCTCGAACGGCGGCACGACCCCGTTACGGCGCACGAGCAGGACGTGCAAGCTCACGAGCAGCACGACGGCTATCGGGAGCAGGAGGACGTGGTAACTGTACATCTGGCCGAAGTTGGTGAGGTTGAAGAACGCGCCGACGCCGACCGAGTTCATCGCGTCCTTGGCCTGGGTGGAGATCCATTGCGCGTCGAAGTTCTGCTGGGAGACGTAACCGGTGAGCGCGCAGGGCACCGCGACCAGGAAGGTGATGGCGCCGGTCACCCACACGCGGCCGCGGCCTCCGCGCCAGGCGGCCATCCAGTACTTGCCCCACAGGTGCACGACCATCACGAAGAAGAACAGCTCCACGCTCCACATGTGGATGCTGTTGAAGAAGTGCCCGACGCCGGTCTCGTGCCACCAGGCGGGTCCCTTCAGGGCGAGGATCGAGCCGGAGCCGATGATCACCATCAGGGAGGCGATGCTGGCCACGCCGAACACGTAGATCCAGGAGGCCACGTAGGTCGGCTGGCCGTCGGGCAGAAGCCTCTCGGGCGGTAGCGCCTCGACGCCTTTTTCGCGGACTTTGACGGTCCAGGACTTCGATCGGGTAGTCGGGGCGGCGCTCATGATGCGCCCCCGCTGCGGCGGGCGGCGTCTCGCGCCGCGGCGCCGGGGAACGGCAGCAGGATCGCCATCACGAAGACGATGAGCATCAGGCCGATGACCACGACGTTTGCCACCGAAAGGTGGATGAAGTTCCAATCCACCGTATGGGCCGGGTGGTTTAGGTTGAACACGGCCGCCAGCACGCTCACGCAGCTACCCCTCTCAGTAGGACGAATGGCTTAGACCCTACGTGCCAGCCCCGACGGCAGGCGTCCGTAGAAAGCCTCACTATCGATCAGAGACTACACACACGGCGGGCGGCCAAACGCTCGTAGCCTCTTCTCTGTAGGTCGTCTCGGGACGCTTAGATCACCTCAGGGATCATTTCGATCGCGCCGCACGGGCACTCTTCAACGCAGATACCGCATCCCTTGCAGTAGTCGAGGTCGAACGCGTAGCCGTCGCCCTCGTCGACCTTCAGAACAGCGTTGTCGGGGCAGACGCCGTAGCAGTTGTCGCAGCCGAAGCAGTTGCCGCAGGAGAGGCAGCGCCGCGCCTCGAAGAGCGCGTTGGTCTCGTCGAGACCCTGGGTCACCTCATCGAACGTCGACTGGCGGCGGATGGCGTCGAGCTGCGGCGCGACGGTCTTCGGCGCGTCGGCGTAGTACCAGACGTTGAGCATCTCGAAGCTCACGACCTCGGGCTCGGGCGGATGCACGAACTCGCTCTCGCAGAGCCACGCGTCGATGTTGCGCGCGGCCTGCTTGCCGTGGCCGACGCCGACGGTGACGGTGCGCTCGGCGGGCACCATGTCCCCGCCGGCGAAGATGCCCTCGTGGCCGGTCATCATGTTCGGGCCGACCTTCACGACGCCGTCCTCGATCTCCAAACCGGGCACGCCGTCGAGCAGGGAGAGGTCGGATTCCTGGCCGAGGGCGAGAACGAGCGAGTCGGCCTCGAGCTCCTCCGTCTCGCCCGTAGGCTGCGGGAAGCCGGTCTCGTCGAGCTCCATCTTCTCGAGCACCAGCTTGCCCTGCTCGGCCTGCTTGATCGTGGAGAGCCACTTCATCATCACGCCCTCTTCGAGCGCCTCCTCGACCTCGAAGTCGTGCGCGGGCATGCGATCGCGCGTGCGCCGGTAGACCACGATCGCCTCGCTCGCTCCCAGCCGCTTCGCCGTGCGCGCGGCGTCCATCGCCGTGTTGCCGCCGCCGTAGACGACGACGCGCCGGCCGAGCAGGGGCCGCTCCTCGCCCTCCATGCTGTGCAGCAGCGTGACCGCATCGAGGATGTGCGCTGCCTCCCCGGCGGGGATGTAGGCGCGCTTGCCGATGTGGGCGCCGACGGCGAGGAAGGCCGCGTCGAAGCCGCCGTCGCCTATCGCCTGCAGGATGTTGGTGACCTTCGCGTTCAGCTCGAGCGTCACCCCGAGATCGAGGATGCGCTGCACCTCGGCGTCGAGGATCTCGCGCGGCAGGCGGTAGCGGGGAATGCCAAAACGCATCATGCCGCCGGCCATCGGGCCGGCCTCGCGGATCGTGACGGCGTGCCCGCGACGCGCGAGCTGGTAGGCCGCGGACAGCCCCGAGGGGCCCGCACCGACGACCAGCACGCGCTTGCCGCTCGGCGCGGGCGCGCCGGTCAGCTGCCAGCCGCGACGGATCGCCTCATCCCCGAGAAATCGCTCGACGCCGTGGATCCCGACGGTGTCATCGAGCTGCCCGCGGTTGCAGGAGGTCTCGCACGGGTGGTAGCAGACCCGCCCCATCACGGCCGGCAGCGGGTTGTCCTTGACGAGCTCGCGCCAGGCGGCCTCATAATCGCCCGACTCGGCGTGGTAGAGCCAGGCTTGAATGTTCTCCCCGGCCGGGCAGGCGTGGTTGCAGGGCGGCAGCCGGTGGACGTACAGCGGGCGTTCATCGCGCCAGGAGCCGGTCTTGTTCGCCAGGCTCGAGCCGATGTCCAGAGTGATCGCGAAGGGCTTCTCCATCACGGTGTCCCCTCTGCATCGGCGAGCAGGCCGAAGCGGCGGATGTTGCGGTCGGCGCCCGCCTGGATTCGGGCTATCACCTCGCTGCGCAGCTCGGGCTTGAACAGGTGCGCGAAGCGCTGCTGGGGTCGCAGGTAGTCCTCGACCGGCACCTGGCGGCGGATCTCCGAGACGCTCGTCACCTCGCCGTCGCGCGCCTCGAACACCGGGAAGATGCCCGACTCCTTCGCCAGCCGCGCGATCCGGATCGTGTCCTTGGAGGCGCTCCCCCAGCCGAGCGGGCAGGGCACGAAGATGTGCAGGTAGCGCGCGCCACGGATCTCCATCGCGCTCTGAACCTTCGCCTCGAGGTCGCGCAGCTCGGCCACCGTAGCCGTCGCCACGTAGGGGATCTCGTGCGCCATCGCGATCAGCGGCGCGCTCTTGCCTTGGCCGAACACGTTGCCCGGTTCCGGACCGACGGCCTGGGTCGTGGCGGTGCGTGCAGCGGGTGGGGTCGCGCCCGAGCGCTGCACGCCGGTGTTCATGTAGGCCTCGTTGTCGTAACAGATGTAGAGCACGTCGTCGTTGCGCTCGAACATCCCCGACAGGCAGGCGAAGCCGATGTCGACGGTCCCGCCGTCGCCGCCCTGACCGACGACGCGCACGTTCTCGCGGCCCTGCGCCCGCAGGGCGGCGGCTATCCCCGTCGATACAGCCGGAGCGTTCCCGAAGAGCGAGTGGATCCACGGGATCCTCCACGAGCTCTCCGGGTAGGGGGTCGAGAACACCTCCAGGCAGCCGGTTGCGTTCGCGGCGATCATCTGGCCGTTCGTGGCGCGCATCGCGGCGTCCAGCGCATAGCGCGCGCCGAGCGCCTCCCCGCAGCCCTGGCAGGCACGGTGGCCGCAGGTAATCGAGTTCGTCCGCTGCTCGTCGGCCTGCACGGAGCGCTGCCCGGGGTCGAGCAGGCGATTGCCGACCGCGAAGCTGCCGGTCTGGTAGAAGCGGATCGGGGGCGCCTTCATGCTCGCGGGCTCCTCATACCGGGCCCGCCGCCACAGGTCCGACGTCGCGCAGCATGTTCTCGGCGTGCGGGCCGGAGCTGCGCGATGCGCCCATGCGCTCGAGCTCTCGGTTCACGACGTCCCAGTTCATGTCGAGGAAGGTCAGCGGCTCGAGGCGGTCGGCCACGGCGTCGGCGAACAGGCCGCTCAGCGACGCCTTCGTGATCGGCCGTCCGCCGAGGCCCGCGATGACCGTGTAGCCGTGGAGCTGGATGCCGGCGAGCGCCATGCGGACGTTCGCCGAGACGATGCCCCCGATGCCGACTGCGAGCGCCTTCTCGAGCACGAGCACCCGCTGGGCGTGGCCCAGCGCCGCGCGTACCGCGTCGAGGGGAAACGGGCGAAACGAGCAGATCCCCAGCGCGCCGATCTTCACGCCTTGGCCGCGCATCTCGTCGATCGTGTCCTTGATCGTCCCGAGGACCGAGCCGAGTGCGACCACGATCGTCTCGGCGTCCTCGGCGTGGTAGGCGGAGATCAGGCCGCCGCTGTCGCGCCCGAAGGCGTGCTTGAAGTCGGCGGCGATCCGGGGGATCAACTCGAGCGCCTGCATCTGCTTTGCGTGCGCGAGGTACTTCACCTCCATGAACGCCTCGGGGCCCACCATCGCGCCGATCGTGACGGGCTCATCGGGATCGAGCGCCTGGCGTGGCTGATAGGCGGGCAGGAACGCGTCGATGAGCTCCTGCTCGGGGACGTCGACGCGCTCGACGGCGTGCGTGAGGATGAAGCCGTCCATGCAGACCATCACGGGCGTCGAGAGCTCCTCGGCGAGCCGGAAGGCCTGGATGTGGAGGTCGAGCGCCTCCTGGTTGGTCTCCGCGTAGAGCTGGATCCAGCCGGAGTCGCGCTGAGACATCGAGTCGCTGTGGTCGTTCCAGATGTTGATCGGCGCACCGATCGCGCGGTTGGCGACCGTCATCACGATCGGCAGGCCGAGCCCGGAGGCATTGTAGAGCGCCTCGACCATGTAGAGCAGTCCTTGGCTCGCGGTCGCGGTGTAGGCACGTGCTCCCGTGGCGGAGGCGCCGATCGCCACCGACATCGCGGCGAACTCCGACTCGACGTTCACGAACTCGCACGGCGCGAGCTCGCCGCTCTTCACGAGCTGGGAGAGGTTCTCGACGATGTGCGTCTGGGGGGATATCGGGTAGGCGCAGATGACCTCGGGCCGGCATAGCGCAACCGCCTCGGCCACCGCGCGCGAGCCCTCAACTTGCCGCAGCACCGCTCAGCTCCCCCAGCTCGTTCTGAACCCAGGCGTTGGCGGCCCGCGCCGCTGCCACGTTGCCCTCGGCGATGACTCCGCTGAAGCGCTCGCGGATCGCGCTCGCCACGGCCTCGAGCGAGATCAGCTCGCTCAGCGCCGCGAAGCCGCCGAGCAGCGCGGCGTTGGCGACCGGCCGTCCGGTGTGCTGGCGCGCGAGGTCGCCGGCGGGCACCGTCAGCAGCCGCTCGTGGCGGAAGCCCTTCACGAAGTCGCCGAGACCGAGCTCGTCGAAGCTCTTCGCGGTGTTGATGAGGATGAAGGCGTCGTCCCTGCAGCCACCGAACACGTCCACCTGGTGCAGCAGCGTCGGGTCCTGGATGATCAGCGCATCCGGATTCATCACGGGCTCGCGCAGGCGGATCTCGTGATCGTCGATCCGGCAGAATGACACGACGGGTGCGCCCATGCGCTCCGAGCCGAAGCTCGGGAACGCCTGCGCGTAGCGGCCCTCGTTGAAGGCCGCGAGCGCGAGCATCTCCGCTGCGGTCACGACGCCCTGGCCGCCGCGACCGTGGATGCGCACCTGGAACATCGAACTAGGCCTGAGCTTCCGCCGGGGGCCTGGACGCCATGTCTGCGCCCGCGCGAGCCGTGTCGAGCAGCACACGTTGCTCGGCGGCCGCCACCATCGCCCGCGTGCGGTCGAGCACGTCCACGCTCACGGAGATCGCGTCGATCCCGGCGCGCACCAGCAGCTCGGCGTACTCGGGGTGCACCGATGGGGCCTGACCGCAGATCGATGTGCGCAACCCGAGCCCGCGGGCGTGCGGGATCAGCTGGCGCAGATAGGCGGTCACGGCGGGGTCGCGCTCGTCGAATGTCTCGGCGAGCACCTCGTTGTCGCGGTCGGCACCGAGCAAGAGCTGCGTGAGGTCGTTGGAGCCGATTGAGATCCCCGTGACCCCCAGCGCGGCGTACTCCTTCAGGTTGAAGAGCACCGAGGGCACCTCGGCCATCACCCACAGCTCGAACCCAGGGCGGTCGAGCAGGCCCGACTCTGCGATCAGCGCTCGGCATCTGCGCAACTCGCGGGTGCTCCGCACGAAGGGCAGCATCACGTGCAGGTTCTGCTCCCCGGAATCCCAGACTCTGCGCAACGCGTCCAGCTCAAGCGCGAAGACGTCGGGCTCGCGCGTGTAGCGCAGGGCCCCGCGATAGCCGATCATCGGGTTGGCCTCATCGGGCTCGAAGCGCTCGCCGCCGCGCAGCCCCGAGAACTCGTTGGTGCGGAAGTCGATCGTCCTGTAGGTGACAGGTCGCGGCGCGAAGCCGGCCGCGAAGGTGCTGAGCGCCTCAGCCATCCGCGAGACGAACTCCTCGCCGCGGCCCTCCTCGAGCAGGATGCGGGGATGATCACCCGCGAGCGCCTCCAGCACCATCAGCTCGGCGCGCAGGAGGCCCACGCCGTCCACCGGCAGGTCCTTGACGCGCTCGACCTGCGAGGGCTCTGAGAGGTTCACGAGGATCTGTGTCGCGGTGACTGCGCCGACCGCTTGCACGAGGTGCCCCGTCGCGGCCTGCTCGCCGGCTGATGGGAGCGCCGGCTCGCTCGCCCGCGCGCCCTCGAGCACGACGCCGCGGGTGGCGTCGACGGTCACGATCTCACCGTCGCGCAGCATGCGGGTCGCGTCTCCCGTGCCCACCACGCAGGGGATGCCGAGCTCGCGCGAGACGATCGCCGCGTGGCAGGTCATGCCGCCGGAGTCGGTGATGATCGCCGCGGCACGGCGCATCAGCGGCAGCCAATCCGGGGCGGTCATGTGAGTGACGAGCACATCGCCGTCCTTCAGGGTCGAGGTGTCCTCGAGCGAGGTGAGTATCCGCGCGGCGCCGCTGGCGCCTCCGGGCGCCCCGCCCAAGCCGCGCAGCAGCACGGCCTGCGGCTCTGAGGGCTGCGTCGCCGCCGCCTTCTTCATGGACTCCTCGTGAAGCGTCGTGATCGGCCTGCTCTGCAGCATCCACAGCAGCCCGTCGGGGTCGAACGCCCACTCGGTGTCCTGGGGGGTACCGTAGTGCTCCTCGATGCGCCGGCCGAGGTCGGCGACCGCGATGACCTCCGCGTCTGTGAGGACCGGCTGAAGCGCCTCCTGCTCTGAGAGGGTGCGCTGCTGGGTGCCTCCGTCGGGGGCGTACTCGATCAGGAGCTCCTTGTGGTGGACCTCGCGGCGGCGGATCGCGAGCGTCGCCTTGTCGACGACGTAGCGGTCGGGGGAGACCGATCCCGAGACGACCGCCTCGCCGAGGCCGAAGGAGCCCTCGATGACCAGCTCTCCGCGCTCGCCCGTCGCCGGGTTGACGGTGAACATTACCCCGGCGCGGGTCGAGGCGAGCTGACGCTGGACCACGACCGCGATGTCCATGTCGGCCTGGCCGAGACCGTTCACGCCCCGGTAGTAGATGGTGCGGGCGCCGAACAGCGAACGCCAGCATCGACGCACCGCGTCGATCACAGCGTCGGCGCCACGGACGTTCAGGAAGGTCTCGTTCATACCCGCGAAGGAGGACTCGGCGGTGTCCTCCGCCGTCGCCGAGGAGCGCACGGCCACCGGCGCCACGGCATCCTCACCGACGAGCTCCTCGTAGCTCGAGCGGATCTCCCGCGCCAGCGGCTCGGGTATCGGCGTCTCGTCGAAGAGCTCGCGCGCGGCGGCGCTCGCAGCTCTGAGCGCGGCGGTGTCCTCGACGTCCACGTCGTCCAACAGCCCGGCGAGTTTTTCGCGCAGCCCCGTCTGGGCACAGAAGGCCGCGTATGCCGGGGCACCCACGACGAAGCCGTCCGGCACCGGCAGCCCGGCGGCGGTGAGCTCGCCCAGGTTCGCGCCCTTGCCACCGGCGTACATGGTGTCCTCGCGACCCAGCTGAGCGAACGGTCGCACCGGCTCGACCTGGGGGAGGGCATCAGCATTGGTGGCAACGCTCATCAGGTCATCGCTCCTCTCGGGTTTGGGCTTCGCGTGGGGTCCTGGACCATTCAAGCATCTGGAGTCTCGCCGGCGACCGCACTCCCCACTGAACGCGGTCAGTAGTTCTCACTACGCGATGATGAGGCCCATCACTCATGACGCGGCTCGCGACGGCGCGTAGCTTGTGGTGCAGGGCCCGCCGAGGGGATCCCGCCGCCAGCATCCGTTCCAGATACGAGCAGAGGAGAGCGCAGATGCCAACTCGAGTAGCGATCAACGGCTTCGGTCGCGTCGGACGCAGCGTTCTGCGTATCGCGCACGAACAGGGCGCTGACCTCGAGGTCGTTGCGATCAACGACCTCACCGACGCGGGCACGCTGGCACACCTGCTGCGCCACGACTCGGTCTACGGGGCCTTCCCGGCCTTGGTGGAGTCGGGCGAGCGCGAGATCGTGATCGGCGGGCGCGCGAGCCGCGTATTCGCGGAGCCTCAGGTCTCCGAGCTGCCGTGGAGGGAGCTCGGCGTGGATGTGGTCGTCGAGTCGACCGGGCGTCATCGCACGCGGGCGGCAGCCGCCGAGCATCTCGCGGCGGGCGCGCGCAAGGTGATCATCTCCGCGCCGGCGAAGGGATCGGAGCCCGTCGACGCGACCGTGGTGATCGGGGTGAACTTCGAGGACGTCTATGACCCCGAGCGCCATCACATCATCAGCAACGCCTCGTGCACGACCAACTGCCTGGCGCCGGTCGCCAAGGTGCTCAACGACACCGTGGGCATCCGCCACGGTCTGATGAGCACGATCCACGCCTACACGGCCGATCAGAACCTGCTGGACGCGCCGCACAGGGACCTCCGACGAGCTCGCGCCGCCGCGCTCAACCTCGTGCCGACATCGACCGGGGCGGCGAAGGCCCTGGGGCTCGTGATCCCCGAGCTCGATGGACGACTGGGTGGCTTCGCGATCCGCGTGCCGACCCCGACCGGTTCGATCGTGGACCTCACCGTGGAGAGCGAACGAGCGACGAGCGTCGAGGAGCTAAACGCCGCCTTCCGCGGTGCCGCCGAGCACGGGCGGCTGAAGGGCATCCTCTCCTACAGCGAGGACCCGATCGTCTCGAGCGACATCGTGAGGTCTCCTTTCTCGGCGATCTTCGACTCCGCTCTGACGAGCGTGATGGACGGCACCCAGGTGAAGGTCATCGCCTGGTATGACAACGAGTGGGGCTACTCCAGCCGGCTCGTGGACCTCGCCGCGAGAGTCATGGCGCCCGTGCCCGCGGCGGCCTGATCAGCGTTCGTCGGAGCTCTCCCAAGGAGCCTCTCTCTCCGAGGAGCCTCTCCGTCTCCGAGGAGCCTCTCCGGAGTGTTGCGAGAGACGCCGGCTGTGTGAGGCGCTCGCGCGCCTAGCTCTGTGACGCGCCTGCGCGCTTAGCCGGCCCCTCGGCGAAGCGCTCGCGCGCCAGCCGCCAGGCAGCGGTGGGAAACTCAACGGCGTCCGATCCCTCGTAGAAGGTCGGCCGGGCATCGAACCCGTCGCGGAAAACGTCGAGCAGGGCGCGGTTCTCGGGCAGGACCTCGGCGATGAAGTGGGTGATACCGAGACGCTCGGCGATGGCGGCCAGCCGCTCGATCAGGATCGTTCCAAGGCCGCGACCATGCAGGTGGTCGGCGACCTCGACCGCGACCGCCGCGGGCGACCCATCGAGCGGGGCGCAGATCGCGTGACCCACGACGATGCCCGCTTCGTCATGTGCGACCAGGCCATAGCGGTGGTCCCCTCTCCCCGCCGCTGCCGCTGGCGCCGGCGGCAAGGTGATGTCCCTCGCCATCGTGAAGAACCCCAGGCGCCGGGCCTCCAGGCCGAGTCCCGACAGGAACGACCGCAGCGCCGGCTCATCGCGCGCGGTCGCCGCGCGCACCGTCACAGATGAGCCGTCCCGCAGCCGCACGAGCTTCGGTTCACGTTGATCGCTTTGCTTGGGCGAAGACTCCCCCCCGTCGGCGCCTGACACTCTCATGATGCTCGAAGCCTCGCCCGAGCGAGGACGCGAAGCATCCGCTCGGGTCCGCGCTCAGAAGGGGGAAAACTACGGTAGCTGGGCTCAGAGCGGCCAGTACTGCGCGATCTGCGCGGCTGCACGCGAGGTCAGCAGCGCCTCCGGTGCGGCGGAGCGGGCCGGCTCGCTGCCCGCGAGGGCTGCGAGCGTCTCCTGCACGCTCTCGGCCAGGGCGACGGGTTCATAGCCGCCCTCGAGGATCGCGCCGAGCGGCACCTCGCGCTCCGCGGCGAAGCCGCGGACGTGACGGGCCATTTCCGCGAAGGACGACGCCTCGAGCCGGCAGCTCGCGAGCGGGTCCGCGCGGTGTGCATCGAAGCCGGCCGAGATCAGCACGAGGTCCGGTTCGAACGCCGCGGCGGCGGGAAGCACGATGTGCTCGATCAGCGACAGCCAGAGCTCCTCCTCGGAGCCCGCCGGGACCGGAAGGTTGATCGTGTAGCCCTCTCCGGGACCGGATCCCACATCGCTGAGAGCACCGGTGCCGGGGTAGATCCCGAACTGATGGATGCTCGCGAACAGCACGTCGGGGCGATGGCGGAATGCCTCCGCGGTGCCGTTGCCGTGGTGGACGTCCCAATCGAGGATGAACACGCGCTCGGCGCCCAGCTCACGAATCGCGAGCTCCGCCGCGAGCGCGAGGTTGTTGAACAGGCAGAAGCCCATCGCGCGATCTGGTTCGGCGTGGTGGCCTGAGGGCCTCACCCCGCAGAACCCCCGCGTGGCCTCGCCCGCCATCAGCGCCCGCGTCATCTCCAGCGCGCCCCCGGCGGCGTGCAGCGCGGCGCGGTAGGAGGGCTCGCCGAGGAAGGTGTCGGGGTCGATCGCTCCTCCACCGGCCAGAGACAGGTCTCTGATCCTCTGGACATGGCTGCGGCTGTGGATGAGCTCCAGCTGGGTTTCCTCGGCGGGCGGGGCCTCGCGCCGCTCCCAGCCGAGCCAGTCGCACCCGGCCAGCGCCCGCTCGATCGCCAGCAGCCGCTCGGGCGTGTCCGGGTGCTCGGGCATGTGCGCCCGCGGGTCGTGCTCCAGGCAAGCCGGATGACTGAAGTAGAGCCCCGCGGCGCGGGGGACGCTGTCCTGTTCGCTCACCGGCGATCCCTCCCGGTGGCTCGATGAGCCCGAGCGCGGTGTCTAGCCACGGGCTTGACTCTACGCCTTGACGGTGGGTGGCATTCGACCAGGGCCTCGGGGCGCTGCGAGCGCGCTCGCAGCGCCCTCCGGTGGGCGCGCCTCGCGCTTGGTTTCGGAGATCAGCCGCCCGCTGAACTTAGGGTGCCCGTGCGCGCCACAAACCCCGCGAGCATGATCTCGCTCGCCCGCTCGGCCCTTACCAGCTGCCTGATTCTGCTCCCGAGCAGCCGGTTTTGGCGGGGCCGCTGACGCATGTGCGCGTTATCTGCCCGGTCGAGCTCCTCGAGATCGTGAATTTGTCGCCTGTGTTCGCGGCGGTCGCCGTCACGCTGTAGCTTTCCTTGGTCCCCGACGCCCCGCTGATCCAGGCGTTCTTGGAGCCGACTTCCGCTTCGGAAAGCGGGATCACAGTTTCGTGTTTGTGCAGTTCGACCGCGGTGACCTTTTCGTATTCGCCGTTGTTCTCGGTCGCGATCGTCTCCGCCGTGGTCTCGGCGGTGCGAGCGAGCTCCTTCGCCGAGACGTCATATGCCTTGCTCTTCTGGCTCAGGAATGACGGAATCGCGATCGCCGCGAGGATGCCGATGATCAGAAGGACAACCAAGAGCTCGATGAGCGAGAAGCCTCGCGCATCCTGCGAGCTCGTCCGCAGCAGCTGCGGGAGACGGGTCGGGCGCTGGGAGCTCCTTGACGTACGCTGCGACGAATCTGAAAACACGATAGCCCTCCGTGGCGTTCTACTGGCGGCCGAGCTATCTCGTTCGAGATCCCTGACTTTGCGCCCTCGTCTCACGACGAGTTTGCCTTTGCAGTGTGTGGTTGGTCGAGCCGACAGTCTGCGGCAGGGAGCTTCCGTTGTGCGAGATCTGGACGAATGTACGAGTGCCCTTCATGGCTCACGGAGAGCGTGGGTCACGGCGTAGCGGCCCCCGCGCGCCCCCTCGCTCACTGCGGCGGGACGGATGTGGATCTTTTGGGCATTCCCCCGCCTGAGATGTCGCCGGGTCCGCGCGCTGGCGGGAGCCCGCGGGTGGGCTAGCCTCCGAGCGGGCCGGAGAAGGGGGCGAGTACGCCCTCGGCGCCGGCGACGGCGCCGCCCTCAGACGGCTTGCCGAGCTGTTCTGAGACGGGATCGGGGGCCGCTCCGGCGGGCGCCTGCGCTTCCAGGTCCGCCTTGGCCGCGGCGAGCTGCCTGCGAGCATCGGCCTCGATTATCGGGTACTGCGGGTCTATCTCCATCAGCGCGTTCACGAGCACCGAAGCGGCAGCGATCCGCGCGAACCACTTGCGATCGGCCGGGATCACGTGCCACGGCGCCCAGGGGGTGCTGGTGTGGGAGAGCATCTCCGAGAAGGCCTCCTGGTAGGCATCCCAATGGGCGCGCTCGCGCACGTCG
Source organism: Solirubrobacteraceae bacterium (assembly GCA_049512215.1). Taxonomy (GTDB): domain Bacteria; phylum Actinomycetota; class Thermoleophilia; order Solirubrobacterales; family Solirubrobacteraceae; genus Palsa-744. The sequence continues at coordinate 116,578 of JBEKXJ010000001.1, forward strand.
GCGGCCGAGAACTTCCAGTTGTGCTCAGGCAGGTCGCAGCGCCTCAGGAAACGGATGCGCTGCTCTTCCTTGGAGAGGTTGAGGAACAGCTTCACGATGCGCAGGCCGTTGTCCACGAGGTAGTGCTCCCAGTCGTTGATCTCGCGATAGCGGCGAGCCCAGACACCCTTGCGCTTAGCCTCGGGGGGCATCTTCTGGCGGTCGAGGTTCTCCGGGTGCACGCGGACAACGAGCACCTCCTCGTAATGGGAGCGGTTGAAGATCCCGATCTCGCCGCGCCTGGGCAGGTGCTGCTGGTAGCGCCACAGGAAGTCGTGGGTGAGCTCTTCCGCCGAGGGCACCTTGAAGCTGTGGACGGCCACGCCCTGCGGGTTGACCCCGCTCATCACGTGACGGATCATGCCGTCCTTGCCGGCTGCATCCAACGCCTGCAGCACTATGAGCACCCCGTGGGTGTCCTGGGCTTCCAGGCGCGCCTGGTATTCGCTGAGCAACTCCACGCCCTCGCGGAGCAGGTCGATCCCTTGCTTCTTCTTCTTGACGCCGGCCTTGAAGGCGGGGTCAAAGTCCTTCTCGAGCCTCACCCTTGATCCTGGCTTCACCAGGAACGGCTCGATGAACCTCCCCATTCGCTCCTGTTGCTGGTCAGCCATCCCGCGCCACCTCCCCTCGAGCGTTGAGCCTTGCCTGGCGCCATCGTGACGCGCTAGTGGGATGATCGCATTCTCGCGGCCCTCGCTCCTCGCCAAAGCTCGAGGGAACCCGGTTTCAGCTGCACCCCCGTTTCAGCTGCATCCGTCGCAACGGACTGCGTGTCTCGCGACGCTCAGTTACAGACGCGACAGCGCCCCGCCGCGCAGGAGCAGGCGGGTGGTAAGGGCCCCACGCGTCGCGGGCCCCAGCGGCGCACCCACTCGAGCGCACCGGGCTCGCTGCGATCGTTCGGGCCGCCCGGCCAACAGCTGGCGAGCATCGCAGAGGCGAGCCGCTCGGTGTCTGAGACGGCTCGCGTCGTGATCGACGCTATGTGTGCGGCGATCGGCCGATCGTGGGGACTGTCTGTCATCCGGCACAGAGATACCCCACGCGGCGGCGGATCTCTCGAACCGGCCCGCGGCGCCCCGCCTGCCCGGGCAAGGCGCCGGCGCCACCGGCCAGGCTTCACGCGGTCTGTGGAACCCGCGCGATGCTTTCCCGATAGAGCTCCATTTCCCGTGCGACCCCGTCGTTCGCGAGGCCGTCGATCTGGCGCAGCCCGTCGACTATCAGGCTGGCGTCAACGGTGATGCGACGGAACTCCTCCTCCTCGCGGACAGCGGCGAGCTGCGCGGCCGATCCGTGCAGCTCTATGTAGCCGTTGAGGTCGCCGTTGGGCCCGAGCAGGACGACATCGAACTTCTCGATGCGGCCCTCTTGTTGAAGGCGCCCGTAGTAGCCAATGGACTCGTTGAACACCTCAAGGCCCCGCTCCTCGCGACCGCGAACGGGCGTACCCCAACCGATGAACAGCAAACGGTCGGCCATTGCCGACTCCCTTCCCCTTGCGGCCCGGCCCGATGACCGGACCTGTGGGCCGACTTTATCAACGCTCCACGCTTTCGTCAGGCGCGTCCAGCAGGGCCGAGCGCGCGTCCGAGACGACCTTTGATCGCAGGCCCGTGTCGCTAAGGAGCGGCCTGGGCTTACGGGGACGGCGCCTCGTAGATCGACTGCAGCTGCGGGTAGGAGGTGAGCCCCTCGGGGCCGAGTTCGCGCCCGAGGCCGCTCGCCTTGACCCCGCCGAACGGAGCGACGGGGTCGACCATGTAGTGGTTGATCTCGATGCTCCCCGTGTGCACGCGCGTGGCGACATCCTGATCGCGCTCGCGGTCGTTGGTCCACACGCTCGCGCAGAGGCCGGCTGGCACACCTCAGATGAGATCCGCGTTGTCAGAACGCTGCACCGGACCCTGCCGAAGGTCAGTCAGCCGAGCCAATAACCTCCTGGTGTGAGTGGGAATGCAATAGAGATAAGGCACCTGGGAGTGATACGCGGCGGGCGGCAAGTCCTCGCGGACGTGTCGCTCGATGTGGCACGCGGATCGGTGACCGGCCTGCTCGGTCCCAGCGGCTGCGGCAAGACGACTCTGATGCGCTCAATTGTTGGCGTGCAGGCGAGGGTCAAGGGGGAAGTCAAGGTGCTCGGCCTGACGGCCGGGGACGCCGGCCTGCGCAGGCGCGTCGGGTATGTGACGCAGGCCCCCTCCATCTACAGCGACCTCGCCGTGGAGGAGAACCTGCGCTATTTCGCACGTATCGTCGATGTTCGGCGCGAGCGGGTCAAGGAGGTGTTGCGCACCGTTGGGCTCGCTGGACGAGAGCGGCAGGTGGTCGGCTCGCTGTCAGGGGGCGAGCAGGCACGCGTCTCGCTGGCCACCGCGCTGCTGAATCGCCCCGAACTGCTGATCCTGGATGAGCCGACGGTCGGCTTGGACCCGATTCTCCGCGCCGAACTCTGGCAAACCTTCCATGAACTGGCAAAGGGTGGCACGACGCTGCTGGTGTCAAGCCACGTCATGGACGAGGCTGGGGCGTGTGGCGCCCTGCTGCTCATGCGCTACGGTGCGCCGCTGGAGCAGACGACGCCCCAGGACCTGCGCAGTCAAACGGGAGAACAGGATCTCGGTCGCGCCTTCCTTGCCGTCATTAAGGTGAACCAGGGCGCGTGATGAGCGCTCGGGTCACGCTCGCGACCGCCGGCCGAGTGCTGTTGCAGGTTCGCCGCGACCACCGGACCGCGGCCCTGCTTTTGCTTGTGCCCTGCCTGCTGCTGGTCTTGATGCGCTACGTCTTCGACCAGAAGCCGCAGGCGTTCCAGCACATCGGGGCGCCTCTGTGCGGCCTGTTTCCCTTCATCCTGATGTTTCTCGTCACCTCGATCACGATGCTGCGGGAGCGGACGACCGGCACGCTTGAGCGGCTGATGACCCTGCCTCTCGCCAAGCTCGATCTGCTCGCGGGCTACGGGATTGCCTTCGGCCTGCTGGCGAGCGTCCAAGCGGGGGTCGTCTGCGCGGTCGGCTTCTTGGCGTTGGGGCTCCATGCACCCCACGGCGCATGGCTGGTTGCGCTCTTGGCGGTCGCCAACGCCCTGCTGGGCATGGCTCTCGGCCTGTTCGTCAGCGCCTTTGCGCAGACCGAGTTCCAAGCCGTCCAATTCATGCCGGCCGTCGTGTTCCCGCAGATGCTCCTCTGCGGGCTCTTCGTGGCCCGCGACGCGATGGCGCCGGTGCTCTACGACGTTTCCTGGGCGCTGCCACTGACCTATGCCTACGACGCGCTGCAGAGGGCGACCAGGCCCACGGCGCTGGGCACGGCTCTACTCGGCGATGTCGTCGTGATCGTGGCAGCCACGCTCGCCTCACTCGCGCTCGGTGCATTGACGCTGCGCCGAAGAACAGCCTGAGGCCGTTCAAGCCCCGCCGTGACTGACCGGGAGGCATTCGCGTATATGCTGATGGGCGACGCTAGGCTGCAGTTATCTTTGTGTCTCCTTTGGGGCCTTTGAGTTTGTCTGTACCGGTGATTTCGGCTGTCAAACCGAAGCCCGGTTCAACGAGTTGGCCGGAGCCGGAACCGAATGTCAGGACACTGTTGCCGACTTCAGGCGTAAGTGTCCCTTTGAACGTGAGATAGTGGGTACCACTGCATCTTGCTTCCAATTCCACGCCCGCGACTTCGTCCCTTATCGGAGGGCCGGGGATCAGGCGAGTGGCCCACGGAAGACCCTTTACGATGATTTCCCCTGTTGTGCCTGCGGGACACGGCGACGGCTTTATCTTGCAGCCGGAGAGCACGAATGCTGTGATTTCGTCCAGTCCAGCTTCGTTAGTGTTGAAGATGTTCTCTTTATCCTTCACCTTGCATTTAATAGAGGCCACTTCTGCACCGGTGGCAGCCCTTACGTGAAACGTGAGTGCCCCGCTGGTGGCGACGAGCACGCGTTCGCCTTCTTTGATTGGTTTGCCGTCGCTGTACCAACGCGGCCCCGCGGCCTGCGCCACTACCGGCGTCACCGCAAACGCGGCGATTGCCAGCAGCGGGGCCACGCTGACGAGGACCTTCTTAGGCATTTGTCCTCCCTTGCTATGTCAGGGTCCACGGCCGCGGGGCCGGGAGCCTCGGTCTTCGCCGCGAGGTCCGCTCGGGGCCTTAGAAGGCCGCCCTCGCGGGCCGCGCGACGGGGCGATCTGGCATGAGATGTCGCTGCTCCCCCTTTCCTTCACCTGGGCCTTCTGGGAGAAACCCGAACGCGGCAAGTCTAACCGCCCGCAGCCACCGCGTGTTGCTTTCTTTGCCGAAGAGGTCCGGTGCTCGACCCCGAAGCGCTCACCCGGTGCTCGTCAGCTCCGGTCCTCTCCGTGTCCTTTGCGGGAGCGCGTGAGGCTAGGGGCGAGATGCTCGCGTTAGGAGTCTCTCATAATCTTGTAAGATTTGAGGACGATGTGGTCTTCCCGCGCTGGCGAGTCTCCGGTCTACGCGTTGAAGGCTGACTTCTTTCGAGTGCTCGGCCATCCGGTCCGGGTTCGTATGCTGCAGCTGCTCCGCGATGGCGAGCGCTCGGTCGGAGCTCTGCAGGATGAGCTCGAGTTGGACTCGAGCGGCACGTCCCAGCATCTGGCGGCGCTGCGTGCTCAGGGTCTCGTGGCGAGCCGGAGGGAAGGCACGAGCGTCTACTACCGGGTCAAAGACGCGCGCACGCTCGAGCTGCTCGAGCTTGCGAAGGGGATCATCTCGGCGGCGCTCGAGGAGAACAGGGTGCTGCTAGACGACCTCGCTGAGGAGGACTTCGGGCCTCGACGGGATCGCGGCTAGCGGTGGGCGTGCTCGCCGGGGGTGCGCTCGCGGGAGTTGCGCTGCTCGCAGTGGGCGGCCTGCTCGCCGCGATGCGCGGCAGTCTGCGAGCCGGCCTGGCGGTGCAAGCCGCGGCAATGGCGGTGCTCGGCGCGGTGGGCATCGCCGTGCTCGTCGACGGCAATGTGCTCGGTGCGTCGTTCCGCAGCACGATCGCCCCGGCTTTTGGCCTTGACCCGCTCAGCGGTTTCTTCCTTGCCGTGCTCGCGCTGACTGCCGTGCCGACGCTCGTGTTTGCTCGCGATTACCTGCCTGCGAGCCCAGGCGCACGGACGGTCGGAGCGTTGACGGCAGCGTTCCTGCTGTCTTTGGTCGGCGTGTTTGCGGCGCGTGACGTGACGAGTTTCCTTGCGTTCTGGGAGCTGATGACGCTCGTGCCGGCCGCGGCGATCCTTGTGGCCAGGCGTGACCAGGCCGTTCGCTCGGCGGTGTACGCGTATCTGGCGATCACACATTTGGGCGGCGCCGGAGTCTGGGTCGCGCTCATCACGCTCGCGCATCACGGCGCGGTCGGCGAGCCGTCCGCGCTCGCAGCGGCCGGGACCGGCGCTCAAACGCTCGTAGCCATCGCGGCGCTCATCGGCTTCGGCACGAAGGCTGGGTTCATCCCGTTGCACTCTTGGCTACCTCGTGCGCACCCGGTCGCGCCCGCGCACCTCTCTGCGCTGATGTCGGGCATGATGATCAAGGTCGCGCTCTACGGGCTGATCCGGGTCGAGTTTCAGTGGCTAGGCGCGACGCCTCGGTGGCTGGGTCTCGCTCTGCTGGCGATCGGCCTGATGTCGTCGCTGGGCGGGGTTCTGTGGGCGCTCGTGCAGCATGAGCTCAAGCGGCTGCTCGCGTATCACTCGATCGAGAACGTCGGCATCATCGCTCTCGGCCTCGGTGCGTCCCTGTTGTTCGCGGACGCTGGCAACAGCACGTGGGCCGCGATCGCATTCGCCGCCGCTCTGCTCCATGTCGCGAACCACGCGATCTTCAAGGCTCTGCTGTTTCTCGGTGCGGGCGCGTTGGAGCGCGCGGTGGGGAGTCTCGACCTCGATCACCTCGGCGGGCTGCTGCGGCGGATGCCTTGGGCGGGTGGTGCTTTTCTCGTTGGCTCTATGGCCATTGCCGGGCTGCCGCCGCTGAATGGGTTCGCGTCCGAGTGGCTGGTCTTGCAGTCCCTGTTGCATGTCGCGTTCTACCGCCCGCTTGGTGTCGCGCTCTCGGGCGGGGTTGCACTCGCGGGCCTTGCGATGACGGCGGCGCTCGCGCTGCTGTGCTTCGCGAAGGTGGTCGGGTTGGTTCTGCTTGGTTCGCCGCGGCGGGTCGAGTGTGATGCCGCGGTTGACCCGCCCGTGGGCATGCGGGCCGGGATGACCGTGCTTGCCGTGCTGTGCGTGGTGCTTGGCCTCGTGCCAGGCCTGGTGGTACCGACGCTTGCTGGTCTGGCGCCTGGGGTGAACGGTTCTGTGTTGGCTCGACATGCGGGCCTGGTTGTGCCGGGCACCGGCTCATACCTTCCGCTGCCCCTTGCGCTTGCGCTCCTGGCTTTCACGGCGGTGCTGGTCGGGCTGCGCGGGAAGCGTCGCGCCGCGCCGGCGCCGAGTTGGGCCTGCGGGCAGCCGGTCGTGGGAGCACTCAGCTGGACCTCGGCGGGGTTCACCAAGCCGCTGCGGCTCGTGCTCGAGGTGGTGTTGCGCCCGCGCCGCGAGATTGAGGTCGCGCGGGGCGGCGGGATGGTCCAGAGCATCACCTACACGGGCCACGTTCCGTCGCTCCTGGATGCGTCTGTGTACGAGCCGACGGTCCGGGCTGGAATGCGCGCTGCTTCCTTTGCCCGACGCTTGCAGTCGGGGAACGTGCGCACCTACGCCGCGTATCTGCTCGGACTGGTCATCGGGTTGCTCGTGCTGGTGTACACGGGAGTCCTCGGATGAACGCGGCCGCCGCGATAGTGCAAGTCGCTGGCGTCGCCCTGGCACCGCTCTTGCCGGGCTCGATCCAGGCATTCAAGGCGCGACTGCAGGGCCGTCGGGGCCCCTCGGTGCTACAGCCGTACCGCACATTGTGGCGTCTATGGCACAAGAGCGCGGTTGACCCCGAGGGAGCCGGCGTGGTCTACCGGCTCGCTCCGCCGCTTGTCGCTGCCTGTCTGCTCGCGGCGCTGGCCATCGTCCCGATCGCCGGGCGCACGGGGAGCTTCGGGCTCGGTAACGACGCGCTCGTGCTGGTCGGCTTGCTCGCGCTCGCCCGCTTCGCGTTGGCCGCAGCGTCGTGGGACATCGGTAACGGCTTCGCCCTAATGGCCTCGGCACGCGAGCTGATGATCTCGGTGTTCGGCGAGGCTCTGCTGGTACTTGCGCTGCTCGTCGCCGCGCTTCCCGCGAACAGCACAGATCTCCTCGCGATGAGCGCCGCTGCGGCGGGCGGGCATCTCTGGAGCGGGCCGGCGCACTGGTGCGGCGCTATTGCGTTCGTGCTCGTGATCCTTGTGGAGACCGGGCGCCAGCCGATCGACAACCCCGACACGCATCTCGAGCTGACGATGATTCACGAGGGGCCGCTGCTCGAGTACGCCGGGCGCGACCTCGCATTACTGCTGTGGGCCGGCGCCGCGCGCCATTGGGTCATCCTCGTCTTGGGCGCCGAGCTCTACCTGCCGCACTGGGGAGGGTTCGCAGCGGGTCTCGGCCTGCTGGTCGCCGGGGTTGCCGTGCTCTGCGGCGCGCTCGCGCTGGTCGAGACCGAGCAGGCGAAGATGCGGATCCTGCGGGTGCCCGCGCTTCTGGGGGTCGGCTGCGCGATCGCGCTCGCAGGAGCCGGAATGTGGATTGGGGGGGTGGGCGTGTGAGCGGTGTGCTCGTCACGGCAATGCTCGCGCTCGGGCTCGCCGTGATCGTCGTGCGTCGGCGGTCGGTCGGGATCGCGCTCCTGGCAGCCCAGTCGCTCGCGCTGGGCATCGTCGCGATCAGCTTCGCCGGCGGGCGCTCCGGCGACTTCCTCGTTGCGAGCGTGCTCCTTAGCAAGGCGATCGTGCTCCCAGCGCTGTTGTACCTGCTGATACGTCGCACCCCTAAGGCCGGCCCGGTGGCGGCTGCCGCGGGCCCGCTGATGCGCCTCGCCGCCGCCGGTGCGGTGGCGCTGTGCGCCGTCGTCCTGGTCCCACCCCTCGGCCTCGGCGCTCCGCACACCGAACACACGGCGGTCGCGCTCGTGCTCGTCGGGATCACGATCGTCATCGCGCGACGCCCTATCCTGTTCCAGCTGCTCGGACTCGTCGTGGCCGAGAACGGCCTCTCGTTGCTCGCGGTCTCCGTGCCTGGAGGGCTGTCCTACGTGATCGAGTTCGGGGCGCTCTTCGACCTTGCGCTCATCGTGACCGTCGCCGCGGCGTTCGCGCAGCGAATTCACAGCGACCTTGGCACCGGCGACACCGAGCTACTTCGAGGCCTGCGTGACTGACCTCGTGCCCGCCCTCGCCGCTGTCGTACTGGCACTTCCGCTGATCGGGATGCTCCTCGCGCTGCTCGCGCGCACGCCACGGCAAGCCGACGCCTTTGCGATTGCGACGGCCATACCTACCGCGGCCGCGGGCCTGATGCTCGCTGCCATCGCTCTCGCCCGCGGCGGTGAGCCCGCGCTGCGTGGCCAGTGGTATTTGATCGACGGTGCGAGCGGAGTGCTGCTTGCCGTGATCGCGATCGTGGGACTGTGCAGCGCCCTCGTCTCGCCCACCTATCTGCGGACCAGCGGCCGGAGCTGGACAACGGCCGCACGTTCACGAAGCCTCTACTACGCCGCCCTGTTCCTGTTTTGGGCGGCGACGCTCGCCGTGCCGATCGTCGGCAACCTCGCGGCGGCATGGCTGATCGTCGAGGCCACGACCGCGGCCTCAGCGCTGCTCGTCGCGTTCAGCGGGCGACGCGATGCGCTCGAGGCCGGCTGGAAGTACCTGCTGCTGACGACGCTCGGCCTGTCGGTGGCATTCCTCGGCATCATCGTGCTCGCGATCGGCCAGGCAAACGCCGGCCACCACAACCTGCACGCTCTCGACTGGTACGCGCTCCAGGCTGCGGCACACTCGATGCCCGCCCAGCCAACGCTGATCGCGTTTGTGCTCCTGCTGGCCGGTCTTGCCACGAAGATCGGCTGGGCCCCGGTCCACAACTGGCTGCCGGACGCCCACAGCGAGGCGCCGCCGCCGATAAGCGCGCTGCTGTCCGCGGCGCTCCTGCCGAGCGTGCTGCTGATCGCCTGGCGGGTCAAGGAGATACTGCAGCCCTCCGTCGGCGCCGGCGCCACACACGCCGTGTTCATTGCGTTCGGTCTGACATCGATGATCGTCGCGGTCCCGTTTCTGTGGCGTTCACTGCCATGGAAGCGGCTTCTCGCCTATTCCAGCCTTGAGCACATGGGCATCATCGGACTCGGAATCGGCTTCGGCACCCCGCTCGCGATCGCGGGCGTGGTGCTCCACGTCGCCGGCCATGCGCTCGCCAAGGCTCTCGGCTTCTACGCCGCACTACCCCTGCTGCGCATCCAGCCCAAGGCAGCAAGTCAGGCGCCCGCTGGGGTAGTCAGCGACAGCCCGGCCACCGCTACCGCTATGGGCGTGAGCCTCGTAGCCCTCTCCGGTCTTCCGCCCTCACCGTTGTTCCTCTCGGAGCTGCTCATCCTCCTCGGAGGCTTGGCCGCCGGCGATCCGCTCGTCAGTGCGATCGCGGTCATCGCCTTGGCGCTCGGATTCCTCGGGCTCCTGCACGCACTGATCGAAGGTGTCGTCGGAGATGAGGGCCGGCACCGCAGGCGCCGCCGATCCCGGGAGGAGCGCCCGATAATCGCCCTCACCGCGATCCTCGGTACCGGGATGCTCGCATGCGGCTTCGCCGGCTTCCTGCTGCTGCCCGGCTCAGGCTTCATCGACACGCTTGCAAGAGGGGCGCTGTGACCGAGATCGAGCACCTCGAGCCGCACGTGTGGCGGGCGACAATCGAGCAAGCTCTCGCTGGCGGGGCGCTGTTCGGCGGCGCCTGGGCGAGCAATAGTGGTGGGCGGCAGAGCTGGCGGGCGCTTCTCTTCTCGTCGCACGATCTTCGCGTGATCTCGTGCGACGCAAGCGCCCGTGCGGTCGAGAGCATCGTGGATCTCGTCGAGGCCGCAGGTTGGGATGAGCGCGAGGCCCACGACCTTCACGGCCTAGAGTTCGTCGGACACTCACCGATGCGCGCCCTGGCAGCTCACCCCGAGGACCCTGCGCAATGGATGACGCCGGTAACCGGCGACGGTGTCCACCAGGTCGCAGTCGGGCCGATCCACGCCGGGGTGATCGAGTCCGGGCATTTCCGCTTCCATGTCATCGGCGAGCGCATCCTTGCGATGGACCCGCGACTCTTCTACAAGCACCGCGGACTCGAGCGCGCCGCGGAGGGGCTTCCGGCCGAAGCCGCGCTTGCCTATGCAGAGCGCGCGTGCGCTGCCTGCTCCGTCACCAACACGGTCGCATACGCACAAGCGGTCGAGAGTGCCCGCGGACTGCGGCCTGACCGCGAGCTGCGTGTCGCCCGAACCGTGCTCCTCGAGCTCGAGCGCCTGTACAACCATCTGCACGACATCGGAGCGATCTGCGCCGGCGTGGGCTTTGCCCCTGGATCGATGGCATTCGCCGCGCTGAAGGATCGCGCTCAACAGATCAACATGCGCGCATTCGGACACCGCTTCCTGTTCGGGACGGTGCGCATGGGGGGCGGCGCGGCAGAGCTTGATGCCTCGAGGGCCGACGCTTCGCTTGGAGAGTTGCGCGAGCTGCACGCCGACACCGCCGCGGCATGGCGCGAGCTCGAGTTCACCGGCTCGCTACAGGCGCGCCTTCACGGAATCGGCGTCCTCGGACCCCTCGACGCGCGGCGGCTCGGCGCGGTCGGTCCGGCCGCACGCGCTGCGGGGATCCGCGAAGACGCCCGCAGCGCCAGTCCGCGTCTCGCCTACGACGGCTTCACGCCCGCCTCGCTTCTCGCACCGATAGGCGATGTGGCTTCGCGTCTGAGGCTCCGAGCGATCGAGCTCGAGACCACCTACGCCCTCCTCGAGGAGCTGCTCGCGAAGCCGCTCGCCTGCGGTGCGGTCGCGGGTGGCGGGACGGCCTCGGCTCTAGGCGTCGGTCGCGTCGAGAGCCCGCGCGGGGCCACCATGTGTGCCGTCGAGCTCGATGGCGGGCGAGTTGCCCGGCTGCACCTGCGCACCGGCTCCTACGCCAACTGGCCGGCGGTCGCTCACGCCGCCACCGGGAACCTGCTTCCCGATTTCCCGCTGATCAACAAGAGCTTCGAGCTCTGCTACGCCTGTGTGGACCGCTGATGTTCGTCCTTCTGCGGCAGCTGGCAACGATCCGCCGTGAAGCGCACCTCACCCGCGGCCAGCCGCGTTCGCTCGCGATACGTCACGTCGACGCCGGCTCGTGCAATGGCTGCGAGCACGAGCTTGGCGCCGTCACGAACCCCTTCCACGACCTGCAGCGCCACGGTCTCGACATCGTCGCCTCCCCACGGCACGCCGACATCCTGCTCGTCACCGGACCAGTCACCACCCGGATGGCCGGTCCGCTACAAACCGCCTATCGAGCCATGCCCGAGCCTCGCCTAGTTGCCGCGCTCGGCGACTGTGCCCTCGGCTGCAACATCCTCGGAGACAGCGCCCAGCTCGCGGGCACGCTCGAAGATGTACTGCCAGTCGACATCCGCATCCCCGGCTGTCCGCCGACGCCTGACGCGATAGCCGAACACCTCTTGGCCGTCCTGGAGCAAAACGAGTAGCGAGGACCTTCCCAGTTGCGCTCGTCCCGCCACGCGCCAGGCGTGCTGATGGCTCAGTGCCGTATTCACGCTCGCGTTCCCGGCGGAAGCGCGAGCGCCCCGGTTTTGGGGCGAGTGCAATGCCCGCGCGGGCTCAAGTGCGAGCTGCGCGAGGTCTACGTTTCCGCGGCCGGCCCTGCGCGGGCGCCGTGTCCGTCGTGCTGGCGGGTAGCCGCCCGATTTGCCACAGGCCGGCATCGTGTTGGGTGTCCAGCCAGCGCTCGGCGTCGCGTCGGCCGAGCGCGATCAGCTCGTCGATGAACTCGCGAGCGAGGAACAGGTAGCTGAGCAGCTCGCCGTGGATCGCGCTGCGCTCCGCGTTGACGATCCGCCCGAACAGCGCGAGGTTGGTGTCACGCACGAGACTGCCGATGCCGGCGTAGTGGCGCTTGTAGATACCGCGAGCGAGGCGTCCGATCTCCAAGCGATCGCCAGGCGCGATGAAGATGTAGGGAATCCTTCCGCGGCGTCTCCGCCCAGCGTCTTCGCGGCCAGCGGATGACCCAGCCGGGAGCGTCTCGTTTACGGCGGCGAGCGTGGCGACATTGTCGGCGAGCTGATCGGCGAGCACGACCTGCAGTAGCTGCGCAACGCCGTCGATCGCGTCCGGCCGCGCTGAGGGCCTGGCGCGCGTCACCGAGGAGTTCAGGCCGATCGCGACGACGCGGTCGGCGCCAAGCGCGAGCGCCGGTGCGAGCGGCGCGTTCAGACGCACGCCACCGTCGCCGTACCAGCCCGCCGCCGCGCGCGGGCGCCGGATCTCGACCGCGGGGAACGCGCCCGGGATCGCCGCTGACGCGAGTACGTGCTCGGCTGCGATCGGGGTCGCGACGTAGTCGATGGCGTGCATCGAGTCAAGGCCAAGTGCCGGACCGCCGTGATGGAAGACAACGCTGCGCGTCGTGGCGTAAGCCGTTGCCACGACGGCGGCGGCCGTCAACGCGCCGCCCTTGACGTTGCGCGCGATCTGCTCGAACGCGACAAGCCGCCCGAGCGTGTCGCGAAGCGGCGAGGGGTCGAGCAGCCCGGACAGGTCGGCGCCGGGTAGGCCGGCGAGCATCGCGCCCGCGCCCAGTAGACGACCGAGCTCGGACGGCGAGGCCAACGGACGGAGCGCGTCGCCCCAGCGCAGCTCACGCCACATCTCAACCCCGGCAGCGGCAGTCGCCTCCAGCGGCTCGTGGGCACGAGCCGCGAAGAACGCACCGTTGAGCGCGCCGATGCTGGTCCCGACGATGATGTCCGGGGCCCCGCCGCGCCTCGCGAGGGCCGGGGCCAGCGCGGCTAGCGCTCCGACCTCGTAGGCCCCTCGCGCCCCGCCGCCGGCGAGAACGAGCGCGATTCGCTCACGCCGGCCGCCTGGTTGAGCAGGGTTGGGCACCGTCAATGCAGACTATCTCACGTCACCAACACCACGTCCGTCGAAACGTCAGGCGTAGCGGCCCGCTCACGCCCCCGTGCACGGACGAACAGGACGCCCCTTGTGCCGTCTCCATAGCGCAAGCGCGCGAGCTGGCCGTCGCTGCTCCTCTGCGCGACCCGCGGGTTGACGTGGACGCCTGCAGGTCGCCCGGCGCAGCGTGTTCTGAGCTTCTCGCGGTGCTCAGGGGCTCAGTCGGAATGGCGGGTACTGATCGGTCACCAGGATGAAGGCATAGCCGGCGACCCGGTTGTGCCAGCGGATGACGCCCTCGACGTAGTCGAAGATCCCACGCGGATAGCGGCCGGTGAAAAGGATCGCGAACCAGGCACCGATTACCATCACGATCGCGCCGAGGTAGATGAAGAAGAGCGCGACATAGTGCGGGATCGCAAGGAACCACTTCACGAGTGGCAGCCAACGATTCAGCTCCTGCCGGGCGTCGGGATACGCGAAGCTCAGGTGCACAGCCTGCTCCTGCTCCGTGGAGGGATAGCGGTCGTCCATAAGCGCGAGGTAGACCCCCACGCGGTTGGCGAAGCGCAGGAGCTGCAGATTCCAGTCAAACCACCAGCGCGGGTACTTCTGGCGGAATACGATCATCAACAGCGGCGGCAGGAACAGCAGTCCGGTGCCACCGACGGCGACCGTGGTCGCATCCGTTCCTCCTCCAGCCCCCAACCGTGCGCTGAAGCCGCCGATGCTCCCGAGTACGATGGCGATCGGGATCACGGTGAAGACCCGCAGCGCGGATGTGAGCCGGTTCAGGTCGCGGTCGGGGTAGTCGATCGAGAGCGCTACCGGGTACTCGTTGTCCATGTCCTGCTCCTGTCTGGTAGGCGACTCTCACCAAGATCCTGCGGCGCTCACAAAATGCGGAAGCCGCCGGATGTCTCGGTCGGGCGGTCAACCGGCGGGACGCTGAGCAAGGGCCGCCGATCGCAGCCGGAATAGACAAGGACATCGCCGTCACGGCGAGTCTCGCCAATCAGCTCGTCGTCACGTATCTCCCCGCGATCCCGGGCTGGCCGGCGACGCGCGACCTCATCGGCCGCGACTACCTGTGACCGCCACCCAACCAGCTCAGTCCTCATCTCGGCGACGCAGGCGGCGAGCTGCTATGTCAGGCCCGCGCGAGGTTGTCGCGCGAGGGCCCACATGGCTTGCGCCGAACGCCTGAACCGGGCCCCGAGTAGCGAGCGCGTGGTCTTCTGGGCCGGACGGGCAGCCCCTGGTGTCGGTCGTTGCGCAGAAGCGGCGACGGCTGGCTTGGCCGTTGGCCCGCCGTTGGCGGAGCGGGTTCCTCTACACCTCGCGCAGGTGGTTTAGGCAGTGATCTGGTCACGATGCGCCCAGAGCCAGTGCACCGTCTCGGTCAGCGCGTGCAGCGGGTCGGGCTGTGTGATGTGCAGGAGGTGTCGCAGGCGCTCATCTGAGCACAGAACGGGGTGGCTGGTCTGCGGCGGCAATGGCGTTGCCGACTCGGTCAACCGCCACTCGGTGCCAGACCTGCGCGCCGCCGTCCGGCAGCTCCAGGCGCCGTTCTCCTCGAGCAATCCGCTCAACAAGGCTCGACTCACGCACCGACGGGTGGGGATCGTAGATCGTGCCGCACCGCAGTGCGGTCACCCGCCCGGCGCCATGCAGCGCGGTCTCCATCTCGACGTTGTCGTGGCCGGGCTCGGCCCCGGGGTAAGGTCCGACGCGAAGCTTCGAGGTCTCCGGCAAGGGATCGGGTAGCGCGGGACGACCAGCGCTTGGGACCGTCGCCGAGGCCGGAATCGGCACAGTGCTGGTAGACGTCAATGGAGCTGGTCACGATCAAGTGCTCGGCGGCGGCGCGCTTGGGGCACGCGGCCAGCGCCCGCGCCTTGCGGGCTGTCGCGCCACCCGTGAACGTGTCGATGAGCGCTTCTGGCCGCCATTTCTCTATCGCCCCTCCGGCGGCCAGCAGATCATCACGCGAACCGTGGAGGTGCTGAACAGCAGCAAGTCCGGATGGCTCGTGCGCCCCACGGTGCGCAACCGCGACCTCATGGCCGGCTTCGACCAGCCTGGCCACCGCCACCGGGCCGACAAAACGCGTCCCACCACATCACCCGCACGCCGCCATCCTGCCAGCCCGGACCGCGGGTTCGCTCATTTCTGCTCGCCATGCGTGGGACGAAGCTGCGTCGAGATCAAGGATCTCGACGCTCGCCCGCTGCGCACTCAAGCGGGACATCGCCTGCGAGCCAGGCCAGTAATGCACTGCGTGAAAAGCGCCAGTGACCGCCGATCAGACGGCCTGGCAGATCCCGGCTCTCCGCGGCGGCCAGCACCGCCGGCTCGTCGAGCTTCAGCAGTGCGGCGGTCTCACCGGGAGTCATCACCTCATCGCCCGTCTCGTGCAGCACGGCGTGACCGACCACGAGCCCGTCGTCGGTCAGATGCTCGCGCACCGCCTCGCTGACGAGCCGGCGCTTGCTCTTGCCCGACGCCGCGACCGCCCGCTCCAGGTGCCGCGCATCCTCGTGGGGGAGCCGGACAAACAGAGGACTCGCATCCGACTGCATATCGTACATGATATCAGTTGATATCATGTAGTGGGTGAGCCTGCTTGAGCCCATTTGGGACGCCGAGGTCGACGCTGGCGAGGGAGCTATGCTGCGCGCCGTGCGGGTCGGCGAGCACGCCGGCTCAAGACGACTCGCCGCGACGCTTTACGAGATCGATCCCGGCGCTGTCGTCTCGCCCCTGCACTTTCATCACGCAAACGAGGAGCTGCTGTTCGTGCTCAGCGGCACGCCAACGCTGCGCACCGGCCTGGACGAGGAGCGCGCGTTGGCCCCTGGGGAGATCGCCGCATTCCCGGCTGGCCGGGGCGGCACACACCAGGTCACCAACCGATCAGACTCACGTGCACGGGTCCTCATCTGCTCCACCACCGCCCTCCCCGAGGTCGCCGAGCAGCCCGAGACCGGCATGCTCGCGGTCATCACCCCCGAGGGCCTGCGGCTGCTACCGAACGACTCGACCATCGCATAGCCGCACTCTCATACACACACAGTAAGAGAGCAGCCGAGACGATTGCCGCAGGGCTAAGCCGCTCGGGCTCAACGCGCACACAGTCAAGCCAGGGTTTCCCAGCCTCACGCCCGCTCCGGACGACGGATGCGGGAGCCACCGTCCGTGAGCATGCGGTAGGCGACATTGGATCAAGCGCTTCAGCGACTCCCGGAGAGCGCATGATCGATCACCTGCCGGCGTGGCCGTAGCGCTGCGTGTGAGACAACCTCGCGCCGTTCGAAGGCGACCGTCACCATGACGGGGTGCGCCTCGTGAGACTGCCGCTGTCGACGCTGGCTGTTCTGGCCGTCCTGCACCCTCGCGCCCGGGACTCGGGGGTTGACTATGTCGGCGTGTTCCTGGCGGCAGGAGTGAGCTGGGTGGCGCTTCCAGGTCCTGGTGAGGCCGCCCTCATCGCAGCGGGCATCTCGGCCGCGCATGGCCACCTCGACTTGGCGTCGGTATTGGCGGTCGCCTGGGCTGGGGCGACCGCGGGCGGGACCGCGGGGTGGATCGTCGGCGTGAAGGGTGGTCGGGGACTGCTCACGGCACCTGGACCGCTGCACCATCTACGCCTTGCGCTGATCGCGAGAGGCGATCGCTTCTATGAGCGTTATGGCCCGGTCGCCGTGCTCTTCACGCCGTCGTGGATCGCCGGGATCCACGATATGCGCTGGTCGCGCTTCCTGCCCGCCAACGCAATCTCGGCGCTGGCGTGGGCGCTCTCAGTCGGTCTGGGCGCCTATCTGGTCGGGCCGTCAATCACCGACATCGTGGCAGACGCGGGCTTGGCCGGCGGCCTTCTCATCGGCGCGCTATTTGTGTTCGCCGTAGCGCTGGTGGTATGGCGTAGGTCCCACAAGTCGGCGTAGCAGGTGAGCCTGCGCTCGAGCTGACCGTCAGTCCGGACCGCCATCGCAAGCTCCACGACCAGCCGAGGTCTCTCGCGCGGAGTGAATACGCATGGGGTCTCTACGCGTAGGGTCTCCAGTGGCCTTCCGGGCGGGCATGGCGGGCCCGTCGTTATTCGAACCGTGGCCCGCGGCCGCGGCCGCGGGCGCTTGCGCAGGAGCGTGTCGCGATCGCGCGGAGTGGTGCGCCGGCGCCCGCGAGCCAAATCCGCACCCGGCTCGACACCACCCGATTTTCCCGCGGCGGCCGCTCGGCACCTACTGGTCGCGGCGCCGCGCCAGCCAGTGAGCAATGCACGAAGCGCTCATGAGCAGCGCCGCCAGTCCCCAGCAGCATCCGGCGAACACGAATCCGGCCGGGCGCTCCATGAACAGCGCGAACAGCGTTCCCGTCGCGAGCAGCAGTCCCACATCGGCCACCAGCAACGTGCGCAGCACGATCCTCGATCTGGGCCGTGTGGGCTCGAGCCGCGCCAGCCAGCCGGCGGCCCGGCCGCGCTCGTCAGTGCGCACGCCATCCTGCTTCATGGCAATCATCGTTCGCCCATCCGGCAAGGAAGTCAAGGGTTCGGCAGGGCCCTCGCATCGACGCGAGGGCCCTGCTGGTCGCGCCCGCGGCGCCCGACCCTAGGCGTGAAAACGCCGAGCAGCGCGAGTAGCAGCGCTTCGCCAAGCGGATTGCTCGCTACGACGCCGCCCGAGCCGAGCACTGGATCACCCGACACCCGCCGCCGATGCAAAAGCCAATCACCCCGATCTTGCCTGTACAGCCATCCTGACCAGCCAGCCAGGTGCGCACAGCCTCCACATCCTCGAATGCCCTTCCCCGCCCGGCACGCAGGTCGCGGGCGATCGAGAGCAGACACATCGTCTTCCGGCCCCAATAGAAGAGGTTGGGCGCCACGGCCAGGTAGCCCTCGCTCGCCAGCCAGTCGGCCTGGTCGCGCAGGTCCTGGCTCATCCCGAGGGCATCGCGGATGACCACACCCCCCGGCCACGACGGCTCGCGCGACGGTGTCGCCAGATAGGCGGGCACCTCCCCGCGAGAACTCGGGACCTTGACCTCGGCCATCACGTCTCCTCAGCGGTCGGAGATCGCGAAGCATACGTCGAAATGGGGGCGCTGGCCCCAACCTCTTTCCACTGCCGGTTTCGTGGGAGGGTGTTGCACAAAAGCCGTCTACGAAAACCTGCGCGTTGCTCCCTGTGACGTCCGTGGAAGGTGCTCGGAGCGCCGATGTCGAGCTGAGCGCATTGCGGCCGCACGATGACCTTCGGCTTTTTCGACCCCACCCTTAGAATTGATCCAGTGAGGCCTTCCGGGGTTTATGCAACACCCTCGTGGAGATGCGGGTGCGGCCTATGGCGTTCGCGTCACTATCGAGTTGGACGAGTGCGCCGGGACTGCTCTGGCGCCATGAGGAGAAGGAGGACCACATGACGTAGGAGCGACAAGTTCAGGGCGGCCTGCCGGTGTGAGTCCGGTCCGGGGAGACGCCTGG
>JBEKXJ010000002.1:0-122976 GCA_049512215.1 Solirubrobacteraceae bacterium
TCCCGCGTAGAGAGGTCCCGCCTCTATGAACTTCACACGTCCTTCTGAACTTCACACGTCCTTCGACAGCTGAGACGTACTGGTCGGCTGCTGCTTGCCGAGCATTGCGAGCGCCAGCCAAACCCGGCGCAGCACTTGCGCAATGAACGAGGACCAGGCGTCGAGAGCGCGGTAGTCCCGACTATCGCAATGCCGGAGTAAGCGGCAGCCACCAGCCCGCGCCGAGCAGCGAGCTCGAACGCTCGCCCAGCGCGGGTTAGCTTCGCTTCACCGGCAGGATCGAGCTGCTCGTGCCGTCCCAGATCGATGGCTGCCGCCCAGCCTCGCGGCGGCGGTAGGGCATCCCCAGGGTCTCCGGATCCCAGAGGTCGCGATGGCTACCGAGGGGGGCGGTTTCGCCCTGATGGCGGCGCATCATGGCGTCGACGTCCTCGCTTCTTACGCGGTAGACGTGGCCGATCTTCACCGCCGAGAGCGCTCCGCTCTTGATCCAGTTTCTGATCGTCTGAGAGGTCAGCTGGAACTCGTGGGCGACCTGCTCGACCGTGAGGAGCTGCTGGTCAGTCATGGCAGGGGCAGCGATGGCCGGACGATATGGGCGAACCATAGTGCCCTCAGAACCCGATCCCGAGATCGACATCGAGTCCGAGATCGACATCGCGGCCGAGCTGGCGCTCATCGCGCGCGATCGCCTTGCGGGCACGCTCCCAGCCACGCTGCTCCTCGCGCTGCTCCGGCCGCGGCCCGATCGCCTCACCTGGGTCGGTGACGTCGTGCTCCACGCGGTAGCGCGCGGCCAGCCGAACACCGTGGTCCCATACCTGACCGGCCCGCGGGCCATCGGGGCGCTCGCCGAAGGTGTCCCTGACCCAGGTGCCGTGGGCCTGCACCTCGCGCTCGACGAGCTCGTCGCGGACCGCGGTCCGCTCCCGTATTGCTTGGCCGATCGCACGCTCGAGCCCATCGCGCTCGGCGCGCACCTCGGGCACGTCCCCGAGCTCGCCAGCCAGACGGGAACGCTCGGCCAGCACCTTCCGAAGCGCGCTTCCATCGAGCTCAAGCACATTGGTCAGGCGGTCGCGTTCGGTGGCGTGGGGGTCCTTCTCGCGCCCGAATCGCCGTCGGGGCTCGGGGAGCCCGGCGAGCTCCTCGGTGTTTCGCTCGCGCTGCGACAGAAGCCCGATCGCCTCGCTGTCGAGGCGCTCGATGCGCTCGAGCTTCCCGAGCGGCAGCGCCTTGAGCTGTGCCTGCAGCTGCTCGACGCGCTCGCCGAGCTCCCGCAGTTGTGCTGACGTCGCCGCGGGCGGTGTCTCGGGCTCTGAGCGAGCGGCTGCCCACTCCTGGGCAGGCTCGCCCGCGAGTCCCCGCGAGCCCGCCAGCGCCGGATCATCCGCCCGACCAGCGCCCGGTAGCTGCTCGATCGCGAGGTCCTCGTCGTCGCGTTCGAGCATGTGACGCTGCACGCGTGCGACGAGATCACTCCTGACCACCGTGGGACGCTGCTCGGCGGGTGCGAACTCGCCGCGGCCCTCGGTGAGCCTGTGGTCGTGGATCAGAAGGCGCGTCTGTCCCCGCGCGCGGGAGAGCGCCGTGTAGCTCCAGCCGGCGGTGAGATCCCGGGCAGAGGCCACAACCAGAGCTGCCTCGACCGTTCCTCCCTGCATGCCGTGACCGGTCAGCGAGTAGGCGTGCTCGAGGTGCTCTGAGACGTAGGCCGAGGGCAGCTCGCGCACGAGCCCTGAGTCGGTGTCGATCACCACGCGGTCTCTGTCGACGTGGCGAACTGTTCCGCGCATGCCGTTGTCGACGTCGATGAGGCGATCGTTTCGCCGGCAGATCACGCGGTCGCCGACGGCCACCTCAACCGAGCCGTAGGTGGACTCCTCGCCGAGCAGCCCGAGAGCCCTCCATAGCTCTCGGGCTGCGGTGTTCAGCGCCGCACGCGTGTCGTTGTCCCTGGCGATCATGACGGCCTGAGAGGGCCCGACCGCCGTGATTGCGCGCTGCCACTCGGCCACAGCCTGATCGCATGCGCCGGCTGGGTCGCTGAAGGTGTCGATGCGTCCAGCCTGTTCAGCCCAGTCCAGATAGTGCTGTGGAAGGCGATCGTGCAGGGCCGCGAGCGCGCGGCGCTCTGCCGGGTCGCGCTGGCGCATGACCTCGGTGAGACGGAGAGCACCGAGCTCGCGGCCCACCGCGCCGAGCCAGCCGCCTGCCTGCATCGAGGCGAGCTGTCCGGGGTCGCCGATCGCGATGACCTTCGCGCCTGCCTGCTCGGCCGCCTCAAGCACGCGAGCGCTGGGCCGGGTCGCCGCCATCCCTGCCTCGTCGAGAATGAGAACGCATCCCTGTGGCAGCTCATCGCCGAGCTCTCCCAGGTCGATCAGCAGCCGCTCGAGCGTGCGTGCCGGCACCCCAGCCAGCTCGGTGAGCTCGCGCGCGCCGCGTCCCGTGGGCGCCACGCCGAGCACCTGGAAGCCCGCGCTCTCATAGACCTCACGCAGCACGCCGGCGGTGTAGGTCTTGCCGGTGCCGGCGAGCGCCTGGATGACGGTGACCCCGTCTCCAGCGCTCACCGTCGCGCGCACGGCCATCGCCTGCTCCTCGGCCAGCGGACGCTCGGCACCTGCGATCGCACGCTCGGCGAGCGAGGCATCGACGATGCCGCTCCCCTCCCCCGCGCGGCCGACCGCCGCTGAGATCAGACGCTGCTCGCAATCCACGAGCTCCGCGGTGGTCATCTCACCTCTGTTGGTTCGGATCACGTCCGCACGCTCGGCGAAGCGCTCGGCGCGGCCGCGCACCTCGCTCACGAGGGCGCCCTGGATGGCCCTAGCCGCGAACTCCTGCAGCACCGCACGTTCATCGAAGGTGTTGCTCCTGGCCGTCAGGCCCTCGGGGCCGGCCAGGTGGTCACCGAGGCTCCGCTCGGCCGCCCGCCCCCGCTCGATGCGGCCGGCGATGGGACGCTCCCAGCCCTCCCTGAACAGATCGTCGAGCTCCTCGGCGCCCAGCCCGAGCTCTGCGGCGCGCGAGCGGACCTCCTCGCGCCAGGTGTGGGTCTCGATCCCGTACTGCTTGCGATCACGGGTGGAAAGGGCCGCGCTCTCCGCCGCGGCCTTCGTCTCAAGGCCGATCCCGCCCTCTTCCGCTGCACGGAGCATCTCTCCCCGTCGCTTTGAGAAGTGCTCGATCACCGGGCGCTTTACGCCCTCGAGCTCTGAGGCGCCCCTGTGCACCTCTCCCCACTGAAGGCCGAGGCGCTCGCGCACCAGTGCGCGCAGGTGTGCCTGGTAGAGAAAGCCGGCGGTCTTCGCCGAGCGATACAGAGGCGCGCCGTGCAGAGCGGTGAAGCGCCCGTCGATTCCACGCGCCAGGTTCGCGGCCACGACATGGGTGTGGAGCTGGGGGTCAAGAGCGCGGCTCATGCGGTGGCGGTAGGCCGCAGCGATGAGGCCCTCGGCGCGCTCGACGTGCCTGCCTGCCTCACCGCGGCGCACCATCACGGCCTCTGCCTCCAGATACTCGAGGGCGGCCCTGACCGCCTCCTCGTGGCAGGCCACGAGCTCACCGGAGAACTCCTCGGGTGAGACGGCGAACAGGACGCTGAGCGACTTCGGTGCAGAGAACGTCAGATCGAGGGCCGCGACCTTGGGGTCTCGCTCTGAGGCGCGCAGGCGCACGCTGGGATCCCTGGGATCGAGCCCCGAAATCAGCGCTCCGAAGTGCTCGGCGCTCACATGCCCCGAGAGCCCGAGCGCCTCTGCCCCGGCCCCCACCCACTCCCCGGGGGCCTCACCCCTCCCTGAGTAGTAGTCATCGCCACCGCCCGCAACCTGGCGCTCGTAGTAGCGGTGTTGGCCGAGGGCGATCTTGCCGATGGAGAGCATTAGCCTCGCAAAATAGCAAAGACAGCACTGTACAGTGCAACTGTGTGCTGCGGAGGCGAGCGAAGCGAGCTGAGCGGCAGAGATGCCTTTGCGGGGAGCCTGGCACGCGAGCCTGTGCAGGGGTGCTGGAGCGCGGTAGGCATCTGGCGGGCGTGCGGCGAGAGCTGGATGGGCTCGGGGTGAGGGTCGGGGAAGGCTCGGTGTTAGCGGTGACGGCGCAGAGGGATGACGGCGACGGGGAGCTCGACGGCTAACGGCCGCCACCGTGGGCGTACCAGTGCGTCCCGGCTCTCCAGGCGAGCGTGCTGAGCAGCAGGATCGCGCTGCAGTAGCCGTAGCCGCCCGGGTCGGCGGACCCACGCGATCTACCAAGCGCACGCATCCCTATCGCTGATGTTCGTGCAACGAGGGTCCCTCCGGTGCAACGGGATCACTCCGGCCGACGCCGAGAGCAGAATTGCTATCCAGATGACCAAGCCGACCGACACGTTGTGGCCCATGGAGCCCCACACGCGGGGGAAGCACGTCGTGCTTCGCTCCTACCTGGATGCCTGGCTGCCGATCATGAGCCATGGCGCCCGCTATCGCTCCGCGATGGGCAAGGGCCGCCTGGTGCTCGTCGACGGCTTCGCCGGCCCGGGGCGCTACAGCACCGGAGAGGACGGCTCCCCGCTCGTGATGCTCAAGGCGTTCCTGGCGCACACGCAGCGCGAGCTCATCACCGCCGACCTGCTCTACCTGTTCATCGAGGAGCGTCACGATCGAATCCAGCATCTGCGAGAGGAGGTCGCGAAGCTGGGGCTCCCCGCGCAGGTCACCGTGCATCTGCAAGAGGGACGTTTCGAGGACGTGTTCACCGGGCTGCTTGACGACATCGAGTCCAGCGGCGCTCAGCTGGCTCCGACGTTCGCGTTCATCGACCCCTTCGGCTACACCGGCAGCCCGATGGACCTCGCCGGCCGCTTTCTGGCTTTCCAGCGATGTGAGGCACTCGTCTACATGCCCCTGCCCTTCGTCAATCGCTTTGTCGGTCGTGCGGGCCAAGCGCAGGCTTTGACGGCGCTCTTCGGCAGCGAGCGCTGGCGCGAGGCGTTGAGCCTCCAAGGTGCCGAGCGTGTTCAGTTCTTACACAACCTCTTTCAGGAGCAGCTGCAATTCGGTTCAGGCGACAGGCTCGTGCGCTCCTTCGAGATCGCGACGGCGGAAGGCAACGGCTACCGGCTCTACTTCACAACGGGCAGCGAGAAAGGTCTCGAGAAGATGAAGGAGGCCATGTGGCGCGCGGACCCTCTCGGTGGCGAGCGCTACCAGGACACCACCGAGGAGTTGGTGCTGTTCGAGCCCGAGCCCGATACGACGCCGCTACTGCGTCGCCTGAAGGCGCACTTCGCCGAGCGACCGTTCAGCATCGAGGAGGCCGAGCGCTTCACGCTGCTCGGCACGGCTTACCTGCCGAATGCTCACCTCAAGCGACGCACGTTGGCGCCAGCTGAGCGCGCCGGCAACCTCGAGGTTCTCTCACCCCGCAAGAGACGCGGCACCTATCCCGCCGGAACATAGCTGCGACTCCGCTAGGTGAGAGCAAGGCCAGGGAGAGCAGGCATCTCGCTCCAGATCCGGCCGTCGAGCTCGCGACCACCGATCTTCGCGGTCCGCCCGCCCCACTGCTTGAAAAAGAACGCCACGTCCTCATCGTGGCAACGATCGCGCAGCTCCCGTACCCACTCGATCCTCATGCGGCGGTGGCCCGGCCCGGACTCGCCGCCGGCAATCAGCCATTGGATGCCGCTCAGATCGAGACCGTCCAACGGCCCGAGCAGCGGCTCGGCACTGATGAAGCGTACGGCTGCCGGAACCTCGCGCAGATGATCGGCCCGGTGGATGAAGCGTCGATTCTCGATGCTGACCCCCATCCAGACATTCTCGGGCCAGGGCAGCTCGGCGGCGAACGCCGCCAAGCGCTCGTGGCGCTTGGTGAGCACCTGGAACGTGTGCTGCCTGGCCTGGACCATCACGTCGAAGACCCGACCGATGTAGTCGTCAGAGATGCCCTCGTGAAACAGATCGCTCATCGAGTTCACAAAGATCGTGCGGGGACGCGTCCAGCGCAGCGGCTGTTGCAGACGCTCGGGCCAGAGACGTAGATCAAACCCTTGCTCATAGGGATGTCCGACGATGCCCCGCCAACGCTCGGCGAACGTCTTGGCGTAGCAATGCGCACAGCCCGGCGAAACCTGATCGCAACCCGTGACGGGGTTCCAGGTTGCCTCTGTCCACTCGATGCGGCTGCGGTCCGCCAAAGCCAATGCGTCTTCAAGCTCCGCGGTGCAAATCCTCTAGTTTACGAACATATGTTCGTATGTGCATCGGACAGGTCGCCACTGTAGAACCTCGCGTTGCGCTGTTGGAGACCGACAACGTACGCAACGTACGCAGCCCTGCGACCGTTCTGCGTACGCTGGGCGCCCGCGGGCCCGCAAATCAGCGGTTTCCCTTCGGACCCTTTCGCACCCTCACGAGCCCGGAATCCCGCATCAGGGTGCGAAGTTCGCGCTACTTCGCCCTATCTGTGTCAGTGGAGACGGTGGGAATCGAACCCACGTCCGCGATCGCATGAGAGTGGCTTCTACGAGCGTAGCCGGCACTCTGATCTCGCCCCCCGCTAGCCTCGCCGGCTGGGTTGCGGGGGACCAGTCCCCTTGAGTTTCCCCGGCTTGGCGGAGACGGACCGCACCGGGTGAGCCTGCTTTCTGATCCCGGCCTTCCCCGCCGCAGGCGAGCGGGGCCCGAGACCTCACGGCTTAGCTATTGACTAAGCGGCGAGGGCGTACTCGTGAGAGTCCGCACTTATGTTTTTCCCGGGTGTTTTAACGAGGCCGCCCGGGACCTCGACTCGCCACCACCCCCACGAGCCGACCACGTCGAAGCCTGTCGTCCCCGGGGATGTCTTGCAATTCCAGTGTAGCCGCGCGACCCAGCCGCTCCGATGCACGCTCGAACGAGAGGTCTGCTGCTGGAAGCAGGCGCAGAAGAAAGCCGACGCGGTCCCGGGCCGCTTTGAGGAACCCATTCGGTCCGGCTCGAAGGCCTTTCGTCTCGGGTGGCGCGGCCTCACACCTCGGTGGCCTCGCTCTTTGCGGCTCGGTTCCGCGTCTGGATTGAAAGCTAGCTTCCTGCCCCGGCGAGCGCAAGCCCCCGCGCGAGCAACTCCCCGCACTTTCGGAGAAGAAGCCAAGTGGCCGGGCCGGCTCAGAGCCGGCCTTGCGCGCGCTGCTGCGGATTCTTTCTCCGCGAGCATGCGCCTGGAGCGGAGCGTTCGTTAGGAAACGCTTATCGGTGCTGCCACAATGAAGGGGATGGACAGCCCCGATCTCTCCCTGCACAGCTCCAGCCCCGCGCTGCCCGTCGTCACGCCGGGTGCGACGATCGCACATCCCGGCGAGAACCCCTTCGGGGAGCCGGCGAGGCGTCCCACACCTGTACGGAACCTGCGCAAGCGGATCGGCAGCATGCTCGCGGCGGTGGGGGCCGCCATCGCCAAGTTCTTCGCGGCGATAAAGGGCCTGCTGCTCCTGCTGCCGAAGCTCAAGCTGCTCACCACCTCCGGCACGGCACTGGTGTCCGTTGCCGCATACAGCCTCTTCTGGGGCTGGGAGTTCGCGGCGGGCTTCGTCGTGCTGCTGTTCATCCACGAGATGGGCCACGTCATCCAACTGCGCCGTGAGGGGATCAAGGCGAGCGCGCCGATGTTCATCCCCTTCCTCGGCGCGCTGATCACAGCGAAGTCGCTTGGCGAGAATGCGCTCGCGGAGGCGCGCGTCGGTCTGGCCGGCCCGATCCTCGGGAGCCTCGCCGCGGCGGCCGTCGCGGTGATCGCGGTGCTCATCGGCAGCGACATGCTGCTCGCGCTCGCCTACGTCGGGTTCCTGATCAACCTCTTCAACCTGCTCCCGGTCGTGCCGCTCGACGGCGGGCGCGCGATGGCGGCGATGGCCCCGTGGATGTGGTTCGTCGGCTTCGGCGGGCTGATCGCGCTCGTGTTCATCATCCCCAATCCGATCCTCTTCATAATCATCCTCTTCGGCGGCATGGAGACCTGGCGTCGCTGGCAGCAGCGCAAGACGCGCTCACTCGAACAGGCGGCCTACTACCGCGTCTCGCCGCGCAACCGCGTGCTCGTCGGCACCGTCTACCTCGCCTTGATCGTGGCGCTCGCGTTCGGGATGTATGAGACGCACGTGCTCGCGAGCGCCGGCCACAGCTTCCGCACCCTCTAGCGCCTCGCCTCGCGCACCGCGCGTTCCATGTCGCGCTTGGTCTCCCGCTCGCGGATCGACTGGCGCTTGTCGTAGAGGTCCTTGCCGCGCGCGAGCGCGATCTCGACCTTTGCCCGCGGACCGGAGAAGT
This sequence comes from Solirubrobacteraceae bacterium, assembly GCA_049512215.1. Lineage (GTDB taxonomy): Bacteria > Actinomycetota > Thermoleophilia > Solirubrobacterales > Solirubrobacteraceae > Palsa-744. The sequence goes on from JBEKXJ010000002.1 coordinate 8,298, forward strand.
AGATGCGGGTCGGCACGAGGGTCAGCCCGCGCTCCTTGGCCCGACCCCCGATACGGTCGAGTTCGCGCCGGTGCAGCAGCAGCTTGCGCGGGCGCTCGGGGTCGTGGTTCTCGCGCGAGGCCGGCCCATAGGGGGGGATGTGGACGGAGTGCAGCCACAGCTCGCCGTCGCGGATCGCCGCGTAGCCATCCTTCAGCTGCGCTCCGGAGGTGCGCAACGCCTTGACCTCGGTCCCCTCGAGCACGATCCCGCACTCGAGCCGCTCGATCAGCTCATAGCGGTGGGAGGCGTAGCGGTTGGATGCCACGTCGCCCGCACCGATCTTGCGCTTGCCCTTGCCCTTGGCCATCTTCTCCCGAGCCTAGCCTGCCGGCCTCAGGTCCACACGGCCGCGGACCGCTTCAACGCGGCTGACGCGCACCTCGAGCGGGTCCCCCAGGCGCAGTCTCGCGCCGCTGCGCTCACCCTGGAGGATCGTCCCCTGCTCGTTCAGCACCCACCACTCGCGCGCGGGCGCGCGCTCGCCGCCGGCGTCGCGGCCGGAGCCTTGCCGCCCCGGGCGCTTGCTGCTACTGACGGGGCCGCCGGCGGGCGCCGGACCTAGACGCCTGACGGGCAGCATCCCCTCATACGGCACCGAAGCCTCCCCCGCCTGGCCCTCGGCGAGGGGCGGGCCGAAGGCCACGAACGCACCCGCCGAGATCAGCCCGATGATCTCTCCCTCAAAGACGGGCTCCCGGCCGTGCTCGTAGAGGGCGCGCTCGAGGGCGAAGCAGCGCGCGACGTCCTCAGCGTCACGCTCGATCGTCATCGCGTCGCGCTCACGCTCGGAGGTCCAGGCCCCGAGCTCGGCCAGATCGCCGGCCCGCGGCGCGCGCTCGCCCGCTACCGCCGAGAGCAGCGCACGATGGCAGACGAGGTCGGGGTAGCGGCGTATGGGCGAGGTGAAGTGGCAGTAGCCGGTGGAGCGAAGGCCTGAGTGGCCGAGATTCCTCGGGGAGTAGTAGGCCTGCTTGAGCGAGCGCAGCACGAGCGAGCTGAGCCCGATCCGCCCGTGTCCGCTGCGCCTGACGTGTTCATCGACCCCTCTGGAGATGGGCCCGACGAGATCGGCCGCCTGGGAGGGCGAGATGTGCTCGGGGACGGGCGGAGTCGGTACCTCGAGCGAGGCGAGCTGATCGACGAGCCTCTCGATGCGCTCGGGATCGGGGCGCTCGTGGACGCGGTAGAGACAGGGCGTCTTGCTCTGAGCGAGCAGGCCGGCGACGGCCTCGTTCGCCGCGATCATGAGGTGCTCGATCAGCCGATGTGACTCTGTCTGCTCGCGCGCGAGGATCGCGCTGACGTTCCCCTCCTGGTCGAACTCGAACTCGGGCTCCTCGGAGTCGATCACGAGCGCCCCGCGCCGCTCGCGCTCCTGCTGCAGGCTCGCGGCGACGTCGCGCGCGGCCGCGAGACCCGTGCCCCAGGGCTCAGCCGCCGAGGCGCGCCCGGCGAAGATTGCGTCCACCTGCTCGTAATCCAGACGTTCATCGGAGCGGATCAGCGAGCGGTAGAAGGCGGCGCGAGCGACCTTCGCGCCCTGCATCTGCAGCTCGACCGTCACCGCGGCGCGAGCGACGCCGGGCATGAGCGAGCAGGCATCACTCGAGAGCGCATGGGGCAGCATCGGCTCGACCGCCCCCGGCACGTAGACGCTGTTCGCACGCCTTCGCGCCTCGCGATCGACGAGCGAGCCCTCGGGCACGTGTGCGGCCACGTCAGCGATGTGGACCCACACGCGCGTCGTTCCATCCTCCTGGTGCTCAGCCGAGATGGCGTCGTCGAAGTCGCGCGCGGTGACCGGGTCGATCGTGAAGGTCGCCAGCTCACGCAGGTCGCGTCTCTGGGAATCGGCGCGCCGCAGGCGCTCGGCGGCCGCCTGCGCCTCCTTCTCGACGGCCGGATCAAAGCCGCGGCGCAGGCCCCGGTCGAGCATCAGCCCCTCGAGCGCATCACGCGCGATCTGCGGGCGCCCGATCACCCGCACGACGCGCGCATCATTGCCGCCGGAGGACCTCTGCACGAGCACCAGCTCGCCCGCCGAGGCCCTCACCCCTGCGCCCCCGCGGCCCGAGTCGCCCGACTTGAGCACGATCCGCGCCGATCCGCGCCCGCGCGGCGGGCCGCCCTGAGCGCGCGGACCGCCCTCGCCGCGCGGGCTGCCGGCAGGCGGGCCGCCCTCGGCGCCCGGGGCGCGCCGAGGCGGGAAGAGCGGCTCTGCGGTGAGGAAGCGCCCGCGCCGCTCGAGCACGGCGACGAAGGCCCGCGCGGGCGCGGGCGCGGCCGCTGCGGGCCGGCCGCCCAGCTCGCGCCGCGGCTCAGAGCTCGTCACTTGAGCTTCGCAGCGAGCGTGTCGAGCGCCACGTTCAGTCCGTGGGGGGTGTCGACGCCGTCGCGCACGAGCACTTCGGGGGTGATGCCCGCTCCCTCCTTGACGCCGCCACCACCGAGGTTGCGCCCGTCGGGTGTGAAGTACTCGCCGACAGTGATGTCGAGCGCCCCGCCGTTTGAGAGCGGCTGCTCCTCCTGGAAGACGCCCTTGCCGAAGGTGTGGGCGCCCACGACGGTGGCACGATGGTGATCCTGCAGCGCGGCGGTGACGATCTCAGAGGCCGAAGCGGTGTTGGCGTCCACGAGCACGACGACCGGGATCGAGCTGGAGATGGCGCCGCCGGTCGCCACCAGCGTGTCGCTCGGCTGGGTGCGCCCGCGCGTGGAGACGATCGTGCCCTTGGGGATGAAGATGGAAGCGATCAGCTGCGCCTCCTCGACCAGGCCGCCGCCGTTGCCGCGCAGGTCCAGCACGAGCCCGCGCGCGCCGATGTGCAGCTCGCGGTCGACCGCTTCGCGCACTTCGCCATGAGCGCCGGGGCTGAACGCCGCCAGCGCGACCACTCCAAGCTTGACCCCGTGGACGGTCTCCGTCTCGGAGGCCACGACGGGCTCTGAGATCGTCGCGCGGGCGATGCGCAGAGTGCGCGTGACCCCCCGCTTGGCGGGGGGGACCCGCTGGGCTTCGATCGCGAGCTCGACGTCGGTGCCGGGTAGGCCCCTTATCAGCGCGGTCGCCGCTTCGGCGGAGAGCCCCTCGAGCTTGCGCCCGTTCACCACCACGATCAGATCACCGGGCTGGAGCCCCGCACGAGCCGCCGGCGAGGAATCGAACACGCGCGCGATCGAGAGCCCCCGGCGCTCGGGGTTGACCGAGACACCGATCCCGGTGAAGCTCGGCGGCGCGTTGAATTCGCGGAATTCGCGCGGCGTCAGGTAGTGGGAGAAGCGATCGCCGAGGCTCGCCACCGCCCCGGCGATCGATGCGTTCGAGAGGCTGCTCGGGGAGATCGGCCGGTAGTAGTCGCTCACGATCCTTTCGATCGCTTCGTCAACGACCTCGGTCGATCGCCCCGAGACGAGTGCGCTGCGCGCGAAGCCCGGCAAGTCTTCCGGGTGGCCCCCCAGCCAGATGCCTCCCACGAGCAGGATCGGTAGGAGGGCCGCGAGGATGGCGTTCGGCGGCTGTCGGCGGGGCGGAGTCATGTACGCGGGGCGGGCGCCGACCCTTTACAGACGGCTCTCCTTGAGCCTAGCAACGCGTTTTGCCAGAACCTTCTAGGGTGGGGCCGATGGCCAGCGTCAGCATGATGAGGGTCGCTTCCAACGACCTCCCCGTTCACCGCGTCGCCCTGGCGGGGACGCGGGCGCTGACGGTGCTCGTCGCCTTCGACGCGGGCGCCCGCAACGAGCGCCCGGAGGAGAACGGGATGGCGCACTTCCTCGAGCATCTCGTCTTCAAGGGCGGGGAGAAGTACTCGACCTACAAGGCCGTGAACGAGACCGCAGAGCGGCTCGGCGGAGTCCTAAACGCCTACACGAGCCATGACCTCGTCGCCTTCCACATCACGGTGCGCGCGGAGAGCGCCACCCAGGCGATCGACCTGCTCTCAGACTTCGTGGCGCGGCCACGACTCGATCCCGAGGAGCTCGACCGCGAGCGCGGGGTGGTGATCCAGGAGATCAACAGGGCCTATGACCAGCCTGCGACGGTCGCCGAGTACCTCATTGACAGGGCGGCTTTCGGCGAGCATCCGCTCGGGCGCACGGTGCTCGGCCCCGAGCAGAACCTGAGGAGCTTCACGCGCGAGGGCATCCTCGCCTTCCGCGAGCGTCGCTGGTCGGGCGCCCGCGGCGGCGCGTTCCTGACGGGGAACCTCGATCATCTGCCCGAGGAGGAGGAGCTCAGCGAGCGCTTCGCCCGCTTCCCCTCGCTGCCCGAGCCCGAGCCGGCCCCGGCCGCGCCGGACTTCGCTCCGCAGAAGCTCGTCGAGCAGCGCGAGACGAACCAGTCGCATCTGCGGATGATCTACAGGCCGGACATCGCCGTGGCGAACGTGCGAGAGCGCGCGGCGCTCTCGATCTACGCGACGCTCCTCGGCGGGTCGATGGGTTCACGGCTGTTCGAGGAGATCCGTGAGAAGCGGGGCCTCTGCTACTCGGTTTATGCGGTCGATCACGCCTTCGCCGACGTGCCGATACTCCAGCTCGGCTCGGGATTGGATTCCGAGAAGTGCGTCGAGGCCTACGGGCGCATGCGCGAGATCGTCGACGAGCTCCGCGAGCAGGGCCCGCGCAAGGAGGAGGTGGAGCGGGCCCGCGCATATGCCGCCGGTCGCAGGGTGCTCGCCTTCGAGAACACCAACGCGGTGGCCCGCTACGCAGCGAACCAGAGGATCCTGTTCGATGAGGACATCGATCCCGACGCTGCGATAGCCGCGCTCGACGCGGTCACCTTCGAGGAGGTTTGCGAGGTCGCCGCCGGCGTCGCCGACAAGCTCGCCGTCGCCTGCGTGGGCCCGCACTCCGCCGAGGAGTTCTAGAGAACTCTGCTCGAGGCCGTCGCTAGCCGATCGCGACCATGCGGTCGATCGGCACCCTCGCCCGCACGGCGATCTCCGCTCCCACCCGCACCTCGTACTTCATCTCGCGCAGCGCGTCACGGAGCTTCGGGAGGGTGATCATGTTCATGTACCGGCAGGAGGCCTGCGCGTTGGCCGGGATGAACTCGACGTCCGGGGCGGCCAGCTGCAGCGGATAGAGCATCCCGATCTCGGTCGCCACGACGGCCTGCCGGCGTGCCGGCGGGTGTGTCGCCCCCTGCCCGCCGTCGGCGGCCTGCGCGCCGTACTCGCGCTCGGCCTGCTCTGCGTAGGCGAGCATCCCGCCTGTGGAGAGCATGTGCACGCCCTCGCCCGAGATGTCCCCGGCCGCGACGTACTCCATCACGCTCGTGGAGCAGCCGCACTCGGGATGGATCAGGAAGTCGGCGCCGGGGTGCTCGGCGCGCGTCGCTTCGATGTCTGAGGGGCGGATCCCCGCGTGGACGTGACACTCCCCGTCCCACACGTGCATCCGACGGCCGAGCTCCTTCTCGACGTAGGCGCCCAGCCACATGTCGGGGCCGAAGAGGATCTCGGTGTCCTCTCCGTGGGTCGCATAGATGTGGCGCACGACGTCCACCGCGTTCGCGGAGGTGCAGCAGTAGTCGGTCAGCGCCTTGACCTCGGCGGTCGTGTTCACGTACATCACGACCACCCCCTCGCGATAGCGCTCCTTCCAGGCGGCGAGCTGCTCGGCGTCGATCGAGGCGGCGAGCGAGCAGCCGGCGTCGAGGTCGGGGATCAGGACGGTCTTCTCCGGACACAGGATCGAGGCCGTCTCGGCCATGAAATGCACGCCGCAGAAGACGATCGTCTCCGCGTCGGTGGCCGCCGCCCTGCGCGAGAGCCCGAGCGAGTCGCCGACGTAGTCGGCGACGTCCTGTACCTCGGGCACCTGGTAGTTGTGGGCGAGGATCACCGCCCTGCGCTCGGCTTTCAGCGCGCGCACCTCGGCAGAGAGCTCAGTGATGTCCTGCGCGGAGAGCGCCGCCGCCGCCTGCGAGCCTGCCATCGGAAGGGTCGTTGCCATGGGCAGGCTCACCGTGCCACAGCCCGAGCCCCAGACGGCTTGCCGTTTGAGGTGGGGGCGCAGAAGAGAATCACAGGAGCTCCAGGATCAGGGACACGTCGAGGGCCGGCGCGGAGTGGGTGAGCGCGCCGAGTGATATCCATTCTACCCCTGTGCGGGCGCGCTCCGGGAGCGTCTGCAGGGTCACGCCGCCGCTCGCCTCGAGCGCGGCACGACCGGCGACCTGAGCGACCGCGGCGCTCACCTGGGCATCGCTCATGTTGTCGAGCAACAGGCGCGGCGCGCCTGCGGCGAGCGCCTCCTCGATCTCCTCGGGGTTGCGCACCTCGACCTCGAGCGTCTCCGCGAGGGCGGGAGCGGCCTCGCGCGCGCGGGCGACGGCCTTCGTGATCCCGCCGGCGGCGGCGATGTGGTTCTCCTTGATCAGGATCGCGTCATAGAGGCCCGCTCGGTGGTTGCTCGCGCCGCCCGCCGCCACCGCCGCCTTCTCGAGCGTGCGCAGGCCCGGGGTCGTCTTGCGCGTGTCGAGCACCCTCGCGCCCGTGCCCTGCACGGCCCGGGCCGCCTGCGCGGACATCGTGGCCACCCCGGAGAGGTGAGCGATGAAGTTCAGCGCCGTGCGCTCTGCGCTGAGCAGGGCGCACGCGCGCCCCTCGACGCTCATCACGGGGCCGCCCTGCTCGCGCCAGACCCCCTCCTGCACGAGGCGCTCGCTGCGCACGTCAGGGTCGAGCCGGGCGAACACGGCCTCAGCGGCCTGTAGGCCATAGACCGTGCCGGGGGCCTTCTGAGTGATCAGCCCCCGCGCGCGGGCCTCAGCGGGTACGGTCGCGGCGCTCGTGACGTCCCCGCTCCCGAGGTCCTCCTGCAGGGCCCTCTCCACGATCGCCGCGAGATCGTCCACGCTAGTCTCGCGGGGATGCGGCGGCGAGCAGGAACGCACGCACGAACCCATCAAGATCGCCGTCGAGGATGCGCTGAACGTCGCCCACCTCGACCCCCGTGCGGTGGTCCTTGACCATCGTGTAGGGGTGCAGCACGTATGAGCGGATCTGCGATCCGAAGTTGACGTCCTGCGCCTCTCCCTTCTCGCGCGCGATCTCCTCCCGGCGTTCGCGCTCACGTCGCTCGAGCAGCTTGGCCCGCAGCATCGCCATCGCCGTCGCCCGGTTCGAGGACTGCGAGCGCTCGTTCTGGCACTGCACGACGATCCCCGTCGGGCGGTGCGTGATCCGGACCGCCGAGTCGGTCTTGTTGACGTGCTGCCCACCCGCCCCCGAGGCCCTGTAGGTATCGATGAGCAGGTCGTCCTCGTTGAGAACGATCTCGCCCGTGTCCTTGACCACGGGGGCGACCTCCACCCCCGCGAAGCTCGTCTGTCGGCGGTGGGCCGAGTCAAACGGAGACAGGCGGACGAGCCGATGAACCCCCCGCTCGGCTCCGAACAGCCCGTAGGCGTTCTCGCCCGAAGCGCGGAAGGTGGCGGACTTGATCCCCGCTTCCTCGCCCGCGCTCGCCTCCAGCAGCTCGATCTGAAAGCCGCGGCGCTCGGCCCAGCGCATCTCCATGCGCAGGACCATCTCCGCCCAGTCCTGCGCGTCGGTCCCGCCAGCCCCCGCGTTCACGCTCACGAGCGCACCCCCGGAGTCATAGCGCCCGGAGAACAGCCGCTGCTCCTCGAGGGCAGCCAGTCGCGCCTCGACCGATGAGATCTGCTCCTCGACCTCCGCCTGCAGCGACTCCTCCTCGGCGGCCATCTCGACGAGCCCGTCGAGATCCTCAATGTCGCCGGCCAGCGCGCTGAAGATCTCAAGGCGCCTGGATGAGCGCGAGTGCTCGGCGGACACGGCCGCCGCGCGCTCTGAGTCATCCCAGAATCCCTCCTCCCCCATCTCCGCCTCCAGCTCCGCCACGCGCTCGCCCAGCCCAGCCGGGTCAAAGATAATCCGTGAGCAGCTTCAGCTGCTCACGGATGGCGGCCAGCCGCTGGGGAATCGACTCGCTCTGAGCGGCGGTGGCCATTCCCTCACGCTATCAGCGCCCGCCCGGTGGGCGGCGCTTAGGCGCCGTGGCACTTCTTGAACTTCTTGCCGCTGCCGCACCAGCACGGGTCGTTTCGCCCGACCTGGTGCTCCTCGTCGATCACGCGCTGCTCCACCACGGGCATCGCCGCCGCGGACTCCCCGCCGTCGGGAGCGTATGCCCCTGCGCCTTGGCCGGCCGCCGCCGCCGCACTCGCAATCGCGCCGGCTCCGACCGCGCTGTGACCGCCCGAGTAGGAGACGCGCCCGGCACGGGTGGAGCTGCCGGCGGCCGCGAATGCAGGCACGGCCGGGCCGGCGGGGGCCCCGTTCTCACCCTCGACGTTCACCTGTACGTTGAAGATCATCCGCGTGTAGTCGGTCCACACGCTGTTCATGAGGTCACCGAACAGCGTGAAGGCCTCGTTCTTGTAGGCGACGAGAGGGTCGATCTGGGCGAAGCCGCGCAGGTGGATGCCCTCGCGCAGGTAGTCCATGTCGAAGAGATGCTCGCGCCAGCGCTCGTCGATGATCTGCAGGAGCAGGAAGCGCTCGAGCGCCCCCATCAACTCCTCGCCGAGCGCCTGCTCGCGCGCCTCGTAGCGCTCGAGGGCCATCTCGCCGATTCGTTCGGTCAGCGAGCTGCGATCGACGGTCTCGGGGTCGAGGTCCTCGCCGCCGATGTCGAGCGGGAAGAACTGGCCGAGCGTCGTGAACAGCCCGTCGAGGTCCCAGTCCTCCATGAAGTCGCCCGGGGTGTACTCGTCGATCGTGCGCTCGAGCACCTTCACGACCTCCCGGCGCGCCTCCTCGCCGATGCTCTTGCCCTCGAGCACCTCGTCCCGGTAGGCGTAGATCACGCGCCGCTGCTCGTTCATCACGTCGTCGTACTCGAGCACCCGTTTGCGGATCAGGAAGTTCTGCTCCTCGACCTTCTTCTGGGCTTTCTCGATCTGTTTGGAGAGCATCCCCGCCTCGATCGGTTCCTCGTTGCCCTCCTCGTCGACGCCGCCCAGTTTGTCGAGGATCCGGTAAATGCGGTCGCCCGCGAACAGGCGCACGAGGTCATCCTCGGCGGAGAGGAAGAAGCGCGACTCGCCCGGGTCTCCCTGGCGGCCTGAGCGGCCGCGCAGCTGGTTGTCGATCCGCCGTGACTCGTGGCGCTCGGTGCCGCATATGAAGAGGCCGCCCGCGGCCACCACCTGCTCGCGGTTCTCCTGAACGCTGCGTTCGACCCCCGGCATCGCCTCGCTCAGGCCGCGCTCGTAGGAATCGTGCTCGCTCGGCTCCACGCCGGCCTTGGCGAGCTCCAGGCGCGCGAGGTGCTCAGGATTGCCCCCGAGCTTGATGTCCACACCACGGCCGGCCATGTTCGTCGCGATCGTGACCGCTCCGGGCTGACCCGCCTCGGCGACGATCTCGGCCTCGCGCGCAGCATGCTCCGGCTTGGCGTTCAGCACCGTGTGCTTGATCCCGCGCTGGGTCAGCCGCTCGGACAGCAGCTCTGAGACCTCCACCGAGATCGTCCCGACGAGCACCGGCTGAGCGCTCTCGTGGCGTGCGGCGATCTCTTGGACCACAGCGTTCCACTTGCCCTCCTTGGTCTTGTAGACCTGATCGTTGCGGTCCTCGCGGATCATCGCCATATTCGTCGGCACCTGCACGACCGGGAGCTTGTAGATCTTCATGAACTCCGTGGCCTCCGTCAGCGCCGTTCCCGTCATCCCGGCGAGCTTGTCGTAGAGGCGGAAGTAGTTCTGGTAGGTGATCGTCGCAAGCGTCTGGTTCTCCTCCTGGACCGGCACCCGCTCCTTGGCCTCGATCGCCTGATGCAGGCCCTCCGACCAGCGTCGTCCGTCGAGGATGCGCCCGGTGAACTCGTCGATGATCTTGACCTCACCGTCGATGACCGCGTAGTCGACGTCGCGCTTGAACAGCGACTCCGAGCGCAGCGCCTGGATCAGGTGGTTGACGAGATGCCCGTTCTCGGCCCGGTAGAGATGGTCGATGCCGAGGAAGCGCTCAGCCTTGGCCACGCCCTGCTCGCTGATCGAGACGGTCTTGTGCTTCTCGTCGAGCTCGAAGTCGAAGTCGGCCATGAATTGCTTCTTCGTGCGCGGATCCATGCCTTCGGGGGTCTTGCCCGCCACCATCTGGGGCGCCAGGCGCGCGAACTTCACGTACAGGTCGGCCGCCTGTTCGGGGGCGCCGGAGATGATCAGTGGCGTGCGCGCCTCGTCGATGAGGATGTTGTCGACCTCGTCCACGATCGCGAAGTAGTGCCCGCGCTGGACCTTTTCGGCGAGATCCTTGGCCATGTTGTCGCGCAGATAGTCGAAGCCGAACTCCGAGTTGGTCCCGTAGACGACGTCGCACGCGTATGCATGCTGCTTGTCCTCATAGGACTGCATGTTCTGCAGCACCCCGACGCTGACGCCGAGCGCGTCGTAGATCGGGCTCATCCATTCCGCGTCACGCCGGGCGAGGTAGTCGTTGACGGTCACCAGATGCACGCCCTTGCGCTCGGCCGGGGCGCTCTCGGGATTGCCCTCGCGCACCGCGAGCGAGTTGAGCACGACGGCCAGCGTCGCCGTGAGCGTCTTGCCCTCGCCGGTCTTCATCTCCGCGATCTGGCCGTCGTGGAGCGCCATCCCACCGATCAGCTGGACGTCGAAGTGGCGCATGCCCATCTTGCGCCTGCCGGTCTCGCGGACGATCGCAAAGCACTCCGGCAGCAGAGCGTCGAGCGACTCGCCGTTCCCGCCACGCTCGCGCAGCCCGTCCATCCGCTCGCGTAGCTCGGTGTCGCTGTCGTGTTCGAGCTCGGCCTCGAATGCGCCGATCAACGCCACGCGTTTCTGGTAGCTCTTGAACTTCTTGGCCTCGCCGACGTTCAGCGCACGATCGAGCAGGGATGGCATGCGCCAAGGATAGCTCCCGCCGCCTCCCCACCGGCCGATGGCCCGACAGGCGCCGAGCGCGTCGGCGGGCCGCTACTCGGGCAGGGGCTGGGGTGCCGAGCGCGGCGGGGAGCCGGCCGCCTCGCCGGGGGATCTGCGACCGTCGGCGGCAGCGTGCGCCTCGCGACGATGTCGCAGTTTGTCGCGGTGGCGCTTGACCTGGCGCGCCAGCTCATCGATCATCAGGTTCAGCGAGTGGAGCATCTCGGGCGAGGAGTCGCGCGCGCGCAGGGTCACGCCCTTCAGATAGAGCGTCCCCTCCGCCACCTGGCAGTCCGCGACGCGCGGGTTGGGCTCCTTGAAGATCTCGATCTCAAGGCGTGCAAGCTCGGAGAGCTGACGCGCGACCTTGTTCAGACGGCGCTCCGCGTGCATCCGGATCTCATCGGTGACGGGAACGTTGCGGCCCTTGATGTCAATCTGCATCCAGGCTCCCTTCGATCGAGCTTTTCTCTGACGCTCGCGCGGATGCTACGCCCGGGGAGGGCGGATGTCCATCTTCTGTGCACCTCGGCGCGCCGCGGGCGCATCCCGGGCCGGCCCCGGCCTTCTGCGCGGGGGGAGAGACGGGCGCTCTGCCCGCCTTCCGGCGGGGTGGGAGAATCTGTCGAGCATGAGCCCGAACCTCTCTTGGTCGATCGAGCCCGGCGCGCTGATCGGCGTGGCGCTCGTGGGCGGCGCCTACGTCAAGCGCTGGCGGAGCGTCCGCCTGGGAGGCTCCCCGCGGCGGACGAGCGAGGCGCCCGTATGGCGGCTATGCTGCTTTCTCGGCTCGCTGCTCGTAGCGCTGATCGCGCTCGTCTCGCCGGTCGACGTGCTCGCCGACCAGCTCTTCTTCATGCACATGGTCCAGCACATGCTGCTCCTGGACCTCGTGCCGATCCTCGCGATCCTCGGCCTCACAAAGGTGATCCTGCGGCCGCTGACGCGCGCGGTGCGCGACCTCGAGCGCCGCGCCGGCGTGCTCGCGCACCCCGCCTTCGCGGTCGTCCTCTACGTCAGCGTGATCTGGGCCTGGCACATCCCGGCGGCCTACGACTTCGCCCTTCGCCACCCGGTCGTGCACCTGCTCGAGCACATCAGCTTCCTCACGGCCGGCTCGCTCTACTGGTGGCATCTGCTCTCGCCGATCCGCGCGCGCCTGCGCCTGGACGGGCTGGGCCCCGTCGTCTACATGGCCTCCACGAAGCTGTTCGTCGGCGCGCTCGGGATGGGCCTCGCCTTCGCCCCTTCGGCGATCTACCCTTACTACGTCGAGCACGTACGCGTGTGGGGCCTCTCGGCCGGGGAAGACCAGTCGATCGCCGGTCTGATCATGGCCGTCGAGCAGTCGCTGGTCATGGGCATCGCGCTGGTCGTGCTGTTCGTGCGGGCGCTCGCGGAGTCAGAGCGCGAGCAGCAACGGCGCGAGCGCTACGAACTCGCCTGATCGGAGCGCCGCTCCAGGCTCTCGAGAATGCCGCTGTGGGCGGCAATGGCGTCGATCAGGATCCCCTCGCCGGCGACCTCGGTGCCCGGGAAGATGATGCATCCGCGCAGCTGCGCCCGGTCGCCGATCCTCGCCCGCCCGCCGAGCACGAGCGGCCCCATCAGGCGGACCTCCGCGCCGATCTGCACGTCTGCACCGATCCAGATCGGGCCTTCGAGATCGGTGTCCTCGCGCAGGGGCGAGGGGCCGGCGACGGTCACCCCGGGGCTGACCTCCTCGCCCTGCATCTCCAGGCGCAGCTCGCCGCGCAGCGCGTCGAAAGTTCCCTGCCTGAGCTCGTTCAGCGAACCGACGTCGTTCCAGTAGTCGCGCACCTCGTGGATATGGAAGGGCACGTCGTTCTCGAGCAGCGTCGGAAACACGTCCTGGGCCCAGTCCACGAACGGGCGATCGGGGAAGTAGTCGAAGATCTTGGGGTCGAACACGTAGATCCCGCAGTTGCCGAGGTCCGAGAGCGCCTCCTCGCGATCAGGCTTCTCCTGGAAGCCCGTGATCCGCCCCTCGCGGTCATGCAGCACGACCCCGTACTCGCGGGTGTCGGACACCTTCTTGACCGCCAGCGTGGCGATCCCGCCGGCCTCGCGATGCCGCGCCGCCAGGCCGCCCAGGTCGATGTCGGTGAGCGCGTCGCCTGAGATCACCAGGAAGGCCTCCCCGCCGAAGAAGTCCGCGCAGGCCCGCACACCGCCCGCGGTCCCGAGCAGCTCCTGCTCGTAGTGGTAGGAGATCCGATCGCCAAAGTGATCGCGGATCGTGTCCGGGAAGTAGTGCAGGTTGGCGATCACCTGCTCGAACCCGTGCCTGTCGAGCAGGTCCAGGATGTGCTCCATCACCGGCCTGTCCAGCACGGGGACCATCGGCTTGGTTATCTCGTAGGTCAGCGGCCGCAGGCGGGTGCCGAGGCCGGCCGCGAGCACCATCGCTCTCATCGCTCGGGGCAACTGGCCCTAGTAGCGATAATGCCCGGACTTATAAGGCCCCTCGACGGGGACGCCGATGTAGGCGGCCTGCGCCTCGGTGAGCCGCGTGAGCTTCACCCCGAGCGCGTCGAGATGCAGGCGGGCGACCTTCTCGTCGAGGTGCTTGGGCAGGACGTAGACCCGCTTCTCGTACTCGTCGTTCTTGCTGAACAGCTCGACCTGGGCGATCGTCTGGTTTGTGAAGGAGTTGCTCATCACGAAGCTCGGGTGCCCTGTGGCGTTGCCGAGGTTCAGCAGGCGGCCCTCGGAGAGCATGATGATCGCGTGTCCGTCCGGGAAGACCCACTTGTCGACCTGTGGCTTGATGTTCACCCGCTCGATCCCCGGGACCCGCGCGAGCCCGGCGATGTCGATCTCGTTGTCGAAATGCCCGATGTTGCCGACGATCGCCTGGTGCTTCATCCGCTGCATCTGGCTGGCCGTGATGATGTCCTTGTTGCCGGTGCTCGTGATGAAGATGTCCGCGCTCTCAAGCACGTCCTCGAGGGTCTTGACCTCATAGCCCTGCATCGCCGCCTGCAGCGCGCAGATCGGGTCGATCTCGGTGATCACGACGCGGGCGCCCTGGCCCCGCAGCGATTCGGCGCAGCCCTTGCCGACGTCGCCGAAGCCGCAGATGACGGCGACCTTGCCCCCGATCATCACGTCGGTGGCGCGGTTGATGCCGTCGATCAGCGAGTGCCGGCAGCCGTAGAGGTTGTCGAACTTGGACTTCGTGACCGAGTCGTTGACGTTGATCGCGGGGAACAGCAGCTCACCGGTCTCGACCATCTGGTAGAGGCGATGCACGCCTGTGGTCGTCTCCTCGGTCACGCCTTTGATGTCCCGGGCGATCTTCGTCCACCGCTGCGGGTCTTCGCTCAGCGAGCGCGTCAAGAGGCCGAGCACCACCTGGAACTCCTCCGAGTCGGCGCTCTCTGGGTTCGGCACGGCGCCGGCGTGCTCGAACTCCACGCCCTTGTGAACGAACAGCGTCGCGTCACCGCCGTCGTCGAGGATCATGTTCGGCCCGCTCGAGCCGTGCTCGCCGCCCGGCCACAGCAGCGCCTGCTCGGTGCACCACCAGTACTGCTCGAGCGTCTCGCCCTTCCAGGCGAAGACGGGGACCCCGCGGGGATCCTCGGGGGTGCCCTGAGGGCCGAGCGCGACCGCGGCGGCCGCGTGATCCTGGGTCGAGAAGATGTTGCAGCTGCACCAGCGCACGCGCGCTCCGAGCGCGGTCAGCGTCTCGATCAACACGGCCGTCTGGATCGTCATGTGCAGCGAGCCCGTGATCCGCGCCCCCCGCAGCGGCTGGGCATCGGCGTACTCGCGGCGCAGAGCCATCAGGCCGGGCATCTCGTGCTCGGCGAGCGTTATCTCCTTGCGGCCGAACTCGGCCAGCGAGAGGTCGGCGACCTTGAAGGCGGTCTCTGTCAGCGTCGCGGTCGGGGTCATCGTGGGGTCTCCAAAGTGATGGTAGTGGTGGGTTGGCGGTGGCTTCTAGCGCGGGTTGAGTGCGGCCTTGAGCTCGTCGAGCATCTTGACCGGCGCGGGGTCCACTCCACGCAGCGCGGCGATGTAGATCGAGACGAGGTCGCCGAGCAGCACGAGCGAGATGACGCGCTCGATCGTCGTCTGTCCGCGCGTCTGCAGGCGGAAGCTGGCGAGCGCGTTTCCCGCGATCAGGCGCTCGGTCAGATCCATCCGCTCCTTCACCCGCGGGTGCGTGTCGGAGTCGTCGAGGAAGACGGCCGAGAAGCGGCCGACGTCTCGCGCGCCCTCCCAGCCGACGATCTCGTTGTGGTCTAGCTCGGGCAGTTCATTGGCGAAGGCCGGCTGCTTGGCGTTCTCGTTGATCTGCGTCTTCCAGCGGTAGGCGATCGGCGTGGTCAGCCCGGCGCCGGCGATGACGGGCGTGGTTCCGAGCAGGCCGCGGGCGATCTCCTTCGCCAGCGAGTCCTCGGGGGCATCCGGTCCCCACTCGGCCACGAGCTGCTCGGTGTGGGAGGCGGCAACGTCGATCTCCGAGGTCAGCCTCGGCCCGGCGCCGCAGAGGGCCGCGATCTCGAGCGCCGCGACGATCATGTAGGCGACGGCGGCACGCGGCTGAAAGCCGCCCGGGAGCGGGATCACGGGCACGCCGTCGGCACGCGCCATCTCGGCCAGGCGCCCGCCCGTGGTCACGACGGTCCGCTGTGCGCCGAGGGCACCCGCCGACTCATAGCAGGCGAGCGTCTCCTCGGTGTCGCCCGAGTAGCTCGCGCACAGCACCATCGTGTCCGGCGTCGTCCAGGTCGGCAGCCCGTAGGCACGGGTCACGAAGATGGGCCGCGAGAGGTGATCGCCGAGCGCGGCGCGCGCGAGCGCGCCGCCGATCGCAGAGCCGCCCATCCCCGCCACGACCAGCCCGGCCGAGGTGTCCCAGCCCTGCATGATCGCCGACTCGACCCGCCACAGCGCGTCGCGCAGATGCTCGGGCAGCGCCAGGACGTCGCCGAGCTGGCCGGAGACGTCGACGGCGGCGATGGCCTCGCGCGAGAGCTCTGCGGCCGTGGGGGGAGCGGTGGGGCCGCCGTCGCTCATGTGTTGCTCGCCTCCTGGGTGACTTGGCAAGGGGTGGGGTCTGGTGGATTATGCGCGGGGATCATCTGGAATATATGCGGGCTCGCCGGCTAGAACTCGATCGCACCGTCGGGCAAGACGACACCAGGGAAGATACGCGCCCCACGCGTGATCACGTTGTCCGCCCCGACCGTCACGCCCTCGCCGAGCACCGACCCGCCCGTGATCTGGGTGTGCGCGCCCACCCGGCAGCCGGCCGCGATGATGCAGTCGCGCAGCGTGCAGCCCTCGCCGATCTGAGCCCCTTGGAGTATGACCGACCGCTCGACGGTGCTCCCCGCGCCGATCCAGACGTCTGCCGCCAGCACGGCCAGGCTGCCCACGTGGGCGCCCTGCGCGACGCGAACGCCACGCTCAAGCACAGCCGGTGGGATCACCCGGCCCAGCACCTCGGCACTCTCATCGACAGCCAGCCAGCCGCTCCCGAGCCGCTCGCGGACCGCCGTCTGGACGTTGCCCTCGATGATGTCGAATGTCCCCTGCAGGTAGCGCGCGGGCGTCCCGATGTCGAGCCAGTAGCCCTCGGACGGGAATCCGTAGAGGCCCTTGTCGATCAGCAGCGGCCACACCTCGCGCTCGATCGAGACGTTGCGATCGGGGGGGACGAGGTCAAGGATCTCGCGCTCGAGCACGTAGGCGCCGGCGCTGATCAGGTTCGTCTCGATCCGATCAGAGCTCGGCTTCTCGACGAAGCTCGCCACCGAGCGGTCCTCCCCGAGGATCACCAGCCCGTAGGCCGTCGGGTCTGCGACCGCCACCAGCGCGAGCGTCGCCTTCGCGCCGCTCGCCTCGTGCTGGGCGATCTGGCCGGTGAGGTCGATGTCGGTGAGCACGTCTCCGTTGAGCATCACGAAGCGCTCGTCGAGCATCGGCTCGGCGTACTTCAGCGCGCCCGCTGTTCCGCGCGGGTCGGGCTCCTCGACGAAGCGCAGGCGGATGCCAAGGCCCGAGCCGTCGCCGAGCACGTTGCGAACGCTCGTCGCGAGGAAGCCACAGGACATGATCACGTCGTCGATTCCATGCCCGCGCAGCCACTCGAGCATGAACGAGATGAACGGCCTGTCGACGAGCGGCACGACAGGCTTGGGAACGGTCGAGGTGAGCGGGCGCAGGCGCGTACCCTGCCCGCCGACCAGGATCACGGCCTGGATGACCTCACCGCCTTCCGATTCCCTCGTAGACGAGCCCCGCAGAGCTCACGGTGAGCGGGTCCAGAGCGTTGCGTCCGTCGATCACCAGGTTCCCGCTCATGGCCTGCGCGACCTGCCTGAAGTCGAGCTCGATGAACTCGGGCCACTCGGTCACGAGCACGACGGCGTCGGCGCCCGTCACGGCCGCGAGCGGCGAGTCGGCGAACGTGATCCCCGCCACGAGCTTGCGCGCCTGCTCCTCGGCGACCGGGTCATAGGCCGTGACGAGGGCTCCGTCGGCGTTCAGCCGCGCCGAAAGGACGAGCGAGGAGGCCTCGCGCATGTCGTCGGTGTTGGGCTTGAAGGCCAGCCCGAGCAGCGTGACGCGCTTGCCCACGAGTCCGCCGAGATGCTTGTGGAGCTTTCCGATCACGCGGCGCTTCTGGAGCTCGTTGACCTCGATCACCGCTGTGAGCAGCTGAAAGTGATAGCCGGAGTTGCCCGCGAGCTGCTTCAGCGCGTCGACATCCTTGGGGAAGCAGCTCCCGCCGAAGCCGATGCCCGCCTGCAGGAACTTCGGCCCGATGCGCTCATCGAGGCCCATCCCCCGCGCCACCTCGACGACGTCTGCGCCCGTCTCCTCACAGACGTTCGCGATCTCGTTGATGAACGAGATCTTCGTCGCGAGGAAGGCGTTGGAGGCCAGCTTGACCATCTCCGCGCTGGCGATGTCCGTGCGGACGATGGGTGCCTTCAGCGGGGCATAGAGCTCGACCACCGCATCGCCAGCCCAGTCGCCGTCATCCCCGACGACCACGCGGTCGGGGTGCAGGAAGTCCTTGACCGCCGAGCCCTCCTTCAGGAACTCCGGACAGGACACGTAGCCGAGGCCGTGCTTGCCGCGCTCGCCGAAGCCGCGCTTGATCGCAACGCCGGTGCCACAGGGCACCGTCGACTTCATCACCAGCGCGCGGCGACCGTTCTGGGCTCGCTCGGAGCCCGGAATCGCGTCGACGACGGCGTGCACCGCGGAGAGGTCCGCGTCACCGGAGTAGGTCGCCGGCGTGCCGACCGCCACGAACAGCAGCCGCGCGTGCTCGAGCGCGTCGGACAGGTCGGTGGAGAAGTGCAGCCGCCCGCTGTTGCGCGCCAGCAGCTCCTCCAGGCCCGGCTCATAGATCGGCACCTCCCCACGCCGCAACCGCTCGATCTTCTCGGCATCGATGTCCACGCACCACACCTCGCCGCCCAGCTCGGCGAACCCCGCCGCGGTGACGAGCCCGACATAGCCGGTGCCTATCACTCCGATTGGCTCGCGTGCGGGGCTCATCGGGCGGCTCTAGGCGCTGACGCCGAGGAACGCCTCATAGCGGCGCGCGTCGCGCAGCGCGCGCGCCTGCTCCTCGCTTGAGTCCTGCGCGCGCTCGGCGCTCGCGCGGGCTTCGGAGAGCTTGGTCTGGAGCGTCGGGCGGTCGAGCTGCTCGGGCGCGATCGCCTCGGCCACCAACACCAGCGCGCGGTTCCCGGAGAACTGCAGGTAGCCCTCGGCCTGGGCGAAGCGCACGATCTCAGACTCCGAGCGGTACAGTCGCAGCTCGGCGGGTTCGAGCGTCGCGAGCAGCGGCTCGTGGTTGGCGAGGATGCCAATCGAGCCGACCGAGGTCCGCGTGGAGAGCATCTCCACCTGCTCGGAGAAGACCTCGCCCTCGGGCGTGAGGACTTCGACTGGGAACTTGTTGCGCGCCACGAAGCCCCGAGCCCTATCTCTTGGCCGCCTCGACGACCTCGTCGATCGTTCCCTTCAGGAAGAAGGCACTCTCGGGAACCTCGTCGTGCTTGCCGTCGATGATCTCTTCGAATCCCCTGATCGTCTCCGCGATCGGCACGTAGGTGCCGGGGGTTCCCGTGAACTGCTCGGCGACGAAGAAGGGCTGGGAGAGGAACCGCTCGACCTTGCGCGCGCGCTGGACGATCGTCTTGTCCTCATCAGAGAGCTCGTCGATTCCGAGGATCGCGATGATGTCCTGGAGCTCCTTGTAGCGCTGGAGGATCTCCTTGACGCGGTTGGCGACCCGGAAGTGGTCGTCGCCGAGAATCTCGGCCTTGAGGATCGTCGAGGTCGAGTCCAGCGGGTCGACCGCGGGATAAATGCCTTTTTCGGAGATCCCCCGCGAGAGCACGGTGGTCGCGTTAAGATGCGCGAACACCGAAGCCGGAGCGGGGTCGGTGAGGTCATCGGCCGGCACGTAGATCGCCTGCACCGAGGTCACAGAGCCCTTGCTCGTGGAGGTGATGCGCTCCTGAAGCTGGCCCATCTCGGTCTCCAGCGTCGGCTGGTAGCCCACCTGGGAGGGCATCCGTCCGAGCAGCGCCGAGACCTCGGAACCCGCCTGAACGAAGCGAAAGATGTTGTCGATGAAGAGCAGCACGTCCTGGCCCTGGTCGCGAAAGTGTTCGGCCATCGTCAGGCCCGAGAGCGCCACGCGCATACGGGCGCCGGGCGGCTCGTTCATCTGGCCGAAGACGAGCATCGTCTTGTCGAGCACCCCGGACGCCTTCATCTCCAGCCACAGGTCGTTGCCCTCGCGCGAGCGCTCGCCGACGCCGCAGAAGGCGGACAGGCCGCCGTGCTCCTTGGCGAGGTTGTGGATCAGCTCCTGGATCAGGACGGTCTTGCCGACGCCGGCGCCGCCGAACAGCCCGACCTTGCCGCCCTTGGCGTAGGGGGCGAGCAGATCGACGACCTTGATGCCCGTCTCGAACATTTCCGTGGTCGGGGTGAGGTCCTCGGCAAGCGGCGCCTCCTGGTGGATTCCGCGGCGCTCGACGTCCGGCGGCAGCTCCGGGCCGAGGTCGATCGGCTCGCCGAGCAGGTTGAAGATGCGCCCGAGCGTGGCCTCTCCGACGGGCACCGTGATTGGGCCACCCGTGTCGATCACCTCAAGCCCGCGTGAGAGCCCATCGGTCGTGTCCATCGCCACCGCCCGGACACGGTCGTCGCCGAGGTGCTGCTGGACCTCGCAGACGAGCACCTCGTCCTCGGCGCCCGGGCTGATGCCCGGAGCCTCCTCCTGCGCGGCGGCCGCGGGACGCGCGACGGTGATCGCGTGATTGATCTCGGGCAGCCTCTCGGAGAAGACCGCGTCGATCACGACGCCCTGGATCTCCTCGATGCGCCCGACGTTCTGCCCGCTCGGTTTGCCGTTCGCGGAGCCCTCGGCTGGGCTGGTGGGATCTGTGGCGGTGCTCGCTTGCATTTCGTCGATTCTCCTCTTTATCTCTCTAAGTCTTCGTTTTGAAGGTTCCGCGTAAGTCTTCGTTCTGAGGGCTCCGCGCAGCTGCGGGGCGCTTGGCGCTCAAGGGCATGGGACTCCGGGCCCCTCTAGCTCAAACCCTCCGCGCCGGCGACGACCTCCATGATCTCCTGGGTGATCTCGGCCTGCCGCGCACGGTTCATCTGCAACGTCAAGTCGGTGATGATCTCGCCCGCGTTATCCGAGGCGCTGCGCATGGCGGTCATCTGCGCGCCGAAGAAGCCGGCCGTCGACTCGATCAGTGCCCGGTAGATCGATATCTCGACGTAGTCCGGCACCAGTCGCTTGAGGATCTCTTCGGGGTCCGGCTCGTAGTCGACAAGGGCGCGCGGCCCGGCGGCGCCCAGCTCATGGCCCTCGGCGACCTCGTCGCCCGCGACGAGGGTGGCCCCGGTAAGCGGAAGCAGCGTCTCCCGCGTCACGGTCTGGATGAGTGGCGAGACGAAGGAGTTGTAGAGGATCTCCACCCGATCGAGCTCCTCGTCGAGGTAGCCGGTGATGAGGTCGTTGGCGATCGCGCGCGCATCGGCATAGGCCGGGCGGTCGGTGAAGCCCGTGTAGCTGCTGCGCAGCTCGTGCCCGCGGAAGTTCAGCGAGGAGACCCCACGCCGGCCTGTGGCAAACCAGACGGTCTGCATCCCTTCCTCGCTCACCTCATGTGCGATCCGGATCCCCGAGCGGACGATCTGCGAGTTGAAGGCGCCCGCGAGACCGCGGTCGCCCGTGATGAGCAGCAGGCCGACCTTGCTCTGGGACTCGTGCTCGGTCAGCAGCGCCAGGCGGGAGGCCTCCGCGCCGGCGGCCTGCGCCGCCTGACGGGTCATCCGGCGAATGGCCTCGGCGTAGGGGCGCAGCGCAGCGATCCGCTGCTCGGCGCGCCGCAAGCGTGCAGCGGCGACCATCTCCATGGCGCGGGTGATCTTCTGGATGTTCTTCACCGATGAGATCCTGTTCTTGACGTCGCGCTGGGTGGCCATGGCACTCGGGGTCCGCCAGCCTAGGCCAGCTGGGCCTCCTCCAGCGGCTGGCCCTCCTCGTCGAGGTCGTAGCCGAAGTCGCGGCCGAACGCCTCGACGGCGTCGTGCACGGCCTTCTGGGTCTCATCAGACCAGTCGCCGCCCGCGATCTTGGCGCCGATGTCCTGATGCTGGGCATGCATGCGCTCGGTCAGCCCCTGCAGGAAATCCGGCACGCGTTCGACGTTCAAGCGGTCGAGGAATCCGTTCGTCGCAGCATAGATCTGGACCGTCTGATCCTGGACGGGGAGCGGCGCACGCTCGTGCTGGTTGAGCGTGACGACCAGCCGTTCGCCGCGCGCGAGCGTGCGCTGGGTGTCGGCATCGAGATCGGAGCCGAACTGGGCGAACGCCTCGAGGTCCCGGTACTGGGAGAGCTCGAGCTTGATCCGCCCGGCGACCTTCTTCATCGGGCCGATCTGGGCATTCCCGCCCACCCGCGAGACCGAGATGCCGACGTTGATGGCGGGACGCACGCCGGAGTTGAAGAGCTTCGACTCTAGGAAGATCTGCCCATCGGTGATCGAGATCACGTTGGTAGGGATGTACGCCGCGACGTCGCCGGCCTGGGTCTCGATGATCGGCAGCGCCGTCAGCGAGCCCCCACCGAGGCTCTCGTTGAGCTTCACCGCGCGCTCGAGCAGGCGCGAGTGCAGGTAGAAGACGTCCCCGGGGTAGGCCTCGCGGCCGGGTGGGCGGCGCAGCAGCAGCGACATCTGCCGGTAGGCGTAGGCGTGCTTGGTCAGGTCGTCATATACGCACAGCGCGTGCTTGCCTTCGTAGAGGAAGTGCTCGCCGATCGCACAGCCGGCATAGGGGGCCATGAACTTGATCGGCGCGGCCTCATCCGCGGGCGCGGCGACGATGACCGTGTTGTCCAGCGCACCGTGGTCGTCGAGCGTCTGCGCGAGCGCCACAACGGTCGACATCCGCTGGCCGATCGCGACGTACACCGAGACGATCCCCGTGTCCTTGTTGTTGATGATCGCGTCGATCGCGATCGCCGTCTTGCCCGTCTGGCGGTCACCGATGATCAGCTCGCGCTGGCCGCGGCCGATCGGGATCATCGCGTCGATAGCCTTCAGCCCGGTCTGCATCGGTTCGGTCACCGGCTGGCGTTGAACGACGCCGGGAGCCTTGAACTCGGCCGGGCGGGTTTCGGTGCTCGCGACGTCGCCCTTGCCGTCGAGCGGGCGCCCGAGCGGGTCGATGATACGCCCGAGCAACGCCTCCCCTACGGGGATCTCGAGCAGCTTGCCGGTCCGCTTGACCGTGTCGCCCTCGGAGATGTGCTCCCATTCGCCGAAGAGCACGGCTCCGACGTTGTCGGACTCGAGGTTTAGCGCGAGCCCGGTGACGCCGTGGGGAAAGTCGAGTGTCTCAAACGACATGCAGTTCTCAAGGCCGTGCAACCGCGCGATGCCGTCGGCGACGGACAGGACCGTGCCGACCTCGGTCAGCTCGGCCGAGCCCGCGTCGAGCCCTTCGATGCGGCTCTTCAGGATGCTGGTGATCTCATCTGGATTGATCTGCATGTCTTTCCTATGAGGCTCCTTGGGCAACTTGCCTGCGCAGCTGCTCCAGTCGGTTGCGAATAGTGGCGTCGAGAATCGAGTTGCCCACGCGCACCATGATCCCGCCGAGGATCTCGGGGTCCACGAGCGCGGTCAGCTCGATCTCGCGTCCGGTGCGCTCGCGGATGCGCTCACGCAGGCTCTGGGTGGTGGCCTCATCGAGCGCGATCGCGCTCGTGAGCACGACGGGCAGGACCTTGTTCTCCCGCGCCCACAGCCGCTCGAACTCCTCGCGGATGCGAAACAGGACCGGCATGCGGTGGTTCTCGATCAGCAGCTCCAGGAAGTCAAGGAAGCGCGCATCAGCGCCGTCCAGCACGCGTGCCAGCCCCTCCTGCTTCTCCTTGGTGGAGAAATAGGGCGAGAAGAAGAAGATGGCGAGCTCGCGGTGCTCGTCCAGCGCGTCGACGAACTGGCCGAGCTGCTCGCGCAGCTCGTCGAGCTTGCCCTGCTCGCGGGCGACCTCGAACAGCGCACGGGCATATACCTCGGCGAGCTCCTCCATCAGTTCTCGTGGGCGCTCGAGGAGAGACCGGAGAAGTCCAGCTCGCCGAGCGCTTCCTCGACCAGGCGCTTCTGGTCGGCCTCGTCGAGCGTCTTGCGGGTGATCTTCTCGGTGGCCATGATCGTCAGGTCGGCCACCTCCCTGCGAATGTCGTCGAGCGCCCGGCGGGTGGCCGCCTCGATGTCACGCTCGGCCCTCTTGCCGGCCTCGGCGGCGAGCTCGTGCGCTCGCTCTTTGGCCTCGCGGGCGTGCACCTCGGCGGTGTGGCGGGCGCGCAGGACGATCTCGTCAGACTGGGCCCTCGCCTCCTTCAGGCGCTCGCGATATTCCGCGAGAATCTCCTCGGCCTCGGTGCGCGTGCGCTCGGCCGTGTCGATCGAGTCTTCGATCGCTTTCTGACGTCGCCCGAGCGCTTCGCTTATACGGGGGAAGGCGAGCTTGGAGAGCAGCAACATCGTCGCACCGAACACGAGCAGCGTCCACACCATCAGCCCGATGCCCGGCTTGATCAGGAAGCTGCCGTTCGAAGCGAGCAGGAGGGCTCGCGCCGAGGCCTCGGCGGGCGCGCCGAGGGCGAGGTGAGGGTCCAGTTGGAAGAGCACTGCCATTCCCCTAGACGATGAAAGCGGCCAGCAGCCCGGCCACCAGCCCGTAGAAGAAGCAGGCCTCGGTCAGCGCGAACCCGAGCCATTGGATCTGGGTGATCTCCTCGCGCATCTCCGGCTGACGGGAGACGGCCTCTATCACCTTGCCGAAGATGATCCCGATGCCGACTCCTGCGCCGACGGCCCCGAGACCGCCTCCGACGCCGAGACCGATCGACTTTCCGGCCTTGGCCGTTTCTTCGGTTGCGGCCGCGAGCAAGGTGATGAGGGCAATGTGCACATCGACTCCTTTTAGTGACTGTCGGCGACCGCGCCGCCGAGATAGATAGCGGTGAGAGTTGCGAAGATGAACGCCTGCAGCGCGGCCACCAGGCCGACCTCGAACGCGAACAGGACGATCCCGAAGGGGATCGTGATCCAGCCGAGCGCGGCGATACCGAGCAACACGGCCAGCGCACCGGACATGAACAGGATGATCAGGTGGCCCGCCAGGATATTGGCGAAGAGACGGATCGAGAGCGACATCAGGCGCATGAGGTTCGAGAGCAGCTCGAGCACGAAGATGAAGCCTGCCATTCCCCCCGTCACGCCTCCGGGTATGAGGCTCTTGAGATAGCCGATCGGGCCCTTCACGCGCACGCCCTCGGCCGTGTAGGAGATGAACACGACCAGCGCGAGCACCAGCGGGATCGACAGGTTCGCCGTGGCGGCGTACAGCGAGAACGACGGGATGTGCAAGCCGAACACGCTGATCTCATGCTCGGTGTTCGTCGGCAGCGGGATGTAGCCGATCAGGTTCGAGAAGAGGATGAACAGGAACAGCGCGCCGATGAACGGGAACCACTTGGCGGCCATCTTCGCGTCCATGCTCGCGCCCGTGATGTTCTCGTGCATCAGGTGATAGATGGCCTCGACGGCGGTCTGCACCTTGTTCGGGCGCTGCTGCATCCGGCGCGCGATGTAGATCATCGTCACGCAGGTCAGCACCGCGGCGATCACCAGGTAGAGGACCGCCTTGTTGATAGAGAAGATCCCGAGGTTCACCCAGTTGTCGAGTTTGAACTCGTTCTGGGGTTCGAAGCTGCTGTTGCGCTGGCTGTGCCAGCCGTATGCCGCGACGAGCGCGATCACGCCGGCCAGGTAGATGCCTGCGAGCACCAGGAGCCTGCGCTTGAGGCTCATGAGTGGCTCGGCTTCCCCTGCAGCTGGCCTCCGCGCGTCACGATCGCGAGCACGAAATAGACGGTGAAGGCGGCGAGCACGAGGGCGGCTGCCATGATCCCATCGTCCTTGCCGCCGGCATACCTGGCGACGATGACAGCAAGCGCCACGATCCACACGCGACCCATCATCGCGGCGACGTGCAGGCCGGCTTTGAGCTTCGGGTCGCGCGTCCGCAGCGCCCACCCGTGCACGTATGTGGTGCCGGCGCGCGTGAGCACCCAGGCGGATGCTCCGATCAGATAGCCGAGCGTGGGCATGCCGGCGATGAGCACGAAGGGCGCCGTCGCGAGCACCAGGCACACGTCGAGATAACGCAGGAAGCCCACGTCAGCCGGTGTATCCGGGGGGCTGTCCGTGGCACGCGGTCCAGAGGCGCCGACGCTGCCGCGGCCGGGATCCGATCAACCAGAGCGCCCCGGCGCAGGGGCACTGCTGGCGCGAGAGGGCCCTGCGCAGCGCGCGCCGGCTTACGCCCACGCGCCGCCTCGGCCTGCCGGCGTGCGCGCTCAGATGAGCTTGGGGAAGCTCGCGGGCGCGCCGGGGGGACCGCCGCCTGGTCTGGGCTCGATCAAGCGGGTTCTCCTGCCCGCCTGCGGGCAGGCGCCTGGCGTCCTCGTTGGCGTCGAAGTCTGGCATCTGTGTAGGGCCACCCTACAGACGAGAAAGCCGCCGCGCTGTTCGCGGCGGAACCGTCGAAACGTCCCTCAACTGTCTGCGGCGGCCGCTTCAGTCTACCTGGTCTTGCACTTCGTAACAAGTTTGTGACACGCGGTACGCGGGCCGAGGGGATTTCCCGGGCAACACCCGGGCGTGGGGCGCAGGAATCCTCGCCATCAGCCGCAGGCGCGGCCAGAAGCGGACGATCGACACAGACGCCGCCATCGCCAGGAGCCCGCCGAGGATGTCGAGCACGAAGTGATTTCCGGTCGCGAGGACCGCGAACGCGGTGATGAGCGGGTAGATCAGCGCCAGTCCGCGCAACCATCGACGCCTGGAGATCTGCCACAGCGCCAGCGCGCTCCAGGCTGCCCAAGCCATGTGCAGCGAGGGCATCGCCGCCAGCTCGTTGGCGTGTGAGGCCAACGACCCGCTGTGCCAGGAGCCGAAGGCATGGGTCGAGGCGACGATGTCGGTGAAGCCCTTGAGCATCCGCGGAGGAGCCACCGGGTAGCGCCAGAAAACGGCGAAGGCGATCAGGTTCACCAGTACGAGCGAGTTGCGAAGCGGCCGGTAGATGTCCTCGCGACGCCACCACAGCCAGCCAAGGAGGCCGAGTGTCACGACGAAATGGGCGTTGTCGTAGTAGTCGGAGATGAGCAGCCCGAGCGTCTGGTGCCCGCTTAGCCAGCGGTCCAGAGCGAGCTCGGGGTCGAGATGGAGCGAGCGCTCCAGCTGAAGGACGCCGCCGGCGTGGGCGAGGGCTGCGTGCAGTCGCAGCGGCGCGAGGTTCGTGATCAGGTCATACACCCAGCCCAGCCAGACGACGACGAGCGCCTCGATCCACCAGCGCGTGCGTGTCTGCACCCGCGCGAGCGCCCCGACGGGCCGCGCGGTCGGGGCCGAGCCGCTGATGTCGATCGTGAGCGCCGAAGAGATCATCCGATCTTATCTCCCTGCTCAGATGAGGCTGGAGAGGTAGAAGAGCCGGGCTGCTCGGGCCGCCCTTAGCCTTATCAGGGGGCGACGGGCTGAAGGCCGTGCCCGGCGAGCGTCTCAAGCACCCGTGGCAGGGCCTCGGCCGTACGCCGCCAGGACCCCGGGGCCGAGTAGTCATCAGCGTCGTGCAGCAGCAGCACCGAGCCCTCCCCTATGCCCCGGGTCACGCGCGCGGCGATGGACGCGGGCGTAGCCCGCGCCTCCCAGTCGCGACCCCATTGGCTCCACAGCAGCGTGCGCCAGCCCTGCCCGTGTGCCAGGCGCAGCGCTTGAGCGTTGGGCACGCCGTAGGGCGGGCGGTAGAGCGTCGGCGAGCAGCCGGTCGCATCCTCGATGATCTCCTTTGCGCGGGCGATGTCCTCGCGCACCTGCCAGGGCGTCAGGCGCAGCAGGTTGCGGTGGCGGTGGCAATGCAGCCCGATCCCGTGACCGGCGAGGGCGATCTCGCGGGCCAGCAAGGGGTCGCGCAGGATCTGCTCCCCGACCAGGAAGAACGTCGCCTGCACCCCCGCGCCGGCGAGGATCGCGAGGATCGCGGGCGTGCCATGCGGGTGGGGGCCGTCGTCGAAGGTGAGCGCGCAGCCGCGGCCGCTCGCGGTGTGATCCTCGATCCCGAGCGCGGGCCGTATCGCGGGCCAGGCGCCGGCGAGCCCCGGGAGCATGTAGCCGGCGAGCGCCGTGAGACCCACCGCACCTACGATCACTGGCCCGGGAGTGCGATGATCGTAGGTGGACATGGTCGATCTGGTGCTGGGAATCGGGGCGGCGGTGGGGGCGTCGACCCTCTACAGCCTAGGGATCGCCCTCCAGGCGGTGGACGCCAGACAGGCGCCCCACGACGAGCACCTGCGCCCGGCGCTGGTCTGGGGGCTCCTCAGACGCGCCCGCTGGCTGGCGGGCACGGGCCTCTCGATCCTCGGCTGGCCGCTGCAGATCGTCGCCCTGATGCTCGCTCCGCTCGTCGTCGTGCAGCCGGCGCTCGCAGCCGGCCTGCTGGTGCTGCTGTTCGTCTCAGAGAGGATGCTCGGCGAGTCCGCGGGACGCTATGAGTACCTCGCGATGGCCGCGATCGTGATCGGGGTCGTCGGATCGGGGCTGACGGCCCCGCCGCGGAGCTCGAGCCACACATCGGAGGACCTCACGATCACGCTCGTGCTCGTCGGCCTCGGCGTCGCGAGCCTGTTGCCCTATCTCCTGCGTGCCCTTCACCGTTCTCCGGCGATCGTGACGATGTTGGGCGCCGGACTCGCCTTCGCCTGGAGCGGAGTGGCGACGAAGCTCGCCTCCGATGACCTCGCACAGGGGCACCTGCTCGCGGCGGCGGCATGGGGGCTCTCGACGGCCGCCGCCTCCGGGGTGGGCGTCCTCAGCGAGATGAGCGCATTGCAGTCACGGCCGGCGATCCAGGTCGCGCCGGTCGTGTTCGTGACTCAGACGATCATCCCGGTGGTGCTAGCGCCACTCTTGCTCGGCGAGAGCTTCAGCGCCACGCCGCTGGGGGGGATCCCCTTGAGCGCCTCGCTGCTCGTGCTCGTCGGCGGGGCGGCGATGCTCGCGCGCTCGCCGCTGCTGCTGGCCCTGATGGAAGCGGCCGAGCCCGTCAGCGAGGCGAGCGGCTCGGCGCCAAGTCGCTCTGACCCGAGCCAGGAGACGATCCGCTCGAGCCCCGCCACCGAGGCTGCGGACCCGTCGATTTCCACGACCAGGACGTCGCCGGCCCGCATCGTGCGCTGAGGCAGCCGGCGGGTCGTGGTCAACCGCAGCGCGCCGCTGACCGGAGTGGCGCCCGCGCTGCGCGCCAGCACGAGCTGGCCCAGCGAAAGGCCCCCCCGCGGCTGCAGGTAGTAGAAGCCGCGCCTCAGCCCCAGCGCGCGAGCCTGCGAGCGCAGCGTCCCCCGCGTGCGCTCCCAGCGCAGCGGCGCCGAGCCCGGTACTTCGGGCAGGATCTCGTCCCCGAGCGATCGCACGCCGGCGCGCAGCGACGACGTGGGCACGCCCGCATCGTCGCTGAAGGAGGCATGGATACCTCGCCGGGCGAGCTCGCCGGCGACCTCGGCGACCGCTCGTGGCGGCACGTGCACGATCAGGCCGACCTCGCGCTGGTCGGTCCTCACGTGCGCGAGCGAGTGGACGTCGAGGAACTTCGCGGCGAGGGCCGTGACCTCGTCGGTCGACATCATCCAGATGCCCACAGCGAGCAACAGCACGAGCTGCGTCGCCGTCGCGGCGAGTCGCAGTCGCCAGGGCGCGATCGGGCGCACGCGTCGTGGGGTCCTGAGCACGAGCTCCGCCGCGCTCTGGCCCTCCGGGCCGCCCGGCGGGGGCGCCTTCCCGGGCGCAGCCTCGCGATCGGCGGCGAAGCTCGCCTGCACCTGGTCGCGCAGCTCGGTGGTGTCGTTGGCGAGGCGCAGCAGGTCGAGCGAGGCCATCGCGCGCGTGTTCAAGCGCGCATGTCCGACCGGCAACCCGTAGGAGACTACCGGGGTACCCGCCGCGCGGGCCTCCAGGCAGGTGACGCCGCCGGTGGAGTGCACGAGCACGTCGGCAGCGGCCAGCAGCTCGGGCATCCTGTCGGTGAACCCGTGCACGTGCACACGCGGTTCATCGGCGAAGGTGCCGCGCAGCTTCTCCGCGAGATGCTCGTTTCGCCCTGCCAGGCAGACGATGCTGCTCACTTCCGGCACGCGGATGAACTCGCGAACGGCCCCGGCGAGATCACCGACGCCCCAGCCACCGCCGGAGACGACGACGACGCGGCCGTCCTCTTGGAGACCGAGCGCTCGGCGCGCGCCGAGCGCGCAGCGGGGCTCGAGGAACTCGGGGGATATGAGGGGGCGCACGAGCTGGACGCTGCCCTGCCCGGCGATCCGCTCGACCATCGGCATCGACTCCCCGTACATGACCAAGTGCATGTCGATGCCCGGCTGCGCCCAGAAGAAGAGGCCCGTCAGGTCGGTGATCGTGGCGACGGTGGAGCATCTGACCTCCCCCGTGTGTCGCAGCCGCGCGAGCACGACGGTCACCGCGGGATAGGTCGAGACGACGACATCGGGATCGTGCTTGGCGATGCTGCGGGCGAGAGGCCCCGCCCCGAGCAGGCACATCAGCCGGCGCGCCGCCAGGCGCACCGGGGCGACACGCTCGAGCAGCCAGTAGATGACCGTGTAGGTCCACGGGAAGAAGCGCAGCTGGACGCGGTAGCCGTCCTCGACGACCGGCCGCAGCAGGCGTCCCATCGCCGCGAGACCGTCGATCAGCGTGACCTCGGTCGGCTCGGGGGACTCCTCGATCTGCTGAGCGAGCGCGCGCGCGGCGGCCGCGTGACCCTCGCCCACCTCGGCCGAGAGAATCAGGACGCGGCGCGGGCCGGGAGCACGGCGCGGGCCGGGAGCACGGAGCGGCGTGAGTTGGCGTTGGCGACGTCGCATAGGGTCTAGCGCGCCCTTTAGAAGCGCGGGCGCTCAGGCGCAGATGCACCCACGGCCGGGCCCCCCGGCGGGCGCAACTGTTGAGACAGGTTAGCGGCCACGCGCAACACTTGCATGTCCCCGAGACGTAACAATGAGCCGATACACGCCGCCACACCCATAGGCCGCGTCGGGATCGCTGGAAGGGCGCCCTCCGCCTTGCAGCCTGCGGGCGGCGCGCGCAGGCCCCCGCGCGTGCTGCGCGCGCTCGGGGCGCTCGGCCTGCTCGGCGTTCTGGCGAGCGTCTTCCTCTTGGCCGCGGGAGCCGCCACAAGGTCATCCCCCTACGTGCCCGCGCGCAGCGGCGGCTGGCCGGGTTGGTTGGCTGGTCCGCTCGAGGGCCTGGGCCTCGGCATCTCGACGAGCAGCTTCCAGACGCTTACGCTGATCATGTGCGCGAGCTACCTGCTCGTGCTGCTCGCCGCGCGGGCGCTCGGAATGCGCGCGCTCTTCGCGACGATCGTGCTGGCCAACCTGATCCTCTTGCTCGGGCCTCCCCTGCTCTCCCAGGACGTGTTCGGCTACCTCGGCTTCGCCCGCATGGGCGCCCTGCACGGCCTCGACCCCTACACGCATGTGGCGGCCGAAGCCGCGAGCGATCCGGTCTTCCCGTTCGTCGGCTGGCCCTTCAAGAACTCCCCCTACGGCCCGCTCTTCACGCTCGCCAGCTACGCGACGGCCCCGCTGGGTCTCGCCGGCGGGCTGTGGGCGTTCAAGGCGGTCGCGGTCTGCTCGAGCCTCGGCGCGGTGGCGCTGATCGCGCGGGCCGCCGCGATCCTCGGCCATTCCCCCCGCTGGGCGGCGGCCTTCGTGGGCCTGAACCCGGTGCTGCTCGAGCTCGCGGTCGGGGGGGCGCACAACGACACGCTGATCCTGCTCCTGCTCGCCGCTGCGCTCGCGCTCACCGCCGGGGCCAGCCCGCGCCTGCGCGCCGGCGCCGGCGTGCTGGTCGCGGGGATCGGCGTCAAGGTCACGGCCGGCGTCGTGTTGCCGTTCCTCGTGCTCGCCTCCAAGTACCGCCGCGAGCGCATCGCGGTGGCGGCGAGCGCCGGGCTGAGCCTGCTCGCGCTGGCGGCGGTTGGGCTGATCGGCTTCGGAGCGCACGCGCTCGGCTTCCTCGGCGCCGTCGGCGAGCAGCAGCAGCTCGTCGCGGTCCACAGCGCGCCGGCCGAGACCGCGCGGCTGCTGGGGCTCAGCGGGACGCCGAGCTGGTGGCGGCACCTCTTCATCGCGGCTTTCGTGGTGGTGCTGGCTATCGCCCTCTGGCGCACCGCGCGCGGGTTGGACTGGCGCGTCGCCGCGGGCTGGACGACGCTCGCGCTGCTGCTGTCGACCGCGTGGCTGCTGCCGTGGTATGCGATCTGGCTGTTGCCCCTAGCGGCGGTCAGCGGCGATCGGCGGCTGCGCGCGGCCACGCTCCTCTTCTGCGCCTACGCGATGCTCATCCACCTGCCGCTCGCCGAACCCCTGCTCAGCCCGAAGCCGCCCCACCGGCGCATCGCCATCCACCTCAGCGCCCGAGACCGCGTCGATTTCTCCCGTCTCCAGATCCCTGGCTACGCCCATCTGGATCTCCGCTGGTGAGGCCTCCGGGCGCAGGCGCCGCAGGCGGATCGCATCCAGGCGCCTGAACTTGAGGATCTCGAGCACGTAGACGAGATAGACGCTGGCGGCGACGACGATCAGCCCGAAAGCGACGATCACCAGCGTCCAGCCGGTGTGAAGGTGGCCTTTGTGGTCGCTGTAGGGGACGAACCGCAGCGCGAGCGCGAGGCCTGCGAGCAGCAACGTCCACGCGTACAGGTAGGCGATGGTTCGACGGTTTGAGAAGCCGATCCGCGCCATGCGATGATGGAAGTGCTCGCTGTCCGGTCGATAGATGGGCTGCTTGTACTTCAGCCGCTTGAGCAGCACGAAGGTCGTGTCCAGGAAGGGCACCGCGAGGAGTATCAGCGGCAGCACGAAGGACACGACGGCCGCGGTCTTCACGGCGGCCTCGACCGTGATCACGCCCATCAGCAGGCCGAGCAGGTTCGCGCCGCAGTCGCCCATGAAGCTGGATGCCGGCGGGAAGTTGTAGATCAGGAAACCGAGCGCAGCCCCGGCGGTCAGCGCCGCGAGTACCCCCGGCTGCTGGCGGTCAAGGTCGAACGCGATCACCGCCATCGCCCCCGCGATGATCACGCACACGCCGGCCGTGAGCCCGTCGACGCCGTCTGAGAAGTTGACGACGTTCATCATCACGACCAAGCCAACGACCGTCAGCAGAGGCCCTGCGTTCGTCGCGCCGGCGTTCGGGAACGCGAGCTGGCCGATGAACGGAAGCGTGATCGCCTTGACGGCCACGCCGTAGTGCACGACGATCGCCGCCGCCAGCACCTGCCCGAGGAGCTTGACCGCCGGATGCAGGTCGAAGCGGTCGTCGAAGGCCCCCACCAGCGTGATCACGCCGGCGCCGAGCAGGACGCCGTGCCAGAGCTCGTGGTCCTTGAAGTAGCCGGCGGGCAGCCAGATCAGGCCGGCGACGAGCGCCCCGGCGAAGATCGCCAACCCTCCGAGCAGCGGCGTGGGACGTTCTGAGAGACCGCGCTCGCGCGGCTCGTCGATCGCACCGAGAGCCCGGGCGACCCGCATCGTGACCGGAGTGAGCAGCGCGGTCACGGCCGCGGCGGCCAGGAACGCGTAAAGCGCGTCGAGCTCGTTCGGGTGCGCCATCAGCCTCTAGAGCAAAGCATCGCAGGCGCCGTGGTCGGGAGCGCTGTAGCCGCGCCGGCAGGCGGGCGCCGCGAAGCGCGCTCGCCTAGGCGGCGAGGGCCGCCAGCTTCTCATACAGCGGGTAGCGTTCGGCGATCGCCGCGACGCGTTCGGCCAGCTCGCCGGCGCGGGACTCGTATTCGGGTGTGAGCGCCGTTGCGAGGATGCGCCCGACCTCGCTGAAGTCCTCGAGCGCAAGGCCCCGGGTCGCGAGCGCGGGCGTGCCGATGCGCAGGCCCGAGGCCTCCATCGGAGGCCTCGGGTCGAACGGGACCGCGTTGCGGTTGACGGTGATCTCGATCTCGTGCAGACGGTCCTCGCCCTGCCTGCCGCTCAGCGCGGGCTCGGTCTCGCGCAGGTCGACCAGGACCAGGTGCACGTCGGTCCCGCCGGTGAGCACCTTCACGCCGTGCCCGGCCTTGATCAGCTCCCCCGCCAGCGCGCGGGCCCCCTCGATAGTGCGTCGCTGGCGCTCGACGAAGAGCTCGCTGGCGGCGATCTTGAACGCCACGGCCTTGGCGGCGATGACGTGCTCCAGCGGCCCCCCCTGCTGCCCGGGGAAGACGGCCGAGTCGATCTTTTTCGCATGCTCGGCTTTGCACAGGATCACGCCGGCACGCGGGCCGCCGAGCGTCTTGTGCGTCGTCGTGGTGACGACGTCGGCGCCGAACTCGACCGGGTTGGGATGAAGGCCCGCGGCCACCAGTCCGGCGAAGTGGGCCATGTCGACCATCAGCAGCGCGCCGACCTCGTCGGCGATCTCGCGGAAGCGCGCGAAATCGAGCCTGCGCGGGTAGGCCGACCAGCCGGCGAGCAGCAGCTTCGGGCGCCGCTCGCGCGCCACCTCGGCGACCACATCCATGTCGATCAGGCCGCTCTCGCGATCGACCTCATAGGCGGCTACGTCGTAGAGCCGGCCGGACATGTTGAGCCTCATCCCGTGCGTGAGGTGCCCTCCGTGGGCGAGCGAGAGTCCCATGATCGTCTCGCCGGGTTCAAGCAGCGCGTGGTAGACGGCGGCGTTGGCCTGCGAGCCCGAGTGCGGCTGGACGTTCGCGTGCTCGGCCCCGAACAGCTCCTTCGCGCGGTCGATTGCGAGCTGCTCGGAGACGTCGACCCACTCGCAGCCGCCGTAGTAGCGCCGTCCCGGGTAGCCCTCGGCGTACTTGTTCGTGAGCACCGAGCCCTGGCATTCGAGCACGGCCCTCGGCACGAAGTTCTCCGAGGCGATCATCTCGAGCGTGCGCTGCTCTCGCTCGAGCTCTCCTTTCAGCACCTCGGCGATCTCGGGGTCCACCTCGGCGAGCGGGCGGTTGAAGTAGTCGGGGCTAAGCTCGGACACGGCGCTCTCCTTTCCAGAAGGCGATCAAGACCTATTGTGCCCAGGCGCGCGGCGGTTTAGCTGGCCGCTTCCCGGTGGTCGCTTCCACCTCTCGCGCCAGTCGCGGCAGCTCTCAACGAGGCTAGCAGGGGCGCTCCGCCAGGGCGCGCTCCAGGGCCGCGATCGAGAAGGCCCCCTCTCGCAGCACGTGCCATTCGCGGCTGCGCTCGTAGTCGCGAATATCCACCACGGTCGAATGGATGCCCGGCAGCTCACCGCCGTCGAGCACCAGGTCGGCCCCCTCGCGCAGCGCCGCGGGAACCTCGCTGAGCGCCCGCGGCTCGGCCTCGCCGGAGATGTTGGCGCTCGACTGCAGCAGCGCCCGACGCACCGTGCGCAAGGCCTGCAGGGATCCTGAGAGGCGCGGCACGCGCAACCCGAGCGTCGAGGGCTCCGAGGCGCAGGCCAGCGGGAAGCGGCGCCCGCGGTTTTCGAGCAGCACCGTCACCGGGCCCGGGAAGAGGCCCGCCAGCGCGGCCCGCTCGCACTCCGACAGCTCTGCGAGCATCCCCAGGGCCGGCTCGAGCTCGAAGAACATCACCGCGGCGGGACGATCGGCGGGGCGAGCCTTCAAGGCGTACAGGCGCCGCACCGCCCGCTCGTCCTCGGGGTCACAGCACAGGCCGTAGACCGTGTCCGCCGGGAACACCGCCACGCCGCCGCCGGCCAGACAGGCCTCCAGGCGCCTCGCGTCACTGTCGCGAAGCGCTGCTGTCAAGAGCGCTCCCCGACGACGATCCGCTCAAAGCCGGCCAGATCCCGTGCGACCCGCACGTCGGGAAAGCCCGCGGCGCGCGTGGAGGCGCAGACGGCGGCGGCCTGGCCGGCGCCGACCTCGAGCGCAACGATCCCCAAGCGGCGGCGCTCTGAGACCTGCGCGAGCAGCGCGCGGATCGCCGCCAGCCCGTCGGGGCCCGCGAAGAGGGCTCCGGGCGGCTCGTGGCGCACGACCTCGGGGGGCAGCTGTGCGCGCTCGGACTCCGCTATGTAGGGCAGGTTGGAGAGGACCGCGTCGAACTCGTCCGGGACACCTGTGAGGAGGTTCGCGCACAGCCAGCTCACGTCGAGCCCGAGCCGAAGCCCGTTGGCGCGTGCGAGCGCGAGCGCTTGCACGCTGAGGTCACTGCCGGTGATCAGGAGGTCTGGGCGCTCGTGCTTGAGCGCGAGCGCCACGGCACCGCTGCCTGTGCCGAGGTCGAGCACGTGCGCGCCCTGCGCCAGCCCGAGCCCCACCTCGACCAGCAGCTCGGTCTCCGGGCGCGGAACGAGCGCGCGCCGGTCGACGGCCAGCTCGAGGTGGCGAAAGCCCCTGCGCCCGAGGATGTAGGCGACCGGCTCGCGCTCGATCGAGCGGCGGCGCACAGCGTCCCTGAATGCGCGCACCGCCTGCCCGGCGACGATCAGCTCATGATCGATCAGCAGCCGCTCGCGCGCGACCCCGAGCACGTCTGCCAGCAGCACTTCGGCGTCCAGGCGCGGCGTCTCACAGCCCGCCGCCGCGAACGCGGTGCACGCTCCATCGAGCGCCTCGCGCGCCGGGGTGCCCCTCACGCCGCGGCCTGCGCCTGCAGGCGCCTGCTCTTCTCATCTGCCTGAAGCGCCGCGGTGAGCTCATCCAGATCACCTTCGAGGACCTCATCGAGATTGTGGACGGTGAGCTTGATGCGATGGTCGGTGACCCGCCGCTCCCCATAGTTGTAGGTGCGGATCTTCTCGGCCCGGTCACCCGTGCCGACCTGCGAGCGCCGGTCCGCGGCTAGCTCGGCCTGCTGCTCGGCGAGCGCGCGCTCGTAGATGCGCGCTCGCAGCACCCGCAGGGCCCTTTCACGGTTCTGCAGCTGGGACTTCTCGTCCTGCATCGAGACCACGATCGCCGAGGGCTTGTGCGTGATGCGGACCGCCGAGTCGGTCGTGTTCACCGACTGTCCGCCGGGACCCGAGGATCTGTAGACGTCGATCTGCAGGTCGTTTGGGTCGATCTGCACATCGACCTCTTCGGCCTCCGGCAACACCGCCACGGTCGCTGTGGAGGTGTGGACCCGGCCTTGTGACTCCGTTTGCGGCACGCGCTGAACGCGATGGGTTCCCCCCTCGAACTTGAAGACCGAGTAGGCCCCGTCGCCCTTGACCGCGAACGTGTACTTGCCTTCGCCGATGTCCATCGGCTCGGTCTGCCAGCCCCGCCGTTCGGCGTACTTGACGAGCATCCTGTAGAGGTCGCCGGCCCACAGGCCGGCCTCCTCGCCGCCCGCCCCGCCCTGAATCTCGACGATCACGCTCTTCTCGTCGTTCGGATCGCGTTCGACCATCGCCAGGCGTATCTGCTCCTCGAGCTCCTCGATGCGCTCTCGCGCGCGCAGCAGCTCGGAGCGCAGCTCGGTGTCCTCCCCGATCTCGGCCAGCATCTCCTCGGCGCCGCCGGCGTCGTCCTGGGCATGTCGCCACTGCGCCGCGAGCTTCGCCGCGGGCTCCAGCTGGCGGTAGTCGCGTCCGACCTGCGCATAGCGTTCGCGGTCGGAGATCACCTGCGCATCGGTCATCTGCTCGCCCAGCTCCGCGAAGCGGGTCTCGATCTGGTTGACCAGGTCTTCGATCATTCAAAGCCGGAGTCTAGGTGGCTGCTGCGGGGCAACCGTCGAGGCTAGGCCACGACCTCCAGGCCCAGCAGCTCGCCGGGCGAGCGCTCGCCGGGGGTCTCGAGGGCGAGCACCGCCTGCAGCGCCGCGATCGCGACCGCGAGCTGCTCGAGGTCGGGCTCGCGGGTGGTCAGCAGCTGCAGCTTCAGCCCGGGCCACATCAGCGCCTGCACCCAGCGCCTGCTGCGGTTGCGCCCCGCGAACTTGATCAGCTCGAATGAGATCCCGGCGATCAGCGGCACCCCGAGCACGCGCGTCGCCAGCAGCCAGTACCACGCCGGCAGGCCGATCGGAGCAAAGACGAAGATCGCGACGATCATCACCACCAGCAGGAAGCTCGTACCGCAGCGCGGGTGAAGCCTGGAGAAGCGCTTGCAGTTGGCGGGCGTGAGCGCCAAGCCGGCCTCGAAGCACGAGATCGTCTTGTGCTCGGCGCCGTGATACTCGAACACCCGCCGCAAGTCGCGCACCCGCGAGAGCACCAGCATGTAGCCGAGGAAGATGCTCGTCCGCAGGACTCCCTCGACCAGCCAGAACAAGAGCGATGAGCCGAGCTGGTGCTTGATCAGGCTCGTCAAGCCCACCGGGATCAGGAAGAAAAGGACGATCGCCAGCGCGAGCGCGAGGACCACGGTCCCGGCCCAGACGCCTCGCGGTATCTCCTGCTCTTCCTCGGCGGGAAGCTGCGCGTTCGCCGAGACCTCCAGGGCGCGGAAGCCGATCACCATCGACCCTGCGAGCGCCACGACACCACGAATGATCGGAAGCCGCAAGAACCGATGGCGCGCCATCGCCGAGGCGAGCGGGAACGTGCTCACCTCGATCTCACCCAGGGCCGCCTGCTCAGCCGAGCGGTCGTGCTCGCGCAGCTGCTCGGCGCTCGGCTTGCGCACGGCCACGGCCCAGTTGGAGATTCCCCGCATCATCACGCCCTCGAGAACCGCCTGCCCACCGACGGGGGCGTCGCGCTGGGCGTTCAGCAGATGCGCGCCGTCGCCGTCGCTGAAGGGAGCGAGAAGCGGGGAATCTGTGCCACCAACGGCGACGCCGGGAGAGCCGGACTCGCCGATCCCCGCCGGTGTCTTCAGCGCGAGGTCGCTCCTCGGCGAGCCGGCGGCCGGGCGCGCGGCCATGGAGCTACTGCGCGGACCGAGTCTGGGCTGAATGCAGGCGGCCTTTGGCCACCCTGCGCTGGAAGCGCTCGACGCGTCCACCCGTGTCCATCAGCTTCTGCCTGCCCGTGTAGAAGGGGTGGCAGTTGGAGCAGACCTCGACGTGCAACTCGTCTTTGGTCGCGCGCGTGATGAACTCGTTGCCGCACGTGCAGCGCACGTGCGCCTGCACGTATGTCGGGTGGATGTCGGTCTTCATCGTCCTCTCATTCTAGCGACCGCCGCCGGGCCTTGGCCACCGAGACCCACACCAAGGCCCGATCAGGGCGTCCCGCCGATCGCTGTGGGTTCGCCCGTCGTCGGGGACGCCGGCGCCAACGGGGGAGCCGGCTGCACGCACGCGGCCGTGCGGCGTTCGGCCGCGCGGATGAGGTGGCCA
The DNA here is from genome assembly GCA_049512215.1 of Solirubrobacteraceae bacterium. Lineage (GTDB taxonomy): Bacteria > Actinomycetota > Thermoleophilia > Solirubrobacterales > Solirubrobacteraceae > Palsa-744. Next base: position 47,171 of record JBEKXJ010000002.1, read on the forward strand.
TCGGCGTTGAGCCAGCGGAAGCGCACGACGGCGCGGTAATCCGCCGGCGCGGAGAGGTTGGTGACCTGTTTGAGGGACTTGTAGACCTTCACACCCGCATCCGAGCCGCGCCAGACGCCCAGCCCGGGCGCACTGACGGTGCGAAAGAGGGCCGCTGCGGGCAGGCGTTCCTGCACGTCGATCCGCATCAGCATCCGGGCGCTGCCCGCGATCGCGGTCATTTCGCCGGCGAAGGTCGCCGAGCGTTCTGCCTGCGCCACGGCGGTGACGCACTGTTCGAGCGTCGCCGACTCGTCCACCGGCGCGACCGCGACGCTCGCGCGTGCGCCCCGGCCCCCGGCCTCGGAGACGAAGCCCGCAGGCGCACCCGCGCTCGAGGCTCGCCGCGCCCCCCGGGCCATCGCGCCGGGCGCCTGCACGACGCACGCCAACGCCAGGGCAAAGCCGAGCGAGGCTAGGCGCCCGAGAGAGGCCAGGCGCCGGGGAGAGGCGGGCTTGGGAAAGGCCAGGCGCCGGGGAGAGGCCAGCCTCTTGGCGGCCGCGCTGAGGGACGCGATCTTCACACCCCCCTAACACACCCCATACGCGCATGTTTCGCAGCCGGGCTGCGCGCGTGCGCGGGTGGTCACCTCTCGGTGGCGGCGCGAAAGCCGCTTTCAGGTCAGCTGGTAGAGAGGGCCGTCGCCACCCTCGGGGGTCGTCAGGCGGCCGCCCTTCGCGGTGATCGCCCCGCACTGCACGCAGTTCGTGTAGTTCACGATCACATCGACCTCGCCGTGCTCGGGCGCATCCTCAGGGATCTCATAGACGCCGGCGGGACACATCCAGCGCCAGGTCTCGGCGAGCTCCCGCGGCACGTGCTTCTGCAGGCGAATGTGGTTCGGCGCGTCGTCGCGGGTCGCATTGCCGGTGATAAAGACAGAGGAGAGCTTGTCGAAGGTGTACTTGCCGTCGGGCTTGGGATAGCTGTCCTTCGTCTTGCCGAGGAACATCGGCTTGGCGTCGTTGCGGTGCCAGGACCAGCGCCCGCCCGGGAAGCGCCCCTTCGTCGCGATCATCATGTTGACCAGCGGGCCACCCTGCAGGAAGCCCATCTGGAAGGGTTGGCGGGTGTTGCGGACCTGGTAGAGCTCCTTGCCGACCTGCGAGTCCTCGATCGCCTGCTCATAGGCCTCAAACGAGGACTCGCCGCGCACGAGCGCGGCATAGATCGACTCGCCCGCGAGCTTGCCGGACATGATCGAATGGTGGATCCCCTTCAAGGCCACCGTGTCGACCATGCCGCCGGCGTCGCCGACGAGCACGGCTCCCGGCATCGAGAGCTTGGGCATCGACCAGTAGCCCCCTGCGGGCAGCGCCTTGGCGCCCCAGGCGACCCGTTCGCCGCCCTGCAGGATGCCCGTGACAAGCGGGTGGAGCTTGAACTGCTGCAGCAGGTCGTGGGCCGAGGTTGTCGCGTCGGCGTACTCGAGGTCGATCACGAAGCCGATGCTGACGAGGTGCTCGCCCGTCTTCTCGTCCTTCATCGGGTAGATCCAGGTGCCGCCGATCTGCCCGTACTTCGATGAGAGCTTCAGCGGCCAGGGCCCGATCGTGTGGATCAGCCGCTCAAGCGGCTTGGGGACCTTCCAGACCTCCTTGACGCCCAGCTCCCACACCTGTGGCTCACGATCGGCGGCGAGGTCGAACTCCTTGATCGCGGCGCCCGTGAGGTGTCCCCAGCAGCCCTCCGCGAGCACGACGGCCCGCGCCTTGATGTCCGTGCCGGGCTCGAAGTTGCCGAGCGGCTCGCCGTCCTTGCCGCGGCCCTTGTCGCCTGAGCGCACGCCCACGACGCGGCCGTCCTGCACGATCAGCTGGGTGGCCGCGGTCTCGGTGAGGATGTAGGCGCCTGCCGCCTCGGCCTGGCGCTGCTGAAAGCGGGCCATCGCCGAGACCGAGATGACCTCGTTGCCGTGGTTCTTGAACGGTGGGGGCGGCGGGATGCGCAGCCTCGTCTTGGCGCTGGGCAGCAGGTACACGGCCTCCTTCTCGACTTCCCCGAAGGCGAAGCCCTCCTTGCGCCAGTCCTCGCGGCTGATGTCCGGAAAGAGCTCCTGCAGCGGTCCGGGGCGCATGACCGCGCCGGAGAGGTTGTGCCCGCCACAGGTCTTTGCCTTCTCGATGACCGCGACCGGTACTTCGCCCAGACGCTCTGTGGTCTCGGGATCGTCAGCCAGCAGCGTCAGCAGCCGGTTGGCACACGCCAGGCCCGCCGTGCCCCCGCCGACGATCGCCACGCCGACGTCGATCAGCTCGTCCTCGGCGTCGAGGCCTCGCTTGATGAACTCCTTCCTCGAGTCAACAGGGGGCGGGAAGGCCGCCGGCGTCACCTTCCTGTTGCTCGAGCCGTGGCCGGGCACGCTCAGATCTCCCGTTCAGAGGCCGAGCCACAGGCGGGGCGGGCGGCCATCCTCAGCCGCCCTTCTTCGCCTTCAGGGCTTCTGTGAGCTTGGGCAGGATCTTGTTGAGATCACCGACCACGCCGAGGTCGGAGAACTCGAAGATCGGCGCGTTCGCGTCCTTGTTGATAGCGACGATGTTCTCCGAGGCCTGCATTCCTACCTTATGCTGGATCGCACCGGAGATCCCGGCAGCGAGGTAGAGCTTCGGCGCCACGGTCTTTCCGGTCTGACCGATCTGCGCGGCGTAGGGGTACCAGCCGGCGTCGACCACCGCTCGGGTCGCCGCCACCGCGCTGTTGCCGCCGAAGGCCTTGGCGAGCTCCTCGGCGAGCTGGAAGCCCTCGGCCTTACCGAGGCCGCGCCCGCCGGCGACGAGGATGTCGGCACCCTCGATGTCGACGTCGGCGCCACGCTGTTCGCCGCGGCTGAGCATCGTCGCCTGGGTGGCCTGCGGGCTCAGCTCGAAGCTGAGCGCCTCCACGGGTGCGTCCCCCTCGCCGGACTCCCTGACCTCGAAGGCGTTCAGGCGCCCGATGATGATGCCCACCTGCGAGCGGTACTTGATCTCGGAGATGGCCGAATCACCGAGGATCGGGCGCTCGGCGATCAGCTCGCCGCCTTCGGCCCGCACGGCTGTGACCTCCATCGCGACTCCCGCGCCGAGACGGGCGGCGAGCCCCGCGCCGATCTCAAAGCCGAGCAGGCCGCCGCCGAACAGCGCGTAGGAGTAGCCGCCGTCGGTGATCGCCCTGGCCATGGCGTCGATGAGGGGCTGCGCGAGGCCCTCGGGGCCCTCCGCGACGAGCACCTTCTTGGCGCCGTATTTGCCGAGCGACGCCGCCAGCTCCTGCGGGATGTTCTCGCCGAGCAGGATCGCGTGCGCCTCGCCGCCGAGCTCGCCGGCGAGCTTGGCGCCCTCCGAGACGGCGCCGAGGGAGTTCTTGTTGATCGCGCCGTCGTAGTGCAGCGCGTAGACCAGGATGTTTGCCATGTCAGTGTCTGTTCCTTTCGCTCATCCGCCGTCTAGATGAGCTTGCGCTCGTCGAGCCAGGCGATGATCTTTTCGACGGTCTCGCCCGTGTCCTCGTCCTCGATGATCTCGCCGGCCGCCTTCGCCGGTGGGGCCTTGGCCGCGACCCAATGCGCGCCGGAGTTCTCGCCGCCGACCTTCGCCGGGTCGATCTCGACGTCGCTCGCGCTGAGCGTGTCGAGGGGCTTCTTCTTGGCCCCCATGATCGCCTTCAAGGATGGGTAGCGCGGCTCGTTGATCGCATCCCCGACCGAGATCACCGCGGGCAGCTTCACCTGGACGGTGTCATAGCCGTACTCGGCCTGGCGCTCACAGCGCAGGGCTTCTGACTCGACGTCCATCTTGATCACCTGTGTCAGCGACGGCATTCCGAGGTGCTCGGCGACGACCGCTCCGATCGTGTAGCACTCGCCGTCATCGGACTGCTGGCCGAGCAGCACCAGGTCGGGGCTCTCGCGCTGGAGCGTCTTGGCGAGCGCGTAGCCGGTCGCAGCCACGTCAGAGCCGGCGACGGCCGGATCTGAGAGGTGCACCGAGCGGTCGGCACCGAGCGAGACGGCCTTGTGCAGGGCGCGCACCGCGCTCTCCGGGCCCATCGTCACCGCGACGATCTCCTCGACGGGTATGGCTCCCCCCTCTTTGATCTGCATCGCCGCCTCGATCGCGTGCGTGTCGTACGGGTTGAGGTTCTTCTCGCCGCTGCGGTCCATGCGCCCGGTCGAGGGATCGATCCTCTTTTCCACAGCTGCGTCGGGGACCTCCTTGACCAGCACGCATATCTTCATTCTCAGGCAGCTCCTTCCGGTTCTGTTGGGTGCGATGCTAGCGGTTTCAGTCGTTGACTGACGAGTCAATCAGCCTCGCTCCGCAATTGCGGAGCGGATGAAATCGACGATCGCCTGCGTCGGCGCCCCCGGCGTGAACACCTCAGCCACACCGAGATCCTTGAGCTCGGGGATGTCCTGCGCCGGGATCGTGCCCCCGACCGTGATCACGACGTCGTCGATCCCCTGCTCGCGCAGCAGCTCGACGACCCGCGGCACCAACGTCATGTGGGCGCCGGAGAGAATCGAGAGGCCGACGGCATCGGCATCCTCCTGGATGACCGTCTCGACGATCTGCTCGGGGGTCTGGTGCAGGCCGGTGTAGATGACCTCCATCCCCGCATCGCGCAGCGCCCGCGCGATGATCTTCGCGCCGCGGTCGTGACCGTCGAGGCCGGGCTTGGCCACGACGACGCGGATCTTGCTCTGGAGCGGAGTCGAGGACATGCGCTGGTGCAGATTATGCCCGCGGACCGATCCACGCTCCCACGCGCTCCCTCGCGACGCTCCCGACGCCGCCGATGGCAGCCGCGGTCATGAACGCCGCGAGTATCTTCAGGCGCCGTGCGAGACGATCGAGGTGGAGCACCTCCCAACCCTCCTCGAGGGCGATGCGCCTGAGGTCCGCGTCGGGATTGACGACCACCGCGTGGCGCACTGCACGCAGCATCGGCAGGTCGGACTCCGAGTCCGAGTAGGCGTAGGAGGCGGCCAGGTCGATGCCTTCGCGTTCGGCCACCTCGAGCATCGAGAGCACCTTGCCCTCCCTGTAGTTGAAGGGCCCCGCCGGCCTGCCGGTGTAGCGGCCGTCGACGATCTCAGAGCGCGACCCGAGCCCGCCGTCGAAGGCGAGCACATGGGCGAGCAGGTCGGCCATCTCCTGGGAGGCCGCCGTCAGGATGTAGACGGAGACCCCGGAATCCTGATGGGCGTAGGCGCGGTCGAGCATCTCCGGGTACAACCGCGGGAGCACACCAGCGAGCACGCGCGGCGAGAGGCGCTCCAGATCGCGGACGCGCACGCCCGCGATCATCTCCCCCACCCGCCGTCGCACCTCATCCGCGCGATCGTCGGTCGAGCCGCGCAGGCGGAAGCGCAGGTTCTCATAGACGTCCCGGGCCAGGCGCCCGCGCGTGATCATCCCCGTCTCATACGCGGCGCGGGCGAAGAAGATGCCCGAGGAGCCGGCCATCAGCGTCTTGTCAAGATCGAAGAACGCCCCGGCGCGCCTCGAGCCCGTGCCGTTGCTGGCGTCCGCCACTAGACCTTGAGGATCACCGCGTCGCCCTGACCGCCGCCCGAGCAGATCGCCGCGCAGCCGAGACCGCCACCGCGACGGCGCAGCTCGAGCACGAGACTGCCAAGGATGCGCGCCCCGGATGCGCCGATCGGATGGCCGAGCGCTACGGCGCCGCCGTTGACGTTGACCCTGTCCTCGTCGATCCCGAGCATCCGGATCGAGTTCAGCGTGACCGAGGCGAAGGCCTCGTTGATCTCCCACACGTCGATGTCACCCGGCTGCAACCCGGCCTTCTCGAGAGCCTTCTTCGCAGCGCTCGCGGGCGTGGTGGCGAGATAGGCGAAGTCGTTGGCGCTCTGAGCGTGCGCGAGGATCTCGGCCAGCGTCTCCTTGCCGTTCGCGTTCGCCCAATCCTCGGAGGCGAGCACGAGCGCGGCGCCCGCGTCGTTCACCCCCGGCGAGTTGCCCGCCGTGTGCGAACCCTCCTTGCTCGTGAGGCCGGGCAGGGACGCGAGCTTCTCGAGCGAGGTGTCACGGCGCGGGCCCTCGTCGACCTCGACGAGCGTGTCCCCCTTGCGCCCCTTCACCGTGACCGAGACGATCTCCTCCGAGAGGCGTCCCTCGTCGGTCGCCTTCAATGCGAGCTCGTGCGAGCGCAGCGCCCAGCGATCGAGGTCCGCGCGCGTGATCTCGAGCTCGTCGCCGATCTCTGTCGCCTCATCGAACATCTGCCTGCCCGAGAACGGGTTGGTGAGCCCGTCGTGGACCATCGCGTCGAGCATCTTCGCGTCGCCCATGCGGTAGCCGAAGCGGGCCTGGGGAAGCAGATAAGGGGCCTTGGACATCGACTCCATGCCCCCGCCGACGCCAACCTTCACGTCGCCCGCGCGAATCGCCTGGTCGAGGATGACCGACGCGCGCAGCCCGGAGGCGCAGACCTTGTTGACGGTCTCGGAGGAGACCTCCTTGGGTATGCCCCCCTTTATCTGCGCCTGGCGCGATGGTATCTGCCCCTGGCCGGCCTGGAGCACCTGACCCATCACTACGTGCTCGACCTGCTCGGGCGCCACCCCGGCACGCTCGAGGGCCGCGCCGATCGCCACCCCGCCGAGCTCGGTGGCATCCAGCGAGGAGAGACCTCCGCCCATCTTGCCGATGGGGGTGCGCGCGGTGCCGAGGATCACGGTCTTGGGCATGGGGACAGTGCTCTCCTGTGGTTCGATGGGAATGCAGGCGAGATCGGGAATGGTAGTGGACCCGTGCGCGGCCCCGGCGGGCAGCTCACCGCCCGAGCACGCTGCGGGGGCGCTGGAGCCCCGCGCCGTGTCGAGCCTGAGCGCGATTGCGCGCGGATTGCTCGCAGGCCGGATATCGTCCCCGGCCGATGCGCCTCGACGCGATTACCGGACCCGGGAAGACCTCTGACGCCGACACGGTCGCGCTCGGCGTCTTTGAGGGCGAGGAGCTGAACCCGCAAGCTCCCGCGGTACTCGGCGAGCTTCTCGCCTGCGGCGAGGCTCGACGCTCGTTCAAGGCGCTCGCCCTGGCCCATGCCGAGGGCAAGCGCTGGCTGCTGGTAGGGCTGGGCGCGCGGGGGAAGTTCACCCCCGAGCGCGCCCGCGTGGCGGCCGCCGTGGCGCGCGAGCGCGCCCGCGAGATCTCCACCAAGACGCTCTGCTGGGAGACCCCCTGCAATGAGGATAAGGCGGTCGCCGCGGCACTCGTAGAGGGCACGATCCTGAGCGACTACCGCTTTGAGCTCTACAAGGCCGCTGCGAGCGCCGCACACGACAGCGCCGCTGAGGGCGCTCCGAAGCACCTCGAGCGGCTGATCGTCTCGGCGCCCGACCCACTCGCAGGCACGCTCGCCGAGGCGGCGCTCGTCACGGAGGCGGTCAACCGCGCGCGCGACCTGCAGAACCGCTCGGGCAACGATCTCACCCCGACGGCGCTCGCCGAGCACGCCAGGGCGCTCGCCCGGGACATAGAGGCCCTGTCGGTGGAGGTAGACGGGCGCCAGGGGATCCTCGCCCGCGGGATGGGCGCCTTCGCCGCGGTCGCACAGGGGTCAGAGCAGGAGCCGGCGCTGATCACCTTGCGCTACGAGGGTGAGGGGGCGGATTCTCCGTCCCTGGCCTTCGTCGGCAAGGCGGTGACCTTCGACAGCGGCGGCATCTCGCTGAAGCCCGGGGGGAAGATGTCGGAGATGAAGTTCGACATGTCCGGCGGCGCCGCTGTCCTGGAGGCCGTCGGGGCGATCGCCCGCCTGGGGCTGCCGGTGCGGCTGCTCGCGGTGATCGGCGCCACCGAGAACCTTCCCAGCGGCCGATCGGTCAAGCCGGGAGACATCGTCACGGCCGCGAACGGCAAGACGATCGAGGTCAACAACACAGACGCCGAGGGCCGCATGGTGCTCGCTGACTGCCTCTGCCACGCCGTCTCGGAAGGCGCTGAGAGGATCGTCGACCTCGCGACCCTCACGGGCGCGGTGATCATCGCGCTCGGATCGACCTACGCGGGGCTGATCGCCAACGACGAGGAGCTCGCCGAGCGTGTGGCGCGCGCCGGTGAGCGGACGGGAGAGATCGTCTGGCGGCTGCCCCTGCACGAGGAGTACGACGAGCTCATAAAGGGCACCTACGCCGACCTGGACAACGCGCCGGAGGCGCGCAAGGCGGGCACGATCGTGGGGGCCGCCTTCCTCTCGAACTTCGTCGGCGAGGTCCCCTGGGCGCATCTCGACATCGCGGGCTCGGCCTGGGATCTCGGCCGCGCCTACGCTCCCAAGTCGGCCTCCGGCTACGGCGTGCGCCTGCTGGTCGAGATCGCAAGGTCCTACTGCAGCTGACACTGGCTCGCCCCAGCGCCCAGCAGATCGGCCCGCTGGATCTCAAGCCGCTCCGTGACGGCGGCCCAGGCGGCTCCGCGGGGATCGATATGAGAGCGGTGACGGCCCTGCAGTCCCTCGATCTCCACCAGCTCGACCTCGCCCCCGCCCGCGCGCGCGGCGAGCGCGTAGCTGCGGCTGAGCTTGACCGAGACGACCTCGTCGCTGACGCCGTGCACCAGCAGCACGGGCATGTCCGGCGGTGCCAGCGCCAGGGGATCACCGAGCGCGTAGCGCTCGGGCAGCTCATCGGGGCCGCCGCCCATCAGCGCTCGCGCAGCCCCGCCATGCCAGAGGGCGTAGGCCCCGGCGAGATCGCAGACGCCGGCCTGGGCGATCACATGCCTCGGGGCGAGCGGCGGATGGCCGTCGATCGCGCCCGGGGCCCCCGGCGGCAGCTTGTTGCGAGTGGCCGCCCAGAGCGCGAGATGGCCCCCTGCTGAGTGGCCGAGCAGGCTCACGCGCGCGAGATCGAGCGGAGCCTCGAGCTCGGCGAGATGGTCGATGGCGCGGGCCACATCCTCGAACGTCGCCGGCCAGCCGCCACCGTTGCCGAGGCGCCGGTACTCGATGTTCCAGGCCGCCCAGCCGCGCCTGCGCAGGTCGCCGGCGAGGCCGCGCATGACGATCTTGCCGTAGCGCGACTGCCAGGAGCCGCCGTGGATGAGGACCATCACCGCATGCGGGCCCGGGCCGCCCGGCAGATGGAGCTCAGCGCGCTGAGAGTGATCGGGACCGTAGCGATGGGGCCGCCCGCCATCCAGGAAGTCGAGGATCAGGCGCCGCCGGCTCACTCTAAGGCCAATCCTAGATGACACCGACCTGTGAGAATGAGCGCGCAATGGACTTCGACCTCTCTGCCGAGCACGAGCTGATCAGGCGCACCGTGCGCGAATTCGCCGAGGGAGAGGTCGCGCCGGTCGCCGAGGAGCTCGACCGCACGAAGTCCTTCCCCTACGCGATCGTCGAGCAGCTCGGGAAGCTCAACCTGATGGGGATACCCTTCCCGCTCCAGTACGGCGGCGGCGGCGGGGACACGCTGGCCTACGTGCTCGCGGTCGAGGAACTCGCGCGGGTGGACTCCTCGGTGGCGATCACGCTCTGCGCGCACACCTCGCTGGGGACCCAGCCGATCTACCTGTTCGGGTCAGAGCAGCAGAAGCTCCAGTGGCTGCCGGCGCTCTGCTCGGGACAGGCGCTCGGCGCCTTCGGGCTGACCGAGCCCGAAGCAGGCTCAGACGCGGGCAACACGCGCACGCGCGCGCTCCTGCAAGACGGCCACTGGAGGATCGACGGCGCAAAGCAGTTCATCACCAACGCCGGCACCGACATCTCCGCGCTGGTCACCATCACCGCTCTCACCGGCGAGCAGACGGGCGCCGCCAAGGAGATCTCAAACATCATCGTCCCGAACGGAAGCCCGGGCTACGAGCAGGGCGAGCCCTACCGGAAGATGGGCTGGAACGCCTCCGACACGCGCCCGCTGACGTTCAGCGACTGCCGCGTGCCCGCGGAGAACCTCCTCGGTCCGCGCGGCGAGGGCTTCAAGCAGTTCCTGCACATCCTCGACATCGGTCGCATCGGGGTCGCGGCGATGGGCGTGGGTCTGGCCCAGGGAGCGCTCGACGAGGCCCTCAAATACGCCAAGGAGCGCAAGGCGTTCGGCAAGCCGATCTCGAAGTTCCAGGCGATCCAGGGCAAGCTCGCGGACATGTCGAGCGAGATCGCCGCGGCCCGGCTGCTCGTCTACAAGGCTGCACTGGAGAAGGACGCGAAACGTGACTTCACCTTGACCGCCGCCCAGGCCAAGCTCAAGACGGGGCGGCTGGCCGTGCGCTGTGCGGAGGAGGCCGTCCAGATCCACGGCGGCTACGGCTTCATCGAGGAGTATCCGGTCTGCCGCTTCTACCGCGACGCCAAGATCCTCACGATCGGCGAGGGCACCGATGAGATCCAGCAGATGGTGATCGCCCGAGCGCTCGGGGCCTAACCGCCGGCGGCCCGTTCGAGCAGTGTCGTGGCGGCGCTCGCTGGGTCCAGCCGGCGTTCCACCACCTGCTCGATCAGGCGCTGGAACTCCGCGTCCTCCCGCAGGTCCTCCTCCAGACGCCGGCGCATGCGGGCGGTTGCGATCGCCAGCACCTCGTTGCGCAGGTTTCGCCTGCGCCGCTCGGCCAGCTGACCCGCGCCGAGGATGTGGGAGCGATGCTGCTCGAGCCGCTCGACGAGCTCGGGCACACCGGTGCCCTTCGTCGCCTGGGTCTTGACGATCGGCACCGTCCAGCGCGCGCGCCTCTCTTGCTCTGAAAGATCGAGCTTGGCGAGCGAGAGCACGCCGCGGATCTCGCGGACCATCGTGTCGGTGAGCGGATGGTCGGCCTTGTTGATCACGATCACGTCCGGGATCTCCATCACCCCGGCCTTCAGCGCCTGGATCGAGTCGCCCGAGCCGGGCATCAGCACGAGCACGATCGTGTCGGCGTGGTCGATGATGTCGATCTCGGCTTGCCCGACGCCGACCGTCTCCACGAACACGTCCTGGCGCCCGGCCGCATCGAGCAGCAGGGCGGCCTGCAACGCCGCCTCCGAGAGGCCGCCGAGGGCCCCGCGGTTGGCCATCGAGCGGATGAACACGCCCGGGTCCAGGAAGTGTTCTGAGAGGCGGATCCGGTCCCCGAGCAGCGCCCCCTTGGTGAAAGGGGAGGAGGGATCGATCGAGAGCACGCCGACAGTCCTTCCCGCTTCGCGCCGCGCCTTCGTGACCGCGCCGATCAGCGTCGACTTGCCCACGCCCGGTGGCCCGGTAAAGCCGAAGACCGCAGCGTTGCCGGTGTGTGGATAGACCTCCTTCACGAGCTCCCAGCCCTCCGGCCGGTCGTCCTCGACGAGCGTGATCGCGCGTGCAAGCGCGCGGCGGTCGCCGGCGAGCAGCCGTTCAGAGAGCGTCTTGCCGGTCATCGCGGCGCAATCATCGCAGGGGCAGCTCCGCCGGCATCCGCCTCGCGGCGAACCCTTACGATTCCGACGCGATGGAGCTGCTCAGCGACCCTGCCGTCAAAGCCTCCCGCGAGAAGCTCGCCGAGACGCTGCTCGGTGCGCCGGCCCCAGCCGCCGGCGGCCCCTTGGCGCTCGCGCGCTTCATGCGCGCCAACCATATGCTCAGCTTCGGCTACGCGCGTCTGCTCGCGCGCTACCTGCTGCTGAAGCTCCGCTTCGGAAAGCGCCTGCAGACCGACGGAATCTGCTTCATCTGCTCGGGCGTGAAGCTCGAGATCGGTCGCAAGGCGAAGCTCCGGATCGGCCGCTGGGCATGGATCGGAAACGACTCGAAGATCCGGGTGCACGAGGGCGAGGTGAGCATCGGGGCAAAGACCGTGATCGGCCAGGAGTGCACGATCTCCGCCTACCAGCGCGTCTCAATAGGACGCGAGTGCATCATCGCCGACCGCACGATGATGATCGACTTCGATCACGGCGTCACCGAGGTCGAGCGGCCGATCCGCCGGCAAGGGATCTACAAGCGCGATGTCCGAGTGGGACACAACGTCTGGATCGGATACGGCGTCTGCGTGCTGAGGGGAGCGACGATCGGTGAGAACAGCATCATCGGCACCAGCTCGGTCGTCACAGGCGACGTGCCGGCGAACGCCGTCGTCGCCGGCGCGCCCGCTCGCGTGATCCGCATGCGCGACGCCCCCCGCTCGATGCGCTGGAGTGATCTCCGGGCAGGCCTGATCGCTTGAGCCGATTGCTAGAGTTCGCCGCCTTATAGGAAGCTCCGATCATGCGGCCGGTGGGGAAGGCGGCTGGAGGCTCGTTGGCGCCGCGGCCGCACTCTCACGTGCCCTGCCGCCGTTTCGCGGCAAGAGTGCCCTCGCGCTGAAGCTGATGCGACGCTCAGAGCGGCGCGGGGCACTCGCGGGCACCTGGCGAGCGCGCCTGAAGGACGGCACGCAGCTTGAGCTTCCCCGGCAGAGCCTGATGAGCTGGAGCGTCGCCTTCACGGGGCTCTACGACGAGGCCACCGTCAAGCAGATCGCAGGTTTCGTCAGGCCTCAGACCGTCGTGCTGGACGTCGGCGCTTCGCTCGGGCTCTGGACCGTCCAGCTGGGGAGGCTCGCGGCGGCGCGCGGCGCTCAAGTTTGGGCTTTCGAGCCCAACCCGGCGAACACCCCCTGGATCGCCCGCAACGTCGCCTTGAACGAGCTCTCGGGGGTCGTGACCATGCGCGAGATCGGACTCGGGGACAGGGCCGAAGCCTCGACGCTCGTCTCCGCGGAATATGGCGTGGGCAACGGCGCGATCGCGCTGAGGGAGAAAGAGGGCACGCGCAAGTTCCCCCGCATCCCGATCGTGCTCGGGCGCCTCGACGACATCGATCTGCCGGCTCCTGTGAGCTTCATCAAGATCGACACCGAGGGCTATGAGGTCTCCTTCCTGAGAGGAGCAGCCGAGCTGATCGAGCGCGACCGTCCCGTGATCCTTGGAGAGTTCGCGCGCGGCTGGCTGGAGCGGCGCGGCGAGAACCTGCGGGCGGCCCTGCTCGAGCTCGACTACGACGTGGCAACGCTGGAGCGCCCACGCACCCGATCGTGGCGCTCTCCCGAGCTGGCCCTGCCGCGCTCAGTCGATCTCTCAGGCTCAGAGCCCCTGCCACAGAACCTGCTCCTGCGCCCCAGAGAGCGCCACGGTTGAGCGCCGGCTCCCAGGTGAGCACCGCGGCAGCAGCATGCCCTCCTCGCGCGGGAGGATTGATCGGGCTCAGGGGCCGAGCAGGGCCGCGCGATCCGCGTCGATCGCGAGGTTGCGCAGGCCCTGGAGACCAACGTCCCCCGGCTCGGCCAGCGCCCGCAGGAGCGCGACCCGATGGCCCTCGAAGCGTTCCGTGGCGTAGGGGGCGGCGACGCCGCGGGAGACCATGAAGGCCCAGTCGCTGGCCTGCAGCGCCATCAGCTCGCGCGCCGCGGCGGTGCTGGCGCGAGCGCCCGCGCGGAGCACCTGCAGCTCGGCCGCACGTGTCGCGAAGGCCATCTCTGCGACCGCGGGGCCCGACCATGTCGAGAGGTCGCCGTCAGCTCCCCAGCTGCTCGACGGGAACTCCTGCTCGCGAAGCATTGCTCCCGGGGCCCCGGCTCGAGCGGGCGCTGCGCTCTGAACGTCGGTCACCGCCACGGGCTCAAGCCGTTCCAGGGCGTCGTCCAAGCGCACCAGCTCGAGCCCCTGCCGGGCGCACTCTCCCACGACCGCCTCAAGCCAGTAGATGCCCTCATACCACCAGTGGCCGAGCAGCTCGGTGTCCAGGGCGCAGACCACGAGCCCTCCCCCTCCCGGCCGCGCTCGGGTGGCGTTCTGAAGACGGGCAATCGTGCGCGCGACGAAGTCGCCGGCGTGAGCGCGCGCGAGCGCGAGCGCGCGCGCGTGCTCGTAAGCGCCGCCGGCGTTGTTCCACGGATTGTGGTCATGGACGGTGCGATGGTGGTAGTCGCGGTAGGCGCCGGCGGCCGGATATCCCTCATCGCTCCAGAGGAGCCGGATCGTGGCGCGGTCGATCGGGACGAGCACCACGCCCGACTCGGTGGCGATCGGCCGCAGGTGCTCGCTCGCGCCGAGCCCGAAGCGGTCGGTCAACTCGACGCAGACGGCCCTCACCCCAGCTTGCTCGAGCGGGCGCTCGAGCCATGGCGCGTACGCGCACTCCGGCAACCAGAAGCCTCCGCGCCAACTCCCGCCGAAGCGCCTGCGATGAGCGTCGATCCCCGTCTGCACCTGCATCCGGATACCCGGCTCGCTGGCGAGCAGCGGCAGCACCGCGTGCGTCGCCGAGGAGGTCCACTGCGCGTGTGGGGCCAGAGCCCCCAGCACGTCTCCGCCGCGCGCGAGCAGGGCCTTCAGGGCGCCACTGTAGTCGCCCCAGGAGCGTTCCAGCTCGCACGCCAGGGCCTCCTCTGAAGCCGCGCGCAGGCCCGCCACGTCCAGCTCGTGGGTCAAGCGGCGCACGTCTGATACGAAGTCCGCGAACCGCTCGCCGATCCCGGGTGCCTCCAGCTGGTCGCAGAGCACTCCGCTCAGCGACAGCGTGAGCGGAGCGCCGCCGTCGAGCAGATCCGCCAGCGGCAGATAGCTTGAGGAGATCGCCTCCCACAGCCACTCCTCGCCGAACGGCCAGGTGCCGAAGCCCTCGACGTAGGGCATGTGCGTGTGCAGGACGATCGCGAGCATGCCGCGCTCGCTGCTCGCCCTCACGGCCGGCACACCGCGACGAGGTCCAGGGCGCGATCGAGCTCGGGCCCCGACGCGGCCCGCAGGGTGAAGTCCGAGACGTCGATCGCGGGCGTGAACCAGTCATAGAAGCGCTGCGTCAGCCCGAGCCGCGCATGCACCCGATCCCAGCCGATCCGCAGCGCGAGCTCGTGCGCCCGCAGTTTGCGGGCGTGGAAGAGGCCATGCATCTCGACGTTCTCAAAGCGCGAGCGGCACAGCTCTTCGAACTCCCGCGCGCGGTACTCGTGCACGTGCCAGGGGTTGTCCGAGCGCGAGGCACCCTTGGGGGCGAGCGTGAGCACGTTCGGGGTCGAGACAAAAACGGCACCGTCCTCGCGCAGGAGGGAACGAAAGCGGGCGAGCGCGCCGGCGGGATCCGCGAGGTGCTCGATCGTCTGCAGGAACACCACGGCATCGGCCTGGAGCGAGAATGTTTCGATCAGGCCACGGGCGAAGTGCAGGTTCTCGCGCCGGTAGCGGAGCCTCGCGTGCTCGTGCGCCTCGGGGTTGGCGTCGACGCCGACCACGCTCGCGGCGGTCCCGGCGAGCACAGCAGAGCCATAGCCCTCGCCACAGGCCATGTCGATCACGCGCATCCCCCCGACGCGCGCGGCGATCCATTCGTAGACGACGAGATGACGGCGGAACCAGTAGTTCTCCTCGGGGATGTCAGGGAGCGTGCGCTCTCCGGTGAGCGACAGCGGAGGTACACCCGGGGGCTGGTCGCGCTGTAGGTAAAGGCTCGCCATCAACAGACTCCGA
This sequence comes from Solirubrobacteraceae bacterium, assembly GCA_049512215.1. Classification (GTDB taxonomy): domain Bacteria; phylum Actinomycetota; class Thermoleophilia; order Solirubrobacterales; family Solirubrobacteraceae; genus Palsa-744. The sequence continues at coordinate 62,619 of JBEKXJ010000002.1, forward strand.
CCGTGCTCGGGAGCAGGGCGTGGCTTACAGGCGCCGGCACGGCGGGCGAGTATATGGTCCCTGACCGTGCCGCCCGCCCTAAGAGCCGAGGAGATCCGCGACGTGAACACGCGCTACCACGACGTGGCGGCCGAACACTACGACTCCAAGTGGGGCATCGACTTCGGCAAGCTCGGGCGCGAGCAGGTCACCGCGAAGGTGCACAAGGCGCTCGGCCGGGAGCCTGCCCGCTACCCGCGCGCTCTGGAGATCGGCGCCGGCACGGGCTACTTCACGCTCAACTTGCTGCGCGCCGGCCTGATCGGAGAGGCCACCGCGAGCGACATCTCCTCCGGGATGCTCGAGACGCTCAAATCCAACGCGCACCGGCTGGAGCTCGAGGTCGAGACCGCGCTAGCCGACGCAGAGCGCCTGCCCTTCCCCGACGCCAGCTTCGACCTCGTGCTCGGCCACGCGGTCCTTCACCACATCCCCGACCTCGCCCAAGCCTTCAGCGAGTTCGAGCGCGTGCTCGCTCCGGGCGGCACGCTGCTGTTCGCGGGTGAGCCCTCCCGCTACGGCGACCGGCTGGCGAGGATGCCCAAGCGCTTCGCCACCGCCGTCGCCCCCGTGTGGCGCAGAGCGATCGGCGCCGGGCGCGCGGCGAGCAGTACGCGCGGCGAGCCCGATGCCGTGCTCGAGGGGGTTGTCGATGTTCACGCCTTCGCACCCGCCGAGCTCAGCCGTGCGGCTCGCGGCGCAGGCCTGAGCGAGATCCGCGTGACGGGCGAGGAGCTGCTCGCGAACTGGTTCGGCTGGACGAATCGCACACTGGAGGCGACAGCGGAGCCCGCCGAGGTGCCCTGGGCCTGGCGCCTGTACGCATACCGCGGCTACCTTCTCCTGCAGGAGCTCGACCGCAGGCTGCTCGAGCCACGGCTGCCGGCGGCGATCTTCTACAACCTGATGCTCGTGGCTCGCAAGGCTCCGGCGAGCTGAAGCCAAGCCCCACCTCCACCCCGGCTCGGGGGCGCAGGGGCTCGTAAACTTCGGGCATGCCTTTGCGACTCTCCCGGGGCTTCCCGCTGTTTCCGCTGGGGATCGTGGCGCTGCCCGGCGAGAGCATCCCGCTTCACATCTTCGAGGATCGCTATCGCCGCATGATCGAGAGGTGCCTCTCGGCCGATCGCGAATCGATCGAGCGGGAGTTCGGCGTCGTGTGGCTGTCCGAGGAGGAGCTGAAGACCGTCGGATGCGCCTGTGAAATCGAGCAGGTGCTTGAGCGCATGCAGGACGGCCGGCTGAACATCCTCGCCCGCGGCACGCGCCCGTTCCGGCTGCTCGAGCGACAGGATGATCTTCCCTATCCGGCCGGCGTCGTGGAGTTCCTCGGCGAGGATCATGAGGAGATCGATCCCGACGCGGCGGCCGCGGCCCGGGGGCTCTACAGGGAGCTCGTCGAGCAGGTCACCGACAGGAGCCTCGAGCCCCAAGAGCTCCAGCAGATGGACGCCTACGCGATGGCGGCCACCGTTGAATTCGGGCTCGACGCCAAGCAGGAGCTGCTCGAGCTGCGCTCGGAGAATGCGCGCCTGCGCCTGCTCGCGCTTCTGCTTCGCGCCGCGATCAAGCGCCTGGATCTCGTCGAGCGTGCGCAGGCCCGGGCACGCTCGAACGGCAAGGTTCGTTTTGGCTAGCCCTCCTGCCGGAAGCTCCTCGCCCTGCGCGGGATGCCTCGCCTGAGGGGCGCTATCGTCTCGCCGATGATCCCGATCGCGGTCAGCGGCGTGGAGTTCATGGGTGCCGTGGTCGTGGGCGCGCTCGCGCTGCTCTTGTTTCTGTTGAGGGACCCCTGAGCGGAACCCGCCCCGGGCGGCCCGCCACCGGGGTCGAGCGTGGACCGGGGTCGAGCGCGGCGCCACTACTCGGTCAGGTGACAGACCTGCTGGGCGACCTGCAGGACGAAGAGGGCCACTCTGCGGAAGACCGCCGGCTGCCCGAGCGAGTCGTCGCTGAAGCGGACGCTCCCGTTTTCGTCGCGAAGGTAGTAGCTCAGCACCGAGCCGGCGCCGGGTGCCAAGGACGTGTGCTTTGACGCCGCTTCGCGCAGGTCTTCCTGGATCGCCCGTGCTTCCACGAGCTGCGGGTCACTCAGCTTCAGCGTCGGCCCCCCGTTGCAGTTGACGCCACCTTCTTCGTTGACCAGGAGCGTCAAGCGGGCAGCCGGCCCGCTGCCGCTGCGCTGGACGATGAACAGGTCGGGCGCCTTGATCCCCCCGCAGGCGAGGAGCAGCACCGCGGCGAGGATCACCGCGACCCCGCTCAGGCACGCTCCTCGCCGCCCAGCGCCGGGACGCGAGCGGAGTTTGCGGGCAGGGGCCCAGCGTCGAGGATCCTTCATACGCTCACCGCCACGCCGCCGCGCCGAGGATCGCCCGCGCCGGCGAGGGTCTCTCCGCGGCGAAGCACGGCCTGTACGCCGCCGAAGAAGAGGTTCAGGGCCCCAAAGCGAACTACATCGAGCCCGCTCACAGACAGCTCGTCGAGGTCGATGCCGGGCTCCGCGAAGAGAACCCCGTCCTCCAGGTGAACGCGCGGAGCGTCGACCGCCTCGCGCGCCTGAAGCCCATGGTCGACGACGCCGACGATCGTCTGCAGCAACGCCGAGCGGATGCGGTTCGAGCCGGCGCTTCCGAGCACCAGCTCCACCTCACCCTCGCGCATCACGATCGAGGGGGCCATCATGCTCGGCATGCGCCGGCCGGCGGGATGACGATGGAAGCCGAACGGGTTCAGGTCCTGCTCGCCCATCACGTTGTTGAGGTGCATGCCGGTGCCGGGTATCACGACGCCTGAGCCCTCGCCGTTGGTGCAGGTGACGCTGCACGCCGATCCGTTCGCGTCGAGGACCGAGATGTGTGTCGTCGCGCCCAGCCGGCTGCCGAGGAAGCGCTCGAGGAAACCACTCGTATCGAGGCCTTCGACGAACTCGGGCGTCCGCTCCGACTGCGCTGCCGCCATCGCCTGCACCACCCCTGAGAGGGTCGGCGGCGCCGGGCCACGATCGAGCAGCGCCAGAGCGTAGGCGAGCAGCGTCCCGCCGGCCGAAGGCGGCGGGTTGGTCAGGAGCGTGCGGTCGCGATAGCGCATCTGCACCGGCTCACGCTCGATCGCGCGGTATCCCGCGAGGTCCCCAAGGGTGATCGAGCCACCACGGGCGCGCAGCCACTCGCACACCGCGCCCGCCACATCTCCCTCGTAGAACGGTTCCGAGCCGTCCCTCCCCATGCGCAGCAGCATCTCGCCGAGCTCCGGGTTGCACAGCAGCTCGCCCTCGCGCAGAACGCGGCCCTGCGGGGCCCACAGCGCAGCGCACTCGGGCGTCGAGCTCAAGAGGTCGCCGAGGATCTCCGCCACGTAGGCCTGAACGGCGTTGAGGCGGACGCCCTCCCGCGCGAGCCGTGCCGCAGGCGCCGCGAGGTCCTCGAACGGGACCGACCCCCATCGCCTCACGGCCTCGCACACGCCCGCCGGCGCGCCGTAGACGCCGCAGGAGGCCGGCCCGATGTGGAAGACCTGCGCGGCGTCCCCGAAGGAGACGTCGATCGCCTGCAGCTCGGCCTCGGAGCCGTCGCCGACCCGGGAGGGCGCCTGCACGAAGAAGTCGAGCAGGGCCGGCTGCTCCCCGCCGCCCGCCACGAGCATGTAGCCGCCGGCCCCGAGCCCCGTCAGCAGCGGCTCGGCCACGAACGAGGTGAGCACCGCCGCAACCGCGGCATCGACCGCGTTGCCGCCTTCGGCGAGCACCATCGCGCCGGCCTGCGCCGTCAACGGGTGCCCGGCGGCGACGACCCCCTTCCCGGATTCGCCCATCTTCAGAGCGATAGCCTACGCGCCGCGCACGGTGCGCCGGGGCGGCAATTTCAGAGGTTCGGGATGAACTCCGGGACTTCCAGCTCGTCGACCGCGAGACCGGGGCGCCGCGGCCCGCGCTGAGCGGGGCCGGCACGCTTCACGCGCACCTCGCCCGCGGCCGGCTCCTTCAGGCGGCCGACGCTCTTGCGCCTGCCCTCATCGCCGTAACCGGTCGCCACGACCGTGACCCAGACCTGGTCGTCGAGCTTCTCATCGACCATCGCCCCGAAGATGATGTTCGCATCCGGATGAGCCGCCTGCGACACCGACTTTGCGGCCTCGTTGACCTCCCACAGCGACAGGTTGTTGCCGCCGGTGATCGACAGCAGGATCGAGCGGGCTCCATCCATCGAGGTTTCCAGGAGCGGCGAGGACACCGCCTGGAGCGCCGCCTCGGTCGCGCGGTTCTCGCCGACCCCCATGCCGATGCCCAGCAGCGCGTTGCCGGCATCGCTCATGATCGTGCGCACGTCGGCGAAGTCGAGGTTGATGAGGCCGGGGAGGGTGACGAGGTCGGAGATGCCCTGCACCCCCTGGCGCAAGACGTCGTCGGCCACGCGGAAGGCCTCGACGATGGCGGTCTGCCTGTCGAGAACCGCGAGCAGCCGGTTGTTCGGCACGACGATCAGCGTGTCCACCTCTGCGGCGAGCGCTGCCACACCCTGATCGGCCTGCTCGCCGCGGCGTGAACCCTCGAAGCCGAACGGCTTGGTCACTATCGCCACCGTGAGCGCGCCGAGTTCGCGCGCTATGCGCGCGACGACCGGGGCCGCGCCTGTCCCGGTGCCGCCGCCGGCGCCGGCCGTGATGAAGATCATGTCCGAGCCCTTCAAGAGCGTCTTGACGCGATCGTAGTCCTCCATCGCCGCCTGGCGCCCGATGTTCGCGTCCGATCCGGAGCCCAACCCTCGGGTCAGTTCCGCGCCGATGTGCAGCGTGATGTCGGCTGTGGACTGCTGCAGTGACTGCTGGTCGGTGTTCACAGCGACGAACTCGATGCCCTCGACCTCAGCCTCGACCATGCGGTTGACGGCGTTGACGCCCGCCCCGCCGACGCCGACGACGCGGATCACAGGCCGCCCGAGCGGCCCGCCGGCGCTCGCCCCGGCCGGGTGCTCGCGGGCGTACTCGTCCATCAGCGCTCGCGTCGGCGCTCGATCCATGATGTCCTCGGGGATCTCCGAGGAGAAGGCGTGGCGCAGGCGCTCACGCGGGGTGGGGACGTGCGGCGGCAGCTCGTGCGTCTCCTCCCCCGAGGGCCTCAAACCTGGATGCGGCACAGCGCTCTCGCGCTCGTGCTCCTGGCGCGGCCGCTTGCGCGAGGGCGGAGCCGGCGCTTCGGCGGACTCTTCCTCAGGGACTTCCGTCTTGCGGAAGAGGGCCGCCAGGGGGCCTTCGCGCATGCTCGCCCGTTTAGGTTGTGCCATTGCTCAAGACCTCCTGCGCGAGTTGCCGGTAGGACTGGGCTGCGACGCCATCGGGCTCGTACTTGAGCACCGACATGCCCTTCACGGGGGCCTCGGCGAATCGGACCGTCTTGCGGATCCGCGAGGCGAAGACACGGTCGCCAAAGTTTTCTTCGAGGATCTCGATCGCCTCCTTGGCGTGGATCGTGCGCGAGTCCACCAAGGTCGGGAGGATACCCTCGATGTCAACGCCCGGATTGAGGTTCTCGCGGATCATCGCAAGCGTGTTCTGCAGCTGGACGAGTCCGCGCATCGACAGATACTCGCACTGCACGGGGACGATCACCTTGTGGGCGGCCGTGAGCGCGTTGATCGTCAGCAGGCCGAGGCTCGGCGGAGTGTCGATGCAGATGAAGTCGTAGTCCTCGAGGATCGGTTCGAAGGCCTTCTGCAGCGAGCGCTCGCGGCCGATCATCGTCGACATGGCGATCTCAGCGCCGGCGAGATCGATCGAGGCGCAGGCGACGTCGATCTCGCGCTTGCGGATCACCTCGCGGATCGAGACCTTGTGCACGAGCACGTCGTACATCGATTTCTCGAGCGTGTCAGGGTCGATCCCCTGAGACATCGTCAGGTTGCCCTGCGGGTCCATGTCCACGCACAGGACGCGGTGGCCCTCCTCCGCGAATGCGGCGGCCAGGTTGAGCGTCGTAGTTGTCTTCGCCACGCCGCCCTTCTGGTTGGCGAACGCGATGACCTTGGCCTTTCCTTCCACGGTGGACTCCGATACTCGATTGTTGGAAAGCCGTCCGGTGGGTATTCGCATAGCGGCGGGCGATTCCTGCACGGGAACTAGGATCCCGAGATGCCAGCGAACAAGCGAAACGGCCTGCGGGCGCGCCTGCAGGGCAAGCGCGTGCTGATCTGCGTAGGCGCGGGCGGTGTCGGGAAGACGACCACCTCGGCGGCGCTCGCGCTCGGACTGGCCGCGCGCGGTCAGAAGGTGGCGGTCGTCACGATCGACCCGGCCCGGCGGCTGGCAGCCGCGCTCGGCATGCAGGAGCTCTCCAGCGAGCCCCGCCGGATCGAGCCGCAGATGTTCGCGGCCCAGGGGGTGCAGATCGAGGGGGAGCTATGGGCGATGATGCTCGACGCCAAGCGCACCCTCGATGACATAGTCGCGCGGCTCGCCCCGGACGAGCGCTCGCGCGAGGAGATCTTCTCGAACCCCGTCTATGAAGAGCTCTCGGGGGCGGTCGCCGGCTCGCACGAGCTGAGCGCAATCGCGAAGCTGTATGAGCTCCACGAGGAGCACGACTTCGACGTGATCGTGCTCGACACGCCACCGTCGCGCAACGCGCTCGACTTCGTGAACGCCCCCACGCGCCTGCTCGGCTTCCTGGAAGGACGGGCGCTGAAAGTGTTTCTCGCACCCGGTGGGCTCACGGCGCGTCTGTTCGGTCGCGGCACGGGGCTCGTGTTTGCGATCTTCGCGCGCGTGACGGGGGTCGACATGCTCGCCGATCTATCGACCTTCTTCCGCGCGCTGACGGGCGTGATCGACGGTTTCGGCGAGCGCACCCGCAACGTCGCTGCGCTGCTCCGCGCCCCGACGACGAGCTTTCTGATCGTCACATCGCCCGAGCCCGAGCCCGCGCGCGAGGCCACCTTCCTCGCCGCCAGGCTCGCAGCGGGGGAGATGTCCTGCGGCGAGCTGATCGTAAACCGCGTCCATCGCGACGGCCTGGGCGGACACTCCCCGCAGGACGTGCAGGCGCGGCTCGCGCCCGAGCTCGGCGAGAACCTGGCCTGGCGTGTAGCGAGGAACCTCGCCGATTTCGACGTGCTGGCACGGCGCGACAGCGACACCATCGCCCGCCTCTCGCACACCTTCTACGGCTCGGAGCCGATCCTCGTCCCCCACCTAGACCAGGACGTCCAGGACCTGCTCGGGCTCGCCCGGATCGCCGGATACCTCTTCGGCTGACCCCTCCTCATCGTCCGCGAGCAGCAGCTCGTCGGCGAGGACCGCGAGGTCAGGCGCGAGGTGGCCGCAGATGACGTCTCTGAGCAGCGCCCGCAACTGCTCGGAGACATGCTCGGCAAGCGCTTGCGCGCCGGCGTGCTCGACTGCGGTGCCCGCGATCGTCGCGCGCTCGAGCGCGATCGCCTGCACGATCCGCTCGGTCATTTCGAAGCGCTGCTCGGGTGTCGCGCAGAGCGCGGCCAGGCGCCCGGCGAGCAGTCCGCTGGAGGGCCCCTCGGGCTCAAGCAGCGCCCGCAGCGCGAGCAGATGATCTGTCAGGGCTTCGCTGTAGCTCTCCCGCTCGCAGCCCAGCTCGAAGCGCCTCAGCGCCCATGCCAGCTCGTTGGCGTGCGGCTCCCGGCGCGAGACGAGGTTGCAGAACGCGCGCAGCTCGTCCTCCTGCTCGCTTGTCACGACCAGCATCCCATGTGGCCGTCCGCCGGCTCCGAGCACGAGCGGATGCCAGACGCCCGTGCCGATCCGCGCCCACGCGAGCGCCCCGAGCGTGAGCCTCGCATCGCCGAAGAGCCTCAGCGCGCGCAGCAGGTCGCGCAAGACCTCGCGTCCCCGCGACATCCCGGCATTGAGCTCATCGTCCCCGGCGCTGAACACGAGGATCAGATGCCCCGCCCGCTGCTCACCCGCGCTTGCGGACACCTCCTCGGGCAGGCCCTCGAGCGTGTCCGGCTGGGCGATCCTCAGGCCCTTCGTGAGCTGAAGCTCCTCCGAGGTGATCGTCATCCCGTGCAGCGTCGCCACCACCGTCACGTCGCTCGTGCCCGCGACGGCCGAGCGCTCGAGCCTCCCGAGCGCCGCGCGCAGGCGCTCGGGACGCACGTCGAAGTCGCTCTGTTCATGAAACACGTCTGCGAGCAGCGCCCTCATCGCCGCGCCGGCGCGTGCTCCTCGACTCGCCTGCGCGCTGTCTGCCCGGACACTCGAGAGGTAGCGCTCGAGCCCGTCGAAGGACTCGAGCAGCCTCGCGGCCTCGGCGTGCGAGGGTAGGCGCTCGAGCGCCGGCTCACGCTCGGCGATGAACGCGTCCGTGAGGGAGCGGTAGCAGTAGAGGGGCGTCCCGCTCGCCCCCCGGCGACCCGCCGACCCCAGTTCGAACGGGATCTCCGCGCCCGCGGCGATCTCCGCTCGCAGCCGGCTGGCCGCTGCCTCGATGTAGTCCGTGAGCGCGGCCTGGAGGCGTGGCGAGTGCATGGTCGGCAAACTTCGCGCTCGCCGGGCGCGCTCCTGCTCTGGGCGCGCTCCTGCAAGGCCCCTGACGGGGCTCCTGCACCTGCTCAGGCGATCAGGAGCGCCTGCGGCGCTATGGCCTCGGCGCCGAGCGGGCTCAGATCGGCCTCCCCGAGCCAGGCTTCGCCGTAGGCTCGCATGCTGTCGATGATCGGAAGCAGAGCGCGACCCTTCTCGGTCAGCGCGTACTCGACCCGGGGCGGCACCTCGGGGAACGTGTGGCGCTCGACGATCGCCTCCTCCTCCAGCGCGCGCAGGCGCAGCGAGAGCGTGCGCGGGCTGATCCCCGACAAAGAGCGTTCGAGCTCGCAGAAGCGCGATCTGCCCTCAGCGAGGTCCCGTACCAGCAAGAGCGTCCACTTCCCGCATACGATTTCGGCCGTCATACACACCGGACATGTCTCATCAACGGCCATTCCAACCGTTACTTTACCAACTGAAGTGCGGACCAGCTAGGCGACGGTGAGCGACGGCTTCGGCTCGGGCTCACGGTTGGCCTCGGCGGAGGCGACATCCTCCATCGTCGTCCCCCTGCGGCCGTCGGCCTGCATCAGCAGCTTGAAGTCGTGCGGGCTCGAAGCCACGCGCATCGCAGCCTCGAAGGTCACCCTTCCGGCCTTCACGTGGCCGAAGAGCGCCTGGTCGAAGGTCTGCATCCCGTAGTAGCTGCCCGCGGTGATCACCTCGACCAGCTTTCCCGTCTGGGATGGGTCGATGATCATGTCGCGAACCCGGCCGGTCATGCGAAGGACCTCGCACACGGCCACGCGTCCGCCGTTGGCGCCGGGGACCAAGCGCTGGGAGATCACGCCCTTGACCGTGCCCGCGATCATGCTGCGCGCCTGCGCGTGCTGGTGGGGAGGGAAGAAGTCGAGCATCCTGTTGATCGACTCGGTCGCATCCACCGTGTGGATCGTGGAGAGCACGAGATGTCCGGTCTCGGCGGCCGATAGGGCCGTCTGGACCGTCTCCTCGTCGCGCATCTCTCCGACGAGGATCACATCCGGATCCTGGCGCAGGACCCTCCTCAGGGCGCGCTTGAAGGAAGACGTGTCCATGCCGACCTCGCGCTGGTTGATCGCCGAGCGTTTGTCGCGGTGGACGAACTCGATCGGATCCTCGATCGTGACGATGTGCTTGCTCATCGTGTAGTTCATGTGGTCGATCATCGCCGCGAGCGTCGTCGACTTGCCCGATCCGGTGGTGCCAGTGAGCAGGACGATCCCGCGCTCCTCCTCGGCCAGTTCGGTGACGACCGGCGGCAGCGCGAGCTCCTCGATCGTGCTGATCTTGTGAGGTATCGCGCGGCAGGCCATCGATATCACCCCGCGCTGGCGGAACGCGTTGATCCGGTAGCGGGCGACGTCGGGGATTTCAAACGAGAAGTCGACCTCGTTCTCCCGGGCGAACTCCCCCAGCTTGGCCTCGTCCATCAGCAGGGTCCTCAACGCACCCTCGGTGTCGGCCGCCGTCAGCGGCTCGACCGACTCGTCGAGCGCGAGCTCCCCGAAGACGCGGTAGAGGGGCCCGGAACCGACCTTCAGGTGCAGATCCGAGCCGCTCTTCTCAACGAGCTCGCGCAGCGCCGCCTTGACATCGAACATGGGCTGCTCATCGGCAGCCGGGCCGCCGAACTTGAAGGGCGTCTCTGCGGCTTGGACGAACTAAGCGACGCTGCGGCTCTAGGCGACGTCGCGTAGCTTCTGCGCCTCGGCGAGGCTCTGGAGCTTCTTCAGCGACTGGTTCTCGATCTGGCGGATCCGCTCGCGCGTGACGTTGAAGGTGCGTCCCACCTCATCGAGCGTGCGTGGGTGCTCGCCGCCGAGGCCGTACCGGAGCTCGAGCACGCGCCGTTCTCGATAGGAGAGGTTCTCGAGCGCCTCTCTCAGCGCCTCCTTCGTGAGGATCTCCGCGGCGCGCTCGTACGGGGACTCCGCTCGCTCGTCGGCGATGAACTGACCGAACTCCGACTCCTCCTCGTCGCCGACAGGCTTCTCCAGCGACACGGGTGCCTGCGCCGAGCGCTTGATCGAGTCGACCTCCTCCGGGTCGATGCCGGTCACCTCCGCGATCTCATGCGCGGTCGGCTCACGCCCGAGCTCGGTCACGAGCTTGCGCTCGGCACGACCGATCTTGTTGAGCTTCTCCACGACGTGCACGGGGATGCGGATCGTTCTGGCCTTGTCCGCCAGCGCACGCGCGATCGCCTGGCGAATCCACCAGGTCGCGTAGGTCGAGAACTTAAAGCCCTTGCGGTAGTCGAACTTCTCGGCAGCCCTCACGAGACCGAGTGTCCCCTCCTGGATCAGATCAAGGAAAGGGAGCCCCTGGTTGCGATAGTTCTTGGCGATCGATACGACCAAGCGCAGGTTCGACTCGACCATCTTCTGCTTGGCATCGAGGTCCCCCCGCTCGATCCGCTTCGCCAGGTCAACCTCCTCTTGGGCCGTCAGCAGCCGGACCTTGCCGATGTCCTTCAAGAACAGCTGGAGTGAGTCGGTCGTCATGTCCGGCTTCAGATCCAGCTGGGCCTTGGCTTTGCGCCGACCGCGCTTGTCGGGCGCACGCTCGAGTTGGGAGGAGGCCGCTGTCGCCGGGTCGATGTCCTCGACTAGCTCGATCTCGGATTTCTCGAAGAACCCGTGGAGTTCCTCGACGTCGGACTCGTCCAGGTCGAGCTCGGACATCGCCTTGGTGATCTCCGTGTAGGAGAGCACCCCCACCTGCTGCCCCTTGGCCAGCAGGCCCTTGACCTCATCCAGCTCCTGCAGCTCCACTACTGACATCGGTTTCCATTTCTTCCGTCTATCTAGAACCCGCAGGCGACCGGCAGCCGGCCGGATTCTGGTTGAGGGCGAAACTGGCCCGCCGAACATACGTTTCAAGCCCGTCAAACTTTACAAGTCAAAGGCAGCTTTTCAGGCTCTCATCCTAACGCGTCGCCACGCCGGGTCGAGGCGATTCTGCCCATCCGCAGTGAAACCCTCGCTTAAGCAATGATGTCCACATGAGCGACGCCGACGAGAGCAACCACCGCGCCAGCCCCTCCCAGCAGGGCGCGGGCGTGCTCGCCAACCTCCCGCGCACGCGCCCGCAGCGCTCGAGCCCGCGGCGAGCCGCCGCGCGCGCGGCGGCAGCGGGGACGCGAGCGGGCGCCGCGGCGGGCGCCGGGGAGCGGACCGGGACGCCCGCACGCCGGGCGAGCGCGACGAGCGCCAAGCGCAAGCCGGCCGTCGGCGACGTGTCGGCGAAACGCGCAAACGGCAACGGCAGGCCCACCCGCCGGCCCGCCTCCCGGGTGCAGACCGTGCCCAGGCAAGGCTACGAGTGCATCGGCGAAAGCGCCGATACGCCGCTGCAGCCACCGGGAGGCGCCGAGATCGTCGCATCCGCCGCCGAGCTCCTCGGCGAGCTCACGAAAGCCGGGATCTCGACCGGCGAGCGCCTGCTCAAGGACGTCTTCTCCCGCCTGCCCCACTAGGCGCCGCTCGCAGGAGCTTGGCCCGCGCAGCACGACGCCCCGAAGGTGGGCGCTGCTGCGGGCAGGACGCCCCGACGACGCGTCCTGCCGCGGGCCCTGAGCGGGCTTCGCTCGGCAGGCTATGTATACTCGCGCCACGCCGAGCCTCCATGACTCAAGGTCGCGGAGGACGGGGGACCCAATGCGGATCAAGACGATCCGCTGGGGCGAATCGGCCCGATTCGGGCCGTAGCGCCGCATTCACGTGCCGCGCGAGCCCGTCAGCTCACCCCGTAGGCGTCGGACACGATGCAAATCGACTTCAAGAAATCGACTCTGCTCGCCCTGATCGCCGCGACGGCCTTCGCCGTGATCCCCTGCGTGAGCGCATCCGCCGCCACGGGCGGCTCGAGCGCACCCGGATCCGCGACCGCGCAGCCCGGCTCTCCCACTGCGGCGAAGAAGGCCCACCCCTCGGCGATCGCGACCTGGTTCGGCCCCGGCTTCTACGGCCAGAAGACGGCCTGCGGGCAGACGCTGACGCCGGGAGTGGTGGGAGTCGCCAACCGCACGCTTCCGTGCGGGACGCTCGTGAAGGTCAGCTACCGCAACCACACGCTCACGGTGCCGGTTCTCGACCGCGGCCCCTACAGCAGTATCGGCGCCGAATGGGATCTGACCGCGGGAGCCGCGGAAGCCCTCAACATCAGCGAAACCGTGCGTATCAAGACGCACGTCGTCGGCATCACCCCGAACACGCCCACACTCGGCCTGCCGGCGGGATCGCCGACTGCGGCCCTCGTGGGCGCCGCAGTCGCGGGCTGAAACCCCGAGCGGCTCAGCCGAGCCGCTCGACCGCGGCCGCGGTGCCGGCACGGGCGGCTGCGCGCGCCGCGTAGAGAGCCACGTCGGCGTGGGCGGCGAGCGCCGCGGCCTGCTCCCCGTGCTCAGGGCACACCGCTGTCCCCACCACGACCTCACGGCGCCGTCCGGCAGGGCTCGCGCAGGCGCCCACGGCCCCCGCGAGCCGGGCCGCGAGCACGCCGGCGCCGCGCTCGTCGGTCTCCGGGGCGAGCACCCAGTAGCGGCCGGGGCGCTCGCGCACGACCGTGGCGAATCCCGGCGTCGCCACGATCGGCTCCCGGACTCTGTCCTGCAGGGCGCCGGCGCGCTCGGGGGCCGGGCTCGCCCCGCCCCGCAGCTCCGCCGCGAGCACGTCCTCGACCTGGCGCGCCAGCCGGGAGATCTCGCGGGCCGGCTCGACACGAGACAGGCGCTCGAGGTCCTCGAGCTCGACGAGCAACACCGCGAAGGGCCTCCTGTCGCGCTCGAACCGCTCGAGCTGGAGCCCGATCGACCCGATCCAGGCCGCGGGGCCCTCCCCCCCTCGCTCATCGCGGATCTTGATCTCCTGCTCGGAGATGACCTGCGCGGAGAGCGAGGAGGCCCAGGCGGGCTGCTCCCATGACGGCGCCGGCACGCGCCCGGGCCCCTCGCCGCTCAGCGCCGGTGGCTCGACCGTGAGGCTCCAGGCAGGCGGGGCGTCCACCTCAGCGCATTCATCGACGAGGACCGCCCCCCGGGCCTCGCTCTGTGATCGCGCGCGATCGTGAGCGCCGGGGACGGCGCCGGCGGCGCCGTCCCCGAGCTCGGAATACCGCGCGGGGAGCTCATCCTCAGCGACGGCGGCGAGGCCCGCGGCGAGCGTCATCGCGCAGACGTATGCGAGCCTGTCGGCCAGGTCGCCCACCTCGCGCCCCGAGGGCCGCTCGGTGCTCGACGAGCGCAGCTCCTCGAGCACGGCATCCCAGACAACCGAGCGCAACGCCTCGACCGCCTCGACCGCCGATCTCCCGTCGCGCGCGGCGGCGAGCGCGAGCAGCCGGCGCGCCGGAGCGCCTGCCTTCTCCCCGCCGCCCGCGCCCCCCGTCAGCCGCTCGAGCTCGGCCTCGGATGCGAGCGCAGCGACCACCTGCGCGCAGAGCGCGGGCCCCTCGAGCGCGAGGCCCTCGAGCGGGATTGCTGCGATCTGCTCAAGCGACCGTGTCAGGATCAGCGCGACCGCCCACTGCCGCGCGAGCTCCTCGGCTCGCGCCAGCAGGGCATCAAGCGTTTGCCCGGCGAGCGCCGGCGCGCTCGCGGGATGGCGGAAGCTCGAAGCGTCGGGCACACACGTTGAATAGCAGCAGGCGGGGACGCGATCCTGACCAGCTCGACAGACAGGCCCCGGGGCCCGGGCGAGCGGCTGCGCGGACACCGCGAAGCGCGGCCCGTGGCCGGGAAGGATCGGTGCCCGCGGGTAGCCTGGGGCCCGTGGGAAGCCGCCGACCGACATGACCGACATCGCGATCGCTGCTTTGGTGGTCGCCCTGCTGATGCTCGCGGGTCTCATGCTTACGCTCCTCGCGCGCTGGCGGGGAGCGATCGCAGGCCGCCCGCCCAGAGCGGTGATCACCGATCTGGAGGACCGGACCACGATGGATGCGGCCAGCGGAGCCGTGCGATCGGTGCAGACGGCGAACCTGCTGATCGAAGAGGCCGCGCTGACGGAGATCTGGTCACCGGCGCATCTCGAGCGCCTCGCGCGCACCTACTGGCGCTTTCTCACCCATGTGACGCTCGGGCTGATCCGCGTGCACTACACCGAGACCGGTCGCTCGGTGGTGCTGCTCGCGCGGCCGCTGAAGCTGCTGAGCTTCCATGCGCCCGAATACGAGATGGATCCCTCCCGCGGCCTGGTGCGATGGCGGATCGCGCGGGGCGTGCTCGTCGCAAGGCGCGGGCGCAACGACGGTGGATACCTGCAGATCGAAGTGCGGCGCAGCCCCGGCGAGGATCCCGCCTTCGCCCATCTGCACGTCGAGGTCGAGGTCGCGAACTTCTACCCTGCGATCGCCTCGGGACTGAGCATGTGGCTCTACAACGTGACCCAGTCGCGCATCCACGTGCTCGTCACGAAAGGCTTCCTGCGCTCGCTGGCACGCCTCGACCTCGCGCAGTCGCGGGTGGGGCGGTTCAGCACCCCGGCCTAAAGCCATGGGCAGCCGAGGCGTGGCTCCTTCTAGTAGCGCTCGCCGGCGACGGCCCGCAGCTTCGCGCGATCGTGCGTCGCCCTGATGCGCCTGATCGTGCCCGAGCGCGAGCGCGTGACGAGCGACTCGGTCGTCGCGCCGCCGGCGCTCGGATAGCGCACGCCCTCAAGCACATCGCCGTCGGTGATGCCCGTGGCGGAGAAGAAGACATCCTCCCCGGCAACGAGGTCATCGCGCGTGAGCACCCGCTCTAGGTCATATCCCGCCTCACGCGCGGCCGAGCGCTCGGCCTCATCGCGCGGCCAGAGCCGCCCCAGGAGCTGCCCGTTCAGGCACTTGACGGCCGCTGCGGAGATGACCCCCTCAGGCGTCCCGCCGATCCCCCACAGCAGATCGACCGGGGAACGCTCGGTGACCGCCAGGAGCGTCGCCGAGACGTCGCCGTGGGCGATCAGGCGTACGCGCGCGCCCGCCGCTCGGATCGCCGCGATCCCCTCCCTGTGACGGGGCCGATCGAGCACGACGGCCATCACGTCGCCCACCCGGCAGCCCTTGCGCTCGGCCACGAGCCTGACGGTCTCCCCGAGCGGCCGGTCGAGATCGAGCAGATCCGCGATCTCCGGAGCGCCGGCCATCTTCTCCATGTAGACGCACGGCCCGGGATCGAACATCGTGCCGCGGCTGGAGAGGGCGATCACCGCCAGCGCGCTGGGCATCCCGTGCGCGGCGAGGGTCGTGCCCTCGAGCGGATCGACGGCGATGTCGACCTGGGGCGGGGAGCCGTCGCCGATCTGCTCGCCGTTGTAGAGCATCGGCGCCTCGTCCTTCTCACCCTCGCCGATCACGACGACGCCGTCCATCTGGATCGAGTGGAGCATGTAGCGCATGCCGTCGACCGCCGCCTGGTCGGCGGCCTCCTTCTCGCCCCTTCCCACGAGCGGCGCCGCCGCGAGAGCCGCCGCCTCGGTCACACGGACGAGCTCCAGAGCGAGGTTGCGGTCTGGACGCTGGCTGGAGGAGTCAGGATTCACCGTGGAGAACCTACAGCAGCGCCGCGGCCACTACGATCGTGGCGTGAGCAACCCCGCCCCCACCGTCGAGGCCCGAATCCCCGCCAGCATGGGATCAGAGGTGGCGGCGAAGCTGGCGCTCGCCGAGCGCTCGCGCGTGGCGGAGCGGCTGCGTGAAGGCGACCCCACGCTGTGGGGCCCCGCGGGGGCGCCGGAGATCTCAAACCGCCTTGGCTGGCTTGAGATCGCAGAACGGATGCTCGTCGAGGTCGATGCCCTGCTCCTGTTCGCGCAGGAGATCCGCGAGGAAGGCTTCAAGGACGTCGTCCTGCTCGGCATGGGAGGGTCCTCGCTCGCCCCCGAGGTGTTCCGCCGCTCGTTCGGCCATCAGCCTGGCGGTGCACGGCTGCACGTGCTGGACTCGACCGACGCTGGGAGAATCCGCGCGGTCCAGGCAGCGGTCGACTTGCAGCGGACCCTGTTCATCGTGTCCTCGAAGTCAGGGGGCACGATCGAGCCGCTGTCGCTGTTCGCCCACTTCTTCTCGCTCCTCGGCGACGGAAGCAGCTTCATCGCGATCACCGACCCGGGCTCGGGCCTGGCCGGGCTGGCCTCCGAACACGACTTCAGGCGGACTTTCCTCGGAGATCCCAACATCGGCGGGCGCTACAGCGCGCTCTCGCCGTTCGGCATCGTTCCGGCGGCCCTGATCGGCGCCGACATCCGCACGCTGCTCAGAGGAGCGCCGGACGCCTGGCAGACGGGCCTCTCCGATCGCTCAGCCGCGCCCGCCGGCCCCGCGCTGGAGCACGCGGCGGCTGTCTGGCTAGGGGCCGCGCTCAGCGCGCTCGCGCAGGCCGGTCGGGACAAGCTCACGTTCCTGATCTCTGACACCCTGCCGGGCCTCGGGCTGTGGCTCGAGCAGCTCGTGGCAGAGTCGACCGGCAAGCACCAGACCGGCATCCTGCCCGTCGCCGAAGAGCCCCCGGGCGGGGCCGAGGTCTACGGCGAGGACCGGGTCTTCGCCTATCTGCCCGACCTGAACGCTCCCGACCCGGCGCTCGCAGCCCGCGTCGGCGAGCTTGCGGACGCGGGCCATCCACTGATCACGATCCCGACGCGGGGCCCCCTCGATCTGGGGCGTGTGTTCATGCTCGCCGAGCTTATGGTCGCGGTGGCCGGCTGGGGGCTCGAGATCAACCCGTTCGACCAGCCGAACGTGCAGCAGGCCAAGGACGCCACCAACCGAGTGCTCGCCGAGTATGAGGCGGGGCATGGGAAAGCGCAGATCGGCGAGGCCTCCGAGCCGGGGGCAGAGGGTCCGCCGGGCGCCGATGAGCCGGCTCTGCGAGCGCTACTGCTCGAGGCGGCTCCGCCTCACTACGCGGCGATCATGGCCTACCTGGAGCCCTCTGATGAGCTGGACGACGCCGCCGCCGAGCTGCGCGTCGAGCTGCGGGCCGCCACCAGGGCGACCACCACTTTCGGCTACGGACCGCGCTTTCTGCACTCGACCGGGCAGTTCCACAAGGGCGGCCCGAAGATCGGGCGCTTCCTGCAGATCCTCCACGACGGGCCCACCGACGTGGATATCCCGGGCGCCCCATACACGTTCACGACGCTCAAGAACGCCCAGTCCCTTGGCGACCTGGACACGTTGCGCGAGCTCGGCCTGCCCGCCGAGCGGGTGCGACTGCGGGGCGACCCCGCGGCCGCTCTGCGTGAGCTGACGGCGAGGATCATGGGGCGCTGATGAAGATGCCCGAGCGCGCGATCGGCTGTGCTCGCGACGAGGGGCACGGCGGGCGGACACGAGCACCGAACCGGCCGCGGGCCGGATCAGGGAGGCCAACATGACTCAGATCGGTTTCGTGGGGTTGGGCAAGATGGGCGGGAACATGGTGCACCGCATCCGCCGCGACTCCGAGCACGAGGTGGTCGCGTTCGACTTCCAGGAGGATGCGGTCAAGCTGGCCGTCAAGAACGGGGCAGCCGGCGCGGGCTCGCTGAAAGACCTGGTCAGGCAGCTCAAAGCGCCGCGGATCGTGTGGATCATGGTCCCCGCGGGCGCGCCCACCCAGCAGACGGTGGACAAGCTGGCGAAGCTGCTCGAACCCGGCGACATGATCGTCGACGGCGGCAACTCGAAGTGGACGGACGACAAGCGCCGCTCGGCGGCGCTGAAGGGCAGCGGCATCGACTACGTGGACGTGGGCGTCTCCGGTGGCGTGTGGGGCCTGCAGGTCGGCTACTGCATGATGGTCGGCGGACCGACAAAGGCCGTCCGGCGGCTCGCGCCGATCCTCGACGTGCTCGCTCCCGAGACCAACGAGCAGAGCGTCGCGGCGATCGGTCCCCGTGGCTGGCTGCGCTTCGGGCCCTCCGGGGCAGGTCACTACGTGAAGATGGTCCACAACGGCGTCGAGTACGGCCTGATGCAGGCCTATGCAGAGGGCTTCGACCTCTTCGACAAGTGCGAGTACGAGCTCGAGAATGCGAAGATCGCACACCTCTGGGGGCAGGGGTCGGTGGTGCGCTCGTGGCTGTGCGAACTCGCGGCCCGCGCGTTCGAGGCCGACGGCAACGAGCTCTCGCAGATCGAGGGCTACACCGAGGACTCCGGCGAGGGCCGCTGGACGATCGCCGACGCGACCGCCCGCGATGTTCCCACCCCTGTGATCACCGCCTCGCTCTACGCGCGCCTGTACTCGCGTGGCAACGGCGACTTCACCCACCGCGTGCTCGCCGCGCTGCGCAACCAGTTCGGCGGCCACGCCGTCAAGAGCGCACCCACGGTGGAGAGCGCACCAGCCGGCGCGCAGGGGGCGGGCGGTTCCGAGCGCCGCCGAGCGGACCGCCGGCGCTCCGAGCGCCGGCCCGGAGATCGATGAGCGTGACGCTCGCAGCAGGTCTCACGGCTCCTCAGCCCGAGCCCGATAACCCGCTCACCGTCGGCCTCGAGCGACTGCCGGTGAATCCCACGACGCTCGTCATCTTCGGCGCCACGGGCGATCTGGCCAGGCGCAAACTGCTGCCCGCGCTCTACAACCTCGCCCACGACGGCGCCCTGCCCGAGCGCTTCAACCTCGTGGGTGTATCGCGAAAAGAAAAAGCGCACGAGGACTACCGCGCAGAGTGCGAAGAAGCGATTCGCCGCTTCTCCAGGCGCACGCCCGA
The DNA here is from genome assembly GCA_049512215.1 of Solirubrobacteraceae bacterium. Classification (GTDB taxonomy): domain Bacteria; phylum Actinomycetota; class Thermoleophilia; order Solirubrobacterales; family Solirubrobacteraceae; genus Palsa-744. Next base: position 81,869 of record JBEKXJ010000002.1, read on the forward strand.
TGAAGACGTGCTCAAGGGTCTGCTCGAGAACGTCAAGTACGTGCCGGGGGTCTTCGACGACGACTCGGTCTACGCGGAGCTGAGACGAGTCCTGGAGCGCTTCGACGAGCAGGCCGGCGCGCCGCTGAACCGCGCCTTCTATCTCTCGACCTCCCCGAGCCTGTTCCCCGTGATCATCGAGGAGCTCGGCTCCTCGCACCTAGCCGATCTGAAGGACGCCGAGGTGCGCGTGATCATCGAGAAGCCCTTCGGCACGACCTTCACAGAGGCGCGCGAGCTCAACCGCCGCGTGCTCGCGATCTTCGAAGAGCCCCAGATCTTCCGCATCGACCATTACCTGGGCAAGGAGACGGTCCAGAACATGATGGCCTTCCGGTTCGCGAACGGCATGTTCGAGCCGCTGTGGAACCGCAACTACATCGACAGCGTCCAGATCACAGCGGCCGAGGATCTCGGCATCGGCACGCGCGCGGGCTATTACGACCAGGCGGGCGCGCTCAGGGACCTGATCCAGAATCACATGCTCCAGCTCCTCTGCCACGTGGCGATGGAGCCCCCGGTGAGCTTCACCGCCGAGGAGGTCCGCAACGAGAAGGTCAAGGTCCTGCAGGCGATCCCGCAACCCACGGCCGTCGAGATTCCGCAGATGGCCGTGCGCGCGCAGTACGCCGCGGGACACGCCGGAGGCGAGGACGTGGTGGGCTACGCCGAAGAGGATGGGGTGCCCGAGGACTCGATCACCGAGACCTACGCGGCCCTGCGGCTGGAAGTCGACAACTGGCGTTGGGCCGGGGTGCCCTTCTACCTGCGCACCGGCAAGCGCCTGGCGCGCAAGATCACCGAGATCGCGGTCACGCTGAAGCCCGTCCCCCACCTCGCCTTCAGCCAGGATGGCTCGCTCGGGGTGCAGCCCAACCAGCTCGTCCTGACGCTCCAGCCCAACGAGGGAGTCTCGCTGCGACTCGGGGCGAAGATCCCCGGCACGCGCATGATCATCCGCCCGGTGAGCATGGAGTTCCTCTACGGCACCGCGTTCCTCTCACAGTCCCCCGAGGCCTACGAGCGGCTGATCACCGACGCCATGCGCGGAGACGCGACGCTGTTCACCCGCAACGACGAGGTCGAGGCGCAATGGCGGATCTGCGACCCGATCGTCAGCGCGTGGGGGCAGACGCCGGGACCGCTGCCCAAATACCCGGCCGGCTCGCAGGGGCCCAAGGAGGGAGACCTGCTGCTGGCCGAGCACGATCACTGGCGCGCGATCTGATGAGCACGAGCGACGCCGTCTGGAGCGAACAGGCCACCACGCCGGACGCGATCGAAGCGGCGCTGCGCGAACTGCTGATCCAGCGCCACGCCGAAAACGGGGGCTTCGTTCCAGCGCGGGTGCTGAACATGATCGCCTTCGTCGACCGCGAATGGAGCGGTGAAATCGCCAACCGCCTGCGCGGCGTTGGCCGCTACCACGCCTCGCGCCTGCTCGTCCTCTCTTACGAGCCTCGCCGCGAGCGCCTCGACGCGCGCGTCGCGATCGCCTCCGAAGCGGAACCCTCCCCGGGCGAGCTCGCGCTGTTGCGTGAGACCGTGATCGTGGAGCTCGGCGACCGCCACCTCGACGACCTCTTCACGATCGCCGACCCGCTCGTCGTCACCGATCTGCCGACCCTGCTGTGGTCCCCTCACGGCCATCACGACATCGTCCGGGAGCTGCTCCCGCTCGCCCAGGCCGTGCTCGTCGACTCGATCGATGAGCCCGTCGCAGCGGAGGCGATCGACCGCGCCTGCCAGCTCAGCCGAGAGGCATACGTCGTGGACCTGGCGTGGCTGCGCTCCACGCCCTGGAGAGAGCGGGTGGCCGCCAGCTTCGACACGATGCGCCTGCGCCCCGAGCTGCGCATGATCACGAGCCTCACCGTCCGCCACCATCCCGCCTCGACTCTCGCGGCGATACTCTTCGTCGGCTGGCTCGCCTCGCGGCTGGACTGGGAGGTCGATGCGCTCGCCGGCCACCGCGATTTCCTGCTCGGCAACGCCCGCGCACCCGAGCAGGAAATCGCGCTGCGTCTGCAGGCGGCTCCCGAGCAGCAGGTGCCGGGCCTCGAGGGCCTGACCCTCGAGACGGCCTCGGGCCGCAGGCTGAGCCTTGACCGCGGTCCCGGCGGTCTGCGAGCCCGCTCCAGCGACAGCGGGCGAGGCGAGCACGCATGGACGATCATGGGAGCCTCGCGCGGAGAGACGGGCATCCTCGGCGAGGGGATTCGCCAGGCGCTGCTGCGCGATCCCACCTACCTGCCCGCGCTGAGGGCGGCACAGGCGATGCTGCCCGAGCAACCTTGACGCGACTGACCACATGCCCGGACGCCGAGGCGGTCGCCGAACGGGCGGCCGCCGACGTCGTGCGCCAGATCGAGCGCGCACGTGCCGAGCGTGGCGTCGCGCATGTCGCGCTCAGCGGAGGCAGCACCCCTGCGCGCACCTATCAGCTGCTCGCGCGCAGACCGGCCGACTGGAGGGACGTCGAAGTGTGGTTCGCCGACGAGCGCTGCGTCGGGCCCGAGGATGAGCAGAGCAACTACCGGCTCGCCGCAGAGACGCTGCTCGGGCCGGGTGAGGTTCCCCCTCGGCGTGTCCATCGCATGGAGGGAGAGCTCGGACCCGAGGAGGGCGCGCGACGGTACGCCGGGGAGCTTCGAGCGCTCGCGGCCGGCGCCGGCGAGGACCCGCCCGCGCTCGACCTCGTGGTGCTCGGCATCGGCCCCGACGGCCACGTGGCCTCGCTGTTTCCCGGGGCCGCGACGTTGGACGCGGGCGAGCAGGAGCTGTGCCTGGGAGTGCGCGACTCGCCCAAGCCACCGCCTGAGCGGATCACGCTGAGCCTCGCGCTGCTCAGCGCAGCGCGGAGCTGCCTGCTGCTGGCGACCGGCGCGAGCAAGGCCCACGCGGTGAGCGCGATGCTGGGCGAGCCGAGCCGTCACGTGCCGGCGAGCCTGCTCCGGCGCGAGCGGCTGAGCGTGATCGTCGACGACGCCGCTTCACCGCCGCCACGCGACGGGTAGGAGAGGCGGGAGCGAGGATCGCGGGCCGGGCCGTGCGCTCGCAGAGAGCGCGCCGCGCTTCGAGTCCTCGAAAGGGCTGTGAGACAAGGCTCAAGCGAAGCTCGTACAGTACGACGCGCACTCATGGGCACGACCGCCGCCATCACGGCCAACGCCGCGAGCAGTGGCCCAGCGCGCCTGCTCGCGGACCTCGAGCAGGCGCGGCGGGGCACGCTCGAGCTCGTGGCGGGGCTCGCCGAGGAGGACCTCGAGCGCGTCCACTCGCCGATCATGAGCCCGCTCGTCTGGGATCTCGGTCATATCGCGGCCTATGAGGACCTGTGGCTGGCTCATCGCCACGGCGGCCTGCCGCTGCTGCGCCCGGATCTGGCCTACCTCTACGACGCGTTCGAGACCCCGAGGGCGCTCCGTGGACAGATCGAAGCGCTCGGCCCCGCCGCCGCGCGCGCCTACCTGCGGGGCGTGCGCGCGCGCACCAGCGAGCTGATCGCCCGGCGTGGAGCGGGCGACGGGCTGATCTGCGAGATGGTTCTGCGCCACGAGCTGCAGCATTCCGAGACGATGCGCCAGACGATGGCGATCGCCGGCCTGCTCTCAGCGGGGGATCGAGCCAGGATCGACCGTAGGCTCGGGCCGCCCGAGGAGCCCGAGCGGTTCCTCGAGATCCCGGCCGGGTCGTTCACCATGGGCGCAGGCGCAGAGGCTTTCGCCTACGACAACGAGCGCCCGCGGCACACGCTCGAGGTCGCGGCCTTCCGCATCGCGCGGCGTCCCGTCACCGCGGGGAGCTGGATGCGCTTCAGCGAGGGCGGCGGCTATGAGCGGCGGGAGTGGTGGTCCGCAGAGGGCTGGGCCTGGAAACAGGAGCACGACATCACCCCCGACCCCGCCCTCGCCAGGGCCGATCCCCACGCGCCGGCATGTCACGTCTCCTGGTTCGAGGCCGACGCCTTCGCCAGAGCCCACGGCGCGCGCCTGCCGACCGAGGCGGAGTGGGAGAAGGCGGCGAGTTGGACCCGGGGGACACCTGAGGGGGCAGACCCGCAAGAGCCGGGCACCGGCGCGCTGCAAGCCGTCGGGCGGGTGTGGGAGTGGACGGCGAGCCCCTTCGGTGGCTATCCCGGGTTCGTGGCCCATCCCTACCGGGAGTACTCTGAGGTCTTCTTCGGCGATCGCTACCGGGTCCTGCGGGGTGGCTCGTGGGCCACCCACAGCCGCATCAGAAGCCCGACCTTTCGCAACTGGGACCTGCCCCAGCGCCGGCAGATCTTCGCGGGTCTGCGCCTGGCGGGAGACCTCGCGTGAGAGCCGCCCGGCTCACCGGCGGGCGAGCGGCGCCGGTGGAGCCCGTCGCGCAAGCGGCGATCCGAATCGACTCGCACCTCGACGGCCGCCACGAACGTTCGCTCGCCGAGGACGTGCTCAACGGCCTCACCCGCCCCTTCAAGGAACTGCCGCCGAAGCACTTCTACGACGCCCGTGGAGCGGAGCTCTTCGACCGCATCTGCGAGCTCCCGGAGTACTACCAGACACGCGCCGAGCGGGCGATCCTCGAGCGATCGGCGGGTGAGCTCGCGGAGCTGACCGAGGCGGCCGAGCTCGTCGAGCTCGGCTCGGGGACGGCGGCCAAGACGCGCGTGCTGCTCGATGCGCTCTACGCCGCCGGCACGCTCCGGCGCTACGTCCCGGTCGACGTGACCGAGAGCATGGTCCGCGACTGCGCCGAGGAGCTCACCGGCGAGTATCCCGGCCTACAGGTGCACGGCGTGATCGGGGACTTCGAGCGTCATCTCGACCGTGTGCCGCCCGCCGTGGGACCACGGATCGTCGCGTTCCTCGGCGGGACGATCGGCAACTTCCCGCCCGGCAGCCGCCGCCGCGTGCTGCGCGGGGTCGCGCGGCTGCTCGGCTCCGAGGACCACCTGCTGATGGGCACCGACCTCGTCAAGGACCCGGAGATCCTCGAGGCTGCCTATGACGACGCCCAGGGGGTTACCGCCGAATTCAACCGGAACGTGCTGCGGGTGCTCAACCGCGAGCTCGGCGCCGACTTCGATCCCGAGGACTTCGAACACGTCGCGCTGTTCGATCCCGAGCACGAGTGGATCGAGATGCGCCTGCGTGCCCGGCGCGAGCACACGACGCTCATACGCGACCTCGACCTGCCCGTGCACTTCGCCGCGGGCGAGGAGATGCGCACGGAGATCAGCGCGAAGTTCACCGCCGAGCGCCTGGAAGGCGACCTGGCCGCGGCGGGACTGGAGCTCGTGCGCTGGCTGACCGACCCCGAGGAGATGTTCGCCCTGAGCGTCTCCAGGGTCGCTCACCGCGGGCTCTGAGCCGGCCGGCTCTCAAGCTGTCCTGACGGGCGCAGAGCCCCGGCATATAGGGTTCTGCGCATGCAGATCGACGGCAGCTCGGCGATCGTCGTGGGCGGAGCCTCCGGGCTTGGCGAGGCGACCGCCCGCGCCCTGCACGGGCGGGGAGCGGTCGTGACGCTCGCCGACGTCAACGCCGAGAAGGGAGCCGCGCTCGCGGCGGAGCTCGGCGTCGAGTTCATCGCCTGCGACGTGCGCGAGGAGACCCAGGTCAAGGACGCCGTCGAGCGGGCCGCGGCGGCTGCGGGGGGTTTACGCGTGGCGGTCTGCTGCGCCGGCACCGGCTGGGCGGAGAAGCTCGCCGGCTCCAAGGGGCCCCACTCGCTGCTCGCCTTCGAGACGATCCTCTCGATCAACCTGATCGGGACCTTCAACGTGCTCCGCCTCGCTGCCGCGGCGATGATCGCCAACGAGCCGAGCAGCGAGGGCGAACGCGGCGTGTGCGTCAGCACAGCCTCGATCGCGGCCTACGACGGGCAGGTCGGCCAGATCGCCTACGCCGCCTCCAAGGGCGGGGTCGTCGCGATGACGCTCCCGGCCGCACGGGATCTCGCCCAGTCGGGGATCAGGGTCAACACGATCGCGCCCGGCCTCTTCGACACGCCGCTGCTCGCCGCCCTGCCCGAGGAGGGCCGGCAGAAGCTCGGCCTCGGTGTGCCCTTTCCCCAGCGCCTCGGCCGGCCCGCGGAGTACGCGGCGCTGGCCTGCCATATCGTCGAGAACCCGATGCTCAACGGCGAGACGATCAGGCTCGACGGCGCGCTGCGCATGCCTCCCCGCTAGCGCGCGGGCGCACGCTTCAGATGTGATCCGCCCGGCTGCAGGCGGCCCCTGATCCAGGCGAGTCGGCTACAGCCGCTCGACGAGCATCGCCATGCCCATGCCGCCGGCCACGCACATCGACTCGATGCCGTAGGTCTTATCGAGCGTCTCGAGATCGTTCAGCAGCGTCGTCATGATGCGTGCTCCGGTCATCCCGAAGGGGTGCCCGAGCGCGATCGCCCCACCGAACGGGTTGAGCTTCTCCTCCTCGATTGCGAGCTCCTGCATGCAGGGGACGATCTGGGCGGCGAAGGCCTCGTTGATCTCGACCACGTCGATGTCGGCCATCGTCATGCCGGTGTTCTTGAGCAGCTGCCCGATCGCGGGGATCGGGCCGAGGCCCATGATCTCCGGGCGGATCGCGACGACCGTGGAGGCGAGGATCCGAGCTCTGGGTTTGCACCCGAGCGCCCTGGCCTTCTCCTCGGACATGATCAGGAGCGCCGCGGCGCCGTCGTTGAGCGGGCAGGCGTTGCCGGCGGTCACGGTCCCGCCCTCCCTGAACACCGGCGCGAGCGCGGCGAGCTTCTCCATCGTCGTCCCCGGCCGCGGCCCGTCGTCGCGGCTGACAACCGTCTCGGGGACGTCGATCTGGTTGCCCTCCTTGTCGACGTCTGAGTGCGCGGGCACCGTCACGGGGACGATCTCCTTGTCGAAATGCCCGTTGTTGACGGCCTCGACCGCGCGGGCTTGGGACAGCACGGCCCACTCGTCCTGCGCCTCGCGACTGACGTTGCAGCGCTCGGCGACGTTCTCGGCGGTCATGCCCATCGGGATGTAGACGTCGTAGACGGCGCCCTCGGAGCCGTCGACGGCGTGGTTGAACTCGAACGGAGCGCCCCCGCCCGCGCGCGAAACTGCCTCGACGCCGGCGGCGATGTAGGTGTCGCCCTCGCCGGTCTTGATCGCGTGAAACGCCATCCGCGTGGTCTGCAGGGAGGATGCGCAGAAGCGGTTGACGGTGCAGGCCGGCACGTGATGGTCGATGCCGGCGATCAGCGCGGCGACGCGCCCGACGTTGTAACCCTGCTCGCCCTCGCAGAAGCCGCAGCCCATCATGATGTCGACGATCGAGCTCTGCTCGAGCTCCGGGTTGCGCTCGGTCAGGGCCTTCAGCGGGATCGCCGCGAGGTCGTCGGCGCGGACGGACTTCAGCGACCCTTTCCCGGCGCGGCCGATGGGCGTGCGGATTGCGTCGACGATGACTGCTTCGGGCATCTGGGGCTTGTCTCCTTGGTCGTTGTTGCTCGCGGGCGAGGATGCCGTGAGGCAGCGCGGGCGCCCGAATCCTATTGTGTTCGGGGTGATCGGCTAGAGGTCCAAGCGGCTCACGCCGAGCTCGTCGAAGCCAACGTGGTGGGCGAGCTCGTGGCGGACGGTGCGCGTGACCTGGTCGCGCAGCAGCTCGGAGTCATGACCGAAATCGCGCCGCAGCGTGTCGCGGAATATGACGATGCGGTCGTGCGTGTTGTCGCGCGTCGCGCCGTCCCCCTGGTAGAGCCCGTAGGCCCCCCGTCTGCGACCGCCGTCTGAGATCACCACGGCCACGTGCGAGAGCGCGTTGCGCAAGAGATCGGGCAGGTCGTCGAGCGCGTCGCGCACGAGCTCCTCGAAGTCATCGTCATCGAGCGGGTCGAGCTCCATGAACTGGCCTTCCCCGGGGTCTGCGGCGAGCCCTTCGCGCGCGAGCTCCTCCGAATGGCGAATGATCTCTTCGAAGTCTTTCTCTGACTCCGGGTCGCGCCAGCCGGCCATCCGTACCGCCACGAACGCGAGGCCCCCGATCAGGACCGCCGCCACGAGCACGCCCAGCACGACGTCCTCGAGCGCCCTGACCACGCCGATCGCGCTGAAGCCCTGACCGATCACGATCACGACCAGCCCCACCGAGAGGGCGATGAGGGCGGCCACGCCGACGCGCCGGAGCTGGCCGGAGGCTCCTGGTTGCGGCAAGGAACGCATCAGCATGCCCTACTTGAGGGTGCGGGCGATGACGAGACGCTGGATCTCGTTGGTGCCCTCGTATATCTGGGTGATCTTCGCATCGCGCATCATCCGCTCGACCGGATACTCCTTGACGTAACCGTAGCCGCCGAGCACCTGGACCGCCTCGACGGTCACAGCCATCGCGGTGTCCGAGCAGAAGACCTTCGCCATCGAGGAGTACTTCGCCCGCTGCGGATGACGCTGGTCTGCCATCGCACAGGCCTTGTACAGCAGCTCGCGCGCGGCCGCCGTTTGCGTTTCCATGTCGGCCAGCTTGAACTGGATCGCCTGGAACTCGTTGATCGCCTTCCCGAACTGGCGGCGCTCGCGGGCGTAGGCGACGGCGTAGTCGGTCGCGCCCTGGGCGATGCCGACGGCCTGAGCGGCGGCGCCCAGCCGCGTGCGCTCGAGGGTGCCGAGCGCCACCGAGAGGCCCCTTCCGACCTCGCCGATCACGTTCTCGGCGGGGACCCGGACGTCCTCGAAGATCGGCTGGCCGGTGGGTGAGGCGCGGATGCCGAGCTTGTGCTCGAGCTTGCCGACGCTGAAGCCGGGCCGATCAGCCTCAATGACGAACGCCGTCAGCCGGCGGGTCTCGCGGTCGGTGACCGCGAAGCAGATGTAGAAGTCGGCGACCCCGAGGTTCGTGATCCAGTTCTTCGTGCCGTTGATCACCCACTCCTCGCCGTCCTTCACCGCGGTGGTCTTCATCCCGGCCGGGTCCGATCCGGCCTCGGGCTCTGAGAGGGCGAACGCGGGCGAGCACTCGCCGGTGGCGCACTTCGGCAGGAAGCGCTCCTTCAGCTCGTCGCTGCCGAACAGCTGGATCGGGAGCGTGCCGAGCTCCTGAACCATCAGGATCAGCGCGCAGGCTGCGTCGACCTTCGCGATCTCCTCGACCGCCATGTTCAGCATCAGCGTGCCGGTGCCCGTGCCCCCGTACTCGGCGGGGAACGGCAGGCCGAGGATGTCCTGCTCGGCGAGCAGGCGGCGAATGTCCCAGGGATATTCGGCGCGCTCGTCGATCTCGGCCGAGCGCGGCGCGATCTTCTCCCGCGCGATCTGGCCGATCGTCGCACAGAAGTCGAGGTTCTCCTGGGGGATCGTGTAGACGTCACCGACAGCCTCCATCGGCGTGATCCTAGTGATGAGAAGGCCTCGCCGCGCCGCTGATCGCCGCCGCGCTTTCAGTAGCACCGCGCTTTCAGTAGCACTAGGCTCATGGCTCATGAGCGTCGGCGATGAGCCTTGCGAGATCGAGGTCGACCCCGTGCGGGTGGCGCAGTGGCTGGGAGAGGACCCGGACCTGCAGCTGATCGACGTGCGCGAGCTCTACGAGCGCGAGGCGGGGCACATCGCCGGGACGCGCCACATTGAGCTCGTCAAGCTCTCATCGGAGGCGGCGAGCCTCGAGCGCGACCGGCCGGTCGTCTTCTACTGCCGCCTGGGCTCTCGCTCTGACATGGCCGCACAGGCGTTCCGCGCGGCAGGCTTCAAGGCGCACTCGATGCGCGGCGGCCTGCAACGGTGGGCGCGGGAGGGCAGGCCGCTGTCGCCCGAGGGCGGATACGTCGCCGAGCATTAGCCGGCAACGAAGAGGACAGGAGAACCCAGATGCAGAGCACTGATGAGTACGCCAAGGTGCGCAGGGGCGCCGGCTACGCCGTCCTCGATCGGCGGGGCTCGGTTGACCGGAGCTGAGAACCCGCAGCGGCTGCTTCCCATAGCCGGCGGGCCGGCCATCCCGCTGGATGAGATCACACTGAGGACGAGCCGCTCCTCGGGGCCCGGCGGGCAGCATGCAAACGTCACCGCCTCGCGCGTGGAAGCGATCTTTGACGTCCTCGACTCGCCGTCGTTGAGCGAGGAGCAGCGCTCGCGCGTACTCGCGCAAGCCGGGCCTCGGCTCGTCGCGGTCGCCCAGGACGAGCGCTCCCAGGCGCGCAACCGCGAGCTCGCCCTGGCCCGGCTCGCCGAGCGTCTGGCTCGCGCGCTCGCGGTGCCCCGCAGCCGGCATGCCACGCGCCCGAGCGGGGCCTCGCGCGCGCGGCGGCTCGAGGACAAGCGCCGAGCCGCTCAGCGCAAGCTGGAGCGCCGCCCGCCACCGGCCGAGGGAGATTAGTTCAGCAGCTCCTTGACGTAACGCTGGTGTACGTGGCCGAGGTAGCTGCTTTCCGGGTGAAAGCCGATCGCGTTCCAGAGCAGCCCGGCCGCCGGCGCCCAGGCGAGCATCAGGTACACGCCGAGCACGACCGCGGCCGCGCGCAGCCTACGCGAGCTCGAGAGAGCCGCGAGCGGAAGCAGCCACAGCACATACCAGGGCAGCACCCAGCTGAGCGTGACCAGCAGCGCCACGGTCGCCCAGCCGGACGCCGTCAGGAGCCTGTCGGCGCCCTCACGGCGCCCGCGCCAGGCCACGACGGCGCAGAGGAGCACCGACCCGGCCAGCGCCCCGCTCAGCAAGAAGCGCAGCGTTTCCGTCTCCCCGCCGCTGCCGAGCGCCAGGCCGAGGAGATTTGGGATGCTCTCGCTCGTCACCAGACGCCCCTGGGTGCTGAGATCGGGGCTGTGCAGGCCGAAGGCGAGCAGGCTGACGGCCGCGACGAGCAGGCCTCCCGCCAGCATCCCTATTACGACCTGGATCAGCCGTCTCGGCGCTTTGAGCAGACTCCCCAGCATCACCGGGATCAACACCGCCCCGGAGGCCTTGATCGCGGCCGCGGTCACGAGCGCGGCGCCCGCGCCGATCTCCGCCGCGCAGAGCGGGAGCAGCCATCCGCGCAGGCGCGCACCGAGCCGGATCTTCTCCGGCGCGGGAGCCCCGGGCGCGAGGGGCGGCGCGGATGCCGCCGCGGCCGGCGCGGATGCCGCCGCCGGCGCGGATGCCGCCGCGGCCGGCGCCGCGGGGGCGAGCTCCCGGCGCGAGGCCGCGCTCAGCAGCAGGTAGAAGCCGAGCATGATGAACAGGAGCATCAGGAAGTCGTTGTGGGCTCCCCCCAGACCCCACACGAGCACGATCGGATTGAGCCCCACCAGCACGATCGCCGCGACCGGGTCGCGGCCGAGCAGGCGGGCGCACTTCCAGACGAGGAATATGGTCGCGAGGCTCGCCGCCACCAGCATGGCCTTCAGCACCCAGAAGGACGCGGCCACGCCGAGGGGAACGACCGCGAACGTCAAGAGCGTGAAGAGCGGCCCGTAGGGGCTGAGCAGCTCATGCCAGTTGCTGAGCATGTAGCTCGGGTCGCTGTGGGGCTCGAGCACCGGGATGGTTGTGTAGGGGTTGAGGTGGTGAACGACCTCCATGCGTCCGTAGTCGATGTAGTTGAAGATGTCCGTCAACGCCAGCGGCGGCGAGATCAGATAGACCAGGTGAACCGCGAGAATCCCGGCGATCGCCCAGCGCGCGCGTAGCCTCGGGACGTATCTAAGCGCGACCAGGTAGCTCGCGTACATGAGCACGATCGCGCCCGTGAAGAGGTACTTCTGGGCGGTGGCGTTGCGCGTCAGCCCCGGCCATGCCCCGCCGAGCGGCCCGGCCATCCAGCGGGGGAAGAAGTGCGCGTGCGTGGTCGGCGAGAGGATGCTCGGCCGCGTGGCGGCCATCAACACGACGAGCACGCTCACGCCGACGATCACCAGCAGGCACAGCGCGCCGATGCGCTCGCCGGCCCCCGCGCGCAGGAACTCCCCGGCGGGGTGGCTGAGCGCTCGACGCCGACCGCGCGCCGTGCCGCGCCCGCGCGGCTCCTTTAGGAGGGGGACTGTCCTTGTGTCGCTCGACATGTGGACGCCCCGGCACCCTACCCGCCAGAAAGGCAGAGGGCCCGCCGAAGCGGGCCCTCACGAACTAAGGTCTATGACCCTGCGGTTCAGATCGCCTGGACGTTTACGGCCTTGGGACCCTTGTCGCCCTGCTCGGGGTCGTAGGACACCTTCGAACCCTCCTGCAGAGAGCGGTAGCCCTCGCCGTTGATGCCGGTGTGATGGACGAACAGGTCCTTGTCGCCGTCGTCGGGGGTGATGAAACCAAACCCCTTGTCGTCGCTGAACCACTTAACTGTGCCAGTAGGCATGTGGGTACTCCTCCACGGTATGTGCGTGCTGCTACGCGGAGGATGCTTCTAGAGCTTCGACCTGCGAGAGCTTGCACTACTTTATTGCCGGTCTTATGTGCCGGCCAGACAACACGACCGTAGCAGGTCCGCGGGTCGCCGTGTTGTCGAGTTGTTGCGCTCGCCGATCGGCAGCGCTCGCCGGGGAGCCGCGATCCCCGCTACGGTAAGCCCGTGGCGGAGCGAGCCGACTCCAGCGCCCGTCCGGCGGAGAGCGAGCCGCTGCGCCTGCGGCGGCTGCTCGAGCCCGGCAGACCCGCGACGGTCGCAGAGATCCTCGAGGGCATGGGCACTCGCGATGTGGGCGCCGCCGGGCGCCCACATCTGATCCTCAACATGGTGAGCACCGCCGACGGCCGGGCGACGCTCGGCGGTCGCTCGGGCCCGATCAGCAACCGCGCCGATCGAGAGCTGTTCCACGGCCTGCGCGCGAGCGTGGACGCGGTGATGGTCGGAGCCGGGACCGTGCGCGCCGAGCGTTACGGTCGGCTGATTCGCGAGCGCCAAAGCAGGCGCCTGCGGCGCGAGCGGGGCCTCTGCGGGGAGCCACTGGCCTGCATCGTCTCGGGCAGCCTCTCGCTGCCTGCGGACCTCCCGCTGCTCAGAGAGCCCGAGGCCCGTGTCGTGATCGTCACATCCTCACAGGCAAGCCTCGCCGGGAACGCCGCCAAACTCGACTATGTACGCGCCGCGCGTGAGGGGCAGCTCGATCTGCCGGCGGCGATGCGCGAGCTGAGTGAGCGCTTGCGGGTGAGGACGCTGCTCTGCGAGGGCGGCCCCCACCTGAACGCGCAGCTGCTCGCCGCCGGACTGGTCGACGAGCTGTTCCTCTCGCTCTCTCCGAAGCTCGCGGGGGGCGACCCAGCCACCGGCGAGGGTCTGCGGATCCTCGCGGGCGAGGAACTCGACCCTCCGCTCGAGCTGGAGCTGGTGTGGGTGCTCGAGCAGGACTCCCATCTCTTCCTGCGCTATCGCGTTAAGGGCGCCCGCGACCCGGCGGCGTGAGCGGGCTCGGCGCGTCAGGGCGCGGATCGTGCGTGAGCCGCTCGCGCCCCTCGACCCCGCCCTCGACGTCGCCTAGCCCCTCCTCGCCCGCGGCGGCCTCTCGGTGCTTGCCGTCGTGGGAGCGCGTCTCGCGGGAGACGATGCCGAGGAGCTCGCTCGCGAGGTTGCGCCCCTGCGCCGCGACACGCGGGGTGGCCGCGATGCGGACCACGACATCCTCACCGTCGAGCTCCTCCAAGGTGATGCGCGGAGCGTCGCGCAGCGGCGTCGTCAGCGACTTCTCGAGGATCTCCTGCAGGTCGCTCGGCGTCATGCCTGGACGCAGACGCGCGCGCAGGTTGACCGCCTCGGGCTCGCGCAGCGGCAGCACCGCGACGTTGAGCACGACGCTGTTGGGCACCATGATCGAGTCGGCGCCCGTGGCGAAGGTCGTGTAGAGCAGCCCCAACGAGCTCACGGTTCCCTCGATCTGTCCTGCCAGCGGCCCGCCCTGCAGGCGCACGCGATCGCCGACGTGGAAGGGACGGGCGCTGAGCAGGACGGTGCCGGCGATCACGTTCCCGAGCGTCTGCTGGGCAGCGAGGCCGAGGATGACCGCGGTGAACGCTCCTCCCACGGCCAGCGTTCGCGTTTCGATGCCCGCCACTCGCAGCGCCACGAGCAGGGCGAGCGCGACCGTCGCCAGGCGGATCAGGAACCCCACCGTTCCCGCCGTGGCCGGGTCAAGGCGCCGGAACAGTGGTGGGCCAAGGCTGCGGCCGATGTCACGCGCGATCGCCCATCCGAGGATCATCAGCGCGAGGACCGCCGCGATCCGGACAGGCGTATCCAGCGCCGGTTCCAGCGTCCCGGGATGCCCGTGGCGGCCGGGTGTCCCGATCAGGCTGACACGATTGTCATAGAGGATCACGACGGTCACGAACAGCGGCACGAGCAGCAGCACCTCCAGGCGGGCACGCTTGACCACGCGAGGGCTGATCTGACGCAGCAGCCCGACCTCCTGCCAGGCCTGGCTACGGGTCTCGAACATCTTGGAGGGGGTTCTCGGAACGGGCATGGCTCTGGGAATGATGGTGGCAGGCCGCGGCGCCCAACACCGGGCTCGGCCCACGCCGGCGCGCGCCGGAGCGCTCCCCCGCGCGAATCCGGCGCCTGCTTGAAGGGCGCTGGATCCTAGGTCTGGGTGTAGATCAGCATCGCGAGACCGAACAGCAGGCAGTAGACCGCGAAGGGCGTGAGCGTCTTGGTTTTGAAATACCTGACCAGGAAGCGGACGGTGAAGACGGCTGTCACGGCCGCAACCGCGCAGGCGACGACGGCTTGACCGCGCACCCCGTTGCCGAGGTGACCGAGAAGATCGGGGAGCTTGACGACTCCCGCGGCGAGAATGATCGGCGTGGCGAGCAGGAAGGCGAAGCGAGCCGAGTCGCTGTGATCCAGGCCACGCGCGAGCCCGGCTCCCATCGTGACGCCATCGCGGCTGATGCCCGCGACCAGCGCGGTGGACTGAGCGACACCGACGACGACGGCCTCGCGGTACGCGAAGGTGTCGAGTTCGCGTGCTCCGTCGGGCTTTGCCCCCTCGCGGATCGCGAGTTCGCGTACCTCGGCACGCAGGCGGAACCTCTCGGCCGCGAACAGGATGCAGCCGTTGACCATCAGGAAGATCGCCGCCACCTCTGGCTTCGCGGTCAGCGTGCGCAGCTGATGCTCGAAGGCGAGGCCGAGGATCCCCGCCGGGATGCTCGCCACCACGATCAGCCAGGCAAGGCGCTCGGTGCTGGTCTCGATCCGGCGTCTGGAGAGCGTGCCGAAGAAGGCGCCGATGATCTGGACCCAGTCGCGCCGGTAGTAGAACAGCAGCCCGAGCGCGCTTCCGACATGGAGCATCACGACGAACGCGAGCCAGAAGGACTCTGACTGCGACTGGGCCTTCACGAGCTCGTTCCATCCGAACAGCGTCGGAAAGAGCACCGTGTGCCCCAGGCTCGAGATCGGGAAGAGCTCGGTCACACCCTGCAGCAGGCCGAGCACGATCGCCTGAAAGTAGCTGAGGGCCGAGGCCACCGGGGTCAAAAAGAGCAGCGACATCGCCGCAGAGCTTATTTGGCAAGACCGGTTCGCGTGGGCGCATACCGTCCGCCGACGTGCGTGGACGATGCCCGCGCGACGGCCGCCACCGACCTGCTCCCCGGGCGCGCCTGGACACAGCTCCGCCCTGCTCGGCACGCCCGTCCCGCACTGATCTTCACAAAACTTTCACAAGATCATTTCCGCCTGGTTACAGAAAGCGGGGCTTTGCAGGGGAATCCTTATGCCATGGATGGAACTCTGAACGGCATGGACAGCCGGCCCCCTACGTCTACGACGCCCGGGGCCACGCGCGTGGACATGCATTGCCACTCGACGGCCTCCCAGGAGTCCAAGCTCGGGGTGCAGCGAGCCCTCGGCCTCCCGGAGTGCGCCACCCCGCCGCAGGAGGTCTACGAGCTGGCCAAGCGGCGGGGCATGGACTTCGTGACCATCACCGATCACGACACGATCGCGGGCGTCCTTGAGATCGCCGATCGCCCAGACGTGTTCATCTCCGAGGAGCTGACCGCGCATTTCCGCGGCGAGCCACAGGCGGTGCACATCCTCTGCTACGGCATCTCTCCCGAGGACCACGAGTGGCTGGCCGAGCATCGCGGCGATCTGGAGATCTGCGCCGCGTACATGTACGAGCGCGCGATAGTCTGCGCGCTCGCGCACCCCTACTACGCGGTGGGCGCGCCGCTGACGGCGCGCCATCGCCGCCGCCTGGCGCAGCTGTTCGGCGTCTGGGAGACCCGCAACGGCGCTCGCGCGCGCGAGCTGAACCGCCCTGCGGCGACGTACGTGGCGACCCTCGACGGCGTCGGGATCGGCGGCTCGGATGATCACGCGGGAGTCGACATCGGGCGCACATGGACCGAGGCGCCGGCCGCTGGCACGCCCGCGCAGTTCCTCGCGCACGTACGTGCGGGAAACGTCATCGCGGGCGGCGCCCAGGGCAGCGCAGCGAAGTGGGCCCACGCCGCGATAGCCCTCACCGCCAGGGCGCTGGGCCGCGGTCAGCAGGCGGCGCCGGCACGCGGGCCCGACCCGCGCACCGTGATGACGATGGCGCGGCGCCTGCTCAGCGAGGGCGACGCGCGACGAGGAGCAGTCGGCAACGACCTGACGCCCGAGGACGCCCGCTGCCTGCTGCGCGCGTGGCTGAGCGCGGTGGAACTCGACCATCTCGACGAGCCCGGTCTGATCGCCTACATGCAGGACGATCGCTTCAGGCACTCGGATCTCTACAGGCGAGCCTGCCGCGCGCACGAGCGCAAGCTGCGCATGGCCGTGGAGCAGGCCGTCACGGCCGCGAGCGGGCAGGGCGACGTGATGCAGGCGGCGGCGGGGCTCTTCGACAGCTGCGTCGCCGCGATCCCCTACGCTCCAGCTACGGCTTTTCTCGCCAACGAGAAGGCCAAGGTCGAAGCGCGCCGAGCTGAGGGCGAGACGCCGCGGGTGGCGATTCTCGCCGACGGGATCGGCTCAACGCACGGGGTCACGCGCGCGCTCGAGGAGATCCGCAGACGGGGTGTCCCGGGGTTTGAGATCGAGCTGCTCGGCACCGACCCCAACGTCGACCGGCGCCTGTCGGCTGTTGCCGAGTTCGACGTGCCCCACTACCCCGGCCTGCGGATCGGGGTCCCGAGCCTGTCGGCTGCCGTGGAGACGCTCGCCGAAGGGAGCTTCGACATCATCCACGTCTGCTCACCCGGGCCCGTGGGCGTGGCGGGGGCGCTCGTGAGCCGCGGCCTGGGGGTGCCGCTGCTCGGCAGCTACCACACCGAGCTCACCGCCTACGCCGGATTGCGCTCGGGCGACCTGGTTCTCAGCCAGGCGATGGCCCTCGGCGTGAGCGCCTTCTACAGGGCTTGCGATCTGGTGCTCTCGCCGAGCCCCGCCTCCGACGCGGCGCTCACGGCGGCCGGCGTCGAGCGCTCGAAGGTGGCGCGCTGGGACCGAGGCGTGGACAGCACTCGCTTCGATCCCCGGCTGCGCGAGCGGTTCAGGCGGTCTGAGACGATCGACGTCCTCTACGCGGGGCGGATCTCCCACGAGAAGGGCGCCGACCTGCTCGCCGAGGCCTTCCTCACGGCTCACGAACGAAACCCCCGCCTGCAGCTCGTGCTCGCGGGCGGTGGCCCCGAGCAGGAGCGCTTGCGCGAGCAGGTCGGCGACGCAGGCAGGTTCCTCGGCTGGCTCGAGGGCGAGGAGCTGGCGCTGGCCTACGCGAGCGCCGACATCTTCCTCTTCCCTAGCCGCACCGACACGTTCGGGCAAGTGATCCTCGAGGCGCAGGCCAGTGGCGTGGCGGTTGTGGCCGTGGCCGAGGGCGGCCCGCTGTCGCTGATCGAGGACCGCGTGAGCGGCCTGCTGTGCCCGCCCGAGGCGGGCGCGCTGGCGCAGGCGGTGCTCGAGCTCGCGGATTCGCCCCTGCTTCGCGAGCGCCTCGCTCGGGCGGGCCTCGGCGCAGTCGCGGGCCGCACCTGGGAGCGTGCGCTCGAGCGCCTCGCCGAGGGCTATGAGCGTGTGATGCAGACCGGCGGCTCAACGCAAGTGACCCGTGCGGCATAAGGGCATGCGCCTCCCACGCGTGAGCGGCGACTCGACGGTCGCTGCCGCGTCGCTCCGAGCCGCGCTGCCGAGCCCGGCTTACGGCGCGGGCGCCGAGGCGGCCCGCGTCCGGGCGCGCCCCAGGATCGCCGTCGCGCTGCACGACATCGAGCCAGCCACCTTCGAGCGCTGCGCCCTGATCCGCGACTGGCTGGATGATCATGGGGTAGGCCGCGTGACGCTGCTGGTCATTCCCGCGCGCGACCTGCATCCCCTCGGCGAACGCTCGCCGGAGATGACCGCGTGGCTGGCCGAGCGCCGACTCGCGGGCGACTCGATCGCCCAGCACGGCTTTCAACACGACCAGCTGCGCCGCGGCGCGCTCGGAGGGCGCGCGCTCGCGCGCGTGGGCAGCCGTCGCTCGGCTGAGTTCGTCGGCCTCGACGACGAGGAGACGCGCCGCGCGGTCGAGGCCGGCTGGCGCGTGCTCAAGCTCGCAGGTATCGAGCCGGACGGCTTCGTGGCACCGGCCTACGCCTACACGCCCGAGCTACGCCGTGTGCTCCCGCGCAGGTTTCGCTGGTGGGCGGGCCTGCTGCGGCTGCACCCCGCGTTCATCGCCGCCGACGGCGATCCGCGGCGGCAGCTCGCCCCCGCGTGGGGCATGGCAGCGGACAGCCCGCTTGCCCGCCTGCTCAGCCCCACCCTGATTCGGGCCGGGAGCCTGCTCTGCGGGAACACGCTCCGCCTGGACCTGCACCCGGCCGCGCTTGAGCACCCCCGGCAGATGCTCGCGCTCGAGTGGGTGCTCTCCCGCAGCGGGCACCGTCGCGAAGCGGTCACCTATGAGCAGCTCCTCGGCGGGGCGTCCGGGGGGCCGTGCCAGGACGAACGTTCCTAGAGCAACGTCCCGCGTCCGGCCCGCTCCATAACGATCTCGGCGAGGCCGATAATCGGTGGGACGAGCGGCTCATCCGGGCTGGTAGGCCGAGAAGATCGCGCTTTCAAACGAGCTCACGCGCGGGGAGCCCGCGTAGCCCAGGTGCCCGAGCCCGAACAGGTCCTCGATCGTGCGCAGCAGTGAGAAGTGGTTGTAGGGTTCCTCGCTGGTCGTCCCGGGCTTGATGAAGGGCGAGAGCAGCAGCGCGCCGACGGCGCCGCCACCACGCGGCGAGAGGCCCGCGCCGGGCGCGGGCAGGTTGGGAAACCGCGGCTGACCGCAGCAGGAGCTCGAGTCGGCGAATTCGCCGCTCGAGGGCGCCTCGTCGGTGGTGATCACGAGGAGCCCGCCCTGCTTGTAGGCGCTCGAGTGAAGGATCCTCGGCACCACCCTCGCCAGGAAGTCGTTGGCCGGCACCATCCCCGCGGGCGCGCCCGGGGCGCAGGGCGTGGGCTCGCCGTCGTCGCAGCGCTCGGGCGCTATGTAGGAGAAGCTCGGCGTCCGCCCCGGCGCCGCCAGGTCGGCGCCCAGCTTGTCCAGTCCGATGTCATCAGCGGCGCAGGCCGGCGTGTCGAGCAGCGACTTGAAGTAGACGAACGGGTTGCGGAAGGTGGCGTATGGCCCGCCCGTGGGTGTCTGCCCGGCGCTGGGATCGGCCTGCCCGAGCGCGGGATGGGCGCAGGGCCCCGCGGCCTGGCCTGCGCCTTCGTCCATCCCCTCGAAGTATGCGCGCCAGCTGAGGTGCTTGGCGGTCAGCTGCCCGGCGAGCGTCTGTGTCGTGGCCGGGTACACGCAGCCGTTGCCGGCGACCTGCTGTTCGGGTCCGGGCGTGGCGGGCACGATGTCGGTGTAGTTGGGGCAGTTCGCGGCCGTTTCCACGGTCGGTCCCTGACCGCTGAGGAGCGCCACCTCGTTGGCGAGCTGCTCGTGGGCGACCGCGTCGTAGCGCACGAGCAGCTCACCGCGGCGCTCGAGCGTGCTCGCGAGGTAGGGCGCGCTCGAGGAGGGCCCGAACGCCTGTGCGTAGGGCTGATCGGAGAGCATGATCACGAACACGTGCTTGATCGGTGGCAGCTTGGAAGCCGATCCGGCGGACGGGAGCTTCGAGGATTCCGATCCCGAGCCTTCGCCTTCGGCGCCTTTCAAGCTCGAAGATGAGATCCTCTTCGGGTGCGAGCCGGCCGGAGCGGGCGTCACTTCACTGCTCGGCGCCTGCGTCGATTCCACCGGCGGCGGTTCGCTCGCCGGCGCCGAGGAGGGAGCGCTCGAGGAGGCGCGAGGGGTGCCAGACGCAGTCGGTCTTCCCAGCAGGAGCTTGACGGTGGGGTGTGCAGAGGCTGTGAGCGTGCCGTTCACCGGCGAGCGCGCCGCGGCTCCCAGGAGCACTCCGAATCCGAGGAACACGAGTACGAGCAGCATCGAGACCCTCGGCGGGGGAAGTCTCGGTGCCGACCGCCGTGGGGGGCTGCTGAGGCCCGGCACCGCGTCGGCCTCAGCCGCTGGGGCGCCGTCCCCCGTGCGCAGCCGCTCGTTCACACCTCGCAACAGGGCCGCGAGCTGGGGGCTGCGCGATCCGACGCGCGCGCCGCAGGCCAGGCAGTAGCGCTGGTCGCCCGCGAGCGCAGAGCCGCACTCGTCGCAGAGCTCGGGGCGCTCGACGCTCACTCGCGGGGCGTCCTACGCGTCCGAGCTGGGGGCGGGCTCGGTGGCCGAAGCGGATCCAGACGCGAGTAGGGCGTCCATGACCGCGGTCGACTCAGCCCGCCCACCGAGTGCCGCGCTGGGCAGTCGTTCCATGAGCGCCGCCCCGCACTGCCAGCAGAACAGCGCCCCGCGGCTGTGGGGGGCGCCACACTGCGGGCAGTCCCCGGCCATCCCCTCCTCATCCATGCGCAGCAGGCGCTCGAGCTCAGCCAGTTCGGCGTCGCGTTCCTGCAGCACGGCAGCGCGGCGCACCAGCACGTCGAGGCGGAAGTGGTCGCGAATCGCCATCTCATAGGCGAGTCCGCCGAGATCCCAGTGAAGCTCGGTTACCTGTTCGGCGAGCTCGTCGCGCCTGCGGCGCAGATCCGAGCGCCCGTCGGCCTGCGGCGGCGCAGCGGACGGCGCGGCGGGCGGCGCGGGCGCAGGAGGCGGCGGGCTCGCCGGTGGGGCGGGCGCTCCCACGGGCTGGCGCCCGTCTTTGCCGTTGGCGTCGCCGAGGATGCGCATGCGTCTAGCCGGTTTCGATCACGTTGGGGAGGTTCTTGGATCTTTCCTCATAGCTCTTGCCTTTGCTCGTGTTCAGGCTCTTGAGCACCGAGGGCGGAGCCGGGTGTGCCTCGCTCGATCCCACACCCGTGCCGCTCGAGGAGCCCGAGCTTTCCGAGGACGAGCCCGAGCCGGCGTTTGAGACCCGGATCAGCGAGGCACCCGGGAAGCTCTTCTTCAGCCCGGCCAGCGCCTTCTCGGCTTCGGGACGCTTGTGGAAGATGCCCGCGTAGATCACGTAGTTGCCGGCTGCGAGGCTGCTGAATTCTTCGGACTTCAGCGCACCGACCGCCTTGGCGCCCTTCGCGCTCGCAGCCGTCTTGGCGGCTTCCACCGCGCTGAGCGACGTGCCAGGCGCAGGCAGCGTCTGCAGTTGCACGGTGTAGCCCGTGCTACCCGCGGGCCAGTCGCCGGTGAATGATGACTCACCGGCGGCGCTGCTCGCGCCGCCCGCCTGCGCGGAGCCCACGCTGATCACCTGCGCCGGCGCTGTGAGTTGCTTGGAGCCGGCGGAGCGTCCGATCAGCACGCCGACGCCCATCGCCAGCAGCAGGACGCCCACCCCGGCCAGCAGGGTCAGCGTGTTGTTGCGCTGCCCGGCGCCCTCAAGGGGCGGGGTGCGCGGGGCGCCCGGAGGCGTGAGGCCCGATGAGGGCTCCGGGTCGCGGCTGCTCGACGGCCCGCCGAGCAGGAAGCTGCTCCTTGGGAGGTGCCGCTCGCCGCACTCCAGGCAGTAGCGCTGGTCGCCGGCCAGGGGCGCTCCGCAGCTCGCGCATTGCGCGGCGACGCCCAGCGGAGGCGTGGATGAGCCGACGATCGATTCGGTGGACAGGGTGGCTACCTTCGTTCAATGCGCTCCGGCCCGGGAAGGAGCGACACCGGAGGCGTAACGCTAATGCTCTCTGTGCTCCCGAACGTATGGTCGACGCACGCGCCCGTTCAGAGGTGACGATCTTGTGAAGGGCCGACGCGTGCCGAGAGCCCCCGCCGGGACCACGCCTGGCACCGCATCAAACGGGCGCCGGGTGGGTTTAATATCCAATAGCGCACAAGCGTGAGGCGTCAGCGTGTGGCCGAAGCGGGCACACGACTCAAACGGACAACAGCTACAGACAGGGAGAGACTCGGACATGAGCAGGTTCACGATCGGCCGGCGAGCGGCCCCCCGCGTCGCCCTCTCGGCCGCGCTAGCCCTACTCCTGTTGCCCGCTGCCGCGCAGGCCGCGCCGCGGCAATCCGGTCGCCCCCGAGCGTTCACGGGGCTCGTCGCTCACGTTCGGGGTACCTCGGCGGTCCTCGAGGGCACCGTCAACCCGAGCGGCCACCCGACCACCTACTACTTCCAGTACGGGCCGACCCGCACCTACGCCTCCCAGACGCCGAGCACCTCTGTCGGCAGCGGCGTGACGACGGTCAAGGTCGCGCAGGCGGTCACCGGCCTGCTCGCGGGCTACCACTACCGGATCGTGGCGAGCAACGAAAAGGGCCCGTCATTCGGGCAGGATCGCGTGTACCCGGGCAAAAAGGGCGCGCTCCGGATCGTCTTCGCCAAGAAAGCCACCAGGGTGGACGTCTTCGGCAGCCCCTTCACCGTGATCGGCACAGTTTCGGGGCTCGGCGGCGGCGGGCGCGACGTGATCCTGCAGTCCAGCCCGTTCCCCTACCTCACACCGTTTACGACGATCGGCGCTCCGGTGCTCACAAACGCCGGCGGGGTCTTCGTCTTCCATGTGGCGAGGCTGCTGGCGAGCACCCAGTTCCGCGTGATCACGCTCGCCCCGCGACCGCTCTACAGCCCGACTTTCACCGAGCATGTGGCCGTGCGCGTCAGCTTCCACGTGCGCACCGCCGGGCCTCAGGGGCTCGTGCGCCTCTACGGCACGGTCACCCCCGCGAAGCTCGGAGCCCGCATCCTCTTCCAGGTGCAGAAGGCCGTCAGACCCGGGAAGTCCGAAAAGACCGAAGAACGAACCTCCAAGTTCGTGACCCAGCTCATCACGAGGGCCAGGAAGGGCACGAAAAGCTTCTCGCGCTTCAGCCTCATCGCCAGCATCCCTCACGGCGGGCGCTACCGCGCGTTCGTCGAAGTGCCCACCGGCGCGCTCGCATCGGGAGTCAGTCAGAGCATCGTGCTGCACGCGGCGCCGGCGAAGGGCGGCAAGGGAAAGAAGAAGAAGGGGTAGGCGACGGGGGCACCCGCGCGGGGTGAACCGCGGGCAGGCCTTCAGCTTCCCAGCGAGACCAGCCCGCGCTCGGCCAGCAGCTCGAGCACGCGCTCGACCTCGGCCTCCACTGTTTCCGCGTGAGCACCCAGAACGAGGTCCGGGTCAGCGGGCGCCTCATACGGCGCGCCCACCCCGGTCAGGCCGGCGAGGTCGCCTGAGCGCGCACGCGCGTAAAGCCCCTTGGGGTCACGCCGCTCGCAAAGCTCCAGGGGAGCGTCGACGAAGATCTCGACGAAGTCCAGATCGTCCGCGGCGTGCAGGGCCGCCGCCGCCTCGCGATCGGCGGCGTACGGGCTCACGAGGCTCACGAGCGCGATCGTGCCCGACTCCGCGAGCAGCCGCGCGACATGCGCCGTGCGACGAACATTCTCGCTGCGCGCCTTCTCGTCGAAGCCGAGGTCGCCGTTGAGCCCGTGGCGGAGGTTGTCGCCGTCGAGCAGGAAGGCCGGCTGTCCGGCCGCGATCAGCCGCTCCTCCAGAGCGGCCGCGACCGTCGACTTGCCGGCCCCGGGCAGACCCGTGAACCAGAGCGTGGCGCCGCCATGTCCCAGCGCTTCCCAGCGCCGCTCGCGGGTCACCCGCGTACCCTGCCAGAGCACGTTCGGGCTGCGAACGCTCTTGGTCTTCGATCCGCCGCTCGTCTCCTCGACCTCGGTGTCGAGGATCACCCCGGCGGCGACCGTCTCGTTGGTCGCCTCGTCGATCACTATCAGGCTGCCCGTCACGCGGTTGCGCCTGTAGGAGTCGAACACCAGCGGCGAGCTCAGTTCGAGGTGCACACGCCCGAGGTCGTTCAGCGCCAGGGTCGCCGCGCCCTCGTCGCGATGCAGGCTCTCGACGTCGATCCGGTAGCGCACGTCCATCGTCCCGACCATCGCCGTGCGCGTCGTGTGCTTGACCAGGTAGCGCCGCCCTGAGCTCAGGGGCTGCTCGGACATCCAGCAGAGCAGGCACTCGAAGCTGTTGGAGACGCTCGGCTGGTTGTGCGTGCGCACGATCGTGCTCCCCCGCCCCACGTCGATCTCGTCGCTCAGCCGGAGCGCGACGGACATCGGCGGAAAGGCCTCCTCCACCGGACCCTCGAGCGTGTCGATGCCCGCGATCGTCGAGTGCTGTCCGCTCGGCAGCACGACCACCTCGTCACCGGGCCGGATCACGCCACCTGCGACCTGACCCGCATACGCGCGATAGTCGGCGACGCTGCTCGCCGGCGGGCGGATCACCCACTGCACGGGAAAGCGCACATCGATCAGGTTTCTGTCGGAGGCGATATGGACATGCTCGAGGTGGTAGAGCAGCGGCGGCCCCTGGTACCAGGGCATCGCCTCCGAGCGTTCCACGACGTTGTCACCGAGCAGCGCCGAGATCGGTATGAACGTGACATCGGGCATCTCCAGGCGGGCCGCGAAGCGGTCGAAGTCCTCGACGATCGCGTCGAAGACCGCCTCCTGGTAATCGACGAGGTCCATCTTGTTGACGCACACCACGACGTGGGGTATCCCCAGCAGTGAGCTGATGAACGCGTGGCGCTTGGACTGGGCGACGACCCCCTTGCGAGCGTCGATGAGCACGATCGCGAGGTCAGCGGTGGAGGCGCCGGTGACCATGTTGCGCGTGTACTGTTCGTGCCCGGGGGTGTCGGCAATTATGAACCGGCGCTGGGCTGTTGCGAAGTAGCGGTAGGCGACGTCGATCGTGATGCCCTGCTCGCGCTCCGCGCGCAGGCCGTCGGTCAGCAGCGACAGGTCGAGGAAGTCGTGACCCATTCGCTGGCTGGCCTGCTCGACATGTTCAAGCTGATCGGTGAGCACCTGCTTTGAGTCGTAGAGCAGGCGCCCGATCAGCGTGCTCTTGCCGTCGTCGACCGAGCCCGCGGTG
Organism: Solirubrobacteraceae bacterium; assembly: GCA_049512215.1. Taxonomy (GTDB): domain Bacteria; phylum Actinomycetota; class Thermoleophilia; order Solirubrobacterales; family Solirubrobacteraceae; genus Palsa-744. The sequence continues at coordinate 107,153 of JBEKXJ010000002.1, forward strand.
GCGAACCTGAGCAGGTCGGCCGGGCGCTCGGTCAGCCGCCGGAACACCTCAGCGGCGCTCTCGCTCGTCACGGCCGTGTCCGTCGGAGAGGGCGCCTGTTTGCCGTTGCCGTTGCTCACAACGCCGGATGAAGGGCGCGGGAGGTCCATCAAAAGTAACCCTGACGCTTGCGGTCCTCCATCGCGGCCTCTGTGACCCTGTCGTCGGCGCGCGTCTGGCCGCGCTCGGTCACCCCTGTCGCGGCGATCTCAACCACGACCTCCTGAAGCGTGGCCGCGGCGGACTCGACGGCGCCGGTGCAACTCATGTCACCGACCGTCCGGTAGCGCACCTGTGCCGAGAACGAGCGCTCGCCGTCCATCAGCTCGACGAAGGGGCTGACCGCGTAGAGCATCCCGTCGCGTGCGAACACCTCGCGCTCGTGGGCGAAATAGATCGAGGGCACCTCCAGCCCCTCCTCGGCTATGTACTGCCATACGTCCAGCTCGGTCCAGTTGGAGATAGGAAAGACCCGCGCATGCTCGCCCTTCCGAATGCGGCCATTGTAAAGACTCCAGAGCTCCGGCCGCTGGTGCTGGGGCTCCCACTGGCCGAACTCGTCGCGGAAGGAGATGATGCGCTCCTTCGCCCGCGCGCGCTCCTCGTCGCGGCGGGCGCCGCCGAAAGCGGCGTCGAAGCCGTGCTCGGAGATGGCATCGAGCAGCGTGACCGTCTGCAGACCGTTGCGCGAAGCGCGTGGCCCCTGATCCTCGACGACCCGCCCGCGACGGATCGACTCCTCGACAGATGCCACGATCAGGCGCTCCCCCAGTTCGGCGATCCGCCTGTCGCGGAACTCGAGCGCCTCGGGAAAGTTGTGACCCGTATCCACATGCATGACTCCGAACGGGAAGCTCGCGGGGCGAAACGCCTTCTCTGCCAGTCGCAGCAGCACGATCGAGTCCTTGCCGCCGCTGAACAGCAGCACGGGACGCTCGAATTCGGAGGCCACCTCGCGCATCACGTGGACGGCCTCGGCCTCGAGCGTTCGCAGGTGCGGGAGATGGTAGGTGGCGGGCATCCTTGCTGGCTGAACCTTAGGGTGCGCGTAGCTGCTTTTCAAGACTGCGCGCGCTGCGCGGCGCTGGCGCCGTTCGCCTGCTGCTAGGTTGCGGACGCCTGTTGAGGTCCCTCCTCCCGCCCGCGCAGCTTGTCCAAGAGCCTCAGCACACCGATACAGGACGCCGCCGCGTCGAGCAGGTCCCCGCAAGGGCACCCACGTGTCTTGATGCTTGGGATGGGCTGGTTCCCCTCGACGCTCGGAGGGCTCAACCGCTACTACCGCTCGCTCTTTGAGCAGCTCCCGGCGGCGAGCGGGGTTCTCATCGGGCCCGCAGAGGATGCGCCGGCCTCGATCAGAGTCGTGGGCCGAGGGGACCTGCCGCTTGTGCGTCGTCTGCTGGGCTTCTGGTGGGCGGCTCGGCGCGCAGCGGTCACCGCCGAGCTCGTGGACGCACATTTCGCGCTCTATGCGGCCGCGCCGCTGCTGCTCGGGGCACTGAAGAACCGTCCCGTGGTGTTCCATTTTCACGGTCCGTGGACCGAGGAGAACGTAGCCGCGGGCGACGCATCTCGCGTGAGGTTCGCGCTGCGCGCGACGCTCGAGCGGCGCGCGCTGCATCGCGCGGACGCATACGTCGTGCTCTCCTCTGCCTTTCGCCGGCTGCTCGTGGAGCGCTACCGAGTGCGGCCCTGGGATGTGCACGTGTGGGCGCCTGGCGTCGCTCTCGACGTGTTCACCCCCGCCGATCGCTCCCGTGTCCGGGAACGGCTGGCGATAGATCCGGACGCGTTCGTCGCCGTCTGCGTGCGGCGTCTCGTGCCTCGCATGGGGATCGACTGCCTGCTTGACGCCTGGGCTCAGATCGAGGCCGGGCTTCCCGAAGGCTCTGTGCTTCTCCTCGTCGGCGGCGGGCCGCTGCAGGAGGCGCTAGCGGAGCGTTCGGCCCAGCCGCCTCTAGCCGGCCGCGTGCGTGTCTTGGGCCGATTGCCTGACCACGATCTGATCGACGCCTACCGTGCCGCCGACGTGGCCGTGGTCCCGAGCGTCGCGTTCGAGGGATTCGGCCTGGTGGTGCTCGAGGCGGCCGCGTGTGGCACGCCCAGCATCGTGAGCGACGTGGGCGGCCTGCCGGAGGTGACGGCGTCGCTCGACCCGTCGCTCTCCGTGGCCGCGGGAGATTCCCTGGCCCTCGCCGGCCGTATCCAGGCGGCGGCGCATGGAGACCTCCCGACGCGGGCCGCGACGCGACGTTATGCCGAGAGCTTCTCGTGGGCGGCTGTCGCCGAGCGCCACGCTGCCCTCTACCGCGGGCTCCTGGACGGTGAGCGAGACGGGAGGTTGCGTGTGGTGTTTCTCGATCACGTCGCACGACTCTCGGGCGGCGAGATCGCCCTGCTGCGCGTGCTGCCCCACCTCCGCGGCGTGAACGCCCACGTCGTGCTCGGCGAGGAGGGCCCTTTCGCAGACCGGCTGCAACAGGAGGGCATCTCGGTGGAGGTGCTCGGCATCGCAGCCTCCGCGCGCGACGTGCGCAGGGATACCGTGCGCGTCGGTGGCACCTCGCCCGCGGCTCTACTGCAAACGCTCGCATACGTCGTGAGACTCGCCCTGCGCCTGCGCAAGCTTAGGCCCGACCTCGTGCACACGAACTCGCTGAAGGCCGGCGTCTACGGGAGTCTCGCCGCCAAGGCCGCCGGCGTTCCCGTCGTGTGGCACGTGCGCGACCGCATCTCCGAGGACTACCTTCCGAGGCCGGCCGTGCGTCTCGTGCGCAGCCTCATACGTCACCTGGCCGACGGCATCATCGCCAACTCCTCCGCCACTCTGGAAACGGTTCGTGGCGGCGACCGCGAGCTGAGCTGGGTGATCCCAGCCTCGGTGGAGGCCTCCCCCTATCCTCGCTCGCCCAGCGGGAAGCCGACGACGTTCGGGATGCTGGGACGCATCGCGCCCTGGAAGGGCCAGGACCTGTTCCTGCGCGCCTTCGCCGCCGCCTTTCCTGACGGAGACGAGCGGGCGGTCGTCGTGGGAACACCTATGTTTGGAGAGCAGGCTTACGAGCAGGAGCTGCATGAGCTCGTCTCACGGCTCGGGCTCACCGATCGCGTCGAGTTTCGCGGCTTTCGCGAGGACATCTGGCCCGAGCTTGCATCGTTTCACGTGCTCGTGCACGCCTCGGTGATTCCAGAGCCCTTCGGCACGGTCGTGCTCGAGGGAATGGCGGCCGGGCTGGCCGTGATCGCACCTGATGAGGGCGGTCCCGCCGCGGTCATCGCCGACGGAGAGACCGGCCGGCTCTTCCGAAGCCGCGATCAAGACTCCCTCACCGACGCCATGCGGGGGCTGAGCGAGGACCCCGAGGAGCGCGAGCGCCTGGGGTCTTCAGCTTTGCGCGCGATCGCGGACTACCATCCCGGCGCGATCGCCAGGCAGCTCGAGGATGTCTACGAGCGCGTCCTGAGCGAGGTCGGGCACCCTCGCAGCCGCAACGTCCGCTGAGCCCGCGCGGCTCAAGCATGTTCGAGCTGCTGTCGATCCAGCGTCTGAGGAGCACCCCGACGAGCATCTCTGCTCCTCGGCCCTCGTCCCTCGTCCCTCGCCGAAATGTCCTTCACAAGCAAGCCGATACCATGCTCCCGACGCCTGCCGGCAGGGCTGCTGGGCGCTGCGCTCGCGCTGGCCGTGGGTTCGGGGCTGCTCCTGCCCTCCGCTGCACCGGCGAGCAGGCACCGGCGCAACGCGCAGCCGGGCGCATCCGCGCCGACGTCGAGCAGCGAAACCGCTGCGACGCCGCCCGGCGAAACCGCCGCGACGCCGCCCGGCAACACGGCTGCGACGCCGCCCGGCGAAACCGCCGCGTCACCGAACGAGGCCATCTCCACGCCCGGCGAACCGAGCGGGCGCTCGAGGCGCGGGCGCGAAACTCGCACCGCCCGAGCCGCCGGCTGCCGGCTGCAGATCAGCGTCGCTCCCGGAGTCCTGACGGCAGGAGAATCGGCGAGGACCGAAGGGGACCTGTCGTGCCCGAGTGCGGCGGCCGGCGCCGGGCAGACGGTCATCATCTACCAGCACCTCGCCGGCTTGCCCGGCGTGAGCGTCGCGGGGACGGCCACGACCGAAGCGGACGGCACTTACCAACTCATCAGCGAACCGCTGCTGAGGAACGCCGTCTTCTACGCCAGGTGCGACGGTTTGAAGAGCGCCCGGGCAAGAGCCAAAGTCGCCGTACGCGTCAGCATCAGCGGTCCGCCCGAGGACACGCAGCTGCTGCTCGGCGCTCACAGCTCGCGCGCGGACGCACACCCCAGCAGCACGGTGACGTTCACCGGCACCGTCAGTCCCGTCGCCGCGGGCACGCCCGTCGTCCTGCAGCGCGAGAGCGCGAGCGCAAGCGAAGACTGGCGCAGGATCGGTCTCGGCGCAGCCGGCACGGACGGCAAATACTCGATCACACACACCTTCGCCATTCCCGGCGCCGCCAACATCCGTGTGGTCGTGCGCGGCCGCGGCCTCAACCTCGCCGGCGCATCAGAACCGCTGTCTTACGAGATCGAGCAGCGCCAGAACCCGCGGCTGACGGTTTGGGCCTCGAGCGACACGCTCTCCGCGGGGCAGTCCGTGACGCTGCGTGGAATCGCCGCCGGAGCTGCACACCAACCGCTCACGCTGCTCGCAAGGACGCGCAGCGGCGCCTTTGCGCCGGTGGCCACGGTCATCAGCGACGCCGCCGGCAACTACAGCTTCCCCGCCCAGTCGCCGCCTCAGAGCACCTTCTACCGGGTCAGGGACGCACGCTCGAGCTCCTCGACGCTCTTCGAGGGAGTCAGACCGATGCTCACCGCTGAGGTCTCCACGACGAGCGTCGAAGTTGGCCGGCCGCTGATCTTCACGGGCACGATCACGCCCGGCCACGCCGGCCAGGTCATCTACCTCGAGCGCCAGAACCCTTCCGGGATCGGCTTCCACATCGTCGAGGAAAGCACGCTCGGGGCGGGCTCGAGCTACTCGATCGAACACACGGTGCTCGCCGCGGGGCCGCAGGTCTTCCGCATCAAAGTACCGCGCGACGCGGAAACTCAGGCCGCCGCGAGCACGCTCTTCAAGGTCCAGGTGACGCCCGCGCCGCGCGCGGAACCCCTCGCCCCGCCTGAACCGTGAGGCACCCCGGCTAGGAAACAGGCTGCGGGCGGGCGCGCAAAGCCCGCACCGGCGCCCCTCGGGGGGCGGCTCAGGGTCCGACTCGGCGTGCGGCCCAAAGATCCTCGACCGCGTCGAGGATCTCGAGGAAGCGGTTGCGCTCGGGCGCCAGCCCGCGCGCCATGCTCTCCGCGCGGGCGCGTGCGAGCATCGGCTCGAGCTCCTGCGCGGATGCGCTCAGCGCCAGCATCGCCGCCTCGACGATCGCCTCCTCGCTGCGCTCGGGCATCAGGCACGTCTCGCCGTCGCGGCAGAAGGAGCGGTTGCCGACACAGTCCGGGCAGACGACCAGCGTGCCCAGGGCCATGCTCTCGAGCGCGGGCATGTAGGCGCCCTCCGCGAGGACTGGCAGATGCACGCTGACCCGCGCGCGCGCCATCGCCCCGAGCAGCTCGTCTCTGGGTATCGGGCGATCGACGAGCAGGACCCGATACCCCGCCTTGCTTAGCCGCCGAGCAATCGAGCGGCCTAGCGGGGGATCCTTGACGGCCAACACGACGCAGTCGATGTCGCGCTCCTCGGCGGGCCGCGCGGCCGGCAGGCCCTCGAGGTCGATGCCAATCGGGATCGTGAAGATGGGGCCCTCGACCGTGCCGAGGCTCTCCAGCGCGTCTTGGATCTCGGCGCTCACGCAAATCCGGATCGCCGGGTGCACGAGGAACTCGTGCACTGGCTCGCTTGCACGGGCGTGGCGAACCCCCTGGATCAAATTGACGATCGGGAGCGGCGAGGCCGCGCGCTGCTCCGGCGCAAGCGCGCGCCAGTCCATGCCTGCCAGGAAGAGAACGTCGGCATGCGCGTCCTGGCCCGGGCCGATCACCGTCTCGCGCGAGCGCGACCAGGGATTGCTTGAATCCCAGACCGAGTCCGGCGAGAAGCGGACACGCGCGTCATGCGAGGGGGAGCTGCGGACGTGCTCGAAGTAGTGAAAGACCTTGAGATGGCCGCCTTGGAAACTCTGAAAGTTTCGGTGAAAGACGACTGTGCTCATCGGTCCTGTCCGCTGCTGCGGGGCTCAGCGGAGATCGTCATAGTCCCAAAGGGCGACGAGATCGCGATCCAGGTACTCGCTCAGCGCAACCACCTCCGGCTTAAAGCGGCGACGCAGCTCCCTCATCAAGTCCTCATCCGGCGGCGGAGCCGGACTGTAGACGCCACGACGGCGGATCACACGAAAAGCATCTCGGCGCAGCTGCCGCGGTGTCAGCGCCTTTACCGTCGCCCTCGCCGCCCGCGAGAGCGGGGATCGGCCGACTGACATTGAATGCGTCAGGTCGTCGAGCCGCTGGGAGCGAATCGTGCGCGCCGTTCGTTTGACGTATATCTCCTCTATCGGGTACTCCTCGTCGACTTCGAGGAAGCGCAGCACCCTGCGTACCGTCCCCGCATTGTCACGACGAAAATCGTCATATACGAGCACCAGCACCTGCTCGGGGGCGAAAAGCGCATCGTAGCGGCGCAACTGCTCCACATAGCGCACGTGCTCTGAGTACTGGAGCAGCTGAGGCCGATGAGAGCCGCGGGGGATGTGCTTCCCTTCACGCCTGGCGGCCTCGAGGGCGATCGCCCTGCGCAGATCCTTGTTCACCTCGACGTGACTGCGCAGGAACTGAAGGTGAAGCGAGTGGAGAAAGCTCGCAGGCTCTCGCAGGATCGCGATGATGCGTGCGGCGGGCTGCACATCTGCGATCTGCGCAGCGGCGGTGTGAGAAAAGAGATAGGAGGGGGATGCCTCGCCAGCGCGCTGCTCGGGCGTCGCCGCGCCGAACAGCGAGAGGTAGTCGGCGAGCGTCTGCGGGAGCAACTGACCTTTGGGCGCCTGGAAGCGGGAGCGCATGTCGCTTGCCAGAAATCGCGGCTCCTTGAGGTCAGGCATGTATATCTGCGGGTGGCGGCGCAGCATCTCGTAAAGGGCCGTCGTGCCACTCTTGTGGTGGCCGACGATGAAGAAGTCGGGGACTCTGCCCTGCACGGCCCCTGCATCAGTAAGTGACTCAGCTGAAGCGCTCATCGCTCATAGCCTAGCTGAGGCTCTGAGCGAAGGCGCTTATACTGCGGGCATTCTTCGATGAATCGACGCCGTCTACGCAGCCTCCCAGGCCTTGCCCTTGCGCTGCATCGTCGCTCCCGGGCGCTGCGCAACGCTCGCGAAGACCGCCGCCTTCGCTCACGCCTGCGCGCGGACCCCGAAGCCCCGGAGTTGCTGCTCTCCCCGCACTGGGACGATGCGGTTCTGGGCTGCTGGAGCCTGCTGGCAGGCAGCCGCGAGCTCAACGTGGTGAACCTGTTCGGGGGAGTCCCCACAGCCGGGCGAACAGCGACGATGGAGACGGTCACGGGGGCGCGCAGCTCCGCAGAGCGCGCCCGTGAAAGGATCGCCGAGGACGCGCGCGCGCTAGCTCGCGCTGGGAGAAAGCCGCTGAATCTCCCGCTGCTCGACGCTCAGTTCCGTCAGAGTGGCATCCCCCTTCAGGAGCTCGATAACGTTCTCAGCGCCGAGGTGAAGAGCGCCTCGCGGGTGTACGTGCCGGCCGCCATCGGTTCCCACCCCGATCACGTGCTCACGCGTCGCTACGGGCGGATGCTGTTCAAAGCGGGCATCCCGGTCGTCCTCTATGCCGAGTTGCCCTACTGCATCTTCCACGGCTGGCCATCGTGGGTCGACGGTCGCGAGCCGGAGCCCAAGCGCAATGTCGACGCCTACTGGCGCTCCTTCCTCGCCGGCGTGCCGGAGATGCCCGCGCTGCGCGACGCCGAGGTGGAGCGCCTTGATGGACCGACGGCAAGCGCAAGGCTCGAGGCGATACGAAGCTATGAGAGCAGCCTGAACTACGCGGTCAGGAACCTGCTTGCCGATCCCGCTTTTCACGGCTTCGAGGTCCGCTGGGCGCTCGTTGGACACGGTGCGCAGACGCCTGCTTCGCAGCCGGGCGTGGCCCGGCCTGGGCGAGACGGCTAGCTCGCATGCACAGGCGCGCGAGCTTCCCCGCTCACGATCACGGCCCACCCGCAGGTGGCTTGAGCAGCTCATCCAGCCATTCTCGATCCCCGCGCTGAATCCTCTCGAAGAAGCCTTGCGATTGACGAGCCTGTTGGGAGCGCGTTCTGCGTTCCCATGTTCGCCAGCGCTGTCGGTTGATCAGGTGTCTCAGCGGGCGCAATACCCGCAGGCGCGGAACCGGCAACGGCTTCGGTGCGCGATCGCGGTGAACCGGGCTGAGCTCACCTGCCCGGAAGCCCGCGCCGTGGTGGTAGACCGTGTCACCATAGATGGCAAAATGAAGAGGATCGAGGTCCCTCCGATTGCTTCGCAGCACCTCGACCCAGGGCATCTCCGCGAGTTCCAGCCGGCGCAGCAGGTTGCCCCCAACGTCGGTCGTCGGCTTGCCGTGCGCGCCGACCCAGGTGGGACCCGCAGTCCAGTCACCGCCCAGGCTACGCCAAGTCCCCACAGTGGTGACGCAGAAGCAGGGATGAGGTTGTGGCTCCTCCACGTTCTCGGCTCGCCGTACCGCGATCAGGGGCGCCCTCGCGAGCCCGTCGCTGATCAGCACCATCGGGTCGGCGATCGGAAAGGCATCACCATCGAGGAACATCAGCAGGTCCTCATCTGATGCGAGTTGGGAGATCTCCAGGGCCAGGTGATTCAGCTTGCCGGCGTGCGGCCCGCGCTGCTCGAGCACCCGATCGAAGTGGACCGCGTAGGAGCGGTCTATGCCCTCGAGCGACGTCCACGTCTGGTAGGGCACCGAGATGTGCTCACGGAGATACCTCGTCTGGATCTCGATCCACCGGGGAGACCGGTAATGCACCGTGGCGATGTAGAGCATTAGACGATCGACTCCATCGCGGGCTGGCGGTGGATCATTCCCGCGCCATGCTACCGCACGCCTTGCGCATTCTCGGCTCGCTGCCTGGAGCCGACGCTCAGGTGCCGTTCCATTGCCAGAACCCACTGAACCCAAGCCGACGCCACGCGCGCGGCGCGTCAGGAGGCTGGCTCTCGCCACACGGCCTCGTTACACTCTGAGCCATGACGGCATCCACCGAGGCACTGTCTTCTGCGCCTGTGACGGACCAGAGAATCCCCGACTTCTACATCGTCGGCCACGCCAAGTGCGGCACCACTGCTCTGTATGAGATGCTCAGGCGTCATCCTCAGATCTTCATGCCGGAATACAAAGGTGGCGCAGGAAAGGAGCCATGGTACTTCGCGCGCGAGAACCCGCACCCGCAGAGCGCCGGGGAGCGCGACATCTCTTTCACCGGCAGGAAGTTCGTCTCACTGGAGGATTACCTGTCCCTGTTCGACGCCGCAGCGCCCGGTCAGCGCATCGGCGAGGCCTCCTCCTCATATCTCTGGTCTTCTACTGCCGCGCAGCGCATCGCCGCGGCACGGCCCGATGCTCGCATCATCGCGATCATCCGCGAGCCTGCGAGCTTCCTACGCTCCCTGCATCTTCAGCTCCTGCAAAATCACCACGAGTCGGAGAAGAACTTCCGCAAGGCGGTCGAACTCGACGGCCCCCGCCGTGAAAGCCGGCACCTCCCCAGCTACGCCTACTGGCCGCAGGCCCTCATCTACTCAGACCGTGTGAGATACGTAGAGCAAGTGCGCCGCTATCACGCCGCGTTTCCGGCTGAGCAGGTATTGGTTCTCATCTACGACGATTTCCGGGATGACAATGAGGCGACGGTGCGCCGGGTGTTCCGTTTCCTCGACGTGGACGACATACATCCCGTAGAGGCGATCAGGGTGAACCCGACGATCGGCATCCGCTCTGTGCGGCTCGATAATTTCAGGCGCGCGTTGAGCGCTGGACGGGGCCCGGTGCTGCGAACGGTCAAGAACGTCGGCACGGCGCTCACGACCCCGGGAATGCGCACGAGATTCTATTACTCAAAGCTGCCTCGCATCGTACGCAGCGAGCCTCCCCCGCCTGACGAGGAGTTCATGCTGGAGCTTCGTCGTCGCTTCAAGCCGGAGGTCGTGGCGCTGAGCGAGTACCTCGGGCGCGACCTGGTCGCGCTCTGGGGCTATGACCGGATTGGCTGAGCCGGGTGTGACGAGCGCTGGATCGCTCAGGCCACTCGGCGCGGGGTGGCGCGATGCTGCCGCGAGGGTCCAGGAGCAGGCGCTGCCGTCGGGCCGGGTGATCGTGTCCTGTCCCGCACCGCTCGGCATCGGCGGTCTCGGGCGCCATTTGCGTGAGATCATCGACGCGCTTGATCGTCGCGGACAGCCGAACGTCTGCATCTGCGAATCGACCCAGTCGCCGCTCGCGGGATCGCAGCTAGTTGAACTGAAGAGGCGCGGCCTTGCCAGTGCTCTCACCCCGTTCGCGCAATTCTCCCCCCCCTTGAGGATGTGGGCGGCGAGCGTCGGCTTCGATGCCTCTGCCGCGCGCGCGCTGGGAGCGGCGGACCACCTGATCGCATTCAACGGCACTGCCCTGGCGCAGTTTCGCGCCGCCAGAAGAGCGCATTTGGGATCGCTCTCGCTCGTGGCCGCGAACTCGCACTACCGGCACCTGATCCGCCTGCATGCCGAGGCTCATCGCCAGTATCCCATCGAACGCCCATGGGCGACGCGCCTGCTCAAGCGCAACCTGCTCGAGTATGAGCAGGCGGACCGCATCTACGTTGCGTCTCGATACGTCCGGGAGTCCTTTCGCGAAGAGGGGTTCGGTGCGGAAAAGCTGTCGCTCTTTCCCTTGACACCCGATCCTCGCTACGAGCCTCGCGACGCAGCACGATCAACATCGAGCTTCAACGTCGTCTACGTCGGGAGCCTCAAGGTCCATAAGGGCGTCCCACTGCTCATCGACGCGTTCCGTCGCGTCCCCTACGCAGACATGCGCCTCGTCCTCGTCGGCGGTTGGGGCACACGAGGGATGCGGCGATTCATCGAGAAGGCATGTGCCGATGACCCTCGCATCAGCGTGAAGCCAGGTGACCCCCTGCCCCATCTCCAAGCCGCGCGGCTGTACGTTCATCCGGCCTATGAGGACGGCTTTGCGTATGCTCCCGCAGAGGCTCTCGCGTGCGGTGTGCCGGTCCTCGTCAGCGAAGACACCGGCATGAAGGATCTGATCGACCCCGGTGTGAATGGCTCGATCCTGCCGACCGGAGATCTCTCTGCGCTGAGAGAGGCCATCGAGGCTGCATACCGAGGCGAGCCCCTTCGTGGCTGACGGGCCGCCCACGCAGCGACCCGGCGGGCGCGGGGCCGCCCGCGATCTCAACGGGCGTGCCTCAGATTCCACCGATGGGAGGTTCAGAGCCTCCGGGCGGAGCGCCACAGCTGTTGTGGGCATCTCAGCCACGGTCACCTGCGGAGCGCGCGACCACGCGAGGTTGCTCGCGCAGGCGCTCGCTGCAGAGAACGTGTCGTGCTCGATGCACTGGCTGGAGCGAGCGGGAGGGTCGCTGAGCGCCTCAAGGACGGAGATTCGTGACTGGGCGCGCGAGCTCGCCGGCGAACTTGACCTGATCAAGCCGGACACCGTTCTTTTCCATTACTCGACCTTCGCCTACTCACATCGCGGAGTGCCGCTCTTCGTGCGTCCGGTCCTCAACGCCCTGCGCGGCTTGCGAACGCCGATCGTGAGCGTGCTGCACGAGTTCGCCTACCCCTGGCGGCCGCGCGATTGGCGCGGCAACGTGTGGGCGCTGACCCAGCGGGCAGCCCTCATCGACGTCATGCGCGCCTCTGCGGCAGCCCTCGTCACGACCGACTCTCGAGCCGAGTGGCTCGCCTCCAGGCCGTGGCTCCCACGGCGTCCGCTCGCGGTCGCGCCGGTGTTCTCGAACCTGCCCCCGCCCGCCCCCGGGCAACGCCAGGAACGCGGTGGTCATCTGCTCGGCCTGTTCGGCTACTCATACGAGGGGGCCGCGTCAGCCCTGGTGCTCGACGCACTGGCCCTGATGGTCGATCAGGGCCAGGATGTGCAGCTGCGGCTGCTCGGCGCGCCCGGTCAGTCCTCGCCCGCGGGGGAGACTTGGCGGGCGCAGGCGTCCGCACGGGGAGTCCTCCCCGCACTTTCGTTCAGCGGGATCCTGCCCGCTCAGGAGCTCTCTGAGGAGCTCGCGGCTTGCGAGGCCTTGCTGTCCGTGGACACGCCGGGCCCGTCTTCGCGAAAGGGCACGCTCGCCGCCTCGCTGGCGTCCGGGCGAGCGGTCGTCGCGCTCGACGGGCCTCAGTGCTGGCCCGAGCTGAAGAGATCCGACGCGGCCCGGATCGTCGAGCCGACAACGAGGGCTCTGGCCGGCGCCCTCACCGAGCTGCTCGCTGAGGAAGAGCAACGCGAAGCGCTCGGTGCCCGCGGCCGAGCCCTCGCCGAGCAGATGATGAGCCCCCGGCACAGCGCCGAGGTCGTGGCCCGCCTGTTGGGGCAGGTGCGCGGCGCAGACGCCCCTGCGGCTCAGGCACGAGTCGCCCGACGCTGAGCCCAGCTCCTGCCGGCGGGCGCTCAGGGCGGGCCCGCAGTGGCTGGGTGGGCCGGGAGCCCGATCGAAGCGTCGCGGCACTCAGATCGCCACCTCAAGCCAGCCGCCCTGTAGGCGTCGAGGACCGCGGCGGTGTGATGCTCCACCGAGAACCTGCTGAGCAACGTGGCCCTCCCGGCCATTCCCATCGCACGCTGACGCTCCGGATCGGCAAGCAACTCGTTCAGCGCCGCCGCGAGCGCGCGAGCGTCTCCCGGCGGAACGGATAATCCCGAGATGCCATCTTCCAGCCAGTCGCCGATTCCCCCGGTGGCGCTGGCGATCACCGGCCGTCCGGCAGCAAACGCCTCGATCCCAACGAGCCCGAACGGCTCGGGCCACAACGACGGCACGACCACGACCGAGGCATCGCCGAGCTGCGCTGCGAGCTCGTCCGGCTGGAGCCAGCCCGTGAAGCGGATCCGGCTCTCGACTCCGAGACGCCGCGCCAGCCTGCGCATGTCGGGCAGCTGGCGGCCGTCCCCGCATATGACGAACTCCCCATCCACATGCCGCGCGGCGCGGACCAGGGTGCCCACGCCCTTGGGCGCAACTACACGGCCGCCGAAGACGACGCGCCGCCGCGTTGCATGCCCTGAGCCGATCCTTGGAACCACGGTTGGGAAGTAGGGCACCACCCTCCTTCGCCCTACCCCGTTGATGGCCAGGTGGCGGTCGACCGCGCTTGAGTACGAGACGGCAACGTCGGCGCCCTTGAGCGCCGCGAGCGCGCGACTCGCCTGCCTGTATGCAGCGGGCAATCTACGCGGATCGCGGGTATGGGCACAACGGACCAGATTGGGAACGCATCCGGAGCCGTGAGCGCGCTGACATTCCTGACCCGGCCGGAAGTAGTGAACGCCCGCCGTGCAGGCGAGGAACCCGTGGGCACTGATCACGACAGGTGCCCTCAGCTGCAGGAACCGAACGACCTCTGGGTCGTCGAGCTGATTAAGGTGAATCACCTCCGGCCGCGACGACAGGGCCTCACCGAATTTCGCATCGAGCGAGGCATGCGCCTTGAACAACTCTGGGCTGCGGTAAACCGTCACTCCAGAGATCTGCTCGCTGGATTCGATTCGCGCCGCGAGCACAAGCACGCGCACGCCTGCCTGTGCGAGTGCTCCCGCGCTCGCCATGATGTGGGCGCCGACACCTCCATCCCTCACCCATCGTGGTGTCACCAATAGCACTGAGCCCGGTACGGTCACGCGAGCGCATACGATAGCTGAGGAGGCAGCCTCATTCAAGGTGACGTTCGCCAGGATCGGGTTGGCCATGGCAGCAGCCAGACGCGGACGAGACTTATCGTCGCTCCGACAAAGCGCAGCAATTCAAATGCCTTCTTAGAACGCGGCCCTCCCTGATAGATTCACCAGGCTAGCTGACGTAAGCCAGCCAGTCTGGGTCGCCCCGCTGGATCTTCTCAAAGACCCGCTTTGACTCGAGAATCTGTGGCAACCGCTTTCTTAGTCGCCAAGGCAAGAGCCTCGCCGCTTCGATTCGGCGTATCACGACACGCAACTGGGGCGTGTCAGCCAATGGCAGAGAAAGAGGCTTGGGTCGGGACTCCCAATGCGCTCTAGAGGCCGCTTGGCGAAACCCGGCACCGTGATGATAGATGGCGTCACCGTAAATGGCAAAAAACAGCGGGTCTAGATGCGCACGGTTGGATCGAAGAATGTCAACCCATGGTGTTTCGGTCAACTCAAGCGTGCGAAGCAGGTTACCCCCGACATCTGTCAGGTGTCTTCCATCGCTATTCGTCCACCTATGCCCCGGCGACCAGTCACCCGGTAGATGGCGCCAAGTTCCCACCGTCGTTACACAGAAGCACGGGTGTGGCTGTTCGTCGCCACCATTCTCGGCCCTGCGAACCGCAAGCAAGGGCGCTCTGGCCAGACCATCAAGGATGAGCGGCATCGGGTCAGCGATCGGAAATGCATCGCCATCGAGAAACATGAGCAGGTCGCTATCGTCAGCTTCGTGTGAGATCTCGACCGCCAGGTTATTCAACTTACCGGGATGGCGTCCAGCCTGGTCGATGACCCGGTCGAACTGGACCGCGTAGGAAGGATCGATCCCCTGAAGCGAGGTCCAGGTTTGGTACGGGATCGAGATGTGTTCACGCAGATGCTTCGCTTGGATTTCTATCCAGCGAGGTGAAAGGTGATGCACCGTGGCAATGTGGAGCACTGGTTCTTCTGTTCGGACGTCTCAAGGATCCCGTATATGCGGAGCGACAGCTTCGGGCCACAGAAATGTAGCAAAGGTCGAGCTCCTCCAAGAACTCGTAGCAAGTTCTCCGCCCTCGTCCAGCGACGACTCATGTGCGCGGTGGCGTCAACAACCAGAAGATCACGCCCCGCGCCTCGTGGAAGATCTCGAGGTTCGCGCACTCCAGAGGCTGCCTTACCACTCGGTCGCAGATCGCGTCGATCTCGCGTCGCGGGTAGCGGTCGCGAACGCTGCGTAGGAGCGCTTGTCGAAGCGCCCAGGCCGCCCGGCCGCTCCGTCCTGTCTGGGACTGCGTGGTCAGCGACCAAGCGTCGATGGCGCGTTGACCAAAGGACGAGGTCGTTCCCAGCGGCCTACACGCCGGCCTGCACGTGCTGGTATAAAGTTCCAGACATACTCCGCTTCGACCTTCACTTGATGTGCCGGCCCGTTTAACACGCGCGCAAATGTCCGGATCAAACGTGCGCGAGAGAGGCGGAGGACGAGCAGCTCTGAAGGCTGGCAGACGGCAGTACCGGACTGCTGGGCATGCGGGTCGGGCTGCTATCACTGCACGAGCAGGCGGATTCGGATCAACCGGTTGACGCCCTTGGCTCAACGCAACGCTGAGAAGGAGCCGAGGTGAGCAGTCAACCGACGGGCGTAATCATCTTAGGGATGCACCGGAGTGGGACCTCCGCAGCCACGCGCCTGGTGAACATGCTCGGTCTAGCCACCTGTAGAGCCGATGACATGCGGCGAGGACCTTGGAATCCCACTGGCTATTGGGAGAGCCAGACGCTCGTTCGCCTGGACGACCGGCTGCTCGGCGAGATGGGTCGGACATGGTGGTACCCGCCGCCGTCTGGCGATGCCTATT
>JBEKXJ010000003.1:0-114464 GCA_049512215.1 Solirubrobacteraceae bacterium
AGGCCTGGCTCCACCCGAATCGACGCCAACGGCAGCCCAAAGCAACGGAAATCCTGGGTGCCCAGTCTTTACGCGACACCCTCCGCTGCGTAAGCAGGCGTGTTCCGGCCGTCGGCCGGCGCGCCTGAGCCTCGTCCTAAGCAGCGACGCCATCAGCGCCGACGCTGGCTACCGCTCGCCAAGGGAAAGCAAGCGCCGCGGCCCTGCAATTGGCGACGAGCAGGGCCTAAGTGTTCCCGTGGCACAGACCGGCTTCGCTGTCGCGGCGAGAGTCCCGTGCAGTCTGTTCTTGGCAGCCTGCGCACGGTCGTTGAGCCGAAGCCTCATGCGCCGCGGTGACGATCGCCGAAGCGCTCGTCAGGTCCATCAGAACTCCTTGCAGATCGATCTTGCAGGCCGGTGCGCGACGCCGCAGTCGGCGCTCAGAACCAGGTGGTGAGCGCTTTAGGGAGCCCAGGATCGCCTGGCTCTCCGACCCAGGCCACGTACCCGTCGGGCCGGATCAACACGGCGGTGGGAGCGGTGACCGCGCCGAGTACCGGAAGCTTCCACAGGCCGGCATATTCAGCAGCGATCAGCTGGACCCGGTCAGCCCATGGAGTGATGCCAAGGTCGTCGGACTTGCCGAGGTTGAGCAGTACCGGCTTGGCGCTGTGCAGGAGCTCGAAGACTCGGAGCGGACCGTTGGCGGTCACGAGGTCTAGATCGGGCATCCGGCGGCCGAGCAGCGGATGGCCCTCGCCGAGGTCGTAGTGAATGTCCAGCCCGGAGACGAGCCCGGCGAGGTGTTTGCGAGGCTCGTTCATACTCGCCAGCTCCGAGACCACATCGACCAGGGCCTTGGTGCGCTCGTCCTGGCGTTGGAGCGCGGCCTGAGCCATCGTGTGCTGAAGCGCACGCGCAGCGACGGGGTGACGCTCGTCCTGATACGTATCCAAGAGGGTTTCCGAGGAGCGTCAGGCCGCCATCCTCTCGGACGCTTGGGAGGCCATCTCCATGCGGCTGCCAATAGCTGCCATTTTCGAGCCGTCCACGAGCGCCTGGAATTCCCCCGGTTCAGACGAGCCTCCTTGTCCTCGCCTCTCCACATCGACTGCTTCGACTGCTTCGACTGCTGGTAGACGCGTAGCGCGTGCTTCAGATCTAAAGCACGCCGTCGGATGTCGACAGGTGCAGCGACGGTAACCGCGACCGCCATCGCGGCCAGCGCAAATAGAGATCGAGGTGCAGCGCGTTACCCGCCAGCTCGGCGCTACCGAGCCATAGGATCGGGCAATGCTCACTGCTTTCGGTGTCACGGCCGTCACGTTCATGATGGTCATGTACGCGCTTGAGCGACGGGACTCCCGGTTCATCTTTGCGTTCGCCTGCGGCTGCCTGCTCTCTAGCGTTTATGCCTGGCTGGCCGGTGTGTGGCCGTTCGGTGTCGTCGAGGTGATCTGGGCGGCTGTTGCAGTCCAGCGCTACCGCCGCGTCCGGGAGTGAGCGCTGCAGAGACGACCGGCTCGGCGGGCTCGTCCATGAGCACGCCGGCGGCGTGAGCGCGGACGCCGAGTCAGTGGACCCCACGGGCTGCCTTGGCCGCCTGCGATCGTGATACCGCTCAGCCACTCTTGGGCACCATCTGCACGAAGTCCCCGAAGCGCTCGGGCTCCTCCAGCCAAGCAATGGCGTTGCCGCTCAGCAAGGCCTCCAGACCAGCACCGCCTCGAGGCTCTACGCGCATGCTGCGGAGGCTCAGCTCTGACAGCGCCACCCGGGGTCGGGCGCGCCGGGGTCGACGCGGCTCCCCATGGTCAGCGGGTCGTGATCGCCCGCGCGATCACGAGGCGCTGGATCTCGTTCGTGCCCTCCCAGATCTGGTAGAGCTTCGCGTCGCGGTACCACTTCTCGACGGGGTGGTCCCGCACGTAGCCATGGCCGCCGAGGATCTGGACGGCCTCCTCGCAGCAGTGCACCGCGACGTCGGCGGCCATGCACTTCGCCATCGAGCCCTCGGCGAGGGCCAGTGGGCGGCCGGAGAGCGCGAGCCAGCCCGCCCGCCAGAGCAGCGCGCGGGCTGCCTCGACCTCCATCGCCATCTGCGCGAGCTTGGCGGCGATCATCTGGTGGCGGGCGATCGGCACGCCGAACGTCGTGCGCTCGAGCGCGTAGTCGCGTGCGTACTCGAAGGCCGCGCGCGCGAGGCCGAGCGCCGCGGCGGCGAACGTCATGCGCGAGTACTGCAGGAGGGTCAACGCGACCGCGGCGCCCGACAGCGCCTCGCCGGATAGTGCGCCGGCCGCCGCCGGCGTGCGCGCCGTGAGCCGCGTCTCGAGCCGGTTCTGAAGCGGCACCCGGCAGCCCTCGAGCACGACCTCCGCGGTGTGCGAGGCGCGCATGCCGAGCTTGCGCTCCTTTCGGCCCATGGTCAGGCCCGGCGTGCCACCCTCGACGATGAAGGCAGCCGTCCCGCGCTCACCGGGAACCCGGGCGAAGACGACGTGCACGTCGGCGATGCCCCCGTTAGTGATGAACTGCTTGCGCCCGTCGAGGACCCAGGCCTCGCCCGCCCGCCGCGCCGTGGTGGCGATCGCCGCGATGTCTGAACCCGCCTGCGCCTCGGTCAGACACAAGGCACCGAGCCTGACCGCCTCGGGGTTGCAGAAGCGCGGCAGGTAGCGCCGCTTCTGCTCCTCAGTGCCGAACGCTAGGATCGGCCCCGCCGCGTAGCTGCTTGAGCCGATCTCTGTTGCGATCGCCGCGCATCCCCAGGCGAGCTCCTCGGTGACGAGGAAGTTCGTGATGCCGACGAGGCCGTCGGCGACCCCGCCCCCGCCGTACTCCTCCGGAAGGCCGTAGCTCAACAGGCCGACGCGCGCAGCCTTTTCGAGCACGGGCCACGGCATCTCCTCGCGCGCGTCGTACTCGGCCGCGACCGGCCTGATCTCGCGCCGGGCGAATTCGTGGGCGAGCGCCTGGATCTCTCGCTGCTCGTCGGTGAGGGAGAAGTCCACCGGCACCAGCGTGAGGGTACCCTGCTGCCGGCGGCCGGGGCCGCATCACGCGCTTTGGCTGACGCGCGACTCGATCAGCTTGAACTTCGCGCTGTGTCCCTGCTCGCGCGGCAGCTCGTCCACGACCGTGACCTCGAGCCGGGGTCCGGCGACGCCGGCGACGAGCAGCCTCGAACGCAGCGCGGCGTCGACCCGCCGCGAGATCTCCTCCCCAGGGGCCGCGTCCCGGAGCACGAGCAGCACGTGCAGGCCCTCGTCGTCGTGGACGATCTTGTACTGGCGCAGCTCGGGGAGCGCGGCCATCGGGCTGCGCAACGTCAGTGGGTGCACGGCGATCGGCTGCCCCTCGGCTCCCTCCATGCAAAGGACATCGTCGCTGCGCCCCTGCAGCGACAGCATCCGCGAGAGCGGGCGCCCGCAGGGGCAGGGGGCGGTGGTGCGCGCCACGATGTCCGAGATCTCGTAGCGCAGCACGGGCTGGGTGCGCTTGATGAAGCTTGTAACGAGCAGCTTCGCGCCGGCGACGCCTTCGGGCACGGGGTCGCCGTGCTCGTCGATGACCTCCATCAGACCGAGGTCCTCGAACACGTGCATCCCCTGGTGGTGCCCGCAGTCGCCGGCGTAGAGGCTCTCCGTCGTGCCGTACAGGTCGAAGGGCTCCACCCCCCATGCGGCGCGGATGTTGGCGGTCATCTCCTCGGTGCGGACCTCACTCGAGGTGCACACGATCCGGGGGGCAATGCGCAGGCGCCCTTCGAGCTGTTCCAGGGCGAGCAGCGAGGCCATCGACGGGTACGCGACAAGTTGCTCGGGGCGGTGCTCGTTGAGCGCGGCGACGATCTCGTGAAGCGGCGTGCGGGCATCGAGCTGACGCAGCGCGTATACGCCCAGGTCTATGCTCATGGCGAAGCGCGCCGTCATGTGCAGGGGGCTCGTGGCTCCGACCGTGGCGATGCGTATCCGGCGCCCCAGCCGGGGGCGGACTCCGGTGAGCTCGCTCCAGCGCAGGAACGCGGTCAGGCACTGACGCCACTCGTCGCGGTCGTAGACGAAGATGCCCTTGCTCCCGCTCGTGCCGCCTGTCGGCATGCAGCGATACGTGCCGAGGTACAGCTCGTCGCCGCGGACCCGCTCGAGATGCGCCTCGACCTGGGACAACTGCAATCGCGGATCGGTGACCCATTCGTCGAAGTGCTCCATCAGCACCTCCTTGGTCACGACCGGCAGAGCGCGGACATCGAGGTCCTCAGCGAGCTCGATGCCGGCATACAGCTCGCGATAGATCGGCGACGCCGCCGCGGCGTGGCGGGCCGTCGCCACCAGGCGACGCCGCTGGAGAGCGAGCAGCTCCTCGCGCGGCGTGCCCACCGCCGTGAGCCGCCGATAGTGGCGCATCGCCCCGGCGAGATCGCCGAGGCGACGGATAAACGATCCGTCGCTCAGGGCATCTCTCCTGCTCGTTCCCGCCCTGAGCAGCGGTCTCGCCCGGACCAGACACGCCGGCTCACCCGCCAGAAGATGGCCATGAAGGCGGCCCCGGCCACCGTGTCACGTGAACGGTGTTGCTGCGAGGCGCGCGTCGCGCGCTCGTAGGCGCGTCCCCCACCGTAGAACAGCGGCGAATCGATCAGGAAGGACATGCGAGCACCTGCTGGTCACCGTTCTCATGTCGGCCCCCGATGTCACTGCCCAGAAGCGCAAAGGCGAGCCGCGTGGCGAGCGCCATGATCGTCAACTGGGGGTTGACGCCGAGCGAGCTCGGCGCCGCCGAGCCGTCGGCGACGTAGGCACCCGCCACGCCGTGCACCGCCAGATCGCTGTCGACCACACCGTGCGTGGGGCGCGCGTCGGCGCGCGCGGTCCCCAGCGGATGGAATGCCATCAGCTTCAGGTCGCGTAGGCCTGCCTGCTCGGGACGCACTCCTGCGGGCAGCGGAAGGTGAACCTCGCGTGCTCCGGCCGCTTCGAACAGCTCACGCATCCGTGCAAGGCCCCTGCGGAAGCGCATCAGGTCGTCCCGAGCGAGGTCGTAGCGGATCAGCAGGCGCCCCGCCAGCGCCCTGACGCTCCCGCGCGAGCTGTCGGAGACCATCAGCCCGAACAGAGCCAGCCTGCGGTAGTCGGCCATAGCTTCAGCATGCGGCCGACCAGTCAAAGGCAGCGACATCGCCGCGTACGCGGGAGGACCCGCGGCACCCTCGAACATGATTCCATCCTCTGCGAACTCGTCGACATAGAAGCTCTGTGGCACGCCACGGCTCATGTCGACGATCTCGTCCATGCGCGCGAAGATCGCCGTGGCCGGATGCAACGAAAGGTTGCGTCCGAGTTGCCCCGACTGAGAGCCGATGCCGCTGCGCCCGAGCAGCAGAGGCGTGTGCATCGTACCCGCAGCCACCACGACGATCGGCGACCGAACCTCGATCGATGCTCCGCTTGCCATTCGCGCCCGCACGCCGCGCACGCGGCCGCGCTCGACGATCACCCGTTGAACGTGTGCGCCCGTGACGACGCGTGCGCCGGCCCGTTGCGCGCGCGGGATGTAGGTGATGCCCGTGTGCTGCTTGGCAGAGGTTGGGCAGCCGAGCGTACACACGCCCGAACCCACGCAACCGCGGGCGTTGCGCCGCATGTAGCCGTGCGACCAGCCCAGGCGCTCGGCGCCGCGGCGGGCGACCTCCGCGTTGCCTCCCGCCAGCTCGGGCGTCACCTCGCTGACCGACAACGCCTTCTCCACGCGCTCGAAGCAGGGTTGCAGTGACTGCTCGCTGACGTCGACTCCGTACTCGCGCTGCCAGTGCTCCAGCACACGCGCGGGAGTGCGAAAGCACGTCCCCGAGTTGATCAGGGTCGTGCCCCCAACGCCGCGTCCGAGGGGCAGCAGGATCGGCGGCTTGCCGAGCGTCGCGATCTGGCTGCCATCGCGGTAGAGGCGCGCCAGCATCTCCGGGCTCCTCGCCGTGAAGCCGTCCGGATCATGCCACTGCCCCTCCTCGAGCACGACCACGCTCATGCCACCCTCGGCCAGCTCGGCCGCGACGACCGCACCGCCCGCGCCCGCACCGATCACGCACGCGTCCGCGTCAAGCCGCTCCGCTTCGCAGCTTTTCACGGCCGTCCCTCCGCGTGCCGCAGCGCCCGCCCGCGCGCGAGGACCGCGTCCACGTCCCAACCCAGAGAGCGGCCGACGTGAGGGTCGTCGTAGTGCTCCACGGTGAGCAGCCCGCGTGCGAGTTGGTCCCAGGGGGCCACGCGAGCGAGCATCGCGGCTCCGCGCGGACGCCGCGCAACAGCCAGCAGCGCGCGCAGCCCCGTGCGCTGCGGCCACGGGCCGGCGGCGATGAAAGCGTCGAGCTGGCCGGTTGCTGGTTTGGTGCTGGACGTGGTCATGTCACCCGATCAGCGCGATGCTGCCCGCGCGCAAACCGCCGACCGCGAAGGGGCCAAGGCGCCATTCCGCTCAGGCGGCTGGCGGGGGTGCTCGGGGAGCACACTCACGCCCCCTCGCTACTCACCGCCGAGATCTCGAGCGCGATCTTCACCTTGTTGCCGAGGAGCGCTCCGCCCGCATCGAGCGCCTGATTCCAGGTGAGGCCGAAATCCCTGCGGCTCAGCTCTCCCCGCAACTCGAGCTCGATCCGCCCATCGCCGACCGCTTCGGGTCTTGTGCCGTTGCGTTGCGCATCGAGCGCGATCTCACGGGTCACGCCGCGCATCGTCAGGTCGCCCACGATACGAAACCGCCGGCCGTCGAGATCGTCGATCCGGGTCGATCTGAACGTGATCTCCGGGTAACGCTCGACGTCGAAGAAGTCGGTCGAGCGCCGCAGATGCTCGTCGCGTGTCGGCTCGTCCGTATCGATCGAGGCGGCCCTGACCACCCCCGTCGCCCGCGGGGTGCCTGACCCTATCTCCAGCACCCCGTCGAAGTCGTGGAAGCGACCCTTCACCGTCGCGAGCGTCATGTGCCTGACGGCGAACGCGACGCTCGAGCGGGGGGCATCCACTGACCATCTGCCTGCGGGGAGAACGCTCGGGCCGCCGGTCCCATCCAACACGGACATCCATAACTCCCTGATCGGGTGATGATGCTCGACTAGCAGGCTCGGCTCTGGGCTGCGCCACCGCATCGGTAGTCGCCCCTGTCGCTGCAGAGTGATTCCCCGCACCCGCGAGGTTCGACGAGCCCGTCCCGGGCTCGTTTGCCCCGGCGGCGGGAATCGCGCGCGGGGTGGCCTGTCGTCGCTCGTAGCGGCTACGTTCGCCGGCTCAGGACTGAAGGCGCGCAGCGAAGCAGGCGGCAACGACGGTCTGCGTCAAACCCGGTCCGGCTCAGCGGCCGCACGAGCTACTAGACATCAGCCTCCACCAGTCGCCGTATCGCGTCGAGTGTGCCCATCACTTCGTTGTCGGATGCATCGCCGCGGGCAGTCGCGAGGAACAGCGTCAGCCGCGAACCGTCTGCCTCGGGGCTAACTTCGATCCATCCGTGATACTCGCTGTCGGGGGCGCCCCATTCGATGCGCAGCTTGGACTCGTCGGCACGAAACCAGGCCTCCCCGCGTTGCGTGTGACCCTCGTAGCGCGCCTCGACCGTGAGCTTATCGCCGTCCGCACGCTGGACAGACGTCAGCTGCGGAACGTAATGCGGCAGGTTCTCCGGGTCGGCGATGGCTGCGAATACTTGATTGGGCGGAGCTGCGACGTGCTCGGTGTGCTCGTGCTCCATCTGTCCTCCCCTTTCGCGGACGCTGTGCACTCTACACACGCTCATGGATAGGAACGGGAGGTGTGAGATCGGCGAGTCGACTCGCCGCGCCGGCGCCCCCCGCGATAATCGGCCGGCGCGGAGACCTGATCACAGGGCTGTTCCTGGCAGGCGCGAGGCAGAGTCCGGCCGCCAAGGCGAGGAAGGCGCGACGAAGATAGAGTTCCGCCACGAGGACGAGGCGGGCGCGACGATGAGCGATCCGACGACCACTGAGACGGGGCAGCGTGACTGGCGCTCTGCGATCCGGGAGGTGCGCAGGGATCGGGACTGGGACCTGCGCTTCTACTCGCGTGTCGCCCCTATCTACGAGCTGTGGGCGGGACTCGCCGAGAGCAAGGCTCGTGGCCTCGTGCTGGAGATCGCGCGGGTCAGTGATGGCGAGGCGGTCCTGGAGGTGGCCGTCGGAACAGGTAAGCAGCTCGCTGCGCTCGCCCGGCGTAATCACAGCGGGCGCACCGTGGGAGTGGATCTCGCCGACGGCATGCTGGCCGTCGCGCGCCGACGCCTGGCACGGGCACGGCTCGATCGGGTCGAGCTGCGCCGGGGGGATGCGCTCGCGCTCCCTTTCGAGGGTGAGAGCTTCGACCTGGTGGTGAACAGCTACATGCTCGACCTGCTGCCGCGCGATCAGATCCCGCGAGCCCTGGCCGAGTTTCGTCGCGTGCTGCGGCCCGGTGGGCGGCTGGTGCTCTCCAATATGACCAAGGGCGAGCGGCCCCGGCATCGCCTCTTCGAGA
This sequence comes from Solirubrobacteraceae bacterium, assembly GCA_049512215.1. Classification (GTDB taxonomy): domain Bacteria; phylum Actinomycetota; class Thermoleophilia; order Solirubrobacterales; family Solirubrobacteraceae; genus Palsa-744. Next base: position 8,505 of record JBEKXJ010000003.1, read on the forward strand.
CGCTATACGCGAGCGGCCTGTCCTTGACCGCCAACTGCCGCGGCGTGCTCGCAGCGCCGGTACTGCGTGAGCTTGGCTTCGCCGAGATCAGGCGCGAGTACCTGACCCAGCTGCTCTTTCCGACCGAGATCGTCACCGCCCGCAAGCCAGACCTCGAGCTGGATTTCGACGGAGAATTACCCCCCTCCCCCAGTGCGGCCGATGCTAAGGAAGGGGTCATCGGTTCGAGTCCGATGCTGGGCTCTCGAAAGACCCTGCAAATGAGCTGCTGCTTGCGCGCTCAGCCCGGGGCCGGTGACGGTGACGGGGCGGGATGCTTGGAGGTGGGCGAGGTCAGACGGGCGGCGAGCGGCAAGCCGACGAGCGATATCCCGGCCATGGCCAGGAATGCGGGTAGCGGGTGGTGCACGAGAATCTGCACCATCAGCGCGACCACGAGACCGCCGAGGTTGCCTGCCATCCAGACGATCGCGCCGGCCGTGCCGGCGGCGGCGCTGGCGAGCCTCTCGGCGCTCGTAAGGATGACGGGAAGGGCGGGAAGCAGCACCACGCCCATCGCAACAAGCGCTACGCCGCGCACGCCGAGCCATGGGGCCACGCCTAGGAGCACGCAGCCTGCACATGCGACCAGCACCGCAGCCTGCATGAACGCGCGCTCGCCGTGGCGGCGCGAGACCATCGGCGGGAGTACCGCGCACCCGACCAGCCCAGCGATGATCATCCCGACGAGCAGCACGCCCGCCTGCTTTTCGGAGACGCCGGACGGCTCGAGCAGTTGCTGCAGCCAGGTGGCGAGCGCGACGAAGATCCCAAAGCCGATGAACACCAGGCCGCACAGGGTGCGTATCGGCTCCAGCCGCCAGAGCGAGCGCGCAGCGCTGCCCTCGATCGCCGTGTGCTCCTTGCCTTCGTGCCCGGCTCTGCGAAGGGCCAGCGCCAGCGCCAGCGCCGGCGCGAGGGCGATCACGGCCTCGACCTCCAGCAGCCTCTGGATGTGTGCGTGGGCGCCGAGTGTGGGGCCGAGGAGCAGCGCGATGAGCATGCCGGCGAAGCTGCCGGCGGAGCCCACGGAGATCCCGCTGGCGCGTTGTTGCAGGGGAAGGTACTCGCCGGCCAGCTTGCTAACGGCGCTCAGGACGACGGGCTGGGCGACGGCGACCATGCTCTGGCCGAGCATCACCCAAGCGAAGCTATGTCCGCCGAGGCGCACTAGGCCTCCTGCTGCGACGAGCGCGCCGCCTGCGGAGAGCGAGGGGCGAAACCAGCGGTCGAGCAGGAATCCGGCCGGGATCGCTAGGACCACGTAGAGCAGGGGAAAGATCTCAGCGAGCCAGCCGATCGCGCCCACCGACACGCCGTAGTAGCGGGAGGACTCGGTGGTGATCGCGGCGTAAGTCAGCCACAGCACCTGCGTCGCCGCGCACACGAGGCTGTAGGCAATGATCACATGCCAGCCGTGCCTGACGTCCGAATGCTCGTCGTGACTCGTCATCTGATCACGGGTCCGGTCCCCACAGCGCCGCGGCGAGCGGAAGAGTCCACTCACGAGCGCGACCGCCTACACAACCCGCCGTCGTCACCAGGCGTGCGCGCTTGTGGCCTTCACGGTCGCCATGTTGCACAGCTTAAGCGGGGAGCGGGCCGCTTGGGCAGCAGACCCCCTTCGGCGTTTACAGCTGCTCATTGACCAAGGACCGCGTCCTGTCAACGCTCTGACCAGCGTCTCGTGTCCGTCAGAAGCACGCTGCGCGGCGGTCGACGAACACGGCGGGCCACCACCTCCTGAATCGCCCGCCGGACGCCGATTCTCCTGCAACGGGTCGCGGCCGCGCTAGCCTGGAGGGATGATCACGCAGGCAGATCGCACGGCCGAGCGGCGCCGCGTGAAGCTGGAGGAGATCCAGCGCCGGGTCAAGGACGGCTCGCTGAGGATCCGCAAGATGACGCCTGAGGAGCGCCGGCGCTATCCCGGCATGCCGGCCAAGGCGCGGCGCAAGTGACGAGCTTCTTCGTCGCCGGCATCGAATCGGAGGGAGCGCACGCCGAGGAGGCCTACAGCGAACTGCGCGAGCGCTCGCTGCTCACCGCCGGTTGCCCCGCGCGGTCGCGACGGATTTTCAAGCTCAGCTGTCGCTTCGATGGACAGGACCGCGAGATCGAGGTCGGCAGGCCGCTGTCCAAGGGCGGCGACGTCGTGGTCGCGATCCTTGACCATGGCCGCTTCGAGGCGTTCTGCGTGCATACCGACGGCGACGGCGAGAACACCCCCGCGCGTGTCAGTCATCCCGTTTACTCGGTGACGGAGTTCTCGTGAGCGCGCAGGCCGCGGCCGGCGACGCTGAGATCCGCGCCCTCGTGAAGCGGCTCGCACGCCCTCACTCCTCCGGCGGGGATGTCGTAGAGCGCGCGGCGCTGCTCGCGTCTGGCGGCGACTTCGCGGCGGTGATGGCGTGGATCGCCGATCACGCCGGAGTGGCCGAGACGATGACCTCCGAAGCTCCCCGACGAGGTCTGCACGGACCGCGCCTCGGCCTCTCCGGCGGGACCGAGCCGCGTACCCCGCTGCGCTTCGTGCTGCCCGCTGGCACGCTGGCCTGAGCCCTCCGCGAGGCGGCAGGCCGAGCGTGACCGGTTTGCGGGCCCGAGACGCTCCCGAACGGGAGATCTCCATCTCCTGCCAGGTGACGAGGCCCTGTTCGGGGCCGCCACACGCTCGCGCGAGCGTCCCGGATGGCCTGCTGGCCGAGACGCGCTCATCGATCCTGAACTCGGCGAAACCGCCGGCATGATCCCGAAGACACGTCTCCGCTCGAAGACACGTCTCCGCCCAGCAACGATGAAGCCAGCTCCGATCCCCTGAGCGCACCTATCTCGACGAGGCCAATCGCTTGGGGCGTTGACGGCTCAGGAGCGGCGTAGCCCTGTGTCTCTTGGTCTTGGCGAGATTGAGGCGGACGGTCTCGGTTCGAGTCTGCGAGGGCACAGGGGCTCTCTTGAGGATGGTCAGAGTGGCGCTGAGATGTCCGCGCGCTGAGTGCAGCAGCGCACGCCCCGTGGCGTTTAGTTTGAGCTGGATGGTTGAAGTCTTGCCAGGTGCGATGGAGAACGTCGCCGTCCCGATCGGGACCGTGCGCGTGCGCTTCTCGTTGCCCTCCAAGGTCGATCTCTGGGCTGTCAGCTTCAGTGTCCCGCTACAGGTCTGCGTGCCGGTACAGTCCAGCTTGACAAGCGCCGCACGGCGCTGCACGCTGATCGTCGACCCGCCGACCCACACGCTCCCCGTCACCCCCGTGGAGCTCCCGCCGGCGAGCGGTCCGGAGCCCGGGCTGACCGCGGTGAGCGTAGGTGGCGCACCATAGGTGAAGTGAGTTGCGCTGCTGGTCGCGCTAACGCCCGAAGGTGTCGTGACCTGGACATCAACCGTCCCGGCCGTACCCGCGGGCGTGGTCACCGTGATCGAGGTATTCGACTCCACGGTGAAGCTGGGCGCCGACGTCGAGCCGAAGAGCACCTTTGTGGCGCCGGTGAACCCGGTGCCGGTGATGGTGAGGGTGGTCCCGCCTTCGGTGCTGCCCTGGTCGGGTTCGATCTTCCCCACCGTCGGGGCCGGCAGCGCCGGGGCTTGGAATGTGTAGCTGGGGCCGGCGCTGGAGGTACCCTCTTCGTCGCTGATGATGACGTCATCGGGGCCGGCTGCGCCGGCGGCGGTCTTGGCCTTGATTTCGGTTTCGGAGACCACTTCCACCGACGTCGCCGAGCTGCCGATTTTGACCGTGGCGGGCGAGACGAAGCCCGAGCCTTTGATCGTCACCGCGGTGCCCCCGGCGGCCGGGCCCGAGGTCGGTTCGATCGAGGCGACCGTCGGCGCCGCTATGTAGGTGTAGTGGCCGGCCGAGCTTTCGGCGCTTTGGCCGCCTGCGGTGGTCACGGTCACGTTGACTGTGCCCGAGCCGGCCGGGCTGGTGGCGATGATTTCGCTAGGCGATTCGACTTTGACGGCAGTCGCGGCGGCCGAGCCGAACTTGACGGCGCTGGCGCCGGTGAGGTTTGCGCCGGTGATCGTCACCTTCGTGGCACCGGCCACCGGACCCTGATTCGGGGACACCGAGCTCACTGCGGGCGAAGGCGATTCAGAGGGAAACGCACCATCGGGAGTTCCGACACCGGTCGGGCCGTCATAGCCGGGCCCAGCGGTACAGAGATACGAGCCACTGCAACTGCCGTTGGCTCCAGAGGTCACGTCGAACAGCGAGGCGGGGCTCTCGTAGAACGCGGCCGCACCCAGGGACCGGGCGGCGCTGCTCGACAGCGCCTCAACCGCAGCGATTATCGGCGTCGCAGCGCTCGTTCCACCGACCGCTAGCCATGATCCATTGTCGTAGACCGACAGGTCTTCGGCCACGGCGGCGACATCGTTGGTCGTGCGATGCGAGCATTCGGTGTCGGTCTGCAACCGGGGCTTTGGCTCGTAACGGCTGCAGCCGCTGCCGGAGCGTGACCACGTGCTCTCTGACCAGCCTCGCGAGTTGTTCGTGGCAGTCAAGGTCGTGCCACCGACGGCGATGACGTTCGGGGAGGCCGCTGGATAGCTCGGCGCGCTGGCTTCGTCGTCGTAACCCCAGTCACCGCTTGCCGCGGTGATCGGGATGCCCGGGTGATCAAAGACCGAGTCAAACGATGTCTCTCCGGTGAACTCAGATCCCGCCCAGCTGTTGCTGATCTCCGTAGCGCCGAGCGCAGCCGCCTCGTTCTCCGCCGCCGTCAGGTCGGAGTATGAGTTCGAGTTCGCCTCGATGAGCAGGATGTGGCACTTGGGGCAGATGGCGGAGACCATGTCGACATCGAGCGATATCTCAATTCCCCAGTCGGCTTCTTCCGGCGGATAGCTCGTGCCGCCGGTCTGATTGACCTTCGAGAAGCAGCCATTGGTCGTCGTGCAGGGTCCCAGACCGTACGCCGAGCGGTACGTGGCAAGGTCGGATGCAGCAGACGGGTCATCGTAGGCATCGACGACCGCGACCGTCTGGCCGGTCCCCGCCGTCGACGAGGGCAGCTTGTAGGCCGACTGCAATTCGGACGGAGTCAAACCGCTCCCGTCAACACCTGCTGTTGTTGGGGAGACCGACGACGCCGACAGGGAAGCCAGTTTTGCGGCGGGAGGCACGATCACCGACTGGCAGGCTGCGTGCCGCGGGGCGGGAGGTGGACAGGCCAGATACGGCTGCGTCGTTGACGGCTCAGCCGACAGCGGTTGCGCGAGCGCGGCAATCGCTTGCGCATGCGCGGAGCCCGGCAAAACCCAGACGCAGCACACCGCAGCCACGGCCGCCAGCCAGAACGACGACCCCGGTCTCAAAGGCCTCACGCCAGCTCGATTGCCACGTCCCCAGGCGCCCCCCGCCTGCCTTGCCCCTGCCTGCGAGCGCGGCGCCCCCAACTCATGCAGGGCCGCCGCGGCGGGCACCGCTTGCGCGATGCCCACTACTGACGTCAAACTCGCCAGAGCCCCGGCGACCGCGCCCCGCCAACGCGAACAGGCGATGATGGACTCCATAATGGGCTCCTTCCGTGGGCTTCGCTCACTCGTCGGCCCCCCACCGGAGACCTTGAGCTCACTGCCCGGCCGTGGACGACTCGGTTACGCCGATAGTCGTGCTCTGCGGCCAGCCGGCCTGGCGGCAATCCACGGGCCTGACGCCGGCCAGCGTGGTGAGCCTGAAGTTCCGCTCCACACGCGCCTCTTGGCCGGCGTCAGGGCCAAATGCCTTGGTCACGTCTGTAACGTGTTGAGGATGGCGCGACTGGGATCACCGCACAGCAGCCGGGAGCGATCTGCCCGGACGACACCGCGCCGCACATCCGGACCGGCGGCGGCGTGAGCGGCTGGGCTTCCTGCCGTGTAAAGCGACCGGAGGAGCGGGGCGACTGGCGATGAGGCAGGTTCCCCCGCTGGATGCCGTCTGGCTCGTGCTCGAGTCGCGCGACACGCCGATGCACGTCGGCGGGCTGTTCGAGTTCACGCTTCCAGCCGATGCGCCGGCCGACTACCTCAAGAAGGAGCTCGCGCGGATGCGCGAGGCGCACACGATCCCGGCGCCCTGGAACCTGAAACTCGTGGAGGGACCGCTTGTCGGCCCGCGCGTGCCCCTCATGCGCGAGATTCGTGATGTCGACCTCGACTACCACGTCCGACACTCCGCGCTACCCCATCCCGGTGGTCAGCGTGAGCTGGGGATCCTCGTCTCGCGCCTGCACGGCAACCAGCTCGATCTGCACCGCCCGCTCTGGGAGGTGCACCTCATCGAGGGACTTGAAGGCAACCGCTTTGCCCTCTACACGAAGATGCACCACTCGCTGATCGACGGCGTCAGTGGGATGCGGTTGATCATGCGCGCGCTCTCCACGGACCCCAACCAGCGCAGGATGCCCGCCTTCTGGACGGTCGGGGCGGGCGAGCGTCCGCAGCGCATCGGGCAGGCCAATGGCGCTCCGGGGCTACTTGGGCGTCCGCTCGGAGCCGTGCGCGGCGGCGCCGCAGCGCTCGCCGGGGTCTCCCGGGCGGCGCTCGATTTGGCGCTCGCGGCGGTCGACGAACGTGCGCTCCAAGCCCCCTACCGCGCGCCCAGCTCGGTGCTGGGAGGTAACCTCGGCGGCCAGCGGCGCTTCGCCACCCAGCAGTACGAGCTGGAGCGGATCAGGGCGTTGGCCCAGGCGGCGAAAGGCACGCTCAACGACATCGTCCTCTATCTCAGCGGCAGCGCCCTGCGCCGCTATCTGGCCGAGCATGCACGGGTACCCAATCGTCCGCTCACCGCCGGAATCCCCGTCAACCTGCGGGCGACCAACGATCAGTCGATGGGCACGGCGGTCGGGATGATAGTTGCCGAGCTCGGCACCAACGTCGCCAACCCGGTCGAGCGCCTCGAGGCGATCATCCGATCCACCGCAGAGGCGAAGCGCCACCTGCGCAAGCTCCCGCCGGAGGCCCGGATCCCCTACACACTGCTCATCAACGGCCCCTACATAGCCGGGCTGATGGCCGGACTGGCCGGCCGTGCGCCGATCCCGTTCAACGTCGGCGTGTCGAACGTCCCCGGCCCGACCAAGCCGCTCTACTTCAACGGCTCGCGCCTGGATGCCGTCTTCCCGCTCTCGCTCCTGCTGCACGGCAACGCGCTCAACATCACCTGCATCAGCTACGCCGGCACGCTCAACTTCGGCTTCACCGGCGCCCGCGACAGCCTCCCCCACCTCCAGCACCTGGCGATCTGCATGGGCGAAGCGCTCAAGGAGATCGAGCGCATCCTGCTCGGCAAGCGCGCCCGCGCAGCCGGCAGGGCTCGACAAGCTTGAAGCGCTACCGCCGGGCGGCTCGGCGGCCCTGTGCGGGCGATCGGACCAGCGAAGACACCGGCCGCGGCTACGGCAGAGCGATCCGCTTCGCGCGTTGGCGCTCCGGTGAGATGCGGACGACGTCCCACGCTAGGTGCGAGCGCTCGAGCGCAGTGATCAACCACGCGCCGGGATCGACCTGCCCGCGACCGAGTCCGTGCCGGGCCGAGGTCGGAAAGGCATGGTGGTTGTTGTGCCACGCCTCACCGAAAGTGACCGGCGCGAGCCAGCCGAGGTTTCGAGACTCGTCGCCCGTGCCGAACGGTGAGCGACCGAAGAAGTGGCACAACGAGTTGATGCTGAAGGTCGCATGATGCAGAAGGAAGATTCGCACCACCCCGCCCCACAGCAGGCCCGTGAGGCCACCGACGAGCGAGCCGGTGAGCGCCACGCCGAGGCCAAAGGGAAGCGCCAACCCGACCACGACCCAGAGCGGGAACGTGCGGCTGATGATCCGCAGGTCGCGGTCTGCGAGCAGGTCCTGCGCGTAGCGGCCTGGGTTGGCCATGTCCTTCCCGCGGAACATCCAGCCGACGTGCGCATGGACGAGCCCCCATATGGCTCCACGCCAGCCCGGCGCCCGCTCGGCGTGCGGGCTGTGTGGGTCTCCGGGTTGGTCTGAGAAGTCGTGATGACGGCGGTGGGTGGCGACCCACTCGACCACCGAGCCCTCGACCGCCATCGAACCCAGCACGGCGAACAGCACGCGCAGCACACGTGTGGTCTTGAAGCTGCGGTGGGTGAACAGGCGGTGGTAGCCGACCGTGATACCAGCGCCCGTCAGGGAGTAGACGATCGCCAGCACAACCAGATCCTGCCAGTGCAGGCTCCCACCCCACGCGAGCCAGCCGGCCGAGCCTACGGCCGCGAGCGGCATAGCGATGATCGCTGCACGCACGACCCGCTCGCGTGTCTCGTGCTCGATCGGGACCATCTCCGGAGCCCTCCTCGCCGTCGGAACCGCGGCGACCGTCGATTGACCTGGCTCACTCATCATGCTCTCCTATTGGATCCGGTCCCCTCGACGGCCGTCCCTGTGCGCCAACGATTGCCAGCAGGTCGACGACCTGCTGCTCACGCACGAGCGGGTCGGGCAGCGGGAGATACGGCTCGATTGTGTAGTGGTTGCGACGGCCCTCTCGCCGCCGCGTTACGTAGCCCGCCGCCTCGAGCTCCCCGACGATCCGGTGCGCCGCTCGCTCGGTAATCCCGACGTGCACACCGATCTCGCGCAGCCGGACACCGGAGTCTCCGGCGATGCAGAGAAGCACCTGCGCGTGGTTGGTGAGAAACGCGAACTTGCCGGGGGCTGCTTGGGGCAAGAACCTAGAATAACATTTCTAGAATTGCATGTCATCAGATCTGCCGCGAGTGGTTCTGCAAATGGCCCGGCGCGCCAATCGGGTGGCCCAGGTCTAGCCTTGCCACCAGCGACGCGCTAGCGGGTCTAGGAGGCCCAGCGAGAGGATAAGCGGCAGATCTAGAGCGCGGACCACCGAGGCCGAGCGACGCGCCGCAAAGTTGTTATCCTGCCAAGCAACACCCCGTACAATCTGCGCGGGCGAATGATAGAAAAGGCAGGTAAGCCCACGTGGCAAGCCGAGAGCACCGAGAGCAGTTAGAAGACACGGCCGGGCGCAATCGCGTGAGGACGACCGGGCGTGTGACTTTACGCTCCCTGCTCGGCGGTCTGCGCTCCTCGGAAGAAGACCTGATTGACGAGCGCCAAGCCCTCGAGAACTGCAAGCCAGTCTCCGCCGCCATCCTCTCCATCGGGCCCATGAGCACGAGCACGTGCCCGGAGGATCTCCACGGTCCACCCCTACGAACTCACGCCCCGGGACGCGTTACGCCCGCTGGGCACCCACACACACCTGAGCGTTTGGAGGCCCTGCCTAGCCTGGACGTGGCAGTGTCTAACCACGCAGGTACGGGCAGTCTCTAGGCGCAGAATCAGTCTTGAAGGTTTGACGGTTTGGCGTCGTTGGGCTGTGCAGAGCCGGCCTGAGTGACGGATCCGTAGTCCCCACGGTTTCTCCACCCCTCGGACGCCGCCAGGATTGGTGGGCAGATGCCAAACGGCTTCAACGAGCTCGATCTGCTCGCCCTCTCCGAGCTGGCGTGGGACATCGTCGACCCCGAGGGCGATCACGAGGCGCAGGAGCACATATGGACGGTGGCCCTGGCCGAGGACCGGCCAGCGATCGCAACCACCCAGGAACTACGCGCGCGCCTGAACGAGATCGCCGATGCGGGCTCATGGCCGCCGCCCGCCGTGCACCCACGGGCCCTCGTTGCGCTGATGGTGTTCCTCGCCGAGAATCCGCAGCGGCGTCGGATCGAGGAGGCCGTGCTTGCCGATGCGCTTCACGATGCCTTTCCGGATGGGCTTCCCCCTGACATGGAGGCCTGGCTCGCCGAGCGCCGGCAGACTCCGGCCGCGCACACGCGCACGCATGGCGCAAGTCAGCCAAGGCGGCACTCTGACACTCGCCCGCCCCTCCCAGAGGACACGTCGACCGCTTAGCCGCGATTCGCCGCTAATCGATGCGTCGATTCGCCGCTGATCGATGCGCGACATGGGTTTTCGTGTGGGGCAGGGGTGGAGACGACGCCGCGAATCCCTCCGAACGCCCGAGCGCGGTCAGGACCGAGCGTACAATCGCTTTCTGGGACCGCTGATACCCGACGACGGGCCGCGTGCTGCCCGAGCGTGGCGTCGCCTGCGCGGCATCACTGTCGAGCTGGTCGCTTTCCTCCTGATCACCTTGCTCTCGCCCGTGCTGTTGATCGGCGGGGTGGCAGTCGACGGGGTGCTTTGGCTGCGGCGCCGCAAGCCTTGGATGGCGGTTCGCTTGCTCGCCATGCTGTGGTGGTTCCTGATGGGCGAGCTTTACGGGCTGATCGGCCTGCTCGGCATCTGGGTCTTCTCAGGTGGCCGTGACGGCCCTCATCGGCGCGAGCGCGTATATCGCCTCAAGCGTCGCTGGCTTGGGAGCCACCTCGCGGGTATCCGGGCATTGTTCGGTTTGCGCTTCGAGGTGCAGGGGCTTGAGCTCGCGGGGCCCGGGCCGGTCCTCGTCATGATCCGCCACGCGAGCATCATCGACAACGCGCTCCCAGACGCGATCGTCGGCCGTGCCCACGGGCTCGGCTTCCGCTTCATCATCAAGCGCGAGCTGCAGATGCTTCCGACGATCGACATCGGTGGCCGCTGGGTGCCGACGCTGTTCGTGCGCCGCGCATCGGGCGACACTCCGGCGGAGCTCGAGCGGATGCGCGCTCTCACGGTGGACATGTCTTCGCACGACGGGTTGTTGATCTATCCCGAGGGCACGCGTTGGACTCCCAAGAAGCTCGCCCGCGCGAAGGAGATCATCGCCGAGCGTCAGCCGGACATCGCACCGCTCGCAGCTCGCCTGCGTAACGTGCTGCCGCCCCGGCTTGGCGGCACGCTTGTGCTGCTGGAATCGGCGCGCAACGCCGATGTGGTGATCTTCGGCCATGTCGGCCTCGACGGCTTCGAGTACATCCGCGACATCTGGTCCGGCGGGCTGGTGGGCACAACCGTCCACCTCAAGTTCTGGCGCTTTCCCGCCGCCGAGGTGCCACGCGAGCGCGACGAGCTGATCGTGTGGCTATATGACCGCTGGCAGGCACTCGACGACTGGATCGGGGAGATGCGCTCAGGCGACCCGGCCGCACTCGCAGCAAGAGCCTCAGGATCGGGTCAGGTGGTGTCGTAAACCTCCGGCTGCCAGAGCACGTCGACGGGTGGCAGCCCGAAGGCGGCCGCTGCGGCGCTCGCCCCCGCGACTAGGCCTTGTCGAATCGCGCGGCCTGAGAGCTCGATCTGACCGACCGTGGCCGTGCCTTGCAGTGGCGCGATCTGGAGCACGCTCGGATCGTTGCCGGCGATCCTCTCGAGGTACTCGGCTTCGGCGTTGTAGCGATCCGGCCGCGCCTGCATCAGAGGCGCGATCGCCGGATGTCCCTTCCGGCGGGCGAACTCAATCAGGGCGCGGGGGTAGTGCTCCTTGCGGAAGCCGGCCGGACGCGAGCGGAGCACGAGCACGTGGGTGGCCTCCTCGGCCAGCGCCGTCGCGTAGGGCATCGACTCGATCAGGCTGCCGTCGGCCATGGGTGTCCCCCGGAACGAGACCGGAGCCTCGGAGAGCAGCGGCAGCGAGCAGCTGACGCGCACGGCAGCCATGAGCTCCTCGACGCTTGAGAAGTCGCGCAGAACCTGCATCGTGGAGGTCGTCAGATCCACGCCGAGCGCCCGGAAACAGGGGCCCGCGGCCAGCCCTTCGATGTCATAGGGCTTGCGGTTTGAGATGAGCTCGTTGAAGAGGAAGTCGAAGTCGATGACGGCGCGCCCCGTCAACATGCGCAAGGGGTTGGCGAACTGCGGGTTGGCTGTGTCCAGGTAGTTCGTCGAGCCCAGCGCCGCCTGGCCGGCCGCGGTGAATGATCCGTTCAGCGCACCCGAGGAGGTGCCGTAGATGACGTCGACCGCGTCGATCAAGCCGGCCTTCTCGAGCAGCAGACACATGCCCCCTGAAATCACGCCCCGCGACCCCCCGCCCTCGATCGCCAAGGCGATGACCGCTTGATCGGTCCGTGCCCCGCGCCGGCTGCCGGCGGCCAGTCGCGTGCGCATCAGTTCGATCAGGGGGTGACCGTCCCTCCGCGGCGTCGGCAGGATGTCGCGAGCAAGGGTGCTACGAAGTCTCACCGGAGGAGCCTAGAACCGGGAGGCCGCGCCGCGGAGCCCCCAGACAAGGTGCTCTTGCGTTTGCAGGCGCGCGCTTTTCACAGGTGTAGGGGTTCTCCGCGACGCGCCCGCCCCGCAGATGAGCATCGCTCACCTCTGCTCGACCCTTCCTTGGCGCCAGGGCACCTTTCGGCGGCTTCGCGGCTATTGACTGGAGCTCTGGCCGTAAGGCCAGCCCCCTCTCGACAGTACCACCCTCGAGCGTCGTGCCGGACGCTCGAGCGTCGTGCCGGGCACGATCTACGGGCCCGTTCCCGACGGCACTGATGACTCCTGTCAGCCGCCCGCGAGCTCCGCCTCGATGCGCGCGCGCACCTTGCCCGCGGTCTCCGTGATGATAGGTCCGCCGGCGGGCAGGTCGTGCTCCTCGATGCGGCTCACCGCCATCACCTCGAAGGAGGTCGAGGCGACAAACGCCTCCTCCGCGGACTTGAGATCGGTCTGAGTGGTGGCTGCCTCCTTCGCGTCGGCGACCTCGACCACGATCCGCCGCGTGATCGAGTCGAGGATGTGATCGGAGAGCGGCGGCGTGCGCACCTCTCCGTCGGCGACCCAGAAGAACGAGGCGGTCGGCAGCTCGAGCACGCGGCCGTGCGGCGTCACGAGCAGCGCCTCCTCAAAGCCGCGCTCCTGCGCGAGCCTCGTGGCGTGCATGTTGGCCGCGTAGGACAGCGACTTGACGCCGTCGAGCACGCGCACCGGCGCGAAGATCACGTAGCCGAGGGTCAGCGCCTCCGGCGCGACCGGCAACGGCTCGATCAGGACGATGCGGTGGCCGCCCCGGGTCACGAGGACACGCAGCAGCGCATCACCGGGCTGGACCGCGGCGAGCAACGCCTTGATGTCGCGATCGATGCCGCCGATGTCGAGCTCGAGGCGCAGGTTCTGCGCCGAGCGCGCCATCCGCTCGAGATGGCGCTGGCGCGCAAACGGCACGCCCTCGTAGAGGCGCATGACCTCGAAGACGCCGTCGCCGCGCAGCAATCCTGCGTCGGTGACGGGGATGCGAGCCTCTCCCAGCGGCACGAGGGCGCCGTCGACGCAGGCGATGTCCACAGCCCAAACCTATTCGATCGTCTCGCCCGCAGGATCGATGCCTGCGCCTCGGGGTTCTGCAGACCGAGCCTGTACGCCCTTGGCGGCGCACAGACCGCGCCTATGCGCCCAGCGCGTCGCGCGCTGCTAGTTTGCGTGCCGCGGTTTGTCCCCGGGTGAGCACGAGCGATGAGGGGTGGAAGATGGCGTTTGAGGTCGGCAGGCACGTCGTAGCGGAGTCCGAGTCAACGGATCGCCGACCCCGGACGGGGGTCGTCGAGGAGGTGCTCCGAGGCGATCCCTTTCCTCGCTATCGGATCGGCTGGGACGACGGCCGCGAGAGCATCTACACGCCTGCGAGCGGCGCCCTTCGAGCGGGGCCGGCCCGCAAGCGGCCGAAGCAACCGCCACCGCGCGGGCGCTCAGCGACCTGAGGGTCACGATCGACGCGCCGGCAAGCGGCTGAGGCCTCGGCTTGTGGCTCACGCACGGGCGCGAGCTCGCCAGTCGGCTCGCTTGCGCACATATCCGGGCGGTAGGACGCCGTCGACCTGCTCGAGCACGTCGAGCCACTTCAGGGCGGACTCGAAGTGGCCACCGGTGGCATCCCGCTCGGCGAAGGTCAGCGCCAGCTGGCGGGCTTCCTCGTGTGACTCCCGGAGCGTCGCGGGATCCTCGGTCGAGGGCGGACGGTCTTCGAGCGTCTCGCCGCGCGTGAGCGCGCTGTGGCCGGAGAGGTATGGTGCCAGGTAGCGGCCGGCGATCTTGCACGGCGGCCACCAGAGCGGGTTGGCCGCGGTCTCGAAGGAGCTGCCGCTATCGGCGATCTGCGCGCGCAGGTAGACCGGGGCGATGCCGGTGAGGAGCATGCCCCGGAGCGTGGGTCGGAGCGGAGATGGCGTAACAGCGGCGCCCATCTCTGCCGCTATCGCCTCGGCGGCCGCATCGGCCTGCTGGGTGGCGAGACCTCCCTGCTTGACAGGGAAGGTTGTTCCGTCGCCGGCGGCATACACGTCCTTCAGGCCGCTGACCCGACTGTGCTCGTCCACGGGGATGAAGCCGGTCTGGTCGCAGGGCAGCCCCGCCACGGCGGGGCCCTCGAGCTGCGCAAGGGTCACCACCTGATCGACCTCCAGCGTCGCGCGTGGCTGGAGGTGGAGCTGGCCGCCCTCGATCTTCTCCGCCTGGGCGCCTGCCTTGAGCGTTATCCCCCGTGCCGCGAGCAGGTTGCGCAGCATGCGGCGGCCGCCGGGCCGAACACGTCCAGCGGATCGGCCTCGGGCGTGACGACGCTGAGCTCGAAGCCCATGACGCCTCGGTCGGCCAGGTGCGCGGAGGTCAGCAGCGCAAGCTCATACAGCGGCAGCGTCCAGCTGAGACCAGCGGGGTTCACGAAGCACAGTCGCTGATCCGAGCCGCTTTCGAATCGCTCGAGCAGCGCCCGGAACGCCTCCACGTCCGAGGCTCCGCCGAAGTGCAGCGCCCCCGGCAGCCACTCCCGCCGCCGCGCGCCGACCGCGATGAGCAGGGCATCGTAGGAAAGGGTCATGCCGCCGGCGAGCTCGACCCGCCGGTCCTCGGCGTCGACACGCGCCAGCGAGTCAACGTGCAGCTCGGCACCTTCCTCGCCGGCGATCTCGGCGAGGTCAAAGAGGTGGGTCTCGGCGAGATCAAAGGGTGCCGCCACCGCGAGCGGTTGGTAGACGAACTGGCTGTTCGGGGCAACCAGGTGCACCTCCGCCATGAACCGCATGAGCGCCCGCAGCGCCAGCAGCGCCTCGACCGCCGCGACGCCGCCGCCGCAGATGACGACGCGTCTCGCGCTCCGCGGTCCGCGCGCTCCTGCCATCGTCAGCTCGGAGGCATGGCTCGCGGGCCGAGCTTTGATCCTGCTGGGCTCCCGCGTTGGGAGGTTTGGCCCATCATGGCCACGAACCTACGTCCACGTGATCCTCTCGTCAGCCGGGAAAAGCCGCCATCACGAGCAGGGAAACTACGCAACCTGCTCATCCATCGAGCGCTCACCAGCACGGTGCCACGGGGTTGGCGCAGATGCCGGCGAAGCTCAGCAAGGCGCAGACGCCGGCGACGCTGAGCGAGGCGCAGACGCCGGCGAAGCTCAGCGCTCGCGCGAGGGCGCTTGCCGGCGGCGCCCGGGAAGCCTGAGCGCCGCGGGCAGGGCCAGGGCGAACATGAGATCACCGCGCAGCCTGAGCCTGCCCGCGATCAAGAGTCGATGGGCGCGGGCGCTACCGCCAACCAGCTGCAGAAACGCCACGGATCCGAGCTCGAGCGTCAAGGCCGGCCTGCCTCCGCCGTTTCTTGATGCCCTGCAGCGACCGTCGCTGAGCGTGAGCTGACAGCGGTCGATGCCGCCGTCTCGCCGGCCGCTGATCCTGAACTCCACGACCCCCTCCAGGCGTGCATCGGGCTCTGCCCGCTGAGCGATCGTGCGGAAGATCTGCCACAACAGGACCCCACGCAGCGGGCTGCGCATGACCGACTGGAGTCTCTGCTCTGGGGCCGTCCTCACCCACCAGGCAAGCGTCTGTGCCTTGAGCTCGGGAAACCAGCGCCTGCGAGGGCGCCGCTCGGCGCAGTTCATCACCCTGGGACCGCTCGCCTTGACCAACGTTCGACGGCCCTCCCGGCGAGCGACAGGCCGCGGCGGATCATACGGCCCTCCCGGCGAGCGGCAGGCCGCGGCGGGCGAAGACATCTGCGAGCAGCCTCAGGCGGTCGCTCATGATGCCGTCCACGCCGAGGTCGAGCAGCTCGTCCATCGTTTCCTGGTCGTTGATAGTCCAGACGTGAACAGGCAGGCCCGCACGGTGCGCGGCCTTCACGAAGCGCCGGCTGACGATCGGGAATGGTCCTCGCCGAAGGGGCACCTGGAGGCAATCGGCGCCCAGCCGCGCCATCCTGCCGGACGTTACGGCGAGGCGCGCGAGCGCGAGCGAGTGCGGCCCCATCGACGTGCACGCCCGTCCACAGCCGAGCCTGCGGATCCGGCGCAGGCGCTGATCGGAGAACGATCCGATGCACACGCGCTCCCAGGCGCCGAGGCGATCGAGCAGGGCAGCGAGCGGCTCCACGCATGGATCGGACTTGGGGTCGATGTTGATCCGGGCCTCAGGCCATCGCACGAGGATCCGCTCGAGCCGCGGGACGCGGATCGAGCGGCCACGGAACGGGAAGCTCTTCCCGCCGTCGGGCGAGAACGTGTAGCCGGCATCGGCCTCCTCCACCTCGGCGATGGGAAGCTCGGCGATCGCGCCCGTGCGATCTGTGACCCTGTCCAGGCGCTCGTCATGGAAGGCGACCAGCACGCCGTCGCGGGTCATGTGGGCATCGGTCTCGAGGTACTCATACCCGAGCCTGACGGCGATCTCGAACGCCGGGAGCGTGTTCTCGGGCGCCTCACCAGCGCCGCCGCGGTGGGCGAGCGCGACCGGGCCCGACTGGCTGAGGAACGGGTGCACGCCGGCTAGCTCCGCTCCAGCAGGCCCACCTCGAACGGTCCGATGACCTGTTCGAATCCCACCACACGCCCCAACTCGTGAACCTCCTCGCCGAGCACGTCTGTCCACTCGCCCGCCGCCCCGTCGCCCAGCACGAGCGACCCGACGCCGCCGGGCCGCAGCGCCACCACCACGAGAACTTCCTGCTCACCGCGCATGAACGCGCACACGGTCGGGCCGGCCGACACCTCCTCGTAGGTGCCCGCAAAGGCCTCGGGGCGGCGCGCGCGCAGCTCCAGGGCGGCCGCGATCACGTGGAGCTTGGCCGTCTCGAGGGTCGGCTGTGCGCCGGCCCTCAGCTCCGCCAGCGCACTGATCCTGCGCTCCCAGTCCACCGGGCCCCGGTTGTCCGGATCCACCAGCTCGAGCAGCTCGAGCTCGTCGCCCCGGTAGATGTCGGGCACGCCGGGGCAGGTGAGCTTCAGGAGCGTCTGGCCGATCGCAGCGCGAGCGCCCCGGACCGCGACTTCGGCCGCGAACGGCTCGAAGTCCTCGAGGAACGGCGGGTGCTCCAGCACGCGGGCGCAGAACCGCTCGACCCGCGCCTCCCGGTCGCGGTCCGGGCTCACCCAGCTGGTGTTCAGCTTCGCCTCACGCAGCGCCTTGCGCACGTAGCCCTGCAGGCGCTCGCGACCGATCGGCCACACACCGAGGAGCGTCTGATAGATCAGATACTCCTCGCCCGCGTCGGGCGCACCGCCTGCCCGGAAGCCCGCATTCAGCTCGCGCCAGCGCAGCACATGCGCGCGCCACTCGCGAGGCATCTCGGCGATCACCCCGATCCGCGCCCGCACGTCGCCGCTGCGCTTGGTGTCGTGCGTGGAGCTGGCCAGCAGCCCCCGTGGAAACCGCCGCGCTCGCTCTGAGTTGCGCGCATGGAACGTCTCCACGCTGATGCCGAAGCGCTGCGGATCCCCGCCCACCTCGTTGAGGGCCAGCAGGCGGTTGTAGCGGTAGAAGGCGGTGTCCTCGACGCCCTTCGCCTTGATCGCAGGCGAGGTCTGCTGGAAGCGCACCACGAGCTCCGCCGGCGCCGGCGTCTGGAGCTGCAGGGCACCCGCCAGGCCCGCGGGCATCTGCGCCGCCTCGATCAACGCGCGGTCGGCGTCGCTCACGACGCCGACGGAGGGCTCCACGTAGGTCCGGTACGCCGCCAGCCGCGCGAGCGACTCGGGGATCCCGGGCAGGTTCGCGATCCGGCGCAGGCGCTCGACCTCGGGCTCGAACGTCGTTCTCGCCTGCTCGAGCTGCGCGCCCAGGGCCACCTCAGAGAAGCTGCGCTGATCGCCGGTGAACTCGGCGTAGAGCGCCGTGAGGGCCTTCTCCCCCCACTGATCCACGAACAGCGCCGTGACATCGTTGAGGAACTCATAGCCGACGGTGCCCTCGACGGGCCAGTCGCGCAGCGCCTCGTTCGTCTGCAGGATCTTCTCCACCCACACCTGCGCGACGCCCTCCCGGCGCAGGCGGCGCAGGTAACCGGCCGGATCGGCCAAGCCGTCGACATGGTCGATGCGCAGGCCCTCCACAACCCCCTCGCGCACGAGCTCCAGAACCTTATCGTGGGTCGCCCGGAACACGACCTCGTCCTCCTGGCGCACGCCCGCGAGCTCGTCGATGTCAAAGAAACGCCGGTGGCGGCCCGTGACGGGATCGATGTCGAAGAAGCGCCCGCGCAGGCCCTCCTCGGCCCAGAAGCGATTCTCATCGCAGGCGGCCATGTGGTTCGGCACGATGTCGGCGATCACGCCGAGCCCCGCGGCTGCCAGCTCGCGCAGACCCCGCTCGCCGCCGAGCTCCTCCGAGACGCGGCTCGGGTCGACGACGTCATAGCCGCTCAGCGAGCCCGAACGCGCCCGCAGCAGCGGCGAGAGGTAGAGATGGCTGACGCCCAGCTCGCGCAGGTAGGGCACGAGCGCGCGCGCCTCCGTGAAGCCCAGCCCGTTCCCGAGCTGGAGACGGTAGGTGGCGCGCAGCGCGCTCAGCCCTGCCGCCCAACCAGCCTGAGCGTCGTCACCGAGCGACTCCTGGCCAGGAGTTCGCCCCGGGGGCCGACCCGGAAGGCGCCCGCCTCGAGGTCGGGCTCGGCTGTGGAGAGCTCGAACTCCCAGCGCTCGCCGAAGCGGCGCGAAGGCAGCCTGAACGTCACATCATCAGGCTCGGCGTTGAAGATCAGCAAGAACGAGTCGTCGCGGATCTCCTCTCCGTGGACGCCGAAGTAGCTGGGCGCCTGACCATTCAGAAACAGGCCGAGCGTGCGTAGATCGTGGCGTCCCCAGTCGCGTTGGGTCACCTTGAGGCCGTCCTCGCGAAACCACCATGCGTCGGGCAGCCCCGTGGCCCCCACGACGCCCTCGAAGAAGCGCTGGCCGCGAAAGATCGGGTGCTCCCTGCGCAGGGCGATCAGCCGCCTGGTGAAGGCGAGCAGGTGCTCGTGCGACTCGTCGAGATCCCACTCGTACCACGAGAGCTCGTTGTCCTGGCACCAGGCGTTGTTGTTGCCGAGCTGCGTGCGGCCAAGCTCGTCGCCGCCGCACAGCATCGGCACGCCGAGCGAGAAGAACAGCGTCGCAAGGAAGTTGCGCTGCTGGCGCGCGCGCAGCGCCGCCACCTCGGGGTCATCAGTGGGCCCCTCGACGCCGCAGTTCCAGCTGCGATTGTCGTCGCTTCCGTCATGCCCATCCTCGCCGTTGGCCTCGTTGCGCTTGTGCTCGTAGCCGACGAGGTCGGCGAGGGTGAAGCCGTCGTGGCAGGTGACGAAGTTGATCGAGGCGAACGGGTCGCGGTCGTGTGAGTAGAGGTCACTGGACCCGGTCAGGCGCGAGGCGAACGCGCTCGCCGGCGCCTGCCCGCGCCAGAAGTCCCGCACCACATCGCGGTAGACCCCATTCCACTCCGTCCACAGCGGCGGGAACTTGCCCACCTGGTAGCCGCCCGGGCCCAGATCCCACGGCTCGGCGATCAGCTTGACCTGCGAGAGCACCGGGTCCTGATAGATGACGTCGAAGAACGCCGAGAGGCGATCCACCTCATAGAGCTCGCGCGCGAGCGCGGCCGCGAGGTCGAAGCGGAAGCCGTCCACGTGGCATTCGGTGACCCAGTAGCGCAGCGAATCCATGATCAGCCGCAGCACGCTCGGGTGACGCGGGTTGAACGAGTTGCCCGTGCCGGTGAAGTCCATGTAGCGACGCGGATCCTCGGGCACGAGGCGGTAGTAGCTGGCGTTGTCGATGCCCCTGAACGAGAGCATCGGACCGAGGTGGTTGCCCTCCGCCGTGTGGTTGTAGACGACATCGAGGATCACCTCGATCCCCGCGCTGTGCAGCGCCTTCACCATGCCCTTGAACTCGCGCAGCTGCTCACCCCGCGAGCCGGTTGCCGCGTAGGACGAATGCGGCGCGAGGTAGCCGATCGAGCTGTAGCCCCAGTAGTTGCTCAGGCCCCGCTCGTGCAGGAAGCTCTCGTCCGCGATGTGGTGGATCGGCAGCAGCTCGACCGCGGTTACGCCGAGCGAGGCCAGGTACTCGATCGCCGGCGCCGAGGCGAGCCCACCGTAGGTGCCGCGCAGATCCTCGCGCACCTCGGGGTGACGCATCGTGAAGCCCCTAACGTGCGTCTCGTAGATGACCGTGTCGCTCCAGGGCGTGCGCAGCGGCCGGTCCTCCTGCCAGTCGAAGGCCTGGTCCACGACCAGGCACTTGGGGATCGCCTCGGCGTCGTCCTCGTCGTCCGGCTCGAGATCGGCGTCCGGCGTGTCGTCGGGAACGTAGGGCAGCACGTTGGCCACCTCCCAGCGGATAGGCCCCTCGATCACCTTCGCGTAGGGGTCGATCAGAAGCTTCGTGGGGTTGAAGCGATGCCCACCGGCGGGGTCGTAGGGGCCGTGGACACGGTAGCCGTAGCGCTGCCCGGGGCCGACCCCCGGCAGGTAGCAATGCCAGTTGTAGGCGGTTCGTTCGCTGAGCTCGACTCGCGTCTCATTATCCCGCTCGTCGTAGAGGCACAGCTCGACGCGCTGGCCGTTCTCTGAGAACAGCGAGAAGTTGGTTCCCTCGCCGTCCCAGGTGGCTCCCAGCGGGAACGGGCGCCCAGGCCAGACCTCCCTCATCCCATCAACGCTCCCGCGAGCGCCGGCAAGCGCACCCCGTCGCGCTCGGCTCGCACCGCCGGGTGCGTCGCGAGCAGGACCTCGGCGCCGGCGCACGGCACGAGCATCTCCGCTTGCGCGAAGTTGCACAAGAGCTGCCAGCGACCTCGGCGCACACGCAGCCAGCGCTCCGCCTCATCGAAGCTGACCTCCGCGTCGCCCCCGGGCAGCGCGCCGCGAACGCGCAGGAGCTCGGCGTACAGCGCGCACAGGCTCCCGTCATGCTCGCGCGTGAGCTTGGAGCGCATGAAGGTCTCGGGCGCCTGCGGATCCGGCAGCTCCCCGGCATAGGCGGCGAAACGCGCGAACTCCTGCCGCCGGCCCTCGCGCGTGGCCCGCGCGATCTCGACATCTATGTGATCGGTGAAGTACTGGAACGGCGCCCGCTCACCATACTCCTCGCCCATGAAGAGCATCGGCGTGAACGGCGAGAGCAGGACGCAGAATGCGGCCAGCGGCCGCGCCGCGACCGGCAGCCGGTCGCCGAGGGCACGATTGCCCACCTGGTCGTGGTTCTGGGCGAAGACGACGAACTGCGCGGGCGCCTGGTCGCCGGCGGGCGCTCCGAAGCGCCGCCGCCGATATGCCGAGTACGTCCCGTCGTGCACGAACGGCCGCCGGAACGCCTTCGCGAGGTCGCAGAGCGCGCCGAAGTCCGCGTAGTAGCCGTCGCGCTCGCCGGTCAGCAGCGCGCGCAGCGCATGATGGAAGTCGTCCGCCCACTGCGCGTCGTGCCCGTGGCCTCCGAGCTCGACGGGGCGGATCACCTGCGGGTCGTTCAGAGCGCTCTCCGCGATCACGAGCGCCCGCGGGTCGAGCGCGTGAACCCGCGCTGCCAGCTCGCGCAGGATCGGGCGTGCGCTCTCATCATGGATGGCATGGATCGCGTCAAGTCGCAGCCCGTCGAGGTGGAAGTCGCGCACCCAGCCCTCGGCGCTCTGCAGCACCCATTCGCGCACCGGGTCGCACTGTTCGTCGTCGTAGTTGATCGCCTTGCCCCACGGGGTCTTGTGTTTGTCGGTGAAGTACGGCCCGAAGGCCTCCATCGCCTCCACCCCTGAAGCGCCCACATGGTTGTAGACGACGTCCAGGACGACCCCGATCCCCGCGGCATGAGCCGCGTCGATCAGCCGCTGCAGGCCACGCGGCCCACCGTAGCCGGAGAAGGTCGCCGAGATCTGAACCCCGTCATATCCCCAGCCGCGCCGGCCCGGGAACTCGGCGACGGGCATCAGCTCGATCGCCGTGACGCCCAGCTCTCGCAGCCCGCGCAGGTGCCCGATCACGGCGGCGAACGTGCCCTCCTGCGTGAACGCGCCCACGTGCAGCTCGTAGAGCACGAGATCCTCGAGCGCGACCCCGCTCCAGTCCCGATCGCTCCATTCGAACTCGCGCGTGTCGAGCACGCGCGAGGGGCCGCGGATGCCCGCGGGCTGCCAGCGCGAACATGGATCGGCCAGCGGCGTCCCGTCGAGCACGATCCAGTAGTCCTCGCCCGCGGATGCCGCCAGCAGCCGCTCGTGCACGCCGTGGCCGGCGTCCTTGAGCGCGTGATCCTCGCCGCGCAAGCGCACGGCCACCCGTTGCGCCCGTGGCGCCCACACGCGAAAGCAGGCCTCCCCCCCAGCGCATGGCACGGCGCCGAGCCGTCGCTCCCAGGCGTAGGTCATCGAGCTTCGGGAACGAACCAGACGACGGCGAGCGGCGGCAGCAGCACCTCCGCCGAGAAGGGCTGGCCGTGCCACGCGATCGGCTCGGCCTCGATCCCGCCGAGGTTGCCGACATCGCCGCCCCCATAGTGGCGGCTGTCGCTGTTGAGCGCCTCGATCCAGCGCCCGGCACGCGGCAGGCCGATGCGGTGGCTGAGCTTGGGGGCGGGATTGAAGTTGCAGGCACAGACGAGCAGATCGCGCTGCTCGCGCGAAGCCCGGATGAAGCTGAGCGTGTTGCCCAGGACGTCGTTGGGTTCCAGCCAGCAGAAGCCGGCCGGATCGTCGTCGAGCTCCCACAGCGCCGGGCGCTCGCGATAGATGCGATTGAGGTCTGATACGAGCGAATGCACGCCGCGATGCTCGGGCTGCTCGAGCAGGTGCCAGTCGAGCGAGCGCTCGTGGCTCCACTCCGCCTCCTGCGCCAGCTCGCCCCCCATGAACAGGAGCTTCTTGCCGGGGTGGGCCCACATGTACGCGTACAGCGCGCGCAGGTTCGCGAGTCTCTGCCAGCTGTCGCCGGGCATCCGCGAGAGCAGGGAGCCCTTGCCGTGCACGACCTCATCGTGCGAGAGCGCCAAGATGAAGTTCTCGGTGTACGCGTAGAGCAGGCTGAAGGTCAGCTCGTGGTGGTGGTAGCGGCGGTATAGGGGGTCGCGCTGGAAGTAGTCGAGCGTGTCGTGCATCCAGCCCATGTTCCACTTGAAGCCGAACCCCAGCCCGCCGAGGTAGGTAGGCCGCGAGACGCCGGGCCACGCGGTCGACTCCTCCGCTGCGGAGACGATGCCCGGCTCGCGCGCATGCAGCACCTCGTTGAGCTCGCGCATGAACGCGATCGCCTCGAGGTCCTCGCGGCCGCCGTAGCGGTTGGGCTGCCACTCGCCCTCTTCGCGCGAGTAGTCGAGGTAGAGCATCGACGCGACCGCGTCCACGCGCAGCCCGTCGGCGTGATACTCGCGCGGCCAGTACAGGGCGCTGGCCAGCAGGAAGTTGCGAACCTCGTTGCGGGCGAAGTTGAACTCGAGCGTGCCCCAGTCGGGGTGCACCGCACGCTGCAGATCCTCGTGCTCATACAGGGCGGTCCCGTCGAAGCGCGCAAGCGCCCACTCATCGCGCGGGAAGTGCGCCGGCACCCAGTCGAGGATCACCCCGATTCCCGCCGCGTGCAGGGCGTCGATCAGCTCACGCAGATCGTCCGGGGAGCCGTGGAGCGGCGTCGGCGCGAAGTAGGAGGTCACCTGGTAGCCCCACGAGCCGCTGAAGGGATGGGCCATCACGGGCAGCAACTCGACGTGCGTGAAGCCCAGCTCGCTGACATAGGCGGCGAGCTCCTCGGCCAGCTCGAGGTAGCTCAGGCTGCGGTTGCCCTCGAGCGGATTCAAGCGCCAGGAGGACAGGTGCACCTCGTAGATCGAGACCGGCTCGCGCAGCCGGTCCCCGGCGCGGCGACGCTCGAGCCAGCCCTCGTCGCGCCAGCGGTGGCGCGAACGGGCGATGACCGACGCCGTCTGTGGCGGATGCTCGGCCTCGAAGGCGAACGGATCCGCCCGCAACAGGAGCGCTCCGTCGTGGCCGCGGATCTCGAACTTGTAGCGTGCACCGATCTCCGCGCCTGGGATGAACAGCTCCCACACACCCGCGCCGCCCAGCGAGCGCATCTGGTGCAGGCGCCCGTCCCACCCGTTGAAGTCCCCCACGACGCTCACCGCTCGCGCGCTCGGCGCCCACACGGCGAAGCTCGTGCCCTTCGTGCCGGTGATCTCGCGCACGTGCGCGCCGAGCCGCTCGTAGAGCAGCTCGTGGCGCCCCTCGGCGACGAGGTGCAGGTCCAGCTCGCCGAGCGTTGGCAGGTAGGCATAGGGGTCACGCAGCGAGACGCTTCCCTGCGGGTAGTCGACCTGCAGCTCGTAGTCGAGCGGCAGGACCGCGTCCTTCACGACGCCCTCGAAGACCCCCGCGGGGTGACGCCGGTGCAGCGTCACCGGCTCTCTTCTCTGGAGGTGCGCGCGCACCCGCCGCGCGCCTGGACGGAAGGCGCGGATCACGACGCCGCCGTCCTGCGGGTGGGCGCCCAGCAGCGCGTGGGGATCAGGATCGTCGCAGGCTACGAGGCGCTCGATCTCCCGCTCGATGCTCACGCCGCCCTGGCCTCGAGCAGGCGCGAGAGCGCCGCCACCGGGATCGGCACCCAGTCGGGCCGGTGATCGATCTCGTAACGCAGCTCGTAGATGGCCTTCTCGAGCTCGAGGAACGCGAGCGTGTGCTCGATCGCCGCGCGATCGGAGGGCAGCAGGGTGGGGTCGACGCTGCCGAGGTAGCCCTCGACGAAGCTCTCCCGCGCGCGCGCTTCCCAATCCTCGGCCGGGCGCACGCCCCGCTGCAGCTCGGCGGCGGCGGCCGCATAGGCGAAGGAGCCGAGCATGCACGCCACGTCACGCAGGGCCGAGCGCTTGCGCCGACGCTCCAGCAGCGAGCGGGCCGGCTCGCCCTCGAAGTCGACGATCACCCATCCGCGCGGGCTGGCCATCGTCTGGCCGAGGTGGAAGTCGCCGTGGTGGCGGATCAGGCGCCCGCCCGTGACCCTCTGGGCCGCATAGCGCACGTACTCGCGCAGCTCCTCGCTGCGGCGCGCTATCGGCTCGAGCGCGGGATCCTCGGAATGATCGTCGAGCGTCCGCTCGAGATGCTCATCGATCGTGGCGGCGAGCAGCGCGGTCGCCTCGAGGCTCTGCTCCTCGGGCGCGAAATCCGGATCGGCGGGCTCGGAGGCGAGCAGCGTGTGCATGCGGCCGGTCACCGCGCCCAGCTCGACGAGCGGTGCCATCAGCGTGCCGCCCTCGCCGGCCGCCAGCGCATCGAGCGTCATCCGCCAGCCATCGCGTGCTCCAGCCACATGACGAACGGCGATGCCGAGCGTGGCGTCGATGCGCTCGCCGCGATGCTCGAACCAGCCGAGCAGCTCGGCGATGTTCTCGCAGCCGCGCTCGGAGAGGAAGCGCAGCATCTCGAGCTCCGGGTTCGTGCCCGCCGCGAGCCTGCGGAACACCTTCAGCACGACCTGCTCGTCGAACACGATCGACGTGTTGCTCTGCTCGCCCGTGAGCGGCCGCACGCTCCTCGCCCTGGCCAGCGGTGCCGATCCCCCGAGCCCGTGGAACTCGACCCGGCCACTCGCCCGCTCAAACGACGCGGATGCGCTCAGCAGCCCCCCCAGCCACCTGCACTGTGCCGGATCGCCGAGCGCCCCGTGGAGGACCCAG
The DNA here is from genome assembly GCA_049512215.1 of Solirubrobacteraceae bacterium. GTDB lineage: Bacteria > Actinomycetota > Thermoleophilia > Solirubrobacterales > Solirubrobacteraceae > Palsa-744. Next base: position 34,346 of record JBEKXJ010000003.1, read on the forward strand.
CCCTCAGCCTCGCAGATCGACTCCTCCTCGTCGAGGCCTCCCGGAGCCGGGCGCAGCCCGACCAGCACCTGGTAGAGATCACGCATGCCTGACTGCAGGCGAACCTCCACGAGCGCCATCACGAGCGGAGGCTCGCCGCCGAGCGGTTGCGCCTCCACGACGCTCGCCTGAGCGATCCCGCGCCCCTTGGTCGCATACCAGCGCCGCTGTGCGATCCAGGCGGCCAGCGCCGTCTCATCGACGAAGTCCAGCTCGCCCTCGGCGAACGCCGCCGCCACGCCGTCTGCGCTCATGAGGCGCCTCCCGGTTCGCCGTCGCTCTCCTCCTGCTCGAGCAGGAACCAGAAGAAGCCGCGCGGGCCGAAGGTGAGCAGGTAGGAAAGCTCGCCGATGCGCGGGAAGCGCGAGCGGCCGAACATCTCGACCGGATGGCGGCCCTCGTACTGCGAGAGGTCGAGCTCGACGGGCTGCGCCGAGCGCGCGAAGTTGTGCACGCACAGCGCCACGTCATCCTCGTAGCGACGGATATGCGCAAAGATGCGCGGGTTGCTGCTCTGCAGCGGCTCATAGCTTCCCATGCCAAACACCGGGTGCTCCTTGCGCAGCGCGATAATACGCTGCATCCAGCGCAGCAGCGAAGTGGGGGTTCGCAGCTGCGCCTCGACGTTGACGGCCTGGAAACCGTAGACGGGATCCATCAGCGGCGGGAGGTAAAGCTGCGCAAAGTCCGCGGCCGAGAAGCCGCCGTTGCGGTCGCCGGTCCACTGCATCGGCGTGCGCACCGAGTCCCGGTCGCCGAGATAGACGTTGTCGCCCATCCCGATCTCGTCGCCGTAGTAGAGGATCGGGCTGCCGGGAAGCGAGAACAGGATCGCCGTCATCAGCTCCATCTCGTCGCGGCCGTTGTCGAGCAGCGGGGCGAGGCGCCGGCGGATGCCGAGGTTGAGCTTCCCGCGCGGGTCCTTCGCGTACTCGGCGTACATGTACTCGCGCTCCTCGGGGGTGACCATCTCGAGCGTGAGCTCGTCGTGGTTGCGCAGGAACAGGCCCCACTGGCAGGCGTCCGGGATCTCGGGCGTGCCGGCAAGGGTCTCGTATACGGGCGTGGCGTCCTCGCGTCGCAGCGCCATGAACATGCGCGGCATGACCGGGAAATGGAAAGCCATGTGGCACTCGTCGCCCTCACCGAAGTACTCGACCACGTCGGCGGGCCTCTGGTTCGCCTCGGCGAGCAGCACGCGGTCCGGGTAGGCAGCCTCGACCTCGCTGCGCACGCGCTTCAGAAACGCGTGCGTCTCGGGCAGGTTCTCGCAGTTGGTGCCCTCACGCGCGTACAGGTAGGGCACCGCGTCGAGCCGCAGCCCGTCGAGCCCGAGCTCCAGCCAGAATCCGATCACCTCGAGCATGGCCTCCTGGACTTCGGGGTTCTCGTAGTTGAGGTCCGGCTGGTGCTCGAAGAAGCGATGCCAGTAGTAGGCGCCCGCGACCGGGTCCCACGTCCAGTTCGAGGATTCGGTGTCGAGGAAGATGACCCGCGCCTGGGCATAGCGCTCGTCGGTGTCCGACCACATGTACCAGTCACGCCTGGGCGAGTCCGCGCTGGAGCGGGACTCCTGGAACCACGGATGGTCGCTGGAGGTGTGGTTGATGACCATGTCCGCGATCACGCGCACGCCCCGCTGGTGGGCGGTCTCGACGAAGCTGCGGACGTCCTCGATCGCGCCGTAGTCCGGGTGCACCGAGTAGAAGTCGGAGATGTCATAGCCGCCGTCGCGCAGCGGCGATGCGAACATCGGCAGCAGCCAGACGCAGTCCACGCCGAGCCACTCCAGGTAGTCGAGCCTCTCCGTCAGGCCGCGGAAGTCGCCCGAGCCGTCAGCGTCTGCGTCGGAGAAGCCGCGCAGGTGGACCTCGTAGAAGACGGCGTGCTTGAACCACAGCGGGTCGGACTCGAACCAGTGTGTCGAGGGCGTCACGGCCGCTGCACCCGCATCACGTGCGCGACCCGCGTGCCGGGCTCAAGGCGCACGAAGTTCTCGCCCGTGCGCCACGCGTAGCTCCTCGCGTCGAGCAGGTCGAGGACCTCGAAGCCGGCCGGCAGCCCGAGGTCCGCGGGCAGCATCACCAGCCCCTGCTGGCCGCTGCGAAAGTCGATGTTGACCACGGTGATGAGCATGTTCTCGCCCGTCCGCTTGACGTAGGCGATCAGCGCGTCGTTCGCCGTGTCCAGGAACCTGATGTTCGCCAGCTCGTGCAGCGCCGCGTTCTCGCGGCGGATGGCGTTCAGGCGCTCCAGCAACGCCAGCAGCGGACCGTCGAGGCGGCGCTGCTTGAGCTCGTACTTCTCGGAGTGCAGATACTCCTCGGAGCCCTCGTGCAGCGGCAGGTTCTCGCAGTGCTCGAAGCCGGAGTAGACGCCGTAGGCGGGCGACATCGTCGCGGCGAGCACCAGCCGCGCCTCGAACGCCGGGCGGCCGCCCTGCTGGAGATAGGAGCTGAGGATGTCGGGCGTGTTGACGAAGAAGTTGGGACGCAGGTACTCGCGCTCCTGCCCGAGCGCGAGCTCGCTCACGTACTCGGTCAGCTCGGCGCGCGAGTTCTTCCAGGTGAAGTACGTATAGGACTGGTCAAAGCCGAGCTTGGCGAGCTCGCGCATGACGGCCTTGCGCGTGAAGGCCTCCGAGAGGAAGATCACGTCCGGGCGGCGCCCCCGCACATCTGCGATCAGCCACTCCCAGAACGCGAACGGCTTGGTGTGGGGGTTGTCGACGCGGAAGATGCGCACGCCGCGCGCCACCCACAGCAGGACCAGCTCGCGCAGCGTCTCCCACAGAGCGCGCCAGTCCTCGCAATCGAAGTCAAGATTGTAGATGTCCTGGTATTTCTTGGGCGGGTTCTCGGCGTACTTGAGCGTCCCGTCCGGCCGCTTCATGAACCACTCGGGGTGCGCGCTCAGCCAGGGGTGATCGGCCGAGCAGTGGATCGCCAGGTCGAGCGCGATCTCGACGCCGTGCTCCTGCGCGCTCGCGACGAGCTGCTCGAACTCCTCGAGCGTGCCGAGCTGCGGATCTATGGCCTCATGCCCTCCCTCAGCGCCCCCGATCGCCCACGGGCTGCCCGGATCGCCGGCGCCGGCGAGGAGCGCCCCGTCGCGACCCTTGCGGGCGGTCTGTCCGATCGGGTGGATCGGGGGCATGTAGAGGACGTCGACGCCGAGCTCGGCGAACCGCGGCAACTGCTCGCGGACGCCGCCGAAGCCGCCCCACGAGCGCGGGAACAGCTCATACCAGGCGCCGAAGCGCGCGCGCGCGCGGTCGACGTCGAGCGACAGCGGGCACTCGAGTGCCGTCGATGCCGAGCGATCGGGATGGCGCTCGAGGGCACCGAGCAGCTCGTGCCCGAGGGCCATGTCGTGCTTGGCAGCCTCCGGCGCGCGGGGATCCTCGAGCAGCGCGAGCGCCTGATCGATGACGCGCCGGTCTTCCCCGCGCGCGCGGGCAGCGCCGTCGCGCAGCAGGACCGCGCCCTCCGAGAGCTCGCTCGAGACGCCGCGCTGACCGAAAGCCAGCTTGCGCTCAAGCTCCTCGCGCCAGGTGGCGAACGCGTCCCTCCACGCCTCGATCGTCCACTCCCATCGCCCGGCCTGCTCGACGGCGAAGCCACCGGCCCAGCGCACCCCGTCGAGATGCGCGTCGACCGGCCACATCGGCGCCTCCTGCCAGCGCCGTTCACCCGGCCCGCGCCAGCGCACGACCGCCCGCAGGACATCGTGGCCGTCGCGCAGAACGTCCGCGGAGACCTCCACAGAGTCGCCCTCGCAGCGCTTGGGTGGATAGCGTCCGCAGTCGATCCTCGGCAACGGCTGCTCGATGCGGATGCGCGACGGCGGCCGCTTCTCGGCGCCGGCCGGCTCGGGTCGGGGGGTGCGTGGCACGATCTAATCCTTCACCATCTGCGGTCCTCCCGCCGTGAACCTCTCAAATCACCCGCGATCGAGCGGCGTCCAGCTGCACGTGACCTCGCTCCCCGACGGTCGCCTCGGGCCGTCCGCGTTCGCGTTTGTGGACTGGCTCGCCGACGCCGGCCAGTCGTGGTGGCAGGTGCTTCCGCTCGGCCCACCCGACCGCCAGGCCTCGCCCTATCGCGCGCAGTCGGCGTTCGCCGCCTGGCGGCACCTGCTCGCCGACCCGGCCGCCCGTGTCGCACCCGCGGAGGCGGCCGCATTCCGCGAGCGGCACGCCTTCTGGATCGGCGACTGGGAGCGAGTGGCCGGCGCGCGCGCCGTAAACGACCAGGTGCGCTTCGAACGCGAGTGGAGCAGCTTGCGCGCCCACGCGGCGAAGCGGGGCGTGCGCCTGATCGGCGACGTTCCGATCTACGTCGCGCCCGGCAGCGCCGATCACCGCCTCCATCCCGAGCTGTTCCTCAAGGGGCTCCTAGCCGGCGCGCCCCCCGATGCCTACAGCGCGGTGGGGCAGCTGTGGGGCAACCCGCTCTACGACTGGCCCGCGCACCGCCGGCGCCACTATGCCTGGTGGGTCGAGCGGCTGCGGCGCACGTTCGAGCTCTTCGACATCGCGCGGCTCGATCATTTCCGCGGCTTCCTCGCCTGCTGGGCGGTGCCCGAGGGCGCGCGCGACGCCTCCCCGGGGCACTGGCGGCGTGGCCCGGGAGCCACGCTGTTCGATGCCGCCCGCCGAGCGCTGGGTGAGCTGCCGCTGTTCGCCGAGGACCTCGGCCTGATCACCGAGCGCGTGATCGAGCTGCGCCGCGAACTGCGCATGCCGGGGATGGCGGTACTCCAGTTCGCATTCGGCGAGGAACCCCAGGCGGAGCATCAGCTTCACCATCACGAGCCCGACTGCGTTGCCTACACGGGCACCCACGACCAGGACACCGTGCTCGGCTGGTGGCAAACGCTCCCGGCATCCGAGCGGGTGCGTGCGCGCGTCCTCGCGGCGGCCGAGTCGGTCGAGGAGCAAGAGCCGAACTGGCTGATGATCGGAATCCTGATGTCCTCGCCGGCGCACGTGAGCATCGTGCAGATGCAGGACGTGCTCGGCCTCGGCAGCGAGGCTCGCATGAACGTGCCCGGCCGTGCGACGGGCAACTGGCGCTGGCGGCTCGAACCCGCTCAGCTCACGTCCGCGAGCGCGCGCCGCCTGCGCGCCGCGACCGTGAAGTCGGGCCGGCTGGCGCGATCCGAGCAGGGGCATGGACGGCGTGGCTGAGCCTTGCCGCCTCGGCCTGATCGCGCTCGGCGACAGCATCACCAGAGGCGACGGCGAGCCGGCACTCGGCGTCCCGCACCGCTCGTGGTCGCTGTGGCTGGCGGAGGCGCTGGACCTGCCCTACACGAACCGGGCGGTCGACGGGGCGCTCGCCTGCGAGCTCGTTCAGGATCAGTGCCCGCGCGTGCGCGCCGACTACGACGTGGCCTGCCTGTATGTCGGCGTGAACGACGCGCGCGGGCCCGACTGGGACCCCGATCGCTTTGCCGCCGCCCTCGACGCGGCTCTGGCGTATCTGCGCGCACGTGCCACACGCCTGCTGACGCTCACGATCCCGCTTGACCTCGGGCGCCCGCGTGCGGGCGCAGCCGTGGGCGCTGCGAACGCGCTGATCCGGCGGCTGGCTGGCGAGCACGACGCCGTGTGCGCCGAGCTCTCGGACCTGCGTGGCTGGCGCCTCTTGCAGCCCGACGCCGTCCATCCAACCGCGCTCGGCCAGCTCGAGATCGCCGACCTTGCCGCCGCGCTCGCCGCGGCGGGCGTCCCGGTCGCGCAACTGCCTTCGGCGCTAGCGGATGCGGACGCCGGCCGGCGCGCCGGTGCGCGCTTCGCCCTTCGCTGGGGAAGCCTGCTCGCGCGCGATCTGGCGCGCCGGCGCCTGGAGGCGATGCGCCTTCACGGCTAAAGCCGCAGATGCGCATTCTCAAGCTGAGCCGCAGATGCGCCTTCTCAAGCTGACGCCGGCCAATAGGATCAGCCACAGTGCCAGCGTCCGTCCCGGATTCATCTGCACCTACACCTGTTAGGACGCCGCCACCCGCTCAGCGCCCCGGCCTGCGCCAGCGCCTGCGCGCGCTGCGCCTGCGCCTGCGGGCAGGCGCTCGCGTCGAGCTGCGCGGGCGCCCGCTGCTCGGGCCGGGACTGCGCTTCGACGTCGCTCCCGGAGCGCGCCTGATCGTGGGTGACGGCGCGTCCCTCGGCGAGCGCTGCCGCGTGCACGTCCACGCGGGCACGGTGACTATCGGCGAGGGTGCGGTGCTCGGCGAGCGCTGCGTGATCGTCGCCCGCACCGGCGTGCACATCGGCGAGCGGTGCGTGCTGGGCGACGAGGTCGCGATCACCGACTTCGGCCAGCGCTTCGACGACGTCGAGACCCCCATCCGCCTCCAGGAGCTGGTCTCGAGCCCGGTGCGAATCGAGGAGGGTGCGGTGCTGGGTCCGCGAGCGGCGATCCTGCGCGGCGTGCGGGTAGGCGCGGGCGCACATGTCGGGGCGCACGCGGTCGTCACGCGCGACGTGGCTGCGGGCGCCACCGTCGAGGGTAAGCCCGCGCGGCCTGTGCGCTCAGGCGTGCCGGACCCGGCGCAGCGTTCGCGGCGTGGACGGACAGACCTGCGGCCCGCGCACCGAGCTGGGATGATCGCGCCCATGGAAAGCGGCGAGCAGGACATCGCGCGAGCGGCGGCCGATCTGGCCTCACGCGTGCCCAAGCCTCTGGCGGCGCTGGCCCGCATCGCCTATAACTACCGCTGGTCCTGGTTCCCCGAGGGCCCGGGCCTGTTCGGCTCGGTCGATCCGCACCGTTGGGAGCTCTGCGGGGAAAACCCGGTGCGCCTGCTCCAAGAGGCCTCCGGCGAGTCACTCTCACGCGCCGCCGCGGACCCCGAACTCCTCGCCCGAGCGGCCTTGATCGAGCGAACGCTCAGAGCCGAGCTGGCCGGCCCGGCGGCCCCTGACCCGCCCCGGCCGGAGCGCCCGGTCGCCTTCTTCTGCGCGGAGTACGCCGTCCACCGCTCGCTCCCGGTCTACGCCGGCGGCCTCGGAGCCCTCGCCGGCGATTTCCTCAAGGAGGCGTCCGACAGGGCGATGCCGCTCGTCGCCGTGGGCCTCATGTACCGCCAAGGCTATTTCCACCAGCGCATCGACACCTCGGGCTACCAGCACGAGTACTGGTTCGACACCGATCCCGAACGGCGCCCGATCGCGCTCGTGACGGGCGCCGACGGACGGCCGCTCACCGTCAGCGTACCCATCTGGGAGGAGCAGGTCGTCGCCCAGATCTGGCGGGTCGACGTTGGGCGGGTCCCGCTCTTCCTGCTCGATGCCGAGCGGCCTGAGAACAGCCGGCTGGCGCGGTGGATCACCTCACAGCTGTATGTCGGAGACCCGATCACGCGCCTGGCGCAGTACGCCCTGCTCGGCATCGGCGGCGTGCGCGCGCTCGAGGCCCTCGGCGTCGAGCCCAGCCTCATCCACCTGAACGAGGGGCACGCCGCGCTCGCCTCCCTCGAGCTGGCCCGCGCCGAGACCGCCCGTGGCGTGCCGCTGAACAGGGCGCTCGAGGCGGCCCGCCAGCGCGTGGTGTTCACCACGCACACCCCCGTCCCCGCGGGCAACGACACCTACCCGGCCGAGGAGGTCAGCGACGCGCTCGGCACGTTCGCCGCTGAGCTGGGCCTCGACATCGACGAGTTCCTCCGGCTCGGCCGTTCCCACCCCGACGACGCCGAGGAGCCCCCCGGCGTGACCCAGCTCGCCTTGCGCATGAGCCGCACAGCCAACGGGGTGAGCCGCCGACACGGCGCCGTCGCGCGAGCGATGTGGCAGGCGCTGTGGCCGGAGCGCCCGATCGAGGGCGTGCCCATCACCCACGTCACCAACGGCGTCCACCTCCCCAGCTGGCTCGGCTCCCCCATGCGGCGCCTGCTCGACCGCCACCTGGGAGAGGACTGGCCACGGCGAGCCGCCGACCCGGCGACTTGGGCGGCTCTCGATGCCGTGCCCGACAGCGAGCTGTGGGCCGTGCGCAACCAGCAGCGCGCCGAGCTGGTCGACTTCGTGCGCGACCGCAGCATGGCCGACCGCCTCACACGGGGCGAGGCCCGCGAGTACGTGCAGGCGGCTGCCCGGGCATTCGACCCGGGCGTGCTCACGATCGGCTTCGCGCGCCGCGTCGCCACGTACAAGCGCCTGCACCTGCTCGTCCAGGACCCTGAGCGCAGCCTGAAGCTGCTGGCCGACGAACGCCCGATCCAGATCGTGCTCGCCGGCAAGGCGCATCCGAACGACGAGGAAGCCAAGCGCGTCGTTCAGGGGATCTTCTCGCTCAAAGGCGCGCCCCACGTCGGCGCCCGGGTGATCTACCTGCACGACTACGACCTCGGGATGGCCGGCCGGCTCGTGCAGGGTTGCGACGTGTGGGTCAACCTCCCGCGTCCGCCGCTGGAGGCCAGCGGTACGAGCGGGATGAAGTCGGTCGCCAACGGCGGCCTGCAGTTGAGCGTACTGGACGGCTGGTGGCCGGAGGCATATGACGGCGCCAACGGCTGGGCCCTCTCAGGCGACATCGACAGCGACCACGCCGCCCAGGACGCACGCGACAGCGCCGAGCTCTACCGCCTGCTCGAGCAGGAGATCGTCCCGGCCTTCTACGCGCGCGACGCCGGCGGGCTGCCGCGGGAGTGGATCTCGCGCATCCGCAGCTCGATGCGCTCGATCGTGCCCATGTTCTGCGCCGGCAGGATGCTCGACGACTACACCGAGCATGTCTACCGCACGCAAGGCTCACCGGGGGCCTAGCCCGAGCTGCTCGTGGTCCACCGGGGCCGCGCTCTCACCCAGCGGGGCGGCTCGGAGATCGTTCAACCCGGCGCTAAGATCCCGCCTGGATCGGCACTCCGACGCGAGGAAGATGAGCATGCCCGAGAAGCCCGCCAAACCCGCCAAGCCCGCCAAACCCGCCAAGGCCGCCAAGACCGCCAAACGCGCCAAACGCGCCCAGCCCGCCGATACGCCCACCGCCTCGCGCAAGGGCACGACGAGGCGGCGCAGTCCCAGTCACAACGAGATCGCAGAGCGCGCCTACTTCATCTACCTCGAGGAGGACCGATGCGATCAGCTCGGAGACTGGCTGCGTGCGGAGCTTGAGCTGACGACGGCCTGAGGGCTTCGGGACGGCCTGGTGGCTTCAGGTAGGCGAACACCTCGCCGCCCCGCCCGCCGCCGTCGGCCTCACAGACCCGCCCGTGCGCGCCGGGCGACACGGCGTGCCTGGCGCAGGGGCTCGGGCGCCCGCACGCGACCGACGGCGGCGAGCACGACCGAACAGGCCGTATCCAGGTCGGTCCGCCAGCCCGGGTGCACCGCCAACGGCCGCGCGTGCTGACGTGTCCGCAGCCAGCAGGCGACCACCTCTTCACCGAGCACCAACGGACTGCGCGCGCCTGGCTCCTGCGGCGGCCATTCTCCGCCGGCCAGCAAGGGTCGGTGGGTGACGCCGACGGTCGGCAGCCCGAGGATCGCGCCGAGATGAAGCGCGAGGCCTGCGCCCCTTGGGTGATCGCGCCCCGTGGCGTTGACCAGCAGCACGTCGGGGAGGAGCGCCAGCGCCCGAACCGCCGCCTCCAGCAATGGGCCCTCGCGCAGGGCGAGGAGTCCGGGCTCATACGCAGCCCCGGCCTGAGCGCTGACCACAGCGCTTGCCACGATTCGCCTATCCATGGCGAGCGCCGCCCCCGCCCAGCCCGGCTCACCGCGCATACCGTGCCCCGACGCTTCCTCACCGCGCACGTCGTGCCCCGGCGCTATGCGTGCAAAGCAGACGAAACACCCGCCAATCGAGTAGGCGCGCGCCGGCGGGTGCCAGTCGGGCGGTCGCGCCGCGGCCAGTTGCCGCTGCTGGCGGCGCAGCTCGTCAGCCGAGGTCGGCCAGGATGCATGCAAGGCCACCGGCACCATGATTGCGCGCTATGAGTCGTGGGAAACTACGGTTCGGGCCTCCCGTGGCAACTACGGATGCTGCGCCTGCATCCCTGGCCATATGTTCACGCCCCACTGGAGGCGTTGTCCGCCCCGGATGAGGACAGGAAGATGAGCTGCACGCGCGTGAGCGCAAGCTTTTGGAAGCATTGGAGGGCGTGGTCGTCGACGCTCACCACGACATAGGCCGGGGAGGCGCAGAGTTGCCACAGGACCACAGTCGGGGCCATGGTCGGCACGTCGTCGGCGTGCTCGGCACGCTGGTCGTGCTGCTGTTGGTGTTCGCCGGGCTCGTCGAGGGGACGCGCTCGATCAAAGGCCTGGGATTTGAGCCCGCCGCTGTGGCGGCCACCACCGGCCCCAACATCTACCTCTCGACCTTCCCCGACAGCTACGCCTGCCACGGCAGCAACGGCGGCCCCGGAGGCGGGCCGCACCCGGAATGGGTCACCTACTGCCCGAGCACGAGCATCAAGGTCCCGGCGTACAGCACGATCACGGTGACGATCAGGCAGTACGACACGGGCAGCACGGTCCACAACCCGTTCTTCGCCCAGGTCAAAGGCACGGTCGGCAACGTGATGTACGTGAACGGCAAGCCGATGCAGCAGATCAGCCCGGAAGAAGTCGCGCACACCTTCACGATCCAGACCCCGCCCGACACGCATCAGACCCAGCTGTTCGTGAACGTCCCGCTGCCGGGCGTCTCTGAAAAGGCGCCCGAAACCGAACACATCGCGGGCCACATGTATCCGGCGCCGAACGTGATCGTCTTCAAATTCAGGACCGGTGCTCCCGGGAAGTACGTGTGGCACTGCTACGTGCCCTGCGGCGAAGGCCTTGCCGGCGAAGGCGTCGGTGGGCAGGAAGGCTTCGGCGGGGCGATGGCGACCACGGGCTACATGGCCGGAACGCTCACGGTGACCTGATCGAATGCGCACGCTGCAGACATCCGACCCCTACGCCGTGATCGCGCGCGGCGTCACGAGGAGCGTCTAGCGATGGCCGCCGAAGCCCCGCAGAACCCTCCGGTGGACTCCGGCGGCCGGTATCACATCCGGCGCGTGCTGAGCATCTGGGCGGTCCTGTCGGTGGTGTTCGTCGCGCTGACGATCCTGGTCGTCCCGCTCGTCGAGCGCAAGCCGGCGAGCTCGTTCGCCGGCTTCGCGAGCCTCACCGACCTCGTCTTCACGGCGATCGCCGTGCCGGTGGCGCTGTTCGTGTGGGTATTCGTGTTCTATAGCGTCTTCGCGTTCCGCGAGAAGAGCCCCGAGGGCGGACGCATCGAGGACCTACAGGACGGGCCGCCGCTGGAGGCGCAGCCCAGGCAGCAGATCGCGTGGCTTGCTGTCACGACCGTGCTCGCCTTCTTCACGGTCGGCTGGGGGATGTTCGGCTTCTACAAGGAGACGACCAAGTCCGCGGCCAATGCCCTCGTGGTGAACGTCACCGGCCAGGAGTGGACATGGACCTACGCCTATCCCAAGCTCGGCGTGCAGAGCCATATCCTCGAGCTCCCGCTCGGCAGGCCGGTGCAATTCCGTGTCACATCCGACGACGTGCTCCACGGCTTCGGGCTCGCCGCGCTCGGGATCGCGATGGACGCCAACCCCGGCGAGTGGGTGGCCACGCCGGTCGTCACGCCCAACAAAGCCGGCACCTTCGAAGTGCGCTGCATCGAGCTCTGCGGCCTCTATCACACGTTCATGTGGTCACAGGTCAAGGTCGTCCCCCCGAGCTCCTTCGCGGCCTGGATCAAGGCGAGCGGCGGTAACTCGAGCGTCCTGAGGAGCCCCGGGGGCGGAGCCCAGAAGGCGATACCCGCCGGCAACGAAGTGGAAGAAATCACCTGATGAGCGCGGTCGCTGCAACCCACAGCGAAGTCACCCCGCCCGCACGCAGGCGCCGCGTCCTGATCCCGAGCATCGTCTCGGGGCTCGTGCTCGGCCTCCTCGCCGCGATCGTCGTCGGCATCATCGTGCACAGCGCCGTCAGCGGCTCCAGGCAGGCCGACGACACGATTGTGTGCGCCTACCTGGCCTGGTTCATCTTCTTCCTGATCGGCATCGGCGCCTTCAACTTCCCTGTGAAATGGGGCCTCGGGCGGCCCGACACGACGCATGAGCAGGAGCTTGAGCTTGCCGGCAAGGACGAGGGCGTCTGGCGCTACTTCCGCTTCTGCACCGACCACAAGGTGGTGGGCATCCAGTACCTGGTGACGGTGCTGGTCCTGTTTCTGGTCGGAGGGGTGGCGTCATGGATGATCCGGCTCGAGCAGGCGCGCGCGGGCGCAAAAGTGTTCACGCCCGCGACCTACAACACGATCGTGGGCATGCACGGCCTGATCATGATCGCGACCACCATCATCATGCTCAGCGCAGTGATCGGCAACTACATGGTGCCGATCATGATCGGGGCCAACGACATGGCCTTCCCGCGGCTGAACGCGCTCAGCTACTGGATCCTGTTCCCAGCGGTGCCCGTCCTCCTCAGCACGATCGTACTGGGCGGGTTCCCGACCGGGTGGACGGGCTACGCCCCCCTGGCAGACCAGGCGGCCGTCGGCATGGACGCCTACTGCATGACGATCGTGCTCTTCGCGATATCGATCGCGCTCGGAGGACTCAACATGGTGACCACGGTGGCCACCATGCGCGCGCCCGGCATGTCGTGGGGAAGGCTCCCCACGACGGTGTGGGGCATCACCCTGTCGACCCTGCTCGGGCTGATCGTGTTCCCGGCCTTCATGGTGGCGGTGGTGCTGAGCCTGCTAGACCGCACGGTCGGCACATCCTTCTATGAGGCCTCGCTCGGCGGGAACAACTGGCTCTATGAGCAGCTGTTCTGGTTCATGGGGCACCCGGAGGTGTACGTGATCCTGCTCCCCGCGCTGGGCGTGGTCTGCGACGTGATCCCCGTGTTCACCCGCAAGCCGCTGTTCGCCTACAAGCTGGTCATCGGAGGCGAGATCGGCATCGTCGTGCTGAGCATGGCCGTGTGGATGCACCACCTCTACTGGTCCGGGGCCAACCTCCCGCTCGATCTGCCCACGATGCTCAGCACCGAGGCGATCTCGATCCCCACGGGCCTGATCTTCTTCGCGCTCATAGGCACGCTGTGGCGCGGGCGCATCCGGCTCGAGCCGCCGATGCTGTTCGCACTGGCCTTCATCTTCAACTTCCTCATCGGGGGCGTGACCGGCCTGTACCTCGCGGACGTTCCGACCGACGCGATCTTCCACAGCAACATGTTCACCCTCGCGCACTTCCACTTCACGCTGGTGGGAGGCACGGTGTTCGGCTTCCTCGCGGCTTTCTACTACTGGTTCCCCAAGATGACCGGGCGCCAGCTCGATCCGTGGCTGTCGCGGCTGCAGTTCTGGCTGTTTGAGATCGGCTTCCTCGGCGTGTTCATCCCGCTGTTCCTCGCCGGGATCCGCGGGGAGCCGCGCTGGCAGGCCTACATCGTGCCGAGCGTCGCCACCGAGAACCTCATCTCCAGCCTGTTCGCCATCCTGATCGTGGCCTCGGTGGCGGTGCTGGCCTACAACATCCTCACCTCGTGGATCGCCGGCCGGCGCGCCGAGGTCAACCAGTGGGGAGGGCGGACCCTCGAGTGGACGCTGCCGAGCCCGGTGCCGTTGGTCAACTTCCCGCACCCCGTGCTGGTGACCGACGGTCCCTACGATTACGGAAGGGGCGGATCGCGGGTGATGGGCCGTCCCACCCTCGCCGGGGCGGCGGTCGACACCGTGACGTTCGATCAGCCTGCGCCCGACGTGGGCTACCGGGGCCGCCAGGTCCGCTACGCGACGCTCCTGCTGATCGTGTCCGACGCCGTGTTCGTCCTTGCGATCTACCTGGCGTTCCTGTATCTGCATGGGCTGAATACGCAAGCGCAGTTCAAGCCGTCGGCGGAGTCCACGCCGTCGATAGTGGGGAGCGTGCTCGTCACGGCAGCCTCGGTACTCGCCGCGTCGGCTTTCAGCTGGGGGCAGAGGGGATTGCGCTCGGGCGACTCCCGCCGTGTGCGCACTGGGGTGACGCTCGCCTGGGTCATCTCGCTGGTGGCCTTGGTCGGCGACGCGGTGATGTTCGCGAGATTGGGCTACCCCTTGCCGCTGCACGCATATGGCAGCTTCATGGCGCTCTTCATCCTGTATCACGCGTTCCGCCACCTGCTCATCGCGGTGCTGGTCGGTGCGCTCGTGCTGGGCCGCCTGTACAGCGGCCGGCTGGCCGGGCGCGACTACGTGATCGAGGCCACCGGTTATTGGTTCTGGTGGATAGCAATCACCGCCGTGGTCATGACGGTGCTCATGGCCACGATCAAATGAGCGCACGCCTCGGCCCACCGCGCCCTCCGCGGGCGGGAGAGAGGGTCTGGTGCGTCGTGCTGGTGCACCTCCGCCGAGGCGAATAGAACGTGGTTGACTCAATACCTTTGGGACTGACGTGGGGCGCGTTCTGGCTGCACGTCCTCGGCGAGCGCCGCGCCAGCGTGCTCACCGGGCGACCCCGCGACCGGCGCGCGCGCTCGCGCGCGCTCATGTTCTACGCCGGTCTGCTCACGATCGTGCTCGCGCTCGCGACGCCGATCGAGACGCTCTCCAAGCAGCTGCTGTGGGTCCACATGATCCAGCACCTACTGCTGCTCACGGTCGCCGCGCCGCTGATCGTGCTCGGCGCGCCATGGATGTCGCTTTGGCGCCCGCTTCCGCTCGGCCTGCGACGCAGCGTCGCTCGGACCTTCACGCGCGCGCCCCAGCTCGAGCCGCTTCGCGCGCTCTGCCGTGCGCTCGGACGGCCGCTCGGCGCATGGCTGGCGTTCAGCGTCAACCTCTTGCTCTGGCATCTGCCCGCCCTGTACGACCTGACGCTGCGCAACATCGACGTGCATGTCCTTGAGCACATCACGTTCCTGGCGTTCGGGATCCTGCTCTGGGCCCAGGTGATCAGCTCCCCTCCCGCCAAGCCGACGCTCTCCTACCCGGCACGGATCGCTTACATGGTGGCCGCGATGATCCCGAACGTCGGGCTGTCGATGTTCCTCGCGTTTGCCCGCGCTCCTCTGTACGCCCCCTACGCTCAGCTGGCGCATCGGCCGGGCGGCATCTCGGCACTGGCGGACCAGCAGATCGGCGCGGGAATAATGTGGAGCGCAGGAGACCTCCCGTTCGGGATCGCCATCGCCCTGCTGGTGCAGCGTTGGCTCACAGAGCATGAGGCCGCGACCCGCCAGCCGGCGGTGAACAGGTTGGGTTGGGACTGACGTGAGCGCCCGGCGCAAGCGCATCGGCTGGATCGCCGTGTGGGCCCTCGGGCTGATCGCGGCGCTGTTCTTCGCGGTGGCGCTCTACCGGCATGACGCCGGCCAGAGCAGCTCGGCGGCGGGCCGCCCGCCGGCCATCGAAGCCGGGGGTGGCTTTCCGATCCGCGGCAAGGTTGCCCCCGCCTTCACCCTGACGGATCAGTTCGGTCGAACCGTCTCCCTCTCCTCGCTGCGCGGCCACGAGGTGGTGCTGGCCTTCATCGACTCGCGTTGCGCAACCGTCTGCCCTCTCACCGCCGCCATCCTGCGTGAGGCGCTGCACCGCATCGGCCCCGCGGGCTCGAGGCGGGTGGCGCTGATTGCGGTCAACGCCGATCCAGCCGCGACTCGCGTGGCGGACGTCTATCGATTCTCAGCCGAGAACGGGATGCTTCACCAGTGGATGTACCTGACCGGCTCGCCCGCCCAGCTCAAGGCCATCTACAAGCAGTACGACGTGTACGTGTGCGTCGAGCCCGACGGCCAGGTGATACACGACGCCGCGATCTTCATCATCGGCCCGGAAGGGCTCGAGCGCCTGTACTACGAGACGCTAGACACGAGCGTGAGCTTCACCGTGGAAAGCGAGACCCGGGCGATCCTCGCGGGCATGCGGGAGTGGTTGCCGGGCGGGCTGAGCGCTGCCGCGGGCGGCAAACGCGAACGGCACAGCTCAAGCGCCTGACCTCAGCGCGCGAACCGCCACAGGCACAGTCGCCGGCGGGTGCGATCAGTCGAGGTTCTCGAGAATCTCGTTCGCACGTGACCACTGGCCCGGCGCTACGACGAGGTAGATGTCGCCTCGCCCACGCCGATCCAGCGGATGGTCGGCGACGCACGCCGCGTCCACCCCAAGCGTTCGCAACTGATCGCGCCAGGCCACGGCGGTGCTCTGATCCTCGAAGGTGCTGACGGTCTCCCACCCCTCAAAGCGCGGATCCCCGACGGACACCGGCGGGTCCTTGGCCGTAGCGCCCGACATGCGAAAGAGACGCATCGACATGAGCCTATCCGGCCGCGTCGGGCAAATGGCTCTCAAGAGCGCCGGCGCCCGTCGCGCCCTTGGCGTCTTTGCGATGCGGCGCCGGCGGCTAAGGTGCCGGCATGGACCATCATTTTGATGGTCCCCGCTACACCGTGGGGATCGAGGAGGAGCTCATGATCCTCGATGCCTCTTCGCTCGACCTGGTGAGCGCGATCGAGTTGATCCTCGGCGAGGATCCGCCATCCGGCGAAATCAAGCCCGAGTTGCTCGAGTCGGTCCTCGAGATCTCGACCTCACCCTGCCCCGACATCCCGACGGCGGGAGCCGAGCTCGTCGCGCTGCGGGCGCTCGCCCGCGACCGCGCGCGCAGCCGGGGCCTTGAGATCGGCGCGGCGGGGACCCACCCGTTCGCCCGTTGGGAGGACCAGCGGGTGGTCGGCTACGATCGCTACCGCGGCCTTGTCCGCTCGCTGGGTTTCGTGGCGCGCCAGGAGCTCGTGTTCGGGATGCATGTGCACGTCGGGATGGCAGACGCCGAGGAGACCATCCGTGTCGCCAACGGCCTGCGCCAGCACGTTCCGCTCCTGATCGCGCTGTCGGCGAACTCGCCGCTTTGGCGGGGCGAGCTGACGGGGTTGATGTCGACCCGGGTGCCGATCTTTCGGGCGTTCCCCCGCGTGGGCCTGCCACCGCGATTCAAGGACTGGAGGGACTTCGAGCGGCGCGTCGAGACGATGGTCGAGTGCGGGATGATCGAGGACTACACCTATCTCTGGTACGACGTGCGACCCCACGCGCGGCTGGGGACGATCGAGATCCGCGCGATGGACTCCCAGACGAGGGTCGAACACACGATCGCCCTGAGCGCGCTGGTCGTCTCGCTCGTGAAGCTCCTCATCGAGGAGTCCCAGCCGGGCGCCGAGCCACAGGATCTCCCCTGGGAGATCCTCGACGAGAACCGCTGGCTCGCGGCGCGCCATGGGCTCGCGGCCGAACTCCTCGACCACGTTTCGGGTGAGCTGCGGGGGGTCAGGGAGATGACCGAGGCCCTCCTCGAGCGCCTCGCCCCGCACGCCCACGACCTCGGCTGCGAGAAGGAGCTCGGGCACATCCGCGATCTTTTGCGGTCGGGCAACGGGGCCCTGCGCCAGCAGATGGTCTACGAGGCCAACCACGACCTGCACGAGCTGATGGCCGAGATCGTCGCGATGACGGCCTGAGCAAGCAAACGCTCGGAGTGCTTTCTCGGGACTTAGAATGCGATCATCGGGCGGCAACCGGATCGGGTGATCAGACGGCAGCGGGCTGCGGTCGCTGTCATGGTCGTGGCCATCGCCGCGATGCTGCTTTCGCCGCCGGCGTCGCCCTCCGCGCAGAGCGCTCCGAGGTCGCGAGCGGCGCGCGGGCTGAAGCCGGTGCCGGCGCCGAGCAGACGCCTCAGCGCCCGGACGGTGAGCGTGTCCGTCGATCCGGCAGCGGTGATCGGCCCGGTCGTCCCCGGCGACTTCCTCGGGCTCTCGTTCGAGGCCGCCGACCTGCACTCCATCGCCACCTACGCGAACAGCGGCGATCTCGTCAACCTGCTGCGCTCGCTCGGGCCCGGGATCCTGCGCTTCGGCGGCATCAGCGCGGACCGGAACACGGCCTGGTTGCAGGAAGGCCTCGCGCCGGCGTGGGCACAGGCGACGATCGTGCCGGCGGACCTCGCCGCACTGGCCGGCCTCGCTCGAGAGACCGGCTGGCGCGTGCTGTTGACCGTCAACCTCGACCACTACGATCCGGCCGCCGCCGCCCAGGAGGCCCAGGTCGCGCAGGCGCTGCTCGGCCCCGGCCTGGCTGGGATCGCTATCGGCAACGAGCCCGACAGGTACGTGGCGGACGGCTTCCGGACGGCGGGCTGGTCGCTCGCGGCCTACCTGGCCGAAGCCGAAGCGTACCGGGCGGCGATCGCCGCCGCTGCTCCCGGCGTTCAGATCGTGGGTCCTGATGCCTCCAGCCCTCAGTTGGTACTGCCGTGGCTCACCACCGTGGCCACGTCCGAGCGGCCGGCGCTGCTCACCGACCACTACTACCCGCTGACCAAATGTGGCAAGTACAGAACCAGGCTCAGCGACCTGCTCAGTCCCGTGACGCGCGCGCACGAGACGGCGATGCTGGCGCAGCTGGCCGCGATCGCCCGCGTGAGCGCGCTCCCGCTGCGGCTCGATGAGACCAACAACGTCTCCTGCCACGGACAGCCCGGTGTGAGCAACGTGTTCGCCTCGGCGCTCTGGGCGGTGGACTACCTCGCACGCGCGATGGCGAGCGGCCTGAGCGGAATCAACTTCCACGACCTGATCGACGAACCCCGCTCCTACAGCCCGCTGGCGGCCGGCGGCACGCAGGAACTCGCGAGCGGCGCGCTGTACGCCAATCCCGAGTGGTACGCGCTGCTGCTCGCCCGCCACCTGCTCGGTGACGAGCCGGTTCGCGCGAGGGTCACGGGCAATCGCGTCCTGACCGCCGGCGCGTTCCTCAGCCCGAGCGGGAGCCTGCACATCGTGCTGGTCAACTTCGCCTCGCCCGGCGCGCAGCTGCTCGTGCGTCTGCGCCCGCCGCGGAGCTTCGCCGCCGGTCCGATCCTGCGATTGACGGCACCGGGCCTGGAAGCGACGACGGGCGTCACCCTCGGCGCTCGCAGCGTCAGCGGCGCGGGTACGTGGAGCCACATCACACCGCTGCCGAGCGTATCCGGAAGGCCCGGCTCACTCGAGCTGGGCATGCCGGCGAGCAGCGCAGCGCTCGTCACGCTCTACCCCAGCGGCTAGGGATGCACGCAAGGCGCCCCGGACGCTACGGTCCCGGCGGTGACCGATCCCGCGGGTCGCGAGAGCGCATAAGCGCCGCCCCCGGCCAGGGGTTAGCGCACGCCATACGATGTCGGCCATGAGCCTTGCGAGCGCGGTCATCGCCCGGCGTATGCGCCTGGTGCGCGCGCAGACCCACGATCTCCTGTGCGAGCGCGACCTGCGCGTGACGATGGACGACGGGGCGGTGCTGCTGGCCGACCGCTACGTCGCGCGCGCGAGGCGCGATGAGCCGCAACCGACGGTGCTCGTGCGCTCGCCCTACGGACGCCGGCAGCTCGTCGGGCTGATCTTCGGGCGGCTGGCGGCCGAGCGTGGCCTGCAGGTCCTCGTCCAGAGCGTGCGCGGCACTTTCGGCTCACAGGGCGCCTTCAGCCCGTTCGACGAGCGCGCCGACGGCCTGGCCACGCTGCGCTGGATCCGCGCACAGCCATGGCATGCCGAGCGGATCGGCATGATCGGCCCCAGCTACCTCGGGCTGGTGCAGTGGGCGCTCGCGCCCGAGGCCGGAGACGACCTGGCCGCGCTGGCGATCCAGGTCAGCGCCTCACAGTTCCACGGCCAGACCTACGCGGGCGGCAGCCTCGCGCTGGAGACGGCCGCCTCATGGCTGGTGCTCGTGGCCGCGCAGGAGCGCCGGCTCGCCCCGCTGGCGATGGCCCGCGCCCTCCACCGCCTGCCGACCCTCTTCGCGCAGCTCCCGATCAGCGAACTCGACGCGCGCGCCACCGGCGGCGAGGTGGCGTGGTTCCGACAGGCCCTGGCCAGCCCGACCCGCGAGGACGCCTACTGGGTCGCCCGCGACTTCGCCGCGGGCGTGGGCAAGGTGGCCGCGCCGGTACAGCTCATCGGCGGCTGGCAGGACATCTTCCTGCCGTGGATGCTCGAGGACTTCGCCGCGCTGCTCGCCGCCGAGCGCTCGCCGCAGCTCGTCATCGGCCCGTGGACCCACACCGCGCCCGGCCTGCTCGCGGCCGGGATGCGCGACGGGCTCGGCTGGCTGCGCGCCCACCTGCTGGGCGATGAGCGGCTCTTGGCGCCCTCGCGCGTGCGGGTGTTCGTCACCGGCGAGCACGCGGGCGGCGGCTGGCGCGAGCTGCCCAGCTGGCCGCCGCCGGGCACGGGCGAGCGGCGGCTGTGGCTCATGGGCGGCGGGCGCCTGCAGGACGTCGAGCCGACCGGCGAGGCCGGGAGCGGGGAGCGCTACCGCTATGACCCCGCCGACCCCACGCCGTCACTCGGTGGGCCCGTGCTGCTCTCGCGCGCTCCCGTGATCGACAACCGCCCGCTCGAGTCGCGGCCCGACGTGCTCACCTACACCACCGCGCCGCTGCCCGAAACCGTCGAGGCGATCGGCCCGGTGCGCGTGGAGCTCTGCGTACGCAGCAGCTCGCCGCACTTCGACCTCTTTGCGCGCGTGTGCGACGTCGACGCCGAGGGCGCCTCGTGGAACGTCTGCGATGCGCTGGCCCGCATCGCGCCCGGGCGCTTTCAGGCGGCCGCTGACGAGACCGTGCGCGTCGCCTTCGACCTGTGGCCGATGGGCTACCGCTTCGCCGCCGGCCGGCGGATCCGCCTGCAGGTCTCCTCGGGCGCACATCCCCGCTACGCGCGCAACCCGGGCACCGGCGAGGACCTCGCCACCGCGACCACACTGCGCCCGGTCGACATCGACGTGCTCCACGACGCCCGGCATCCCTCGGTCCTGGTGCTTCCCGCCGCGCCGCCCCCGGCTCAGCGTCCGGTCTAGGCGAACGCGTTGACCTCCAGCGCTTCTTCGCTCGTCAGGTCGTCGCTCGTGACCGTCAGACCAGCCTGTTCGAAGGGTGCTTCAAGGAGCCCCTCTTCCAGAACATCCTTCACTTTCGCTGCCGCCGTCGTTTCGTATTCGCTCGGCTTCTGTTGAGCCCTCGATGCTCCGTAGGGCAAGCTGGCCGTTACGGCCATCTTGCCGGCCATGAGCGCCACCAGCACGGAGCCCTGCAGTTCGAACGTCACTCCGCCGCAGCTGAACTGTGTCAGCAGCCCGGTGCGCCCGACCGGGTACAGGTCCAGGGCGACCTTCTTCTTGGCTTTGCTTACCCACTGGAGTGCGCCTTGGAGTGGCCTCGTCACTATTTCCCCTGCTTCGGAACCCGGCGAGGAGCATTTGACACCGGAGGACTCACATTGGCTCAACGTGATCACGACGTTCGCTACGTATCTCGTCCGGCTGTAGGCGCCTCTACTGCTGTCCGCCGTGCAAGCCAGGCTGAGCTTACCCAAGGCCTGTAGCGTCGTCTCGCCGCCTTTGCTGGTGAATCCAGTCTTCACGACACCCGGCATCCATTCATAGCTGCCGCCCGTCTGCGGCGAATCACAGGCGGACGTCTTGTACTTGCCTGCAGCTTTCGCCACCTTCAAGCACCTGCCGAATTCCGGTGGGGTATCCGAGTAGCTGAATTCATCGGCCGGGCTGGTCGCGCTCGTCCCTTCCGGCGTGCTCACGGTCACGTCCACCGCCCCCGTGCCCGCCGGAGAGACGGCCGTGATGCTCGTCGCCGATTTGACCGTGAAGCCGGCCGCGCTCGCCGAGCCGAACGTGACCGCGGTGGCCCCGGTGAAGTTGGTGCCGGTGATGGTCACGCTCGTGCCTCCGGTCGGCGGCCCTTCGCTGGATTCGACCTTCGCGACACTCGGATGCAGGGCGCCGGGGATTTCATCCGGCGTGCCCAGTCCGGTCGGCCCGTCGTAGCCGACCTCGGCATGACAGAGGTATGCCTCCTTGGCGGTCGGACACGCTCCGTTGCTCCCTCTCGTGACGTCAAATAGAGAGCCCGGGTTCTCGTAGTACGCCTCGGCAGCCAGCGCACGCGTGGCTGCGTTCGCGTGCGCGACGATGCCTGCGACGAGCGGCGAGCTCACGCTCGTCCCGCACAGGTCTTCCCAGCCACCGAAGTAGCTGCTGTAGACGGACACGGGCGTTTCGCAGGCTGCGTCGGCGGAGATGTCGTTGTCGGTCCTCTTTGCGCAGCCCGTGTCGGTTTGCCAGGCCGGCTTTGGCTCGAACTTGCTGCATCCGCTGCCGGTCCCGATCGCCCTTTCGGGTTCATTCCATACGCTCTCAGACCAGCCGCGCGAGTTGGATGCCCTTTGCAGGCTGGTTCCCCCGACGGCGACAACGTACGGCGAGGTTGCGGGGAAGTTCGGCGAGGCCAGTTCCTCGAAATCATCCTCGTAGCCGCTGTCGCCCGCCGAGGCCAGAACCACCACGCCGGGATGGTGGTAGTCGGCGCTGTATTCCGCGCAGCCGGTCTTCCCGCACCAGGGTTCATATTCCTCGGGGTAGCCGTAGCTGTTGCTGATCTCCGTGGCGCCCAGGGCAGCGGCCGTGTTCACCGATTGTGCAGTGTCGGGCGCGAATTCGGTGCTCGCCTGCACGAGCAGGATGTGGCATTGCGGGCATGCCGCCGATGCCATGTCCAGGTCGAGTGCGGTCTCAGCCTCCCAACCCGGTTCCGCTTCCTTGGGATAGTGGGCTTCTTCGCCCTTCTCATTGACCTTCTTGAAGCAACCATCTGCTTTCGTACACGCCGGCAGCCCGTATCTGGCGCGATACTTCGCGAGATCGGCTTCGGCCGCTTTGTAGCCATAGGCATCGATCAGCGCCACGGTCTGTGCCGAGCCGGCGGACGTGGGGATCTTGTAGGCCGACTGCAGATCCTGCGGGTCGAAGCCCCCCATTTCTCCACTGCCTTCGAGCGGCGGCCCGCCCTGCGGCAGCGCGTAGCCGTCCGAAGCCTTCAGCGGCCGCGGATCGATGATCGCTTCGCAGGCCGCTGCCGGGCAGGCGTAGTAGGGCTTTGTCGTTGACGGCACCAGCGAGATCGCCGATTCCCGGCCCGGGGCCCGGCTGCGCGCCTTGGGAGCGGCGATCGCCGCGGCGCCATCGGTCGCGCCCAGCGCTGTGGCCGCGATCACCATCACCATCGTCAGCGCGGTGAGCAACGCCGTCAAGAACAGGGCCAGTGCCACGCCGCGAGGCTGAGCAGCGGCGGCGGCGAGGAGCCGACCGATCACGGACGCACCATCGTAGAGGTGCCGAGCACCTGGCCAGCGGCGTTGAGCGCCTGCACCGCGAGGTATCGCGAGGCATCAGCCAGGGTGACCGTCGTCTCGAAGCCGCTCCAGGGCGCCGAGCTGAGGGGTGCGAGGGCTCGCGGGCTTGATCCGCCCAGCAGGCGCCATTGTGCGACCGCGGTGGCCCCGTTCCAGCTCGCGTAGACATCGAAGCCGCCCTGGCGACGGGCGCGGACGGCGATCGTAGGCGGCTGCGCCGGATCACCGGACCAGGGGAACTTCAGCACGGTGTAGGACTGGTAGGTAGTGGGGAGATGAGCATCGAACAGGAGCCGTCCGGCGCGTTCGAATTCCGAGAAGTATGGTTCCTGTCCCCAGCCTGTGAACCAATTGCCGCTGGCCAGCTGCTGGAGGTCGCCCTGGCTCGCAACCACGAGCGGAGGGCTCGGATGCGCGAAGCTTTCGAGCAGGGTGGCCGTTTTCTGCTCCTGGTTGACGTGCAGGACGATTCCACGCGACTGCGCCTGCACCTTCGGCGTTGCGCCGTTGTCGAAGAGCGTGATCGTCCCGTCGGGCTGCTCCACGGCGTCGTGCTGCCAGGCGGGCGCCGCGCCGGGACCCATCGCAAAGCTGGACTGCTTTCCGCCGAGGGTCCAGAGGATCTGACCGCTCTTGCCGTCGACCTCATACGCTGCCCAGGTGTTGCGTGAGTCGACGAGCAGGTCACCATCCGGCTCCGGGTCGATCATGTTCATGTGGAAGTAGTCCCACGGTGAAGTCGGGGTGCCACCCGACTTCACAGGCTGGTAGGAGTCCGAAAGCGCCACGTGGTCCAAGCTGTGCCACTCGAAACGGACCAGGCCGGTCCTGAGGTCGAGCTCTTGAACAACGGTGTCCGCAACCGCCCCGTCGGCCGGCCCGCCCTGGGCGCTCAGGTTGCAGCGGATGGCGTCGTAGACGGTCGTGAAGGCGCTGCCCTGTGGGGTGATCAGGAACGTGTGCAGGTCGGGCTGGTAGCCGTTTGCGGCGCGGATGATCGCGACGTCGTGGTAGGAGCTGTCGGCGATGACGATTCCGGCGTCGCTGCGGCCGCCGGCGATCAGCGGGTCCTGCCACCAGGTCAGGACCGGCTTGCCTTCGTATTCCTGGACGCGCAGGTCGGCGGCTCGGGCTCCCGCCGGCAGGGGTTTGAACCAGATGAGCCTTCCGGCGTTGTCAAGGATCATCGGCCCGTACTGGCCCGGCCCCGCATATGGGGCCAGGAAGATGTCTTCGGGCCCCTGCTCGCCCGAATTCGCGGTTACGGTGACCGTCGGGGGCTCGAGATCCACACGAGAGACGAAATGCTGCAGTTCGCTCTGTCTCGGTGGGGGTGGAGGTGGCGGCAGCGTCTCCAGCGAGCGGCTGACCGCATCGACCTCGGCGACGGTGAAGTGCCAGGAGAAGCGCGTGCTCGCCCCTCCGCTGCGCAGGGCTGCCTGCACGGTGACCGTCTCCCCCTGGGAGAACGGTGTGCTGGGCAGGAAGCTCGCTCCGTCCCCTTGGGAGTAGGGCGCCAGTCGGCCCGGATGCCGGCCGCTGCGTGAGCCGAGGACTTCGATGTCTTCGAGCGTCGCGGCCGGGACGCCGAGGAAGCTGATCTGGGTCTGGTAGGAGGCGTCCCTCGATTCAGGCGCCGGCGAGACGGTGACGGCGCCGGCGGCTAGCGTCGCCGAGGTGTCGAGGGTCGCGGGTGTGCAGGCAGGGGCAGCCCCGCTCACAGCACCCGCGGATGCGGCGAACCCGAGCGTGAGCGCAGCCGCGAGCGCGAGCGCCACCGCGGGCGCGATCAGGCGCAGGGTCCTCCGACGGGAGTCGGCGCCGAGATGACGCCGTCGTGTTCCTGCTGACCGTCGCATTCCGACATCATTGCGTCCGAGGCCATGTCCACGTCGCACCGTCATCATCGCGCTGCGCTCGACGTGCTGAGGCTGCGCCGGCGACTCGCTCGATCGCGTGCGCAAGCCTGGGAGAGCCCGACCACGCCTACGACCGAGCTTCTGTTCCCCTGGCGGGGCCTAATGCGCGAGGGGCGGGACACCGATGCTCACGGCAGTCCCACCCCTCAGCTCATTCGATATCCACGCTATGACGCCATCACGCAATGCAGCGAATGGAGCTGTTCGAACCCCAACCGTCACTCATTTTACGATGCCGATTCGTACCCCAAATTGCCATTCTTCACTTCGGCGAGCAGCGCTCCCGTGTAGCTCCCTTTGCCTTCTGAAGTCAGATATGCGCACAGACCGCCTTCGCGGGTGTACGACAGCTTCCTCAGGCCGTTTGTTATCAACAGCTTGTCCTGAATCCCCGTGGGGAACTTCTTCAGGTTTTCGGTTGTTTCTTCCTTGGTTTCATACGTCGCCTTGCCGACTTCAGTTACCGATTCCACCGTCAGTTTGCACTTGACTGCTCCTCCGATGCTGATTTCGATCGGTTCCGCGATCGAGATCTTGCCTGCGGCGGAGTACGTCAGGGCGACGGGAGCCTTGAACTTCGCGGAGACTTCCGTGATGTCGACCTTGCCGAGCTTTGCTTCCGCCTTGCAACCGGAGTACTTCACAGAAAGGCTGAGTTCCGTTGCACTGACTTCAGCTTCGCCCTTGCCCTTCGCCTTTTCACACGTGATCTTGAACGGCTTGAACGAGAATTCCTGTTCCCCTTCGGCTTTGGCCCTGGGTGAGCCGGTGCCCGTGAATTTGCCGGTTTCCTTTGTCTTCACTGCGTATGCGGGAGCCGCTGCCACGGCAATAGCACCCAGCGCCGCGGCAACTGCGATTATCCTCCGAGCCTGTCCCATTCTCCTGAATCCTTTCGTTCCTTGGAGAGCCGGCTAACATCCAAGTAACCTCTAGCCGGCCAGCATGACCTTCGCGCCCCCGCCGTCCTCGGCATGGACCGGGGCAGGCTACCATAAATGCCCTGCTCTTGGTGGCTTTTGCAGGCGCTTTCAGGTCCCTGGTAGGCGCTTGTGTGCGATACGCAGCGCTCATGGCTGCGCGGCGGGAGCTTATGGCGCTGCTGGACGCACTGTTCAGCCGAACGCCTTCGTCAGGGTCTCGCCGGCGAGCCGCACCGGCTCAAGCTCCTGGGCGTCATGCATGTTGAACACGAGTCCGTCGAGTCCGGCGTCGAGGTAGGCGCCCACCTGCTCGCAGACGGTGTCCGGGTCGCCGGCCACCACGTAAGCGCGGTAGCGCTCGTCGTCCATCCCTCGCGCCCTGGCCATCTCCCGTCCCCGTTGCTGCGCCTGCTCGACCGTGTCGGCTATCACGAGGCCTCCGAGGCGGGTCTTGGTGATCGTCGCCGGATCCCGGCCGACCGCCGCGCAGTGGCGGTCCAGAACCTCGAGCTTGTGCCGGATGGTGGGCACGTCGCCGAAGAGGTTGCAGGCGTCGGCGTACTTCGCGACCAGCGCGAGCGTCCGGCGCTCGCCGCTGCCGCCGACGAGGATCGGGATGCCCTCCGGACGTAGGGGCCTGGGAACGTTCAGTGCCCCCTGAATCCTGTAATGGCGGCCGCTGAAGCTGGGGGCCTCCTCAACGAACATGGCACGGCAGATCTGAAGCGCCTCCTCCAGGCGGTCCAGCCGCTCTCCCACCGGCGGGTACTCGAACCCGTAGCCTGAGTGCTCGTCCTCGTTCCACGCCGCTCCGATCCCGAGGATCGCCCGACCGCCGGAGACGATGTCCAGGGTCGTCACCTGCTTGGCGAGCAGGGCGGGGTTGCGGTAGGTCACGCCCGTGACCATCGTGCCGAGGCTTACCTTGCTGGTTCTGGCCGCGACCCCGCCGAGCAGGGTGTAGGCCTCGAGCATCGGGTCGGTCCGCGGGCCGACGCCTGCGATCTGGTAGAAGTGATCCATCACCCAGACCGAGTCGAAGCCGGACTCCTCCGCGGCCCCGGCGATGTCGAGGACCCGATCAAAGAGATCTCGCTCAGCAACTCCCGCGTAGGTGAAGTTCGGGATCTGAAGGCCGAGGCGGGTGACCCCCATCACATTCCTTTCCTAGACGCGGTGGCAGATACCGAGGGACGCTCTGCGATTCGGCTGAGAGCAGGGCGCGGCGTCCGCAGGCTAGCAGCGCCCGCCCCCCACCGAAGCCTGACCGGCGTGCCTGCCAGCGCGAGTCGCTACCCTGCGCTTCAAGGCTTGTCCGGCCATTCGGGCTCGTATCTCGCGATCGTGCCGGCGGTGTCGTTAAAGACCCCGAGGCAGACCGGTCGGGCGCCGCCGCAGACTTGCGCACACTCGCTGAACTGATACATCGACGCGCCCGGCTTCTTCTGGCGATGACCGCCGTGCTCACCGTGGCCGCGGGCGTGGTGGGGGCCGGTGTGGTCGGTGACCTGAGCAGCGGCGGGACCTCGGATCCCCACGCTCCGAGCGCGATCGCCGAGCGGCAGATCGTCGCGGCGAGCGGTGTCTCCTCGCAGCCGGGGCTGGTCGTGCTCGTGCGTACCCCCGGGCCGGTGCTGACGCAGCGCGGACGCGTGCTCGTGGCACGCGTGAGTCGCGTGATGCGCTCCCAGGCGGCGGTGTCGCAGGTGCTCAGCATCCTGGACGTCCCCCGGCCGGCCGGGCTGCTCTCGCGCGACGGCGACGCGACGCTCGTGCTGGGCTTCTTCGGCGCGCGTGCCTCCGAACGTGCTGCAACGGCCGCTGCGCGGCGGATCGCGCAGGATCTGCACAGCGTGAGCGGCGTGACGGTCGGCGGCGATCAGCTCACCTACAGCCAGCTCGAAGACACGATCTCCGCGCAGCTGCCGAAAGTCGAGCTGATCGCGTTCTCGATCCTGCTGTTGCTCTCGCTCCTGGCCTTCCGAGGTCTCGTCGCGGCAGCCCTGCCGCTGATGGTGGGGGCGATCGCCGTAGCGGGCAGCCTGCTGATCATGCGCGCGCTGGCGCAGGTGACCTCGCTGTCGGTCTACTCGCTCAACCTCGTGACCGGCCTCGGCCTCGGCCTCGCGATCGACTACTCGCTGTTCATCGTCTACCGATACCGCGAGGAGCTCGCTCGCTGCGGGCACTGCGCGGAGGCGCTCGAGCGCACGCTGCGCACGGCCGGGCGCACGGTCGCCTTCTCCTCGCTGACGGTGTCGGTCGCGCTGCTCTCGCTGCTGGTCTTCCCGCAGCGGATGCTCTCATCGATGGGGATCGCGGCGGCCGTGGTGACCGTCTTCGCCGCCACGGCGGCGCTGATCCCGCTCGGGGCGATGCTGACGCTACTCGGCCCGCGCGTCAACGCGCTGTCACCGGCACGCCTTCAGCGCGCGCGCAGGAAAGCCGAGGGCCCGGTGGCCGGCGGTCACTGGTACCGGCTCACGATGCGGGTGATGCGCCGGCCCGTTTGGGTCGCCACGGCCTGCGCCACGGGCCTGCTGCTCGTCGGCCTGCCGGCGTTGCACCTGCAACTGGGGGCGACCGACTCGCGCGTGCTGCCGCCGGGATCGAGCGCCCGCGTCGTCGACGCGGCGCTTGCCAGCCAGTTCGCGGCTGACCCCGCGAACCCGGTGGTGACGGTTGTGCACGCCCCCGATGAAGCGGGCCCGGTGCTGGGCCGCTACGGCTCGCAGCTCGCGCGGCTGCCCGGCGTCGCCGTCGCAGAGCCGCCGGCGCGGATCGCTGCCGGGCTGTGGCGCATCGACGTGCTCTCCTCCCATCCCCCTCTGAGCGCCGCCTCACAGCGCCTGATCGGCGAGATCCACGCCCTACCCGCTCCCTACCCGGTCGCGCTAACAGGCGTGGCGGCGGGCCAGTACGACCAGCACGTCAGCCTGCGCTCGCACATCGCCTTGGCGCTCGCGATCCTCGCCCTGACGACGCTGATCGTGTTGTTCAGCATGACGGGGTCGGTGGCGCTCGCGATCAAGTCGCTGCTCATGAACATGCTCACGCTCAGCGGGGCGTTTGGCATCCTCGTGTTCATCTTCCAGGACGGCCGGCTGCAGAGCCTGCTCGGCTACACGGCGACCGGCTCGCTCGAGCAGACGAACATGATCATCCTGTTCATCATCGCCTTCGGGCTCTCCACCGACTATGGCGTGTTTCTGCTCGCCCGCATCAAGGAGACCCACGACACCGGCGCCTCTGATGAGGTCGCGGTCGCCACCGGCCTCGAGCGCAGCGGGCGCGTGGTCAGCGCCGCGGCGCTGCTGTTCTGCGCAGCGGTCGGATCGCTCGCCGTCTCGAGCATCGCGTCGCTGAAGGAGTTCGGCGTCGGCGCCGCCTTGGCGGTGATAATCGATGCGACGATCGTCCGCGCGCTGCTAGTTCCGGCGCTGATGGCGCTGCTCGGGCGCGCCAACTGGTGGGCTCCGCGACTGCTGCGGCCGCTCGTGGCGCGCTCCTGGGCACACCCGGCCGACGCCGCTCTGGAGCCCATCACCGCTGAACGGGCGCCGGCGCAGCGCGACGCGCAGGAGAGCTTTCTCGGCGGCAGCTAGGGCTCAGACCGTCTGCCAGCCCGCGACGATCGCGAGGTCGGCGGTGGGCCGCTCCTCCTCGACCTGCACCGTGCCGGCGAACACGCGGCCGGACTCGCCGTCGATGCTGATCTCGTCCCCTTCGGCAAATTCGCGGCCGCCGATCCTGACGCGGCGGCGCTCCAGGTCGATGTCCACCCCGGCTGCGCCCACGACGCAGGGCTTGCCAAGCTCGCGCGCGACGACCGCGGCGTGCGAGGTGCGCCCGCCGCTGCCGGTGAGCAGACCCGCCGCGACGATCACCCCAGCGAGATCCTCTGTGCTCGTGTTGCCGCGTATGAGCACCGGCGGGCGGCCCCCTTCGGCGATGCGCTCGGCGGCCTGGACATCGAGGGCGATCGGGCCGCTTGCGACACCCATGCTCACCGGCTGAGCCTGGCAGATCGCGTTGGCGTCATCGCGGCCGCGCACATGCGCGCGGCGGATGCCGTCCAGGTCAAGCCCGGCGAGGCGCCCGCGGGCCTCGCTCTTTGACAACAGGCCCTCCCTGACCTGGTCCACCGCGATGTGCAGCGCCGCCCACGGCGTGCGCTTGGCGGTACGCGACTGCAGCAGGTAGAGCTCGCCGTCCTGAACGGTGAACTCGAACTCCTGGGCATCACGGAACTCGGCCTCCAGTGCATGGCAGACCTGATCCAGACGCTGGTGCACCTCGGGTGCGAGCAGCGCCAGCTGCCCGGCTCCGTCGGGCGTGCGGCGGCCGCCGACGATGTCCTCGCCCTGCGCGTCGGGCAAGAACTCGACGTAGGGACGGCGCTCGCCGGTCGCGGGATCGCGCGTGAAGCCGACCCCCGAGCCCGACACGCCGCCGGCGTTGCCGAAGACCATGCGCTGCAGGATGACCGCCGTGCCGAGCGCCTCGGGCAGCTCGTGCAGGCGGCGATAGTCGCGCGCCTTCGGCGCATCCCAGGACGCGAGCACGCCCCGCACGGCAGCCTCCACCTGATCGAGTGGGTTCTGCGGGAACGGCTTGCCGCTCAGAGCGCGGTAGCGCTCCAGGTGCTCGCCGGTGAGCTCGGCGAGCGTCCGCGCATCCAAGTCGCGCGGACGTGGCACTCCGGCCGCCTCCATATAGGCGCGGGTTGCCTGCTCGAAGGGCTCGAGCGGGCAACCGCCGACAACGTGGGCGAAGGACTCGACCAGGCGCCGGTAGGAGTCCCATGCCAGGCGCGGGTTGCCGGTCAGCGCGACGAGCCCCTCGATGCTCTCGTCGCAGAGCCCGACGTCCAGCACCGTCTCAAGCATCCCCGGCATCGACGCCGGAGCCCCGGAGCGCACCGAGAGGATCAGCGGCCGGCGCGCGCTTCCGAGCCGCAGACCGCTGCGCGCCTGCAGCGCGCCGACCGCGGCGGAGACGAGCCTGCGCAGCCGCGCGTCGTCGCTGCCCGCCGCGAGCTGGCGGTACACGGCCGTGCTGAGGATCGCAGCCTCGGGAACGGGCAGCCTGGCGCGGGCCATGCGCGCGAGGCCGTGACCCTTCGCGCCGATCGATGCGACATCGGGCACCGGGCTGTCCCCGTCGCCGAGGACATAGAGCTCCTCGATCGACTCGCTCTCATCGCGCGACGGCACGGCCCGCGTGGCCGGCGACTCCAGCCGGGGGGGTGGCGGCTCGGAGCGCACGACGTTCCCGAGCACCTGGCGACGCAGCACTTGAGCGGCCCGCATCAGCGCGTCGGCCGCTTCCTCCCATGCCTGGGTCGCCTGCGCGATCACGAACAGCTCGCCGGCCGCATCGACCTCGCTGACGAGCGCGGACTGCACCTCGCGTAGCGCCTCGTCCGTGTCGCGCTCGAGCGCCACGATACGGTGGGTCGCCTCCAGGAACAGATCCATGTCCTCGCTGGGGCTGCCGCGCTGGATTTCGCGCCCGAGCTGCACGGCACGCAGATGGCTGCGGGCCGCGTCGAGGACCAGCGTGATCATCCGCTGGGCCGCACTGAGCACGTTCCCGGAGACCCGCCCCTGGGGCAGCAGCGACCAGGAGAAGGTGGCTTCCTCGAGCGCGTCGGCCACGTCGTCGGCCTCCCGGACGAGGTCCAGGAAGGGTGCCGGATCCTCGGCTCGGGCCGAGGCCCCGCGGACCTCGTTCACCAGCTCATCAGCGCGCTGCTCCCAGTCGCGCGCCAGCCGCGCGATGTCCGAGCGATCCCGGCTGGGATGCTCCAAAGCGGCCTGTTCGAGCGCGTCGCGCGAGGCCTCGCCGATCGACACGAGGAGCTCGGCGTGGGCACCGATCAGCTCGAGCAGCTCCTGGCGGGCGGTGCGCACATAGCCGATCAGCTCGGCTCGGACCTCGTCGCCGACGAGCGACAGCGATCGCCCCGCGAGCAGACCCTCCGAGCAGATGTGCAGGACGGCGCGCATGTAGGAGATGGCCGCCGGCCCGCCGAGCACGTCGATCAGGGACTCGCCCGCGCGCGTGCTCCGTCCGGTGGCGAAGTTCAGCGCGTCATAGACGAGCTCCTCGCCGCCGGCGAGCAGGAACGCCATGTGCCCGTGCTCGCGCTCGGCGGCCCACTCCAAGAGCTCGATCGCAGCGCGGTTTC
The DNA here is from genome assembly GCA_049512215.1 of Solirubrobacteraceae bacterium. GTDB lineage: Bacteria > Actinomycetota > Thermoleophilia > Solirubrobacterales > Solirubrobacteraceae > Palsa-744. Next base: position 66,608 of record JBEKXJ010000003.1, read on the forward strand.
CCACCAGGCCGCGCAGGCGCTTGCGCGCGCGGTTCCAGTCGATCAGGAAGACCATGCGCGACCCGAGCAGCTCCAGGAAGGCCTCGAGTGCATCCTGGGAATCCGCCTCGAAGCGGCCCACGGCGAGGTGATAGAAGTCCTCCCCGCCGGCGCCGCCGGCGCGCGAGCGGGTGTCCTCCCAGCGGATCTCCCGCCCGGCGAGCATCCGCTGGAAGAACAACAGCCGCGGCAGGTGCACATCGGTGTAGATCACCGTCACCGTGCGCTCGACGATCTTCACCACCACGACGTGCACGTCGGTCTCTCCGATTTCGTTCTGCACGACGAGCGCATCGCCGCTGCGCGTAGCCACGGTTCCCAGGCCCGGATGCTCGAAGCGCAGGCGCTGGGTGCGCTCGACGCCGCGCGCGAAGGCGCCCACCAGCGGACGGTCGTCGACCTCGATCCCGTAGGCATGCGCCCCCGCGATCGTTTCGCCCGCCAGGCGCCCCGCCAGCCCGTTGAGCTCGCGATGAGCGTCCATCACCACGAGGTGAAGGCTGTCCCGCTCGCTGCGGCCGGCCGTCAGCAGGCTGATCTCCTGCGCGCTGATCGCATCCCCCTGCGGTCGCACCGACTGCCCAAGCTCGTGCAGCCGTTCGCCGAGCTCCTCGTAGGCCTCCACGTCGGCGACGCGCAGCGGCACGAGCATCGTCTCCACCTCGCCGAAAGCCGCATGGGCCAGGTCGGCGGCGCCGGGGATGAAGTAGGAGCCGTCCTCGCGCCGCTCGCTCTCCTGCACGACGCGATCGAGGCTCAGGTCCGAGACGCCGCTGGCGAGCCGCTCCTCACGCAGCTCAGACGCAGCTTCGTCGCCGTCCGCGCCCGCCCGCGCGCTCTGCAGCAGCGTCAGCAGGTACTTGACCCGGTCGTTGGCCGACAGCGCGCGGCCCATCAGATCCGGAAGCAGCAGCTCGCTCTCGCCGAGCGTGGCGATGATGCGGTCCTTCGGCATGGTTCTCCTGTTCTTTGGCGTATGCGAGCTTCACGCTAGCTGAGGTCTCACCGCCGCGCATCGGACAAAGCCCGAGCAGGCCCTGCGGCAAACGTCGGATAGCGAGCCGCCCCCAAACGTGGGACTCCCCCGATAGGTTCGCGAGAGGCAGACGGAAAGCCGAGCGGCGCGGTCAGCCTGGCCTCCCGCTGAGCGCGTCCTCGCCGGTCGGGGGCGCCGGGCATGTGGGCGGAAAGTACGGACACCGGGTCCGCGGCCCGCCCCGATGAACCACGTCCCTGCGTCAGCGAGGATGCTGAGCGTGGCCAGCACCATCACCGGGGAGCTCAGGCCGGACGTCCTCGCCGGCGAGACCCCTGCCAAGGTGATCGAAGTCAGCGATCTCACGAGACGCTTCGGTGAGTTCACTGCCGTGGACCGGGTCAGCTTCGACGTATCCGAGGGCGAGGTGTTCGCGTTCCTGGGGCCGAACGGAGCAGGGAAGTCGACCACGATCAACGTGCTGTGCACGCTCGCGCGACCGACTTCGGGCAGTGTCAGGGTCACCGGCATCGATGTCGTCTCGCGGCCGAAGGCGGTGCGACGCAACATCGGCCTGGTCTTCCAGGAGCAGACGCTCGACGACAGGCTTACAGCGCAGGAGAACCTCCGCTTCCACGCGGTCCTCTACCGGGTGCCCAGCGACGAAGTCGACCAGCGCATCGCACGCGTGCTCGATCTCGTCGACCTCAGCGACCGGCGCTACGACCTCGTTTCGGAGTTCTCCGGCGGGATGGCCCGTCGTCTGGAGATCGCCAGGGCACTCATGCACGTGCCCAGGGTTCTCTTCCTTGACGAGCCAACGATCGGGCTCGACCCGCAGACGCGCGCGCTGATGTGGGAGGACGTGCTCCGGCTGCGCGAGGAGTCGAACGTGACGGTCTTCCTGACCACGCACTACATGGACGAGGCCGAGTATGCCGACCGCATCGCGATCATCGACCGAGGGAAGATCGTCGCGCTCGACACCCCTGAGGCGCTGAAGGCGGCGGTCGGTGCCGACACGGTCGACCTGGGGACGACCGACGACGCGGCCGCCATCGCGGCGCTCGAACGCAACGGCTACCGGGTCGAGGCCGTGTCCGGCGGAGCACGCGTGTTCGTCGAGAACGGCGAGAACGCGGTTGCGGCGCTGATCGCAGCGGTCGACGTGCCCGTCCTGAACGTGCACGTCCACCAGCCGACCCTCGACGACGTGTTCCTGCACTACACCGGCCGCGAGATCCGCGAGTCGCACGCCGAGGCGGTGCCGGCGCGCGTCCGCGCCTTCACGCACTCAAGGAGGCGCTGAGGTGAGCACCAGCACCCTGCCGTCGAAGCTCGCCGAGCGTCCCGACACCGTCCTGCGCGACGAGCTTCGCACGGCCGGGATGGTCTGGTTGCGCGAGTTGATTCGCTTCGAGCGCACACGCACGCGCATCCTGAGCGGGCTCATCCAGCCGGTGCTGTTCCTCGTCGTCCTCGGCTACGGCATGAGTGGGCTGGTAGGGACCACAGCCGGATTCGACTTCAAGAAGTTCATGTTCCCGGGCATCATGGCGATGAGCGTCGTCACGACCGCGATCTTCTCCGGAATGTCGATCGTGTGGGACCGCGAATTCGGCTTCCTGCGTGAGATGCTCGTCGCGCCCACCAGCCGCGCCTCGCTGGCGCTCGGAAAGACGGCCGGCGGCGCCAGCGTCGCCGCGACGCAGGGAACGATCATGCTGATCCTCGCGCCGCTCATCGGCGTGCACCTGACCGCGGTGCTGGTCCTCGAGATCATCGGCCTCGAGCTCTTGATGGCGATCGCGCTGACTGCCTTCGGCGTGTTCGTCGCGAGCCGCATCGAAAGGATGGAAGGCTTCCAGGTCGTCATGCAGATGCTGCTGTTCCCGATGATCTTCCTCTCGGGCGCGCTGTTCCCACTGAACTCCCTGCCGGGCTGGCTGACCGTCCTCACGCGCATCAACCCCCTCACGTATGCGGTCGCCCCGCTGCGCCAAGTTGTGTTCGCCGCACAGCACATGCCTCCCGCTGCCCGAAAGCGCTTCCCGTCGACCGTCGCGGTCTTCGGCCACACGCTCTCGATCGGCACCGAGATCGCGATCGTGGTGGTCTTTGCCGGCATCTTCATTGCGCTCGCCATCCGCGGGTTCTCGCGAACTGAATGACCCGGTCCTCCGCGACCCGGGCCTCCGCGACCCGGGCCTCCGCGACCCGGGCCGGCGCGAGCGCGTGACCCGGGGCCCCCGCGACCGCGGCGCCGAGCGCGGGCCTCTCGGAGTGCTTCGCCTGGAGCTAGACCGGCGCGTCGAGGATGAACAGCTCAGCGGCGATGTCGGGGGCGATGCGGTTGCCGCTGATGAATGCGGTCACCTTGCGGCCGCTAAGCCTCTCGACGGCGTCTCTGAAGTCGGCCTCCATGGTCTGCTGGAAGAGGTGACGAATGTTGGTCACCTCGTCGCTGCGGTTGGATCCGGTGAGCGACTTCTCCGCGCGGGTCAGCACGTCGTGCAAGAGCGTCACGATGACGTTGCCGTGATAGAAGGTCGAGGCGGTTCTCGGTCCCCGGCCGAGGTATTCGTTGTGGATCCCGACGATCGCGCTGGTGATAGCCGCGTTGAGCTCGCCTCCTGCCAAGCCCCCCGGCGTGGCCATCAGATAGCTCGGGGAGTGCGCAGAGGTGAAGGGATGCTGCGGGGAACGCCCGCGGTTCGTCCTGTGGCCGGCATCGTCTGAGGCTCCCATCCGGCGCTCTCAACGGAATGTCCTGCGCGTAGGAGGAGAGCTGGCCGAAAGAGGACCCAGCGAACAGGTGCCCCTACTCTAGCGCTGTCGAAGCGGCCAATCCCTTTGACTCCACGCGGACGCGGGTGTTAGAGTCCCAAGCGACACCGGTGTGCTCTTAGGGGTGGCGTCGGCGTGGTCTGCAGACGGCGGGTGCACACCGGGTCGCAAGTGCCTGGATCGGCTTGTCAGGTTCGACCTCCTCGAGAGGCCGGGATGGATACTGGAATCCGTCGTGCTGGCTGTCGGTCCGTGGTGCCGGCGGCACCCGATGCCCACCCGCCCTGGCGAGTCCGCGCCGGTGTCCGGGCTCTCCACCGGCCTCTGACCGGGGGGCGATGAGCTTCGCCTGCAGTGACCCCTGGACCAGTCGCCTGCTTGACGCGGGTCGTGCGCTGACGACAGAGCTCGACCCGGGCATCGTGCTCGACCGCATCCTTGAGACGGCGCGGGAGATAACAGGCGCACGCTACGCGGCGCTGGGGATCTTGAACGAGCAGCACTGCGGACTCCAACGGTTCTTGACCGCGGGCGTAGATGAGGCCACCCACCGCGCGATCGGGGAGCTGCCGAGCGGCCGGGGGGTGCTGGGGGAGCTGATCGAGCACCCGCTGCCGTTGCGCCTGGGCGACGTCGCTCGGCACCCCAGCAGCGTCGGCTTTCCCGCCGGGCACCCGCTGATGAGGAGTTTCCTGGGTGTGCCCGTCCTGATCCACGGGCGGGTGTGGGGCAATCTGTACCTCACCGAGAAGGAGCAGGGCGAGTTCACCGAGTCTGATGAGGAGGCCGCGGTCACCCTCGCGGCGTGGGCGGCGATCGCGATCGAGAACGCCAGGCTGTATGAGACCAGCGAGCGCCGCCGCAAGGAGCTCGAGAAGGCCTTCCGCGGTGTTGAGGCGACCCGTGATGTGACGCTCGCGATCGGTGAGGAGATCGCGCTCGAGCACGTGCTGGAGCTGATCGCCAAGCGGGGGCGTGCGCTCGTGTGCGCGAGGAGCCTTGTGATCATGCTGCGCGACGGAGAGGAGCTCGTCGTGCAGACGTGCGCCGGCCACGTCGGGGAGGCGCAAGGTGTCCGCATGACGATAGCCGAGTCGACATCCGGGCAGGTGCTCGAGCGCCGGCGCCCCGAGCGGATCGCCGACGTCGCTTCGCGCCTGCGGATCGCCCCTAGCGAGTTCGGCGTGGCCGACCCGCGGACCGCGCTACTGGTGCCGATGGTTCACCGTGGCGATGCGCTGGGCGTCCTGGCCGCGTTTGACCGCGGCGAGGACGGCGCCGCGTTCAGCGAGGATGACGAGCAGATGCTGCGCACGTTCGCCGCGAGCGCCGCGACCGCCGTGGCGCTGGCTCAGAGCGTTCAGGCCAACCGTCTTCGCAGCTCGCTGGCGGCGGCTGACGCCGAGCGCCGGCGCTGGGCGCGGGAGCTGCACGATGAGACGTTGCAGGGTCTCGGCGGCCTGCGGATGCTGCTCTCCGCGGCGCTGCGCCGCGGGGATCCCGAGCGCAACCGGGAGGCGATGGGGGAGGCCGTGGAGCACATCGCGCATGAGATCGAGGCGCTCCGGGCGATTATCACCGAGTTGCGCCCGGCCGCGCTTGATGAGCTGGGGCTGCGGACGGCGATCGAAGCCCTGATCAGCCGCCACCGGGAGCAGAGCGGGTCTCAGGTCGAAGCGGAGTTCGCGCTGCCCGGCCCGGCGACGCGGCAGGCGCGCCTTGACAGTGAGATCGAGAGCACCGTCTACCGGCTGGTGCAGGAGGCCCTGACGAACGTCGCCAGGCACGCTCGCGCGGACACGGTGCGCGTGGCTGTCGGGGAGTTCGACGGGGAACTGCTGATCGAAGTGGAGGACGACGGCGATGGTTTCGACACCGACGCCGGGAGTGACGGTTTCGGGCTGGCCGGGATGCATGAGCGGGTGAGCCTGGCCGACGGCATGCTGAGCATCAGCTCCTGCCCGCGCGGCACCCTGGTCAAGGCCTGTCTGCCGGTGGCAGTCCGCGCAGAGCGTCCAGCGGGTGACTCAGGCCCTGATCGGGCCGCGTCCTAGCCTCGGGCGTCGCGGTCGCCGAGCGCAACTCGGCCGGGCCTCGCGCGTTGCAACGCACCAGAGCGACACGCCGCGGCAGCCTGGGGGTGCCAGTTGACGAGAGAGCCTTTAGGCAGCGATCACCCGAACGCCGGCTGCGGCCCGAACGCCGGCTGCGGCCCGAACGCCGGCTGCGGCCCGAACGCCGGCTGCGGCCCGAGCGCCCACCGCGGCACGTTCGCAGCGGCCAGACGGCGCCGCGCCCCTGGCAGCTGCGCTGCGCTGCGCGTGCTCGTGCTCCTCGCGCTGGCTGCCTGCGTCCTCACGCCGGCACAGGCCAACGCCGCGGCACCGCTCAGCTGGTCGGCGCCGTCGGCGATCGACGGCTCCAAACAGCTGAGCGCCGTCTCCTGCCCCTCGGAATCACTCTGCGTGGCTGTCGATGCGGCAGGAAACGCTCTCGCCAGTGCCGACCCCACCTCGCCGGGTGCCCCCTGGGCCTCCGCCGCCATCGACCCGGGCCAGGCCCTGAGCTCGGTCTCCTGCTCCTCGAACGCTCTCTGCGTCGCCGTCGACGGCCGTGGCGAGGCGTTCATCAGCAGCCAGCCCCTCGGCGGAGCCGGCGCCTGGTCGGCGGTCTCGATCGACGCCGGTGAGGCGCTCACCGGAGTCTCCTGCCCAGCAGAATCGCTCTGCGTGGCCGTCGATGCGGCAGGAAACGTGCTCGCGAGCTCCGACCCCGCTTCACCGCAGTCGAGCTGGAGCGTCGCGAACATCGATCCCGCCGGCGCCCTGCGGGCCGTCTCCTGCACCCCTTCGGCATGCGTCGCGGTGGACGGCGCCGGCAACGCCCTGGCCAGCAGCGACCCGACCGGCGGCCCGGGCGCCTGGCGCCGTCGCGCGGTCGACCCGGCGCTCGCGATCACCGGGCTCTCGTGCACGGCCTCGGGCGGATGCCTCGCCGTCGACGCCAGCGGCAACTCGCTCGCGAGCAGCGACCCGGTCGCGCTCGCGCCGACCTGGAGCTCTACTGCGATCGAACCCGGCGGAAGCCTCGCGAGCGTCTCATGCGCCTCCTCCGGGCTTTGCGTCGCGGTGGGGGGCCGCGGCGAGGCCCTCGCGAGTGATGACCCGAGCGCCCCGCTGCCGGCCTGGAGCGAATCGAGCGCCGATCCCGGCGTTCCGATCGCAGGCATCTCCTGCCTGCCGGGCGGCTTCTGCGCGGCGGTGGACAACGCGGACAATGCCGGCCGCGTGCTCACCGCCCGCGTGCCGGCGCCGGCGATCGCCACGCCGACCCCCTCCGAAGTAACCGCCACCACGGCGACGCTCTCGGCCTCGGTCGATCCCGAAGACGCGACCCTGCTCGCATGCTCCTTTGAATATGGGACCAGCTCCTCCTACGGGCAGAGCGCGCCCTGCGCGAGCCTCCCCTCCCCCGCGGGCGGCTCGCAGACCGTGAGCGCCCCGATCGCGGGCCTCTCCCCCAACACGACCTACCACTATCGCCTCCTCGCCTCCAGCGCCGCCGGCACCCGCCTCGGCGCCGACGAGACGTTCACCACCGCGGTCTCCAGCGAAGTGCCGATCGCCTTCCCGCTCCCCTCGATCACCGGCACCCCCGCGCCCGGCGAGCTGCTCACCTGCCGGGCAGGCTTGGCCTCCGGCGCGAGCGCGCGGCTGAGCTACCAGTGGCTTCGCGACCTGCTTGCGATTCCCGGAGCCGGCGGGTCGAGCTACCTCGTCAAGGACACCGACACCGGGCACCACCTGCAGTGCCAGGTCACGGCGAGCGACGCTGGAGGCAGCGCGACGGCGAGGAGCGCCTTCGTGACCGTCCCCGTAGAGGGCGTGCAGGCCTCGGCCGGCGAGACCGTCGTGGGCCGTGCCCACGCCAGGGGCGCACGCCTGAGCCTCGCTGTCACCTGCTCGGGGGAGGCCGTCAACGGCTGCCGGATCATGCTGAGGGTGACGGCTGTCGAGACGCTCCGCGCCGGGCGGATCGTCGCGATCACGGCGCGAGCGGCGCTCTCCCCGCGAACCGCCCGCGCCGGCGCGCTGCGCCGCGTGACGATCACCCTCGGCCTCGCCCGCGCGCATCTCGCGCGGGGGCAGCACAGCACCGTCTCGGTCCTGTTGAACCCGGCCGGTCGCCGCCTGCTGGCGGCCAGGCACAGGCTGGCGGTGGCGCTGGCAGTCAGCGGCACCGTGATCGGCGTGATCGAATCCACGCTCGCGGCGCAGACCCTCGAAATGGGTACGGCCTCGCACGGCGTGATCACCCATGGCCCGGCGCATCGCTACTAGCTCCCCCACCAAGCACGCCCTCCCATGGCCGCTCGCGAAGCATGCCCCATGGCCGCTCGCGAAGCACGCCGCATGGCTGCTCGCACTGGCGACCCTGCTCACGCCGAGCATCGCCGGCGCCTCCCCGGGTTCGCGTCCGCACGCCCGGCATCAAGCTGCGCGTGACGCCGGCGCAGCGAGGCCGCTCGGCGTCCTCGCTGGCACTCCCTACATGGGCTGGGACAGCTACTTCGCACTCGGCGGGAGCTACAGCGAGGCGAGCATCCTTCAGCAGGCGAGCGAGCTCATCTCGCTCGGACTGGCCCGCGAGGGCTACCGATACGTGTGGCTCGACGCCGGCTGGTGGCAGGGCGCACGCGACGCCGACGGGCAGATCCGCGTGAGCCAGGCGCAGTGGCCGCACGGAATGGCATGGCTGGCGCGCACCCTGCACGCCGCCGGGCTGCTCGTGGGCCTCTACACCGATGCCGGCAGCGACGGCTGCGGGGGTGCGGGGCAGGGCAGCTACGGCCACTACCAGCAGGACGTGAACACGTTCGCCGCCTGGGGCTTCGACGCGGTCAAGGTCGACTTCTGCGGCGGCATCGAAGAGCGCCTGAACCCCGCCGCCGCCTACTCCGCCTTCCACGCGGCGATCGAAGCGAACTCGAGCCAGCACCCGATGCTGCTCTCGATCTGCAACTTCCTGCAGCCCGGCCAGTTCGCCGAAGGCCAGCCGACCCTCGCAGAATCGGCGTTCTCCTCCTACACCTTCGGGCCGAGCGTCGGCAACAGCTGGCGCACCGACACCGACGTCGGCGCGCCCGGCCGCGTCTCGTTCGCCGACGTGCTGCGCAACATGGACGCCGATGCCGCGCAACCGCAGGCAGCCGGGCCCGGCCACTGGAACGACCCCGACTACCTCGGGCCCGACCAGGGCCTCTCCGCAGCCCAGTTCCGCACCCAGCTGTCCATGTGGGCCATCCTCGCGGCCCCACTCATGATCAGCGACGACCTCACGCGGATCTCGCCCGCCGCGAGGACGGCCGTCTCGAACAGCGAAGTGATCGCGATCGACCAGGACCCCGCGGGCGTGCAGGGGACGCTGCTTGACTCAAACGGTGAAGGCCAGGTGTGGGTCAGGCCCCTGGCCGACGGCTCGCGCGCGCTCGCGCTGCTGAACCGCGGCTCGAGCTCCCTGAGGATCGCAACGAGCACCGCCGCCGCCGGCATGCCCGCCGCCGCACGCTATGAGCTCCGCGACGTCTGGAGGCACGCCACGAGCAGCACCCGCGGCCCCATCTCCGCCGAGGTGCCGCCGCAGTCGACGGTGCTCCTGCGCGTCTCGCCGGCCAGCTAGCTGCTCCGGGCAGCCGCAAGACACGCCGCGCGGGGGTTCGGCGGCGCGGACCTCCCTCGGCGTGGCTGCGGAGAATCCCGCGGGCAGTGGGGAAAGTCCCGGATGCGCGCGCGCCCTAATCTGCAAGGCTGCTCTGAAATGGCCGTCGTGATCAGCGATCCGTCCGCCATGGGCGCCGAGGAGTGGAACGCCCGGCTGGACGCTTACGTGCAGCGCGCCTGCGATGCAGCGGCCGCACTGCGCCGCCTTGACCAGGAGGCGGTGGACCGGATCGTGTGGGCGATGACCGTCGCCGGTCTCGAGCACGCGTTCGAGCTCGCCGAGCTCGCGATGGAGGAGACCCACTTCGGCGTGCTCGAGGACAAGGTGCTGAAGAACTACATCGCCACCGAGTTCCTCTACGACTACCTGAAGGACAAGAAGTCGGTCGGCGTGATCGGCGAGGACCGAGAGCGGGCGATCCAGTACGTGGCCGAGCCGATCGGTGTCGTGCTCGCCCTGCTGCCCGTCACCAACCCGACCTCGACCACGCTCTTCAAGTCGATCGTCGCGGCCAAGACGCGCAACGCGCTGATCATGCGACCCTCGGCTCTGGCCGCGCGCTGCAGCGTGCGCGCCGCCGAGCTCTTGCAGCAGGCGGGCGAGGCCGCCGGGCTGCCGGCGCACTCGCTGCAGGTGATCCCCGATCCGACGCTCGACGTCTCCCAGTACTTGTTCCACCATCCCGGGGTCGACTTCATCTGGACGACCGGGGGGCCGAAGGCGGTCGCGGCCGCGAACGCCGCGGGCAAGCCTTGCCTTTCTGTCGGCTCCGGCAACGCGCCCGTGTACCTGCATCGCAGCGCCGACATCCGGATGGCGGTCGTCGACATCCTCGTGTCCAAGACCTTTGACTCCTCGGTCATCTGCCCGGCCGAGCAGACCTGCGTGATCGACGAGGCGATCTATGACGCGGTGATCGAGGAGTTCCAGCGGATGGGCGCCCGCGTGCTCACAGCCGAGCAGACGGCGGCCCTCGCCGAGCGCTCCTTCACCGAGGACGGCCGCATCCAGACCGACGTGCTCGGCCAGTCCTGCGTCACGCTCGGCTCGCTCGCCGGCTTCGAGGCCGACGAGGCCGAGAAGGTGCTGCTCGCGCCGCTGCCCTCGGACCTCGATGCGCTCGCGGCGCACCCGTTCCTGGCGGAGAAGCTGATGCCGGTGCTCGGCGTCGTGCGCTCGCCCTCGCTCGAGCACGGGATCGCCGCCTGCGAACTGGTGACCGAGCATGGCGGCCTCGGCCATACCTCCGCCGTCTACGCGACCGAGGAGGAGGTCATCAGCCGCTTCGCGCTCGCGATCCGCACCGGGCGGATCCTCGTCAACGCGCCGACCGCCGTCGGCGCGCTCGGCGGCGTCTACAACTCGATGACCCCGACCTTCTCGCTCGGCTGCGGGACCTGGGGCGGCTCGTGCACGACCGAGAACGTCAACTACCGCAACCTCCTGAACATCAAGGCGGTGTCCCGCCGCCAGACCCCGCCGCAGTGGTTCCGCGTGCCTTCGGACACCTACTTCAACCCGGGCGCGCTCGAGAGCCTCAGGCAGCTCGGCGCCTCCCGACCGATGATCGTGACCGACGGCCCCAGCGAGGCGCGTGGCGTGGCCGACGAGGTGCGCAGGCATCTCGATGCCGACGCGGTGCACGTCTTCTCCGCGATCGAGCCGGAGCCGAGCGAGGCCCAGATCCGCGCCGGGATCGAGGAGCTCGAGCGATTCGACGCCGACGCGATCATCGCCGTCGGCGGGGGCTCGGTCATGGACGCCGCCAAGGCGATGCGCCTGTTCTCCGAGAGCCCAGAGCTGAGCGTGCACGAGCTCTCGCTGCCGTTCCTTGACGCCCGCAAGCGAATCGCCACCTTCCCCCAGGTCGAGCACGCGATGCGCCTCGTCGCGATCCCGACCACCTCAGGCACCGGATCGGAGGTCTCCCCCGCGGCGGTCATCAGCGTCGGTCAGCGAAAGGTCACCCTGGTTGACTACTCGCTCGTCCCCGACATGGCGATCGTCGATCCGCTGCTGACCCTCACGATGCCTCCCGAGATCACCGCCGACACCGGGATCGACGCGCTAACGCACGCACTCGAGGCGGCCGTGTCCATCTTCGCCTCTCCCTTCACCGACGCCTTCTGCATGCAGGCCGTCAACCTGATCCTCGGGGCTCTCCCGCGCGCCTACCGGGACGGCTCGGACCTCGAGGCGCGCACCGCGATGTCAAGCGCCGCGACGATCGCGGGCCTGGCCTTCTCGAACGCGTTCGTCGGCCTGAACCACGCGCTCGCACACGCCGTCGGCGGGCGCTTTCAGATCGCCCACGGCCGCGCGAACGCCATCTTCCTTCCGCACGTGCTGCGCTACAACGCCTCCCTGCCGAGCAAGTTCATGCCGGCACCCGGCTACTCCGCCTACGTCGCTCCCGAGAAGTACGCGCAGATCGCATGGATCCTCGGGATCGGCGGGAGCTCGGAGCCCCGGCGCCGCGAGCGCCTGTTCACGCGCGTGGATGAGCTGCTCGAGGAGGTCGGCGAGCCACGCTCGCTCGCGCAGGCCGGCGTGGCGAGGGACGAGTTCGAGACCGCCCTGCCAGAGCTCGCCAGGACCGCCTTCAGCGACCCGAGCATCCGCACCAACCCACGCATCCCGCTCGTGCGCGAGATCGTCGAGCTGCTGCAGACCGGCTACGGGGGATGACCGCCGGAGCGTGATCTTCAGCCGCGGGCTGCTTGACATCTCGCCGTCGTTCGGTGAGAGTGCTCCTGCGGGTTGGCAAGGAATGAGTCGGAACAGGGAGGTTCTAGAGTGCTTGAGCACCGCTTGAGGGAAGTGCGGGCCGCGAAGAGGGCCCGTTCGCTCGCGGTGTTCGTGGGGCTCGTGGCGGTGTGCCTGACCACGACGCTTGCGGGCAGGACCGCGGTCGCGAGCGCCGCTTCGGCCACCTTCGGCAAGACGAGCGTGGGCGCCTCCTCGCAGAGCGACCCGATCAACCTCAAGGGCGCGAGCCGCTACGCGCTCCCGAGCGCCGGGTCGGTGAGCAAGCTGAGCGTCTATCTGCAACCGACCGGCAGCTCCGGCCAGGAGCGCTTCCAGGGCGTGATCTACGCGGACTCGAGCGGCACCGCGGGCGCGCTGCTCGGCACGAGCAGCGCCATCAGCCTTACGAGCACCAACTCGGCCGGCTGGTATGAACTCCCGCTGCCCACCGCGCTCGAACTCGCCGCCGGCAATTACTGGCTCGGCTTCATGAGCGGAGGCAGCGCCGGCGTCGCGGCATTCCGCTACGACAGCGTCGCCTCCTCGCTCGAGTACAACGCCAACACCTTCACCTCCGGGCCCTCGAACCCCTTCGGCTCACCGACCATCATCAGCGACCAGATCTCGCTCTACGCCACCTACACGCCAACTGCCCCCGCGGGCTCCCGCCCGTCCAATACCGCGCCGCCGACCATCTCCGGGGTCACCCAGACCGGCCAGACCCTGAGCGCCGGGATGGGCTCGTGGACCGAAAGCCCGAGCAGCTATGCCTACCAGTGGCTCCGCTGCAATTCCGGGGGAGCGGGCTGCTCGGCGATCACCGGCGCAAGCGAACACACCTACGCGCTCGGCTCTCCCGACCTCGGCTCGACCCTGCGCGTCGAAGTCACCGCGTCGAACTCCCAGGGCCACTCCGAACCGGCGCTCTCAGAAGCGACCGCCGTCGTGAGCGCCGGCGGCGCAGGGAACGCTACCTACTATGTGTCTGAGGACGGCGAAGAAGCAACCGCAAACGGCTCTCTCGAAAAACCGTGGAGAACCATAAATCGCGTGAACGCGGGTCTGAACGGCGTAAACGGCGCATTCCCGGCGGGCTCCACGATCCTCTTTGAAGCCGGCTACAGGCCGCCGGTGCAAGGCGAATATCTAAAGGGCAACTCCGGTGGCACGGCTGGAGCGCCCATCACCTACTCCATCTACGGCGGCACGACCAAAGCCGATGTCGGCGATATCTACGTCGAAGGCTACAACTACCTGACGTTCAGGAACTTCAGCCTGATCGGCAATGCCAAAACGTTCAAAGAAAACGCCGCGGGCGGCAAACATGCCAACAACATCACCATCGAAGACTCAGAAATCAAGGATTGGAAAGCCGGCATCGAAGTCGCCTACGGCAACAGCTGGCACATCATCGGCAACACGATCGAAGAAACGGCTGATTCCGGCATCCTCACCCAAACCGATGCCGAAGTGGCGCCAGGCAAAGAAGAGAACCCGCCTGGCGAAAATTGGGTGATCGACAACAACATCGTCAACAGGACCGATCTCGTCAGGAACGTGTGTGGGACCGCAGCGCACTTCTGCCACGAGCACGGGATCTATTTCAGGTGCCGGAACAGCGAATTGGTCGGTAACACGGTAACCAACTTCGGCGCTTCCGGCATCAGCCAGCGCTTCGGCAACGACACGATCGCGCGAAACAAGATCAGCAAAGGCGGCGAGGGTGATGAAACTGGCAGTCAGGGCATACAGTTCTTCCCGTTTGACAACAAAGAATCAACCAGTCGCTGGATCGAAAACGAAATCTCAGATGTTCCCGTGGGCATGTATGTGGCCTACTACGACGAAGGCAGCGGCGACAAATACCTCAAGGAGCACTTCATCATCGATGACAATCGCTTCATAGGGGTCACCGATCCGGCAACGAATGAAACCGAACTACTTGATCTGATCGCCGAAGGAAGACCCGAATTCCTAAAGGAACACACCGGCAACACCTTCGAATGATCGCGGTCCTGCTCAGACGATCCCGCTAGGGTGGCGGGGTGCAGGCGTTTAGAAGAGCGATGGCCGTCCTGCTCGCCGGCGCGGCGCTGCTCCTGGCCGGCGCCCTCGGGACGCCGGCCCGGGCGCTCGGCGCCGCGAACCCGCAGGAAACGCTGACCTACATGCCCACCGAACTCGTCCACTCGATCTGGACGCCTGCGCAGGTTGACGGCTTCCTCGGCGAGCTGAGCTCTTACGACATCGGAGGAGCTTTGCTGCAGATGCCCAAGTTCAAGAAGAACGGGACACTGAGCGTGCCCGCCAGCAACCTGCAGATGCTGAACGTCTGGGCCAGCCAGGCGGGCGCCTATGACGCCGAACACGGGACCAAGCTCACCGTCACGGCCGTCTTCAACGGCGTTCTGGAGCCCAGGGGCCTGAACCTCGGGAAGACCGCGACCCGGGCCAACATGCTCGCCGCGATCGAATCGATTCTCGCCACGGGCGTCAGCGGCGTGCAGCTGGATCTCGAGCCCTACCCCCTCACACCGGGGTTCATCTCGATGCTCGAAGAACTCGACGCGGCGTTCGCGCGCCTGGGCTTTCACGGGCGCCTCTCGGTGGTCGCGCCCGCGGAAACCTCAACCTGGGAGCCCTCCTACCTGCAGCATGTGACCGGACTGGTGAGCCAGGTCGACCCGACCTACTACGACAGCGAACTCACGACGGCCCCGGCCTATGAGGCCTGGATCGAAAACAGCCTCGCCTACTACAGCGCCTACTCCTCTCCCGGGGCGAGGATCGTCCCCGTGATCCCCTCCTATGCGGCCAACCGCTGGCATGACCCGAGCGTCGAGAACATCGCCACCGCGACGAGCGCACTCGCAGGCGCGTTGAGCGCCGGGCGCCGGATCAACGGCGCGGGGATCTGGTGGTGGTACGGCTTCTTCGATAACCGGCCCAGATACAACGCGAGTGCCGACCGGGCGGCCTGGCTGTCCGCCACGATCCTGCTCCCCTTCTCGCCCTGACGGAAGTCGCGGCGGCTGCGGGACGGGCCCGCGCGCAGCCGACCCGGAACAGGCCCGCTTGTAGGATTGAAGGCGCCCGCCCCGCCCATGTCCGACCCTCAAGCCGCCGAGCCCGAGCTCATCGACCTTCTGCACCTCGGGCGCCCGAGGGTGATCGGCGCCTGGCGCGTGGGCGATGTGATCGTCGATCCCGGGCCGAGCAGCTGCCTGGGCGAGCTGCTCGGCGAGCTCGAGCGACACCCGCCGCGGGTGCTGGCGCTGACGCACATCCATCTCGACCACGCCGGGGCGACGGGCTCACTGCTGGCGCGCTTCCCGGATGCCGAGGTGTGGGTGCACGAGCGGGGCGCGCGGCATCTCGTCGATCCCGAGAAGCTGATCAGGAGCGCCGCCCGCCTCTACGGATCGCAGATGGAGCGTCTCTGGGGAGAGGTGCTCCCGGTCGCGGCCGAGCGGCTGCGCGTGCTCAGCGGCGGCGAGACGTTCGGACCCTTCCGCGTGGCCTACACGCCCGGCCACGCCTCCCATCACGTCTCCTACCTGCACGAGCCGAGCGGACGCGCCTTCACCGGCGATGTCACGGGCGTGCGCATCGCCGAGGGGTGCGTGCTGGCCCCGACACCACCGCCTGACGTCGACCTGGGAGCGTGGCGCGCCTCACTTGATGTGATCGAGGCCTGGGGCCCGCGCAGCCTTGCCCTCACGCATTTTGGTGCCTACGAGGACGTCGGCGAGCACCTGGCCGGCCTGCGCGAGCAGCTCGAGCGGGCCGAGGCGATGGCGCGCGAGCTCGATGAGGCGGGCTTTGCCCGCGCGATCCGCTCGAGGGTCGCCGGCTCGAGCACACCCGAGACGGCCGGCGCCTATGAGCAGGCGATGCCTCCGGCGCAGAGCTTTCACGGCCTGGCGCGCTATCTGCGCGAGCAGGGGGACTGACGGGGGTGGCGGGCGAGTCGTGCGCTTGTGCCCGAGCGCCGGCTCTGGGCCGGATGGCGCGCCGGACAGCCTCGCTCGGCGCGGGTTGCCCGCTATCCATTACCTTGGCGCTGTGCTCGTTGAGCAGCGAGATGCCCAGGTCGGCGACCCGCCGGCCGTAACCTCCAAGCGCAGGAGCGCATGGCGTCGCTCACGGCGACGACGGGGCTGGCCGCCTGCGAGAGGCACGCTGTTCAACCTGGCGATCGCCCTCGTCACGGTCCTCTTCTGCTACATCGCCCTCACCAGCATCAACCTGTCCCTGGCCTGGCACGCCCTGCGCACAACCGACTACTGGTGGCTCGCCGCGTCTTTGATCCCCTTCGGCCTGGGCACCCTGGCCCGTGCGTTGCGCTGGCGCTCGCTGTTCGCCCGCGGCCGGCGCCCGCCCCGTGGGAGCGTGACAAACGCGATGATGGTCGGCTACTTCTACAACAACATCATGCCCGCGCGCGTCGGGGAAGCCGCGCGTGTGGTGGTTCTCAAACAGCGCAGCACCACTGCACCCGTTGAGATCGTCGGCACCATCATTGTCGAGCGCCTGTTCGACGTCCTCGCGATCCTCGTGATCTTCTTCGCCGCCGAGCCGTGGCTTCCCTCGGTGAGCTGGTTCGGCGCCGCAGCGCTCGCAGCGCTCGTGCTCGCGGCCCTGATCATCGGCGCGGCGACCGTGCTCGCCGTCTACGGGGAGCGCCCTTTGCGCATGCTGCTGAGCCCGCTGAAACGACTCTCGCTGTTCTCCGGTGAGCGCCTTGACCATACGATCGCCGAGCTCACCCACGGCCTCAGCGGTCTGCGTGACCTGAGGCTCGCGCTGGAGGCCTTCGCGTGGACGATCGCCGCGTGGCTGCTCACGGCTCTGTGCGCCTACGTTGTCGGCCTCGCCCTCCATCTGCACATTCCATTCGCCTGCGGCGTGCTCGTGGCGGTCACGATCGGAGTCGGCATGATCCTCCCATCCCCGCCCGCCGCCGTCGGGGTGTTCGAGGGGGCCGTGCTGATCGCACTGCGGGCGTACCACATCCCACTTTCCACCGGCCTGCCCGACGCAGTGGTCCTGCACCTCGTCAACTTCCTACCGTTCGTGCTCGTCGGCGCCTTCCTGCTGCACTACAACTCGCGCCACCCGCGAAGCGCCGGCCCCACCGAGCTCGCGCGCCCGAGCTGAACGAGCCCGCCGGCTCGACACGCTCGCGCACCTCCACGCTCGCGCACGTCGATCAACTCGCTCTCGGGCGCTCTGCGACGACGAGGAACTGCTTGCCGAGGATCCGCCAGGCCAACGGCAGGCGCAGGTAGGCGCGTACGAGCGCGGGATGCGACGGCAGGGAGCCGGTGAAGGTGTAGGGCAGAAACCGCGGGTGAACCTTGAGGATCTCAAAGCCGGCTGCATACAGATGCTCCTCGACCGCGCGCTCGGTCAGCACGACCGTGTGGTCTGCGAAGTCGAAGTACTCACGCGCGCAGTAGCGGAAGTTCGGCCCCATGATCGCGATGCGCCCCCCCGGAGCGATGCAATCGCGCATCTTCTCCAGGAATGCGGCGACCGCCTCCTGACTGAGCAGATGCTCGAGGAAGTTGGATACGAACACGCCGCCGAAGTACTCGCGGGGCAGGTCGGCCGCCATGATCTCCGAGACGATCAGGTGGGTTCCCTCGCTGGCGACACCCTCCTCGTAGGCCACCGCGTCGACCGCCCAGCGCTCCGGCGCGGGAACGGCGTTGATGAACTCACAGCGTCCGGCGGCGGGGTCGAGCACGCGCTGGGGCCGCCCGAGCAGCTCGTGCACCAGCAGCGCGACGGCGGCCCAGACATCGTCGCGACGCCGCTGATCGACCCCGCGGAAACGATATTCATAGAGGCGCTGGTAGTTCACGATGAGCGTCCAGAGCGCGGCCCCGAGCTGACCGACTCGGCGAAGAACGAGAAGGTGAGCGGTTTGCCGCCGCTTGAGCCCTGTCCAGCCTCACCCACGGCGATCGTCGCGCTATCGGCCGCGAGGTTGAACGGCGCCGTGAAGTCGACCCCGGCCGGGGCACGCAGGAGCAGTCCATCGGCCGCCGTCCCCTCTATCAGCCGGTGCGAGTGACCGTCGAGCCGCACCACCCGGTTGGCGGGCCTGTAGAGCAGCGCCAACAGGCGTTCGAGCCCCCCCACCGTGACACCGCCGACGCGTACAAAGACGAAGCTGTGATCGTTCGGCGGAGCGGGCACGGGTACC
This sequence comes from Solirubrobacteraceae bacterium, assembly GCA_049512215.1. Classification (GTDB taxonomy): domain Bacteria; phylum Actinomycetota; class Thermoleophilia; order Solirubrobacterales; family Solirubrobacteraceae; genus Palsa-744. The sequence continues at coordinate 85,093 of JBEKXJ010000003.1, forward strand.
TTCTGATTCCAGCCGGCGTGCACCGTGCCCAAGGGAACGGTCGCCCCGCAGCGGTTTGGCCCGAGCCCGAGAACTTGCCATTCGTCGGTGGTGCGCAGCTCCTGGTAGCGGCACAGGATCGTGCGCGTCGTCAGCCCCTCATCGAACGCCCGCACGCGACCGTCAGGATCGCGGTCGAGGTTGCGCAGGATGCGCTGCGGCGCCCGCGCCGAGCTCAGGGCGCCGGCATCTTGCCTGTCCAGCCTGGTCGTGAAGGCAGCATAGGACTGAAACACCGGAAGCGGACGCCAATGAAGATGATAGGCCCACGCCACCGACGTCTGATAGGGAGCCACATGCACCGTGTGACCCCGCAGCAGGTTCAGCGTGGCCTGATCGATCGGGTAGGCGCTCTCGATCGCCTGGCGGCCCTTCGCCATGATCGAAGCACGTTCGGATGGGCTCGCCAGCTGCACGGTCTGGCTGACGGCGGAAGCGACGTTCGCGACGGGGTCGACGACTTTGACGAAGGCGCTGCCATGCGCCGCAACGGCGAACACGAACATCATGCCGGTCAAGGCCAAGCCGACCCGGTAGCCCCCCGGTCGCCAGCGCAGCGCGAGGAATCCGCCCATCAGCGCCACGAAATAGAGCGCGCCGTGGAGCTCGTCGTGGCGGACGAACCCCTCCTTGAACTCGAAGAAGCAGAACGCCACCCACACTGCGACGATCCCCCAGCGCCGGCGGGCGGGCCCGTCCACGGTCATATGCAGAGCGCCAACCAGGCCGAAGGCGAAGGCCAGCAACCCTGCGAGGAACTCCCAGACCAGACTCGAGGTCTCGTGGCTCATCGCCGCCGCATACCCGGAGATGATCTGCGCGCTGTTGCGCGCATAGGCGGGAAGCGATCCCAAATCCTGTCCACTCACCACCCAGCCGGCGAGCAGCGCGAGGATCAGCGCAGCGAGCGTGACGATCACCTGATTGGGACGCCGGCCACGCGCCGCGAGCGCAACGATCAAGGCCAACACCGTCATCTCGACGCCGATCGAGACCTTGTTCAGCAGCTCCACGCCGGCGACCGCGCCGCCCGCGGCCATCAGCGCCAGGCGCTCGCGAGGACCCGAGACACGGTCGATCATCCACACGCAGAAGACCAGGAACGGCACCGTCTCAAGCGTGACCGAGCTCGCGTCGGCTACGACCAGGGCCACGATCGCCGCGGCGGCCGTCCCATAGGTGCGCCGCGCCCCGGCGAACAGCGCGAACGCCAGCGCGAAGCGCAGCAGCACGGCGTAGAGCACCGCGATGGTCCCCGTATCGCCATACCAGAGCGTAGGAGCGCTCAGGAAGCCCAGTGGACCGTAGGTGAAGATCAGGTGATTCCCGAACGTGACCCCTTCGTGCAGCGCCATGTGCATCGCCGCTTCCCAGCTCTCACCAAGGCCGGGCTTGGGTTGGAGCGGAAGCGCACGCCAGCACAGCAGCATTATCAAGAACGGCACACCCACCCGGACCGCGACGCCGTCCAGGCGCTCGCGGTCGAGAAGCGCGAGCCGGCTCATGCGAGCCGCCAGCCAGCCGGAGTGAACGGGTGCCTCAGCGCTCTGTGCCCCGAGGTTCTCGGCCACGCTCACTCTCGCCCCGGACCAACCGACTCGCCCGACCCCACACCGCCCCCACCACCATTGCGCTCGGACGCCCGCAACTCACTGTGCACGCGCACGGCCGGCGCACCCGCACGCCAACCCGCCCCCTCGACCCGCCGCGAGCCCTCCACGCGCCGGTAATCCCCCCTGCTGAGATGATGCTCGAAGAACACGTAAAGGACAATGAACAGGTAACGGCTGCCCATCTCCTGCAAGCGCAGCTTCGAGGTGCCCTTCGCACGGCCCGTCCAACTGATCGGGGTGACCGCATAGGAATGCCCGCGCACGATCGCCTTCAACGGCAGCTCGACAGTCAGGTTGAAGTGATGAGAAATCAAAGGCTGCACATTCTCGATGACCTCACGACGATAAGCCTTAAAGGCATTGGTCGTGTCCCCATAGCCATGCCCAAAAGCCAAACGAATCCCGAGATTCACGACCCGGTTCACCAACAGCTTGAACCACGGATACCCACGCGTACGCCCACCATGCATGAAACGCGACCCGAACGCGCAGTCATAGCCGGCCGCCAACAGCCGGTAGTAGGAGATCAGATCCTCAGGACTATCAGACCCATCCGCCATCATGATCGCAACCGCATCACCCGTGTACTGCTCCAACCCAGCACGCACAGCAAACCCAAAACCATTGCGATAAGGCGAACCCACACAACGCACACGCCCATCACCCTCGGCCAAGCCCGCGACCACAGCAGCCGTCCGGTCAGAGCTACCGTCATCGACCACCACAACCTCATAATCGACCCCCTCACGAGCAAGGGCGCCAACGATCCCGGCAACAGTACCCCCAATCGACCCCTCCTCATCATGAGCTGGAACGACAACCGAGAGCTTCACCGCGCCCCCCACCGCTCCACATTGTGCTCATAGATGTCGCGCAAAACGTCCTCGATCCCGTAAGTCAACCGCCAACCAGGATAATCCCCCCTGAATGCTTGCAGATCACTAATCCACCAGCGATGATCACCGACACGAGCCCGATCTGAGAGCTCATAGTCGAGCTTACACCCCGTGATCTGCTCACAGAGCTCGATGGCCTCGAGCATCGAGACGTTCGACTCGCGTCCCCCGCCCAGGTTGTAGACAGCCGCAGGATGCGGATCGGCATGAAAAGCAGCGAACGCCCGCACGACATCATGAGCGTGAATGTTGTCGCGCACCTGCTTACCCCCATAACCGAAGATCGTGTACGGCGTGCCCGTGACCGTGCACTTCATGAGGTAGGCCAGAAAGCCGTGCAACTGCGCGCCGGCGTGCTCGGGGCCCGTCAGGCAGCCCCCCCGGAAGCACACGGTCGGCATGCCGAAGTAGCGGCCGTACTCCTGCACGAGCAGGTCGGCCGCAGCCTTGGAGACGCCGAACAGCGAATGCGTGGTGAGGTCGATCGACATGTCCGTGCCGATCCCGCCATACCAGTGGTGGTCCTCGGGAAGCTCCAGGCGCGTCTCGCGCTCCTGGAGCGGCAGAAAGTTCGGCCGGTCGCCGTAGACCTTGTTCGTGGACATGGAGATGAACGTGGCATCCGGCGCGTGCTCGCGCGCCGCCTGGAGCAGGTTCAGCGTGCCGTTGGCGTTGATCGTGAAATCAGTCTGAGGATCCGATGCCGCCCAGTCGTGCGAAGGCTGCGCAGCGGTGTGAACGATCAGCTCGATCTCGCGCGCATGCCGCGAGAACAGCCTTGAGAGGCCCTCGGCATCGCGAATATCGAGCCGTTCGGAGCGAAAGCCGTCGACCTCAGCGGTGAGGCGCTCGGATGTCGGGGTGGTCGACGCCTCCGCGCCGAAGAAGACAGCACGCATGTCGTTCTCCACGCCGATGACCTCGAGCCCCTCGGCGGCGAAGAAGCGCACCGACTCCGAGCCGATCAGCCCCCCCGATCCGGTGACGATCGCGACCCCCATCAGTCGCCGCCGAGCGCCCCGGACACCAAGCGCTCGTGGTCGTGTATCCAGGTGTAGATGTCGGACACGACCTCACCCGCGGAGCGACGTGGCGCCCAGTCGCTGTAGCTACGCAGCGCACGGCAGTCGGAGAGATAGATGCGCACGTCACCCGCTCGGGTCCTGGGGTCGCAGCCGACCTCCAGCTCGTGCCCGGTGATCTCACTGCACAGCTGCGAGGTCTCACGCAGCGACAGGCTCCTCGCCGCGCCGCCGCCCACGTTCACGACGGCGCCCGACCAATGCTCGGGACGCAGCAGCTGGTCGTCCACGAGCTCCGCCAGGTCGGCGACGTGCACCAAATCGCGCACCTGCTTGCCGCTGCCACCGAACCCCAGGTAGGAGAGCGGCCTGCGGAAGTAGAAGGCGAGCATCCAGTGGGTGAACACGCCCTGGTCGACCTTGCCCATCTGCCACGGGCCCGCGACCACGCCGCAGCGGTCGATCACGGTGCGCAGGCCGAAGCTCTCGGCGTACTCGGTGATCAAGAGCTCGGCGGAGAGCTTGCTCGCGCCATAGAGCGTGCGCGCACCCTCCAGCGGGAAGCGCTCCGAGATGCCATGCGCCGACGCTCCCGGCAGTGTCTGATCACCGGCCAGCTGGAAGCGCATCTCCTCCTCCACATAGAGGAGCGAGTTCAGCGCGGCCACAGGGTACACGCGACTGGTCGACAGGAACACGACCTGGGCACCATGACGCGTGGCCTCCTCCAGGCAGTGATAGGCGCCGAGCAGATTGGTACGCACGAGGAAGGCCGTCGCACCATCCGTGCCTGCCATGACCGACGGCTCGGCCGAGCACTCGACCAAGGCGTCGAACCCTTCCACCGCGTGAAGGTCATCGGGCTCGCGCACGTCGCCGTGCACGAAGCGCACGCCGCCTTCGCGCAGCCGGCCGAGGTTCAGCTCGGCACCCCTCCTGTGGAGGTTGTCGAGCGCGATGATCTCCCAGGCCGGGTGACGCGCAGCGAGCTCCAGGGCCACGCTGGCGCCGATGAAGCCGGCGCCACCGGTGATCAGAACCCGCCCGACGCTCATCTGTGGCGAGCCTCAGACACGCGCACTTCCCATCGATGCGCTGACCAGGACCCTCCACACGATGCGCCGGAGCGTAGACGATCTGAAACCAAGCCGGCCGCCAACGTCACCATACGCTGAAGGAGGGCTCCCGCCGAGCCCCGGGCTGTGGCGCTCGCGGGCGCCCGCCGCCTGCGGGTGCGAAGATGCGGCCCCCCCGTTTACGGCTTGAAGGGAGCCAGCCCGTGCCCCGTCAGACGGATCAGACCTCCTACGAGCTCGCCCTCTCCGAACACCGCTGGGCGGTCCCGGAGCGCTACAACATCGCTGCTGAGGTGTGTGACAGGCATCCCCGCGAGAAGCTGGCGATGATCCATGAGCATTTCTCAGGCACCGTGCGCGAGGTGCGCTGGGGGGAGCTGCAGGACCTCTCCAACCAGTTCGCGAACCTGCTCTCCTCGCTCGGCGTCGGGCGCGGTGATCGTGTGGCGGTCGTGCTTCCGCCCACCCCCGAGACGGCGGCCGTGTTCTTCGCGACCTGGAAGCTCGGGGCGCTCCTGCTGTCGATGTCGGTGCTCTACGGCGATGAGGGGATCCGCCACCGCCTCGGCGACGCCGAGCCGAGCGTGCTCGTCACCGACGAGGCGAACGCCGGGCGCTTCGCCGAGGGCATCGCGCCGGAGCTCCTGGTGCTCGCCGATGACACGCTCGCGGGTTTCTCGAGCGCCTTTGAGCCTGTGGAGACCCTCGCCGATGATCCTGCCCAGCTCTACTACACCTCCGGCACGACGGGCCTGGCGAAGGGGATCATCCACGCCCACCGCTACCTGCTCGCGCACGAGGAGTTCCGCTACTGCCACGACATCCAGGAGGGCGAGCGCTTCCACGGCATGGGCGAGTGGGCGTGGGCCGCGGGGATCTGCCCCCTGCTCGGCCCGTGGCGACTCGGCGCGGTGCAGTGCGTCTATCAGCGCGCGGGCGGTTTCGACCCCCACAAGCAGCTCGACTTCCTCTCCCGCCATCAGGTGAGCAACGTCTTTGCGACACCCACGGCGATCCGCTCGATGATGTCGATCGGCGACGCACGCACGCGCTATCCGCAGCACTTCCGGATCGTCTGCTCCGCTGGCGAGCCGCTGAACCCCGAGGCGATCCGCTGGTTTCGCGACCAGTACGACGTCACCGTCCTTGACTACTACGGGCTGACCGAGTCCTACCCCCTGTGCGGGAACTATCCCTTCATGGAGGTCCGCGAGGGCTCGATGGGCAAGCCGCTCCCGGGCTGGGAGGTCGCGATCCTCGACGAGGACGAGCACCCGGTGGCCCGTGGCGAGCGCGGAGAGATATGCCTGCGCGCGCGCACGAACCCGCACTACCCGCTCGGCTACTGGCGCCTGCCCGAGGCCAGCGAGGAGGCATTCGGCGGCGAGTGGTTCCACACCAAGGACGCCGCCAGCATGGACGCCGAGGGCTACATCTGGTACGAGGGCCGGGCCGACGACGTGATCATCGCCGCGGGCTATCGGATCGGGCCCTTCGAAGTTGAGTCGGCCTGCCTGGAGCACCCCGCCGTCGCGGAGGCCGCAGCCGTCGCCTCACCTGATGAGCGTCGCGGCAACGTGGTCAAGGCCTTCATCGTCCCCGTCGCCGGGCAGGAGCCCTCCGCTGCGCTCGCCGATGAGATCAAGGAGTTCGTCCGCAAACGCCTCTCCGCCTACGCCTATCCACGGCGCATCGAGTTCGTCGGCGAGCTGCCGAAGACCCTCACCGGCAAGATCAGGCGGATAGAGCTGCGCGAGCGCGCCTGAGGCGGGGCGCCGGGTCCACTCGCCACAACCCCGGGGCGCCACGAACCTATCCCAACGCGGCTGCGGGATTGGGGTAGGTTGCATGAGCTGATCCAACGAGAGGAGCAATCATGGCTGTAGGAATCCGCATCAAGCTCGCCGGCGTGAGCGTCGAGCAGTTCGACAAGCTCGAGGCAGCGATCAACCCGCGCGCCGATTACCCGGACGGGCTCATCTTCCACGCATCCGGTCCGATCGACGGGGGTTGGGGCGTGCTCGACTTCTGGGAGTCGCGCGCACAGTTCGACCATTTCGCAGCCGAGCGCATTGGGCCCGGGGCTCAAGCCGCCGGGATCACAGCCCAGCCGGAGATTCACGAGTTCCCGGTTCACGAGCACCTCTCGCGGTAGCCGGCTCCCGACGAAGCCGCGCCCAGCTCAGCTCACCTCGTATCCGCCCGGCTCGATCCGCTCGGCCGAGCCCGTCCCCCCGTTCGTGTTCGGGTCGTAGAGCAGGAACATGTTCGGGAAGCCGGGGACGCTCGTGCCCAGATAGGCGCGGGGCAGCTGCCCCCACTCCTCGGTGAGCGTGCGCCCGGGCGCCCGATGTAGCTGCTAGCATGAGACGCATGACGCTACATGACCCTGATTACGAGGTCGGGGTGCGCGAGCTCCACGATCGCCTGAGCGAGCACCTCGAGCGCGTCGAGCGAGGTGGCCAGGTGATCGTGACGCGCCGTGGCCGGCCGATCGCGCGGTTGTCTGCGATCGAGCGCGAGGGTCCGCTGGAGGATCTGCTCCGGCGCGGACTCATCACGCTCCCGGCACGTGCTCGCAGCTCGCGCCGGGCGCGCGTGAGGGCGCGCGGGCAGGTCTCCGACCTTCTCGCCGAGCAGCGCCGCTGATCCTCTATTTCGACACCTCGGCGCTCGTCAAGCTCCTGATCGTCGAGGCCGGCTCTGAGCTCGTGGGCGAGCTCTGGGACACCCCGCTTCGCGCGGCGTCGAGCATCCTTTCCTATCCCGAGGGTCGCGCCGCGCTCGCCGCCGCGCGTCGTGGCGCTCGCCTGAGCGCCCCGGGCTACGGTCGGGCGCGGAAAGAGTTCGAGTCGTTGCAGGGCGAGCTGCTGCTCGTCGGTATCGACGAGCAGCTCGCGCGCCGTGCAGGAGAGCTTGCCGAGCAGCTCGAGCTGCGCGGATACGACGCGATCCATCTCGCGAGCGCGCTCGCCCTCGGCACCGAGACCATGCTCATCAGCTGGGACGAGGATCTCAGGCACGCGGCTGCCCAGAGCGGGTGCGCCGTCGCTCCCTCGGGCTGACGCGAGGCCCTGCGCCGCTCCCGGCTCGATTGAAGCCCGACACACGCCGACGGCATCGCGGTGAAGGGAAGGTGATGCGAGCGGCGCCGTCGAAGACCGAGACCTCCAGCCAACGATCCCGGAGGCGACGTGATCCTCGCACTCACATTCTGGAGCCAGCCGCAGGTCGTCACCGACAGCTGGGTCGAACTCGCCAGCACGATCACCCTCATCGCCTTCGTGATCGGGGCCTACAAACATCTGGAATGCCACCAGAGCGGCTGTCACCGGCTCGGACGCTTCACGCACGGGCACTACAAGCTCTGCCACGTCCATCACCCGGACGTCCCGAGCGACGGCAAGATCGGCCAGGAGCAGATCAGGGCCGCTGTGAAATGACCGGCGGCGGCCCGGGGCCGTCGTTCAGCGCCCGCCGGCTGCGGCCCCGGCACGCCCGCCCGCGCCGCGGGCCTTGGGCGAGGCGCCCTTGGCCACGCGGGCTTTGGGCGAGGCGCCCTTGGCCACGCGGGCTTTGGGCGAGGCGCCTTTGGCCACGCGAGCTTTGGGCGAGGCGCCCTGCCCCGCGCGCGGCTCGGCCGCACCGGTGCTCCGCAGCGCGTCGAGCGCGCGTGTGGCCGCCGCGTGGCCCTGGCGGATCAGCTCGGGCCAACGGCGGCGGTCGAGGAACAGGTCATAGAAGGAGACTCCCCGCAACAGCGAGGGATCGATCGGGTCGATCAGGGTGAAGCGCTCGCCGAGCTCGCGCCGAGCTCGCCTTGCCATCTCGAGGTGGTAGCCCTGCTGGAGCTGGCGGCTCGCCTGCAGGACCCCCCAGCGGCGCTCGGCCCAGCCGGTGATGTCCTGTGCCTCGAAGCCCGGCGGCAGCATGAAGTTCAACCCGAAGACGTGATCGAACCCACCGTCCTCGAGGACCGGCTCGGCCGGGAACAGCTCGATGACCCCGCCGTCGACATAGAGGTGGCCGTCGACCGGCACCGATTCGATGAACAGCGGCAGCGCCACCGCTATGCGCACGAGCTCGCCGATCGTGAGCTCGGGGGTCTGCTCGCTGCCGAAGTACTCGACGCGGCCGAGGTCCATGTTGTAGACAATCGAGCTGATCGGGAAGGCGGTCTCGCCGACCCGCATGCCCCAGAGCCGCTCGTTGAACAGGTGTTCGAGCGCCTGCCCCTTCATCATGCCCGTGAACCCCTTCAGCGCGCTCAGCGCGAAGCGGGGGATGCGGGTCCACTGCATGTCGAGGTAGTCCTCGGGCCGCCACGACAGCGAGAAGTCCGCCATCTCCTGCGCGCTCATCCCGGCCGCCCACATCGCGCCCCAGATCGCACCGCCCGAGCAGGCGGAGTAGAGCGCCGGGCTGATCCCCGCCTCCTCGAAGGCGCGGGCGATGCCTACCATCGAGACGCACCCGCCGCCGCCGCCCGAGGAGATCACGGCGATCCGCTTGCCCTCCAGGGCCGGGATCGGCCGCTCGAGCAGGGCCGGGAAGACGTCGGTCGCCAGGAGCTCAGGCCGATCGATCAGCGGCAGCGGCATCAGCGCGCGACGTGCGTGGCGCATGAACGAGAGGCCCGTGCTCGCGCGCCCGAGGTCGAGCAGCTCGTTCGCCCGCTCAAAACCGCGTTTGAGGTTGTAGAGATCGACGTCGGGAACCATCCTCAAGGATTGATGCTTCATTCGCGGCCGAGGCGCAACCGCGGCCACTACCGACTCGTTGCCGGTAGTTGACCGCGGCGCGAGCCGGTCCTGGCCGGATCGGGCCGGCGCGGCGCGAGCCGGTCGGGGCGGGTGGCGAACATATCGAACATATGTTTCCTCTAGGAAACATATCGAACATATGTTTCCTCTAGACCGCTTGTACAAATCGGTGTAGGGTTGATCTCGCCCTTGAACTTCTTGGAGGACTTCCTGGAGGCCTAGGGGCTCATCAGCGGTGGGACCAACGGCGGTCACGACGAAGGTGCCGGAGGGACTGCCTCGCACAAAGGCCTACGCGGGAGGTGAGGCGGTGCCGTATCTGAATTGCCCAAGCTGCGGGCTTTCCGTGGCGATGTCCGGTTTTGGGATGAAGCACTGCCCCCGCTGCGTGGCCCGCCGCAGGGGACTCGTCGAGCTCTTTGTATCGCGCTATCCCCGAGGTAGAGACACGATCGTTAGGCAGGGCCGCGCCGAGCCTCGATCCACGGGTCCCGGGCGGGGGACGGCGCGCGCCGGCGTGAGCCGCTCAGGCTAGAAGTCCTGCCAGGCACCGCGACGCATCACCCGCCTGAGCATGCCGGCTGAGTCGAGCTGCACGAGATCGGCCGGCGTCTCGGCGTGCAGCCTGACGGCCGCCACGGGAGCCTGGCCTGCCGCGAACAGCGCCTGCGCGAGCGTTGCTCCGGTCATCGCGTGCCAGGTGCCCACGGCCTGATCAAGCGTGAGCGTGCTTCCCGCCAGACGCCCGTCGGCGGTGCGCGCCGAACCGTCGGCCCCCCGTTCGATCGGGACGCCCGCCGTCTCATAGCGCCCGGGGGGAGCTCCGGCGGCCGGGGTGGCGTCGCTGATCAGCACCGCCCGCGCGCCGACGGCCCGCCGCACGAGCTCGAGCACGAGGGGATGCACGTGCACGCCGTCTGCGATCACCGATACGTGCACACGATCATCGGCCAGCGCGACGCCGGCGAGGCCGGGGGCGCGCTGATGCAGGGGCGCCATCCCGTTGAAGACGTGTGTGATCAGCCGAGCCCCGGCGTTGATCGCCGCCGCCGCGACCTCGGCGTCGGCGCCCGAGTGCCCGAGCGCCACCGCGATCCCGCGCTCGCTGAGCCGGGCGGTCAGCTCGAGCGCCCCGGGCAGCTCGGGCGCGAGCGTCACCAGCCGCACCGCCGGATGCTCGACCCACGACGGCACCCCTTCCGCGGGCGTTCGCAGGCGCTCGAGCGGATGCATGCCCGCGTGCTCGCGGCTGAGGAACGGGCCCTCGAGATGCACGCCCGCGACCGGCGAACCCGGGTCGGCCGCCCGAGCGGCGAGCGCCGGCAGCACTCGCTCGGCCGTCTGATCATCGGGGCTGATCAGCGTCGGCAGGTAGCTGGTCACGCCGTGCGCGAGCTGGAGCGCGTCGATGGCGTCGATCGCAGCCTCGCCGCCGCTCACCTCCCGCCCGACGGCGCCGTTGACCTGCAGGTCACACAGGCCCGGCGCGAGGATCCCATCGAGCCGCTCCTCAGGGAGCCGCGGCGGCGGGCCATGCGCGGCGTGCACCATGCGCTCGCCGTCGAGCTCGACCCAGCCCGGGGCCAGACGCCCGTCGAGCGCCAGCTCGCCGGTGAGCACGACGCTCACGCCAGCTCCTCGGATGCGGGCAACTCCCCGGGGATGGGCAGCTCGAGCTCGGCCGGGAGCCGCATCTCGGCCAGCGCTCTGCGGCGCTCGCGACGCACCGAGCGCATGCCGAGCAGCTCCTGCCACAGAAGGCGCGGCCGGGAGCCGTGGAACGCCCAGGCGAAAGAGAGCTTCAGCCCGAGCGTCCGGTAGGGCGCGAAGAAGTACGGCGCGCGCACGTGCCAGGCGGAGGTGACGACCGTCACCCGCCGCACCTCGCCGACCGCGCGAATCAGCGGCAGCGAGCGACTGGCGTTCTCGGCCGTGTTGCGCCCGGCCTCCTCGAGCACCGCGGGCACGACGGGAAGGGCCCACTCGGCCTTCATCTGCTCCGCCTCGGAGAGCCCACCCGGCGTGCGCGTGTAGCCCGTCAGGATCACCGCGCGCGGGGGCTCGGAGCGGCACTCGCGCTCGGCCCGCCGCAGCCGCGCGCGCGACTCGTCAGATATGCGGTGCTCGACGCTCACCCCGGGCTCGCGGTGCCCGAGCACGATCACCGCCCGGTCGCTCGAGGAGCCCGTCCGCGGGCTCAGCAGACGTGCGGCCGCGCCGTCACAGACGACCGTCAGACGCGGGTGCGCGCACAGCAGCGACGCCGGGCACCCAGCTCCCGGCTCCTGCTCGAGCATCGCATGCAGGGCCTTCGCCTTGCACTCTCCCGAGACGAGCATCAGCAGCTCGCGCGCGCCGAGCAGGGTCCGCAGACCCACCGTGAGGCCTTCCTCGGGCACGTGCTCGAGGCCACCGAAGTCCCCGGCCGCGTCGGCCCGCGTGCTCGGGTGCAGGCGCACGCGCCGCACGCCGGCATCGACCGGCGAGCCGGGCTCGTCGAAGGCCACATGCCCGTCTCGCCCGAGCCCCAGCACCACGAGGTCGATCGGGGCCTCCTCGAGCAGCGCCTGATGACGCGCGCACTCGCCCAGCGGGTCGGCCGCCGATCCGTCGAGCCCGTGAAAGGCCCCGAAGCCCGTGCCGAGCAGCTCGCGCCCCAGATAGGCACGGTAGCTGCGCTCGTCCTGCGCCCCCAGCCCCAGGTACTCGTCGAGCTGAAACAGCGTCGTCTGCCCGGTCGGGAGGCTGCCGTCGGCGGCATGCCCCCGCAGCGCCGCATACATGCCGAGCGGCGTATGCCCCGTCGGCAGGATCAGGCGCAGCTGCGGGCGCGCCCGCAGGCGATTGGCGACGAGCTCGCCGCCCAGCATCGCGACCCGCAGGTGGTGGCCGAGCACGAGCGGCGCCACGGGCGGGAGGATATATTGCACCGTAGTCATCCCGCCGGTTGCTTCGCGGGCGCCTTGAGGAACCCGCCGGCTGCTCGGCTAGCGCGCGAAGAACGTGCTGAGCGCAGCGTGGGTCTGGCGGGGGAACTCGACCTGGGGCACGTGCCCGCAGTCGAGCTCGAGGTGGCTGGCCTTAGGCAGCGCCTCTTTGACGTGCCTCTGGAAGGCGATCGGGACGAGCCGGTCGCGCCTGCCCCAGACGAAGAGCGCCTTGGGCTGAAGGCCGCTCAGCCGCGACCAGAAGCCGTCCCGGCCGTGGGGCTCCTCCAGGTAGACGTGGCGCCCGGCGGCGTAGAACGCGGCCCGGCCGGCCGCCGTCAGGTAGGCGCGCAGGAACTCATCGACGCCCGCCGCCGTCCAGCCTTCCTCGGCGCCAGGGATGACCCGGCGGACGATCGCTTCGACGAGCGGCCGCGGGGCGAGCTGGACGAGGCCGAGCTCCGGGCGCGTGAGCCTGACCATCGGCGCCAGCCTGCGCTGGCGCCGCCACGCCAGCGAGGAACAGAGCAGACCGAGCCGCTCGACCCGCTCCGGATAGCTCATGCCGACCTCCAGCGCGATCCGCCCGCCGAGGCTGTTGCCGATCAGATGAGCCCGCTCGAGCTCGAGCTTGTCGAGCAGGTCGACGATCGCCCGCGCGAAGAAGCGAGGGTCATAGCTCGCCCCGATCGGCTTGTCAGAGTCTCCAAACCCGGGCAGGTCGAGTGCGATCACACGAAAGCGCCCGCTCATTTCGGCCACCGTGGGCAGGAACGAGCCCTTCGTGGCCCCCAGCCCGTGGATGGCGATGAGCGGCGGTCCGCTGCCGGCTTCCAGGGTCGACAGCCGCGCGTGGCGGGTCTCGATCATCTTGAGTCGCAGTCTTCCCGGGCCGCTCTGGCCGCTCGTCGCGGCGAGGAACCCGACGCCGAGATGCAGGTTTCGCCGCACCTTCAGGCGCCCGCTGCGGTAGGCCTCCATCCCGCCGCGCACGTCCTCGGCGATCGCGCTCCACGTCGTCTCGTCGGCGCTGAGCGTCGCCTCGGCCTCACCCCTGGGCGGCTCGAGCCACGCCCTGCCGCGGTCAATGACCGCGTCCCACGCCTCGCCGCCGACGATGAGCAGACGCACCCGCGCCTTGCCGCCATGGGGCTCGAACGTCGCGCTGTCATAGCGGCGGGTGAGCGTCCGCAGCGCGCGCGCAGGCGAGCTGACGCGCGCGGGCGAGGAAGCGGCTGCTATCGGAGGCTTTTCGGAGGGCATAGGAGTCCGACATTACACGGCCCAAGGCGCCGGACCAAAGCCCTGGGCCGCCGGACCCAAGCCGCGAGCCGCAAACGACCTCGCGCCCTGAGCCTTCACGGCGGGCCGCCTGCGCTTTGAGCGCGCACGACGCGCTACGCCAAGACGGCCTAGGATCGCGAACATGGCAGACCCCCAGCAGACGGCCGCCCCCGGGTCGCCCGAGGGCCAGGCGCGCCACCCGCGCACGAGGATCCCGCGCGATCGCGAGGACGACTACACCCCCGCGGCGGCCGCCGCACGCCGCGCCTTCCTTCAGGAGCACACGGGCGTCGCCCTGGAGCACGCCTGCTGCTACTCCCTGGACCCCTCGAAGCTCCCCGGCAACGTCGAGCACTTCACCGGGGTCGCCCAGGTGCCGATCGGCATCGCCGGGCCCCTGCTCGTCGACGGAGAGCACGCCCGGGGCGAATTCTACGTGCCCCTCGCGACCACCGAGGGCACCCTCGTCGCGAGCTACAACCGCGGCATGAAGCTGCTCCACGCCGCCGGCGGCGTGAAGACCACGATCCTCGACGACGCGATGCAGCGCGCCCCGGCCTTCGTCTTTGACAGCGCCCGCGAGGCGCGCAGTTTCGGCGAATGGCTCAAGGAGCACTTCGGAGAGATCAAGCAGGCGGCGGAGAGGACGACCAGCAGCGGGCTGCTTCGCGCGGTCGAGCAATACTCGGCCAGCCGGATCCTCTTCACCCGCTTTGACTACACGACAGGCGACGCCGCCGGTCAGAACCTCACGGGCAAGGCGACAGCCGCCGCCTGCGCCTGGATCACCTCCAACTACGAGGGCATCGTCAACTTCTACCTGGAGTCGAACTTCGCGACTGACAAGAAGAGCTCGCAGGTCAACATCCTGCACACCCGCGGCAAGCGCGTCGTCGCGGAGGCGACACTCCCCGCCGCCCTGATCGCCGAGCAGATGCACACGGACGGCGAGAGGCTCTTCCGGGGGCGCCAGGTCGCGAACCTAGGCGGCTTCATGTCCGGCGTGAACAACAACGGGCTGCATTCGGCCAACGCGATCGCCGCCCTCTTCATCGCCACCGGCCAGGACGCGGCCAACGTCGCCGAGTCCTCCGCGGCCCTGGCGTTCACGGAGCTGCTCGCCAACGGCGACTACTACTACTCGATCACGATCCCCTCGCTGATCCTCGCAACCTACGGCGGCGGCACGGGCCTGGCCACCCAGCGCGAGTGCCTGGAGCTGCTCGGCTGCTACGGGACCGGGAAGGTCCGCAAGCTCACGGAGATCGTCGCCGCGACCGTCCTCTGTGGCGAGCTCTCGCTGGGGTCGGCGATCATCGCCGAGGAGTGGGTCCGCGCCCATGACGAGTTCGGGCGGAACCGGCCCTAGTGACCATGCCCGGCAGAACGGCCTTCGTTTGCCTGGCGGCCGTCTTGGCGGCGCTCGCGGGCTGCGGCAGCACGAAGAAGGGAGCCGCGACGAGCTCACCCCAGCCGCCCGGCCTGACCGAAACCGGCGCTCCGGCGCCCGTGAAATCAGTCACCTACAAGGTCATCCTCGCCGGCACCAACGGGGGCCCGCCGGGGGTGCCGGACGGCTATGCCCGCGCCGTGCTGCGAATCGAGGTGGCGCGCCGGGAACTCTGCTGGAGCTTCTCGCGCCTGCAGAACGTAACGGCGCCGACGACGGCCCGCGTATACCGCAATCCCTCGGGCACCTCCGTGGAACCCGGCGTTCGCCTCAGCGCCACCTACCGGCCCTCGGGCTGCGCCCGCGAGCCCGCGGCCTTCCTCGGTCTGCTCGCGCTGCATCCGCTGAACTTCTACCTGCGGATCGACAGCGTCCGCTACCCGAACGGGGCCGTGCGCGGGGTGCTCTGACGGCGCGGGGGCCCTAGCCGGCGGGCGGGCTCACCGTGACGGCCTCCGTGCCGCGGCCGTTGAGGCCCTGGATCAGCGGCCCTACCAGGTCGATCGGCAGGGGGAAGACGATCGTCGAGTTCTGCTCGCTGCCGATCTCAAGCAGCGTCTGCAGGTAGCGCAGCTGGATCGTCACGGGATTGCGGCTGATCACGTCAGCCGCCTCGGCGAGCTTGGCGGCGGCCTGGGCCTCGCCCTCGGCGTTGATGATCTTCGCGCGGCGCTCGCGCTCGGCCTCGGCCTGTCTGGCGATCGCGTGCTGCATGTCCTCGGGGATTTCGACATCCTTGATCTCAACGGCGGTGACCTTGATCCCCCACGGCTCGGTCTGGTCGTCGATGATCTTCTGCAGATCCTCGTTCAGGCGCTCGCGCTCGGCTAGCAGCGTGTCGAGCTCGGCCTTGCCGAGCACCGAGCGCAGCGTCGTCTGCGCGATCTGCGAGGTCGCGGCGAGCACGTCCTGGACCTCGACGACCGAGCGGTTGGGATCGACGACGTGGAAGTAGGTGACCGCCGTGACCCGCGCCGGCACGTTGTCGCGCGTGATCACCTCCTGGGGCGGGATCTGCTGCGTCACGGTCCGCAGGCTCACCCGCACCATCCGGTCGATGAACGGGATCAGCAGCACGACCCCCGGACCCTTCTGCTCGAGCAGCCGCCCGAGCCGGAAGATGACGCCGCGCTCGTACTCGCGCAGGATGCGCACCGACGCTGAGGCCAGCACCAGCCCGAGCAGCAGCAGCACGACTAGGACGATGACGAGGATCGTGACGATCATGGATTCAGCTCCCATTCCTCGGCCTTGCGCACGCACAAGGTCAAGCCGTTGACGCGTTCGACGACGACCTTGTCGCCGTCATGCAGCTCTTTTTCCTGATGGACCGGACTCGGCTGCGCCCGCCACAGCGACCCGTCGAGGAAGACCTCCGCCTCGTGGTCTGAGATCGAGCGCACGACGCCGACATGGCCGACGAGCGCCTCCCTGCCGGTGCGCGGCCGCGAGCGCAGCGGGCGCAGGATCCGGCGCCTTCCGAGCACCAGAAGCGACCCGGCGCCAGCCGTCACGCACAGCGCGACGATCAGCACCACCGCCGCGCCGGCCCCGGCGGCGATCAGCAGCAGCGCCACGGCACCCACGGCCGCGACGCTCGCGCCGGCGGCCATCAGCCCACCGCTCGACAGATGCGCCTCGGCCAGCAACAGCACCACGGCGACGACGAGGAGCGCTAGACCGAGCGCAACCATGACCACATGGGGCTGTCAACGTCCATCGCACCCTCGAGCCTAGTGCCCGTGGGGCCGAACGCCATCGGGCGATTCCCGGCGTGCGTCTGCGGAGAACTACGTCCATCGCCTACGTCCAACCACCCCAGCAGCGCGCCCTACCCCTTGAGAGCGGGACGTGGTCTGCCCACGAGCGAGTGGGAGTTTCTGCGGATGCCACGCCGCTCGCAAATAGCGTACTGTCGCAGCACACAGGCGAAGGCTGTAGCGGACGTGCGCAGCACTCCGGTCAGCCGGCCTTCGCGAAACTGGTCGAAGAGACCAAAGTCCTGAAAGTGGTGGAGCTAGATGCCCGAGAGCCAGACCCCAAGCCGCCCGGCGGCGAAAACAAAACCCCGTGCGGCGGCAAAAAAAACAGCGGCTAAACCCCGCTTGGTTCCCTCCGAGCACGACCTGAAGACCGCAGCCGAGCGGACCACGGAGTTGTCCGAGGACGTGCTCAAATCGCTCGACGAGGGCGCCCGCACCGCGATCGATTCGGTGCGCAAGTTCGTCGACACCGTCGACAAGGTGCTCCCCACGCGCGGCGAGGGTCACTCAAAGAGGGAGGAGATCACCGACTCCGCCCTGGAGATGGCCCAGCGGCTCGTTCACACCCAGTATGAGTTCCTGCGCAAGGTCGTCGACAGCGCCGGCAAGTCGCTGACCGGATCGGGCGAGAAGAAGAAGTAGGCGCCGAGAGAAGAAGTAGGCGCCGACAGGGAGCGGCTGACCACGCGTCAGCCGCTCCAGGGCGCTTTCAGTCAGCCGCGAGGAGCGCGCCGACTTTCGTTAAGAATCAGTGCGGAATCTTCGTGACGCGTATGGGTTCCTCGTCTTTGGCAATGCGCTCCCTTGCGGTGTCAGCCGGCGAAGGGGGAATCTCACGCGTGAAGGCAGCGGGCTTTGGCCGCCGTCGCTGGAACATCGCGCCGATGATCACGACGGAAACGTTCAGCAGCACAAGGGCGCTCACGAGCGCCATCACGACGCCCGCCAGGCTCGCCGCGAGCGCGATCAATGCGGCGCCGATCACGAGCCAGAGCACCAGCGGCAACCTCTCCATCCAACCGGGGTTCTACGCGCGCTCGTGCTCACCTTCGTGCTTCCCTCATAGCCGCATTGGGGTAGGCTGACCGCCGGATCACACCCCGAGCAAGAGGAGGGATCATGAGCGAGGACCCAGTGAAGTTCCTGCTAGGCGAGCGCGACATCCCCACGCACTGGGTCAACCTCCTCCCGGAACTCCCCGGCGAGCCGCTGCCTCCGCTGAACCCGCAGACGCTCGAGCCCGCCGGCCCCCCCGACCTCACGCCGATCTTCCCGATGGGGCTGATCGAACAGGAGGTCTCAAGCGAGCCGCTCGTCGCCATCCCTGAGGAGGTGCGCGACGCTTACAAGCTCTGGCGCCCGACGCCGCTGTTCCGCGCGCGGCGCCTTGAGCGCGAGCTCGACACCCCGGCGCACATCTACTACAAGTACGAGGGGGTCTCCCCGGCCGGCTCGCACAAGCCCAACACGGCCGTGCCCCAGGCCTATGAGAACGCCCGCGCGGGCGTCAAGCGCCTGAGCACCGAGACCGGGGCGGGACAGTGGGGCTCCTCGCTCGCCTTCGCCTGCACGCTGTTCGGGCTGGAGTGCGAGGTCTTCATGGTCGGCTCCTCTTACGACCAGAAGCCCTACCGGCGCTCGATGATGGAGACCTGGGGCGCCACCGTGCATCGCTCACCCAGCACGCTCACCGACTCCGGGCGCGCCCAGCAGACCCACCCGACCGGCTCGCTCGGGATCGCGATCTCAGAGGCCGTCGAGGTCGCCGCCTCGCGCGAGGACACCAACTACGCGCTCGGCTCGGTGCTGAACCACGTGCTGCTGCACCAGACGGTGATCGGCCAGGAGGCCGCGGCGCAGATGGAGATGGCCGGCGAGCAGCCCGACGTCGTGATCGGCTGCGTCGGGGGCGGCTCTAACTTCGCCGGGCTTGCCTTCCCCTTCCTGCGCCAGGTGCTGCGCGGGGAGGCGAAGATGCGCTTCCTCGCGGCCGAGCCGTCCGCCTGCCCGACGCTCACGCGCGGGGTCTACCGCTATGACTTCGGCGACACCGCCGGCCTCACCCCGCTGATGGCGATGTTCACGCTCGGTCACGACTTCGTGCCCCCGCCCGTGCACGCGGGCGGCCTGCGCTACCACGGCGACGCGCCGATGCTCTGCGGGCTGGTGCGCGCTGGCGCCATCGAGGCGCGCGCCTACCGCCAGAACGAGACCTTCGCGGCCGCCGTGCGCTTCGCCCGCAGCGAGGGCATCATCCCCGCACCCGAGCCCGCCCACGCCATCCGCGCGGTGATCGAGGAAGCGCAGGAGGCCCGCGAGGCGGGCGAGAAGCGGGTGATCCTGTTCGGTCTCTGCGGCCACGGCCACTTCGACCTGTCCGCCTACGACGCCTACCTGGCCGGAGAGCTCGAGGACCCTGAGTTCTCAGAAGAGGACATGGACGCCGCGCTGGCGCGCCTGCCCGACGCGCCCGCGATCGGCTGAGCTTGCAAGTCCCGTTTCTAACGGGAGTCTAACTCTCTGGCAAACAGCGGAGCAACAGCCGTTCGCTTTGATGCTTCCTCACGGCGGAGCACTAGTCCAGGGAGGGCGCATGGAAGCGGGCGGCGTAGGAATCGGAAGCGCAGCAGGGGCGGCGGTTGCCCCCAGGCCGGCAAGGAAGCCATCGGGCGCGAGCAAGACCTACGCCGCCCCGGGCAGCGATGACCTCGCGACGACGCGCCTGGTCGCACGGGCCATCACGCGTGCCCAGGAGGGCGATCGCGAGGCGATCGGCTTCCTGTATGCCCGTTACGCCGACAACGTCTGCGGCTACGTGCGCAGCATCGTCCACGATCAGCACGAGGCCGAAGACATCACCCAGCAGGTCTTCGCCAAGCTGATCGGAGTGATCGGCAAGTACGAGCAGCGCGAGGTCCCGTTCTTCGCCTGGATCCTGCGGGTCTCGCGGAACGTCGCCATCGACCACCTCCGCCGCCGCACCGCGATCCCCGTCGAGGAGGTCAGGGTCAGCGAGGACGACGGCCGCGATCGCCTCGGCTCCGAGCGGATGAACGACCTCCAGGAGTCACTCGCCACGCTCCCCCACGACCAGCGTGAGGTGCTCGTCCTGCGCCACATCGCCGGCCTCTCCCCGACCGAGATCGCGCAGCGCACGGGCCGCTCGGAGGGCTCGATCCACGGGCTGCATCACCGCGGGCGCCGGGCGCTCACAGCCGAGCTCGCCAGTCGCGGGGCCGCTCCGGCGACGATGAGCCCGCGGCGCGCCAAGATCGCGGTCTAGTCAGCTGAGGTCTCGCGAGGCCCGGGTGAAGGGGCTCCGGGTGATCCGCCGGGCGACGCGGCCGCTGTCTACGTCGGCGAGGTAGTAGAGCACGGCGAAGCCGATCAAGTCCTCCGCGGAGACCCCCAGGCGAGCGCTTTCCTGCTCGATCGTCTCCCAGGTGAAGCCGTCCAGCCGCAGGTTCAAGGCGTGGCCCTCGTGGACGTCCTTGGAGGGCGAACCGCTCGAACCGGGACTAGATGTCATCACAACACACTCTTATCCAACGACGGGCGGAGCGCAACGCTCGCGCCGGCGCGGGATGAAAAAAGGCCGATGCGCGCGCAAGGCGCGCTCGCAGGGCCTAGTGCTCTGGACGCGCGAGGTCGGCTGGCGTGAAACCCGGGTCATGGCCGAAGGTCCGCCGGCTGCGGGCACGCAGTGTGGCGTAACGCCGCACCGCGTCGCTTCGGCGTCCCCTCATGATGTCAAGTTCCATCAGGCGCCGCTGCACGTCCTCGTCGTAGGGCTGCAGCGTCGCGAGCCGCTCGAGCCAGCCGGCGGCGCTGTCGATCAGCCGCTGCTCCATGCGGACCTCGGCGAGTCGCCGCAGCCCGATGCACGCGAGCTCACGCAGGCGGTTGCGCTCGGGCGTCGCCCACTCGGCGTAGGGAACATCGGAGAGGAAGTCGCCGCGGTAGATCGCAACCCCCCGCTCGATCTCCTCGGCGGCCGCCAGCGGGTCGCTCTCGATCAGGGCCAGGCCGGCGCTGACGTGGGCCTCGAACTCGTCGGCGTCGACATCGATCTTGTCGAGGTTCAGCCTGTATGTCCCGGCGCGGGCGATGATGAACGCCGAGGGCTCGCGCGAGCCACGAGCGGGCTCCAGCTTGCCGCGCAGGGCATGGATGTAGTAGCGCACGCTCCCACCGACCGCGTAGCTCGCCTCCGCCCAGACGCTCTCGCCGATCTCATCGACCGAGACTGCCCGCCGGCGCTCGGCGAGGAGGTACTTCAAAAGCTGCCCGGTGCGCTGGTCGAGCCACGCCCCACCGATCGGCCCCTCGGCGGATTCCACGACGGTCCCCCCCAGGGTGCGTATGCGCAGCCTCGCGCCCTCCATCCAGTGCGGGGTAGTGCGCCGGCGGCGGTCCTGCGCGGTGCCCGGGCGCAGCTGCAGCACGACGTTCCTCGAGCCGCTGCCGAAGGCTGCCGCCGTCACCCACATCGCGCTCGGGCCCTCGCGTGTTGCGATGTCCACGCGCACTTCCGGCAGGGCGTCCTCACGGCTGAGCGCGAGCTCGGTCACGCACGCGCTCGCGAGCACGGTGTCGGGCCGGCGGCAGCCGAGCAGAGCACAGCAGGTGAGGCCTTTCTCGGGCAGGCCCATCGCCTCGATCAGCCGCGCGGCCTGCTCGTTGCGGCTGAGCAGAAGACCGCTTTGGTCGAGCACGAGCAGCGCGTAGGGGAACTCCCTGAAGGCCTCCTGCTCGAGCGAGGGCTGCGCAAGCCCGCCGCCGGACAGGTCGGCTATATCCCCCGAAGCTGTCGTCACTCGAGCACTGTACCGGACCGCTCCGCGAGAATGTGCGGTTCGGCACGTTCACGGGACGATAACCCCTACCGGGCCGATCCTGGTCGAGATGGGGCAGTGCTGCTCACCAGGGCGCCATCGGCGGGAGCTCCTGCGAGGGCTCGCCGGCGAGGCCCAGGATCCCGACGCCGAGGCCGCGATCGTGGTTCACGATGAGATCCACGGCCTCGTTGCGCGAGCGCACGCCGAGCTTGCGGAAGGCCGATGAGAGGTGGCTCTTGACGGTGCTCTGCGAGAGGAACAGCCGACCCGCTATCTGGCTGTTCATGTAGCCCATCGCCACCAATCCGAGAACCTCCCTCTCACGCGTGGAGAGCGCGGGCGGCTCGATCTGGCGCCAGTGCTCCCGCGGCACGCAGATCTGACCGGCTTGCACGGCTTGCAGGCAAGGCCCGAGGCTGCGGTCGAGCTCATCGTAGACGACCACGCCGGCCGCCCCCGCCGCGAGCGCCGCGCGAACCTCCCGTCGCTGGATGCTCGCATACGCCAGGACCACGGGCGCCCGCTCGAAGCGCGTCCGCAGCGGCTCGATGAGGCTCGCAACGCAGGAGATCGCCTCCTCGAGGCACAACACGATCACCGAGGGCTCGGTTGTCCCGTCCGTTTCCGTGAGCGCCTGAACGCAATCGAAGAACGTAAGCGCGAGGCCTTCTCTGGCGAGGATCGCGAGGATCCCCATGGTCACCTCGCATCTGCCCTCGCCGGCGATCAGCGCGATTCGCTCACGCCTCAGCGCTGCGGCGAGGGTCGGCTGCTGCTCGATGACGGTGCTGGACATATCTGAAGAACGTCGTGGCTCCACCTGGACTTGCGCTCGGTCCTCGCGTTGCACGCGGGCGCCCACGCTTGCCGGTAGCTACGGCCGGGCGACGGCGGCGGTGCTGGAGGCGCGGGTCACACCGCGCAGGTCCAGCACGAGGCGGGAGCGTGTGGCGACGAGCTCGTGGTCGATGCCGGGGTGCGCGGTGACGATCAGCGTCAGGTCCGCGTCGGCGAGCGCCTGCTCGAGCGGGGTGCTCGTGAGCGCGAACTCCTTCAGGCTCGGAACGTGCGGGTCGTGGTAGAGGACCTCCGCGCCGAGGTCGCGCAGGAGCGAGATGATCGTCAGGGCGGGGGACTCGCGGACATCGCCCACGCCCGGCTTGTAGCTGACACCGAGGACCGCCACGCGCGCGCCTTTGACTGAGAGGCCACGGTCGTTCAGCGCGCGCTGCGCCTTATCCACGCAGTGGTAGGGCATCTGCTGGTTGACCTTGCCCGCGAGCTCGATGAACTCGGTGGTCATGTCGAACTCCCGCGCGCGCCAGCTCAAATAGAACGGGTCGACCGGCAGGCAGTGCCCCCCCATCCCCGGGCCCGGCTCGAAGCGCATGAACCCGTAGGGCTTCGTCGAGGCGGCATCCACGACCTCCCAGATGTCGATCCCCATCCGGTCGGTCAGCATCGAGAGCTCGTTGACCAGCGCGATGTTCACCGAGCGGAAGATGTTCTCAAGGAGCTTCGTCAGCTCCGCGGCCTCCGGGGTCGAGACACGGACCACCTCGTCGCACACGAGGCCGTACAGCGCCTCGGCGCGATCCCCGCACGCGGCGGTGAGCCCACCGAGGACCTTCGGGGTGCTGCGCAGCGTGAAGTCCGTGCGGCCCGGGTCCACCCGCTCGGGCGAGAACGCCAGATGAAAATCCCTGCCGGCCGCGAGCCCGGACTCCTCGAGCAGCGGGGCGACGCGCTCGCGCGTGGTACCCGGGTAGGTCGTCGACTCGAGCACCACCAGCTGACCGGGCTGCAGCACCTGCGAGAGCGCGCGCGTGGAGTCGATCAGCGGGCCGAGCTCCGGCTCGCGGTTCCGCGTCAGCGGGGTCGGCACGCAGATCAGGACCGCATCGGCCTTGGCCAGGCGCGCGTAGCGGTTCGTCGCGTGGAGGCGATCGGAGACCGCCCTCAGCGCCTCGTTTGAGACGTCCTCTATGTAGGACTCCCCCGCCTGCACCGCCTGGACCTTGCGGGAATCCAGATCGACCGCGATCACCTCGCAGCCCTCCTGCGCAAACGCCACCGCGAGCGGGAGGCCGACATAGCCAAGACCGATGACGCCGACAGTTCTCATGCCCAATAACCGCCCGATTGCAGCCGTTCTTCCACGGCCCTACTCGAAGGCCCGATGTCCTTCTTTCAGTCGCAGGCTCAGTCGGAGGCCCGGCCCGCCCGAGGATGTGCGGCGAGCCACTGCTCGAAGTCCTTCGCGACGATCCGCTCGCCCGTCAGGCCCTCCGCGTCGGGCGAGGCGAGAAAGACGATCGGCGGGCCCATCACCGCGGCGGGCAAGAGGCCACCACGGGCCTGCTCGGAAAGCCCCTCGGGGATCATGCCGGTCAGCGTGGCGCCCCCCGGGAGCAGCATGTTCACGGGGATCCCATGCGGGCGCAGATCCTCGGTCATGATCAGGCTGAGCGACTCGGCCCCCGCCCGCGAGGGGCCGTAGGGGATGAAGCCGCGCCGGCGCATCGTCTCGTGGTTCATGCTCACGTTGACGAGGCGGCCCCGCCGCTGCTCGAGAAACAGCGGCACGAATGCCCGCGCCAGCAGGAAGTAGCCGGTGAGGTTGGTCGCGATCAGGTCTTTGAAGCCCTCGACCGGGACCTCCCAGAACGGCTGCGGCTCGGTCAAAAAGCGCGGGTTGACGGTGCGCATGCCGATCCCCGCGTTGTTGACGAGCAGATCGAGCGCCGGCCAGCTCTCACGGATCCTTGCGGCGGCCCGCGCGGCCGAGGCGGGATCGCGCACGTCGAGCTCCAGCGGCTCGGCGGCGAGGCCCTGCTCGCGCCAGCGCTCGACGGCGCTCTGCAGCCGCTCCCCTGGCCGGGCGCCGACCGCTACCGTCGCGCCGGCCTTCAGCAGCGCCTCTGCCATCGCCGCGCCGAGACCGCTGGTCGCGCCGGTGACGACGGCGCGCACACCATCGAGCTCGCCCATCGCGCTCACGGATATCCGCCGCAGGGACTAATGCTCAATGATCGCAACCCTCCCGAGACGGTCGCTGAGCGCCGAGGCGGACAGTCGGGGAGCCGCGAGGTCATCCTCTCGGAACGGCAGCTGATTGGCGACGCCCGCTTGCTCGAAGGCGCGATGGATGAACCGCGACCCCGCAATCAGTGCGAACTCGTAGCCGCGCCTTTGGCAGAGGCGGCAGCGGAACGCGATCACCGCCACCCCGACCGAATCGATGTAGGCCAGCTCACGGAGGTCCAGCGTGATGCCGATGACCCCTTCTCCACAGACGCGCTCTATCTCCGCTTCGAGCGCATAGGCGGAACCGCGGTCCAGCTCGCCGGTCAGGATCAGTGTGTGCATCCGCGCGATCGCCCCAGCCGGCACGAGCCTCGCTTCGCTCGATACACGCTGTATCCGTGTCGCGTTGTTGGTGGCTGTCTGCGGCTGATTGGCGACGCTTTCCACCGCGGCGCCCTCGTCCCGCATCGACATATTCGCGGCCATCGCCATTCGACGGCGTCTCATCAGGTTCAGCTCCCTTCCATGAAGCCTCAAATTGATTTCCAGGGGCCCTGGATCATCTGGATCCAGCGCCGGGGTGAACAGGCCGGAAGGAGCTAGCCGGGCCGCTCTGGAATCAGAACGAAGCACGCCGTGAGCCACGGCTGACAAGAGAGCCGCAGCCGGCGCATCGCGCGCGGAGCCGCCATCAGCAGGAGCCCCGCGAGAGTGAGGAAGATCGAGAGAGCAGTACCGGAGCCGGAGGCGCCCATCATCGAGCCAGAGGCTCCCCCCGGTGTCGGGGCGGGAGCAGGGGTGACCGGGGCGTTCCCACCCACGGACCCGCCGTGGCCGCTACCGGAGCCTGCGTTCCCCACCACGGCCAGGGAGACGGCAGGCGCAGCGGAATCCAGGCTCGAGTCTGAAAAGAAGCGCTGGGTGCCCAACGAGCCGGCGGAGCAGTTGTCCGCAATGGGTCCCGACAGTGCCGAGAGCTCACAAGTCAACGCTGCGATCCGTTGCGCAGCGGCGACCGCGGCTCCGCCGGCGTCCGAGCTCACCTGTCCCATCCCCGGGCCACCAACGGGGGGCTGCCCTGACAGCGGGCCTATCAGCGCACCAGGGACTTCCTGTCTAGGTACGGCGGCGCCATCATCGCCCGTAGCGGCATTCTGCGGAGCGGTGGGCGTTGCCAGCGTCGCGAGGGGGCCAGAAGGTGGCGAGGACGAGCCGCGTTGGGCGCCTATCAGCCCTTCTTCGGTGCCCGGGGCCGGAACGCCCGCTCCCGCAGCTTCCTTCTTAGCTTCTTCGGTGCCGGGGCCCGGAAGCGCCCCTCCCGCAGCTTCCTTCGGAGCTTCTTCGCTGCCCGAGGCCGGCGCCCCACCTCCGGCGGCTTCCTTCTTAGCTTCTTCGCTGCCCGAGACCGGTGCCCCACCTCCAGCGGCTTCCTTCTTAGCTTCTTCGCTGCCCGAGACCGGTGCCCCACCTCCAGCGACTTCCTTCTTAGCTTCTTCGCTGCCCGAGACCGGTGCGCCACCTCCAGCGACTTCCTTCTTAGCTTCTTCGCTGCCCGAGACCGGTGCCCCACCTCCAGCGACTTCCTTCTTAGCTTCTTCGCTGCCCGAGACCGGTGCCCCACCTCCGGCGGCTTCCTTCTTAGCTTCTTCGCTGCCCGAGGGCGTAAGCCCCGTCGCCCCCAGGGCTTCGGCGGGCACTGGAGCACCGGCTGGGCTTGAAACTTCGGCGTGTGCGCTCCCAGCGAGAACGAGCGCGCCGAGCAGCGCCAGAATGACTGCCCTTGCAAGGAGGGGGCCATCGTTGCGCGTCGAGGCCTTGTGGGCTATCCCGGGCATGTTCCTCATTGCATAGCTTCCAGTACCGCGATGATAAATGCAACCCTCACAGCGCACGATTCGGGGCAGGCACATCTTCACGCTCACCGCGGTAGCTCACGGCGATCCACTCGGCGAAGGCGACAGCACGAGAATCATCGCTGAGGGCCGCCAGGCGACACATGGCCAAGGCGAAGAACACGATGGCCAACCAGGCGGTCGGGATCAGGATCAAGAGCACGTGATCAAGGCTAGCGATCGGGGGCCTCGCTCGCTTTGTCCAACGCCCTCCCGCCGGGGGGCCGCTGTTGGCGTCGCCGCGGCCCGCGGCGCCCTGGCCGCAAGCGACCGATTCAATTGCCACGAACACAGCCGCGCGCTAGCCTGATGGGTAGGTGGCCAAGCGCGGAACCCTCAGAGCATCGGACGCCGATCGTGATCAGATCATCGATCGCCTGCGTAAGGCGTCCGGCGAAGGCCGCCTGGCGGTGCACGAGCTCGAGTCCCGAGTCGCCACTGCCCTCAAGGCACGCACCTACGCGGAGCTTGACGCGGCGGTCAGCGACCTCCCCGGCAACCGGCTGGGCGAACGGCGCTCAGGCCGACAGCGGGCCATGCGCACGGTACAGGCCCACCCCGTGTTGCTGCTCGTCGCGATTCCGGTCGCCCTGGCGGCCGTCGCGACGCTCCTGGCCATCACCGTGCTGTGGAGCGCATTGGTGCTCGTCGTATTCCTGCTCGGACATCGGCGCCATCCGTGGCGAGGGCCCTGGACGTACACCGGCAGACATCGGTTCGGACCGGCTCACGGCGCACAAGGCGGCCGCGGACCCTGGCTGTAGGGACTGGGGCACCGCGGGCTCCTAGCCGCGGCGCTTTCAGAGGGCGATCGCGCTGTGGCGGGCTCCTGGATGGCCGATCGTCCTGCGCAGGCCCGCGAGCGCGGCGTCGCCGATGCGGTTGAAGGCGAGCACGAGCAGCGGGTCGGCGGGCCTCAGCGGCCGCTTCAGCCTCAGGTCGGCGTCGTAGGTGACCCGCGTGCCCTCGCCGAGCGCATCGAAGGTGATCCGGTCCAGCGAGACGACCGTCAGGTTCTCGGCGCGGACGGTGACGGCGCGAGGGGGGTCGAACTCGATGACGCGGTAGGTGAGCGCCGTCTTGCGCCCGAGGAAGTCCGCCACGAGCCGGAACTCGCTTCCCGCGCTGAGCGCTCCTTCGTCGAGGCGCTCGGCCTCAACGACGCCCGGGTCCCACTCCTGGGTGGTCGAGAAGTCGCTCAGAAACGCGAACGCCTCCTCGGGGGAAAGCGGTGTGTCGACGCATGCCCTGTATCGAGCCATCGTGTTTCTCCTCTCCGTTTTGATGGGGCCGGCATGGGGGCCGGCCTGAGAGGCTGACAGAGCGGGCGGCGGGCAGGCAGCGATGAGCTGATCCTAAGGCGCTGGACCCCGTTGTCTCAGCTCTCAGCGAAGAAGCGCACGCCGGCTTGCTCGAAGCGCTCGATCGAGGCGCTGCCGAGGGCGGCGGCCGGCGTCAGGCAGCCTGCCCGCTCAGGGGTGGCCCCGTCCTCAGCGAGCAGCATCCCGGCCTCGCCGAGGAGCCTGGCCGTCGTCAGATAGCCCGGGTGGCCCTCGGCCTCCAGCTGCACCTCGAGCCGGCCTCCACCGGTCGTGCGCGCGTGCACGCTCATCCTCCAGCGCCAGCCCTCCATGCGCTCGGCGGCGGGGCCGAAGCCCGAGGACGGGCCGAAGCGCGCGAGCAGACCCGCGACCGGCCGCCTGAGCGCGGGCCTCGCTCGGGCGAACCCGCGCAGGCCGACCTGGGTCGCCGAGAGCGCGCCCGCGACCGCCCAGCGGGCCGGCAGCGAGGCGGCGCCCCCGCCGAGGGCCATGCCCTCGCGGTAGCGGAACGGCTGGGCCGCCCGCCCCTCGGCGGCCGCGATCAGGGCGGCCGTGCGATGGATCACCGCGGGGTTGATGGGCGCGGGCATCATCGGGGCGATCACGGCGCCGTCTGACCCGCGCCGCGGCGCCACCCCGATCGCGCTCACCCGGCGCACCGCCGCGGCGACCGCGGGGTCTGTGATGAGCAGCGCCGGGTCGGTGATCGCCGCCGCCTGATCGGATCCCGCGACCGTGGAGAGGCTCTGGAAGGTCCCGCCCGAGATCGCATCAGAGGGACGCGGCAGCCCCGGCGGCGGCGTGATCGCCACCTCGAGGTCGATGCTCGCAAGGCCCTCGTCCCAGCGCTCGCGCGCGCTCTCTGCGGCGAGCAGGACGAGCAGGTCGGGCGGGAGCGCCTCAAAGCCGCAGACCTGGACGATCTTCACGCCGGCTTCGCTCGCAGGGCCGTTGAAGTCCTCGATGATCGAGCGCACGAAGGGCAGCTCGCCGGTGAGGTCCACGTAGTGGGCGCCCCCCGCCACGCACGCTTCGATCACCGGTCGCCCATAGAGCGTGTAGGGGCCGACGAGGTCGAGGACCACGCGCGCCCGCGCGGCCATTGCCGCGAGCGAGCCCGGGTCATCGACGTCCGCCACGATCGTCTCGGGCGCGCTCACCCCTATCTCGCCGAGCAGCCTCGCCGCCTTCTCGGGGTCGCGCGCGGCGGGCGCCCAGCGCAGCTGGGTCTCCCCCGCGCGCTCAGCCAGGTAGGCGGCGACGAGCCGGCCGGTGAAGCCCGTGGCCCCGAAGACGACGACGTCGAGATCGCGATCGCTCATGGGCGCTGACGATACACGCAGCGCAGCGAGCGCCTTTCAGCGGGCTGGGGCGCTGCTGGGCAAAGCGGCGAGTGCCGTGCGCATGTATGGGGCGCCCCCAAACGGCGCAGGTTTCGAGAACACAGCCCCGGGGGGCGG
>JBEKXJ010000004.1:0-102389 GCA_049512215.1 Solirubrobacteraceae bacterium
TCCCGATAACAACCCAAACACGCCAAATTGCACTTCTTCGTCGGCTCCAGCCAAGCAATCGCGTTATCAGGCAACGACCACGGCAAACGATAAAGCTGACGATGATCAAGCATGGCGCTCACCTCAACCTCGCCCTCGCCGCTCCGCGGCCGGCGCGATGATGCAGGCGCATCAACTCGTCCTCTGCGACCCAGGCGTGCTCGGGAAAGAGCCGGCAGTACTTGGCGTCGCGCATCGGCTTCTCGATCCCGGTCTCGACCATGTAGCCGGTGCCGCCGAGCACCTGCACGGCGTGGCTGCTGCTCGCTCTCATCGCGACCCCCTCCGGGTGGCTGGGCGAATTAAGTTAGGGCACCCTAACCCCGTTAGGTTCGACCATACGCGAATCGACTTCGTCCGTACCTGCTACGGAGGGAGCATCCGTAAGAGTCCCCGACGCACGCGCACGGTCATCTCCTCGGTGCGGACCTCACTCGAGGTGCACACGATCCGGGGGCAATGCGCAGGCGCGCTTCGAGCTGTTCCAGGGCAAGCAGCGAGGCCATCGACGGGTACGCGACGAGTTGCCGGGGCGGTGCTCGTCGAGTGCGGACCCGCTCGAGATGCGCCTCCACCTGGGAGAACTGCAATCGCGGATCGGTGACCCATTCGTCGAAGTGCTCCATCAGCACCCCCTTGGTCACGACCGGCAGAGCGCGGACATCGAGGTCCTCGGCGAGCTCGATGCCCCGCCCCCCGCACAGACCGTGATCTCCACAGACCGTGATCTCTTCGGGATGTCGGCTCCGAGCGAGCGAATCTCGGACGGCCGTCCATAGTGTCGAGGAACACTGTCGGACATGCTGAAGATGCACTAAGGGTGCTTGTGTGCGCCCGAGTTCCCGCCAAGCGGAGGTAGTTAGCGATGCGACCCCGAGCCCCACAGATCGTCGCCCTCGGCGGGGGAGGGTTCTCAATGGAGAAGCACAACTCCCTGCTCGACGACTACGTGCTCTCGTTGACCGGCGCCGCACGGCCGCGGGTGTGCTTTCTGCCGACCGCCTCCGGTGACGCCGACCACTACGTGGTGCGCTTCTACCGTCGGTTCTCCGCCGACTGCAAGGCCAGCCACGTGTCGCTGTTTCGCCGCGACCAGGGCATGGGCGAGGTCGAGGACGATCTCGCGACCCACCTGCTGGCGCAGCACCTCATCTATGTCGGCGGCGGCAATGTGGTGAGCATGCTCGGTGCATGGCGCGCACACGGACTCGACAGCGTCCTGCACGAGGCGTGGCGCAAGGGCGTTGTGCTCTGCGGGCCCTCCGCAGGGTCGCTGTGCTGGTTCCATGAGGCGCTGAGCGCGTTCCACGGTGCCCCGACGCGCATCAGCGGGCTCGGACTGCTGCCGTACTCCAACTGCGTCCACTACGACGTCGAGCCCGAGCGGCGCGCCGAGTACCACCGCTTCGTCGGCGACGGAATGCGCCCCGGGTTCGCTGCTGAGGATGGCGTGGCGCTGCACTTCCGCGGCACGCGACTGGAGCGGGTGGTGAGCTCCCGTCGCAACGGGCGCGCATATCGCGTCGAACCGGTCGGCGACATCGTTGTCGAGGCGCCGCTGGAGGCCTCCTACCTCGGCTCGGACACCCCCGTGCCTGAGCCGGTCGCGCCTGAGCCCTCCGAAGCGATCGCCGCCGCGTGAAGTCGCTGCCCGCCCCGAGCAAGGAGAACCAGCTGATCTTCGCCATGGGTGGCGGGGGCTTTACCATGGAGCCGGGCAACCCGCTGCTCGACGACTTCGTGCTGTCCCTGGCGAGGCAGGCACAGCGCGAGCCTCGAATCCTGTTCCTTCCCACCGCCTCGGGAGACACGACCGCGCAGATCAACGCGTTCTACGCGAGGTTCTCCGGCCGGACCTGCGTGCCGGAGCACCTTCCGCTGTTCCGCCTGCGCAACATCGAGCGCTCGCTGGAGGAGATGATCCTCTCCCAGGAGATTGTGTATGTCGGAGGCGGCTCGATGCGCAACCTGCTCGCGATCTGGCGGGCGCACGGACTAGACCGCCTGCTGATCGAGGCGTGGCGGCGAGGCATCGTCCTGGCCGGGCTCAGCGCCGGCGCGATGTGCTGGTTCCAGGGCGGAGTGACGCGCTCGAGCGGACCCCCGATGGCGATCGCCGGCCTCCGGCTGCTCGAAGGATCACTGACAGTTCACGCTGACGGAGAGCCCGAGCGGCTGCCGGCCTGGCTCGCGAACGTGCGGGACGGCACGTTGCCCGGCGGCTGGGCGGTCGATGACGGCGTCGGGCTGCTGTTTCGCGGACAGCGCCTGCACCGCATCGTCAGCTCACGACCGGGGGCTAGCGCCCAGCGGGTGGATGCGATCGCCGGCGAGCTCGTGCGTGCTCGCTTGGAGCCGGAGCTCCTCGGCGCAGGCGAGCACAGCCACCCAGCGGTCCTCGACGAGGACGTCCGGGAGCTGCGGCGCGTGCGGCGCGTGCGGCGCGGCATCACCGGGGAGGAGCGCCCCATCAGGCTCCCGTAAGGGCGATGGCCATCTTCGGGCGGGTGCACGGGTTTGCGCGGGGGCCTGCCGCTGAGACTTGGTGACGCTGCACCTCGAGGCGTCCGGACATCAGGTCATCGCGGCTCTGTCCCACGACGGTCGCGGCATGTGGACCAGGAACGTGTCACGCGTAACTCTCGCCGAGGTCGCTGCTGACCCTCGTCGGTCGGGTGGATAACCGCCGTGGCGGATTCCTAGCCAACGGGCCAATGCTTCCGATCGCGCCTTTGCGCAGTATTGACCACTCGTATGAGCGCCGAGGTAATCATCTCCTACGACGGGACCGCGAACGACGACGACGCGCTCGCGCTCGGCAAGCTGCTCACGCAGGATGCGACCAAGTTAGCGCTCGCCTACGTCCGCCATGCGCCGGAGTTCGATCCGCGCCGGGAGGCGCTTGCGCAGCACGATGCCGAGCGCCGTCTCGAGCAGGGCGCCGCCCGACTGGGCGATCCGGGCATACCACGACACGTGGTCTTGAGCGCGTCCACCGGGGAGGGGCTCGAAGAACTAGCCGAGACGGAGGGAGCGTCGATCATCGTCTTCGGATCCGACTACCGAACGCCGCCGGGTCACGCGGAACCGTCAACCTCGGCTCAGCGGCTGCTGGAGATCGGCGCGGTCGGGATCGCCGTGGCTGCGGCGGGCTTGCGGGCCGAGCCCGAGGCCACAATCGGGTCCATCGCGGTGCTCCCTGTCGAAGGGGACGCCGCGGCGCGGCAAACGGCGGACGCGCTCGCGGCCAAGCTCGGCGTGCGAATCGTCGCGGCCGACGCGGCAGCCGCCGACTTGATCGTCGTCGGATCTCAGCCGGGCGCGCCCGCCGGGCGGATCGCACTGAGCGGCGCTGCGCGATCGATGCTCGATGCCTCGCGCGGCTCGGTTCTCGTCGTACCGAGCGGCAAGCCGTTGCGGGTCTAATTCCACGGGCGCCGCGGCTACTCGACTGCGGTCTGACCGACGGCCACGCGGGAGGGTGCGAGGGACTGTCGCACCGACTGTCGCGGACCGCCGCGAAAGTCCAGAAGAGGCCCGTGATCTAGGGCGATCCGGCCGAGCCTGCGCAAGCCCCGTCGGGGCGCCCGACCTAACCCGCGGCGCCGGCTCGCGCAGCCGATTCCCCGAGGACCCGCCCGCCGGCGTCTAGCGCCTGCACGGCCACGTAGGCCTGGAGCTTGCCGCCGGCAAGTTCGATCGCGGTCTCAAAGCCGCTACGCGCCGCCTGCGCGACGGGTGCGAGGCTGCTCGCGCTCGGCCCGCTGAGCACTCTCCAGGCGGCCACCTGAGTGGCGCCGTTCCAGCTGGCATAGACCGTCCCCGCGCCGGGGCCGGCCGGCGTGACGGCGAGCGCCGGGGGGTGAACGGGCGTACCCGTCCACGTGAAGCGAAAGCCACGGTAGGACTGATCGTGTGCCGGGAAGTGCGCGTCGAAGAGCAGCTGACCGGTCGAGCTGAACTCAGAGAAGTCAGGCACCTGACCCCAGCCGACGAACCAGTCGCCGTTCCCGAGCGCCTGCATGTTGCCCTGACTTTCGGCGATGAGCGGCGTCGGATGGGTGATCTGGCCCAGCAGCGTCGCCGTCTTCTGCTGAACATCCAGACCGACGACGATTCCGCGTGACTGGTGATGCACGGTGGGCGAGGAGCCGTTGTCGAAGATGCTGATCGAGCCGTCTGCGAGTTCGAGCGGGTCGTGCTGCCAGGCGGTGCTGGTGCCGGGGCCCAGCGCGAAGCTGCTCCGCTTGCCCCCCAGCCGCCAGACGATCCTGCCGCTGCGAGCGTCGATGTCGTAGACGGTCCAGGTGTTACGCGCGGATAGGAGCAGGCTCCCGTCCCGGTCGATATTGATCGAGTTGATGTGAAAGAAGTCGAATGGAGAGCCCGTGCTCGTGCCGCTCGCCGGCACGTAGGATTCCCCCAATCCGACGTGATCCAGGCTGGTCCACTGAAACATCACAAGGCCCGTCTTTATGTCGATCTCCTGCAACACCCCGTCGGTCACGGCTCCGTAGGCGGGGCCGCCGACCGCTGAGGTGTCGCAGAGGATCGGGTCATAGACGGTGATCAGCGCGGTTCCCTGGGGAGTGAGCCGGAAGTCGTGCAGGTCGGCCTGATAGCCGTTTGCGGCCTTGACATGCGCGATGTCCGTGTAGCTCTCATCGGCGATCATGTCCTCGCCGACGCCGAAGCCGTGCACCAAGATGTCGCCCTGCCACCAGGTGAGCACGGGCTTGCCCTGATATTCCTGCACTCGGAAGTTGGTCGCCGATGTGTAGGCAGGGAGCGCCTTGAACCAGACGAGGCCCCCGTTCTGATCGAGAATCATCGGCCCGGCCTGGCCGGGACCCGAGTAGGGCGCGAGGAACTCATACCCGGGCGCGACAGCGGTGGAGGTACTCGCCACCGTGACCGTCGGTGGGCGCAGGGCCGGCCGCGAGCGAAAGCTCTGGACTTCGCTTGGGCTGCCGGGATGGATCATCTCGGGCGTCGAGCTGATCGCGTCCTGCTCGGCGACCGCGAACCGGTCGAGAAGCGCTCTCTCGCGACCGCCGAGCCGCAGCCGAGCCCGTACGGTCACCCGCTCCCCTTCGGCGAAGGGCCTCGCCGGCAAGAAGCTCCCGCCGTCACCTTGGGAGTAGGCGAAGAGATGCCCCCTGTGGGCGCCGCTCGTTGACCCGACGACGCTGATCGCGCTCAGATCCGCCGCCGGCACCCCGAGGAAGCTAATCTGGGTCTGCGGCGAGGCGTCACGGCTACCCGGCACCGGCGAGACCGTCACGGCACCGTCCTGCAGCGCCGAGTTGCTGGTTATGTCTGGTGTGCAGGTCGGGGCAGACTGGGCCGCGGCGACGCTGGTCCCCGCGACGAGCCCCGCCAGCACGGCCAGCACGAGCCCTACGATGACAGCGCGCATGGAGAACATGGATCCCGAGCAGGATAAGAGAGTCGACCGACGCACGTTCGTCAAGGGCGGCTTGGTCGCGGGCGGTCTGGTCGCGGGCGCTCTGGGAATCGGAGCGCTCGCGGATGCGACGCGCGATTCAGGATCGGCGCCGAAGCAGCCAAGCCGCCGGGCTGCGCCGGCCGCCAAAGCGAAGCCCTCGCGCCCGAACATCCTCGTGATCGTGGTGGACCAGCTGCGCTTTCCGCAATGGTTCTCGCCCAGCCCGGGCGGGCTTGCACTGCCACCCAACCTCCAGCGCCTGCGCCAGGGCGCGGTCTCCTTCGCCAGGCACTACACCGCCTCGAACGACTGCACCCCCGCGCGCGCGGCACTGCTGACCGGCCTCTACACCCATCAGACGGGCTGCATGATCACGGGCGGGAGCACCCTGGATCCCGGCTTCCCCACCTGGGGGACGATGCTGCGCGAGCACGGCTACCACACCTGGTGGTACGGGAAGTGGCATCTCACCCATCGCGACAACAGGTGGACGGCCTTGCCCGGAGAGCGCTCGCTCGAGCACTACGGGTTCTCGGGAGGCACCTTCCCTTCGCCCGACGGCGCCCCCGGACAGGGCTGGCATGTCGACCCCAAGATCACGCGCCAGTTCAGCGAGTGGTTCGCCCAGGAGGGGGGCGCCGAACCCTGGTGCACGACGGTTTCTTTCGTCAACCCCCACGACATCGCCTGGTGGTACGTGTGGAGCGACCGGGTCCCGGCCGAGAGGACGGCCCGGCACCTCGTGCGACGGCTTCCCCTCAACTTCGAGACGCCGGAGCTGCTGCTCGAGCGCAACAAGCCGCGCCTGCAACGGTCCTTCCAGGACACCGCGGCGGCCTCGTTTGGCCCGGTGCCCTTCACCGGCCCCGAAGCGACCGCGAAATGGCTCGAGTTCCTCGACCTCTACGTCAAGCTCCAGCTCGAGGTCGATCATCACGTCGGGCATGTGCTGCAGACCCTCAACAGCCGCCCGGAGGTGGCGGCGAACACCGTGATTCTCTTCACTTCCGATCACGGCGAGTACGGCAGCTCGCACGGGCTACGGGGCAAGGGGGCCGCCGCCTACGAGGAGGGCATCCGCGTTCCGCTGATCGTCAAGGACCCGCGCGGCGTGCTCACCAGCGCACCTGAACAGGTGCGCACTCAGCTCAGCTCGAGCGTCGACGTCGCGCCGCTGCTGCTCACGATCGCCACCGGCTCAAATCACTGGCGCAGCGAGGCCCATTACGCGCATCTGGCCGGCCGCCTGGACCTCGCCGGGATCCTCGCCGACCCTGCGGCGCCCGGCCGTCGCTACGTGCTGCACGCCACCGATGAGATCGTCACCGAGTACGCGATCGAACCTTACGCGGCCGATGCGCCGCTGCACGTGGTCGCGCTGCGCACACCCGCGGCGAAGTACGCCACCTACTCGAACTGGTCCTTCCCGGGCATCGCTCCGCTCTCACAAGGACAGGAAAGCGAGCTGTACGACTACAGCACGCACAGTGGGCGCCTGGAGCTGCACAGCAGCGCCGGTCAGAGCCCGCTCGAGGAGTCGCTGCGCGCTGAGCTGGAGCGTGCCTTTCGCGAGGAGCTGCGCGGGCCGCTGCCCACGGGGCTGAGCGTGGCGCATGGTCGCGGCTTCGCCGACTACTTCTCGACGGCCACCCGCGCCGTCGCGGCAGCGACCGCACGGCGCAAACTCCACTCAGAGCGCGAGCTCGGGCATTTGGCCGGCCACGCCGAGGACGCGCACCCGCCGCTCAGGCCTGAGAGCGAAGGTTCAGCCGCGCTGAGACGCAAACATGAGCGCCGTCGCAAGCACACATCGCCACCGCGCTCGTGAGGCCGGCCGGGGGCGCCGAGCGAACGCATGATCGTCCTCAGTGCTCCGGGGGAGGCCGCCCGGAGTTCCTCTCGCGGGCCAAGCGGATCGTCATCGAGCCGCCCGCGAGCGCCCAGCGTCCGCCCCCAGAGATCGTGTAGCTCACGCCGCCAGGCCTTGCGGCCGGGGCGTTCAGCGGTACCTGGGGATATGCGCGCGACGGCGCCGGGAGCGGGTGCTCCGGGGGGCTCGCTTGCGCAGGCGGGGTCCCCTGAACGCTCGCCCGCCACCCGGGCTCGGGGGCGGGACGGGGCGCAGATTGGCGTTCCTCGGCGCTCGGGATCGGCGAGGGCGCCTGCGGCGGAGCCACGCGCAGCGCCTTCGCGTTCGGAGCGCCGGGCTCCTGCGGGCCCGCGCCCTCTTCGGCTGGGCCCCCCTCGCGGCCGGCCTCGCCGTCGCCGCTCAGCGCCGGTGCGGGGCGCAGAAGTCGCGGAATCAGCCGGAAAGAGATGAGCGCGCCCGTCGCCGTGAAGCCCGCGCCTAGCAGGAAGGCGAGACGAAAGCCATCGGTCAGCGCGAGGATCGGGGCACGGTAGTCGGCGTTGGTCAGGTGATTGGTGTAGAGCACCGCAAGCGAGGCGAGGATCGCCAGACCGAGCGCCCCGCCCATCTGGCGCGAGGTGTTCACGAGCCCCGAGACCAGGCCGGCCTCGCTCGGGGTGGCGCCGACCGTCGCGGCGATCGTCGAGGGCACGATCGAGAAGCCGATGCCGATGGAGACGAGCAGTCCCGGCAGCAGAAAATCGGAGATGTAGTCGCCGTTGACCGCGATCCGCCCAAACAGCGCGAGGCCGATCGCCATCAGGCTGAGCCCGGTGCCAAGCACCCGGCCGACCCCGAAGCGCGCCACGAGCGCCCCGGCCTGCATCGCGCAAACCATGATCGTCAGCGCCATCGGCAGGAACGCGAGGCCCGCCTCGAGCGGGGTAAAGCGCAGCACTTCCTGGAGGTAGAGGGAGGCAAAGTACCACATCGGGAAGAGCGCCGCGCTGAACACGAGCACGACGATGTTCGAGACGCGGAGCAGTCGGTTGCTGAACACCCGCAGGGGCACGAGCGGCGCCTCGGCGACCCTCGCCTCGATCAGCACGAAGGCACAGAGCAGCACCACGCCGAGCGCGATCGGGCCGAGCGCATCGAGCGAGCCCCACCCGTGCGAGCCGGCGCTCACGATCCCGTAGACGAGCGCGAGCAGCCCTGCAGTGACCGCGAGGGCGCCCGTGAGGTCGAAGCTCGCGGCGGTTCGCTCGCGGCGGCGCTCGACGACGATGAGGCGAGCCGCGATCGCCGCCGCGATCCCGATCGGCAGGTTGATCAAGAGGATCCAGCGCCAGCTGAGCTCCTGGGTGATGATCCCGCCGAGCAGGGTTCCCGTCGCGCCGCCGGCGCCGTTCATCGCGCCCCACAGGCCGATCGCCCGGTGGCGTTCGGGACCGGCGGGGAAGGAGGAGGTGATGATCGCCAGCGACGCGGCCGCCATGACCGCTCCGCCGAGGCCCTGAAGGGCGCGGGCGCCGATCAGCACGTCACGGTCGACCGCGGTGCCTCCCACGAGCGAGGCCAGTGAGAACACAAGCAGGCCGGTGACGAACGTCATGCGATGCCCGAACAGGTCCGCGGCGCGGCCGCTCAGCATCAGAAAGCCGGCGAAGGTGATCGTGTAGGCGTTGACGATCCACTGCAGTTCGGTGGCGGAGAAGCCGAGGCTCCTGTGGATCGAGGGCAGCGCGACGTTGACGATCGAGACGTCGAGGATGACCATGAACTGCGCAAGGCAGCACACGCCGAGCAGCAGCGGGTGGCGTCTGAGGGCCTCAGGGCGGGTCGAGCCGGCGGCCGGCGCCCGGAGTGCCGAGACCGTTGCCGCGGCCCCGTTCATCGGAGCGCGCGCGCGTGGCCGGACGCCGACGTGAGAAGCGCCACGAGTAGAGCGAGCCCCATCAGCTGCCGCTCGCACTCGCCGCTGGGCTCTGCACCCGCACTGGCGCTGAGCTCGCGAGCAACCCGCCCGCCGAGGAGAGCGCCTGCACGGCGACATAGGCGTAGGCGTTCGGGAACGTGACCGAGCTCTCAAAGCCGCTGTCGGGCATCGTCACCTGCGCTGTCAGCGAATCGGGGTCCGGTCCTGCGAGCACCCGCCAAGAGGCCACGCCGCTCGCGCCGTTCCAGCTCGCCCAGACGGCTGTCGAATCACCGGTCGAGAGCACTCGCGCGCTGAGGGCGGGTAGCGAGAGCGGGTGTCCGGTCCAGGGGAAGCGGAAGGCGCGGTAGGAGCTGTAACCCGGCGGCAGGTGCGCGTCGAAGAGCAGCCCGCCGTCCTCTGAGAGCTCGCTTACGCTGGGAATGGCGCCCCAGCCGATCACGATGTTCCGGTCCGGGAGCGTCTGCATGTTGCCCTGGCTGTCGGCGAGCAGCGGCCCACCGGGATGAGGATAGGCGCGCACGAGCCTTACTGTCCGCCGCCGGGTGTCGATCGCCAAGCGCACCCCGCGCGACTGGTAGTGGATTCGTGGATTCGATCCGTCGTCGAAGAACGTGATCGTTCCGTCGGGCTGCATGCGCGCGTCGTGCTGCCACGCCGTTTCACCACCGGGAGCTGCCCGGAAGCTGCTGTTCGTGCCGCCGAGCCGCCACAGGATCGCGCCTGATCCCCGCTGGAGCTGATAGGCGGCCCAGGTACTGCGGGCGGAGATGAGGATGCTTCCGTTCGGCTCTGGGTCGATCGAGTTCAGGTGGAACCAGTCCCACGGCGTCGCCGTCGTCGGAACGGGCTCGTGGGACTCGCTGACGGCGACATGATCGAGGCTGTGCCATTCCCAGCGGACGAGGCCGGTCTTCATGTCGAGCTCCTGTACGGCGGTGTCCACGATCACGCCGTTGCGCGTGCCGCCGACCGCGGAAAGGTCGCAGCGGATCGGGTCATAGGCGGTTATGTAGGCGACGTCGTCGGGCGTGATCTGGAAATCGTGCAGGTCGGCTTGATAGCCGTTGCCGGCTTGGACTGTGGCCACCGTCTGATAGTTGGGGTCCATGACGATGTCCTCGCCCTGGCCGAAGCCGAGCGCCAGCACGCGGCCCTGCCAGAAGGTGAGGTCGCCCCGGCCTTCGTAGCTCTGGACGCGGAGATCCAGCGCGCTCTGACCGCTGGGCAGGCTGTCGAACCAAACGAGCTGTCCCTGGGGGGAGTAGATCAGCGGGCCCGACTGGCCCGGGCCCGGGCCAGAGGTCATCATCACCTCACCCGCCCCGGGGTCACGATCGGGCGCGGTCACGTCGAGGATCGGCGGGTGCAGAGCCGGCGCCGAGGCGAAGCTCTGGGTGGCGTAGGCCGGCGCCGGCGGGTTCGGGAAGCCGGCCATCGCAGCGACCGAGTACGGGGTGGCAACGCGGAAGCTGAAGGAGACCCTGTGTTCTGAACCGGGCGAGCCCACGACGGCGCGCACATGCACGTGCTCACCGACATCGAACCCCTTTTCGGGCACGAAGCTGCCGCCGTCGCCCTGGAAGTAGCCGTCGAGGTTCCCGTGGTGGTAGCCGCTTCGCGAGCCTTCCACCGAGACGTCCCGGATGTCGGTGACCGGGGTGCCGAGAAAGCTGATCTGGGTCTCGGGGTTGGCCGTATCGGTTTCGGGCGCCGGGGAGACATCAACCGTGGTGCCTTTGAGCGCAGCGGGGTGATCGAGCGTCGCAGGAAGGCACGCCGGGGATGGCCCGCTCGGCGGGATCACCGTGTGCGCGCCCGACCCTGATTTCGTGCCGAGCACGACCGCGACCGTCACCCAGGCGACGAGGGCGACCAGCAGCAAGATGTATCCGTTTCGTCTCATCTGCGGTTGGAGGCGGTCGCCCGCTGAAACCGGGCGGCCGGGAATCGACTGCTCGCGACGTCCAAGGCTCGACCCGCGCCGCGGGTGCAGCGAGCCGTCGCCGGGGCTCGGACAATATCGCTGGGGCTGCCCGACGTGCCCGCCGAGCAGCGCCGGCCGGCCTGATCCTTAGCAACTTCTTAGCCGCTTCCGAGCGCGAGGGTGCAAGCGCCCAGACCGGCTCGAAATCGAGTCAGGCGACCGCCCGCAGGTGGCGGTAGGGCGTGCCTCTGAGCTCGCGTACAAGCGCGTCGAGGACGCCTTCCTCGTCCTCCTCGCGCCCATCGGTGACCGCGCCGATAACCGCGCGCTTGCGCTCGAGCAGTGTCGAGATGGTCTCGTCGATCGTGCCGGCGGCGAGGATGTAGGAGGCGTTGACTGAATCCTCCTGGCCGATCCGATGACAGCGGTCCTCGGCCTGGTCGTGCTTGGCCGGCGTCCAGTCGAGCTCGAGGAAGACCACGTTCGATGAGCGCGTCAGCGTCAGGCCCTGACCGGCCACCTCGATCGAGCAGACGATGAGCTGGTTGCCGGGCCCGTCAGGCGCCTGGAACGCGCGCAGCGACGCGTCGCGGGCGGCGTGGCTGTCCTCCCCGAGGATGTGCAGCGCAGCGGGAAAGCGTGCGAGCACGGCGCGCTGGATCTCGCGGTGGTGGGCGAACACGACCAGGCGCTCGCCTGAGGAGCAGAAGTCATGCATCCAGGCGAGCGCGGCTGCGAGCTTGCCGCGGGCGGCGAGCAGCTTGAGCGCGTTCAGTCGCACCAGACGCTCGGCGCGCAGCGCCGCCGCGACCCTGACCTGGAGCTCGCCGAGGTCGAGCGGCTGGCTCTGAAGCCATGCGATCAGATCACGCTCGGCGAGCCGGTACTCGGGCTCGTTGTCGAGCTCAACGGGCACGATCGCGCGCCTCTTGGCCGGCAGCTGTGGCAGCACGTCGGCCTTCAGGCGTCGTACGAAGCAGCGCGAGCGAAGGTGCCAGTGCAGGCGCAGATGCGCATCGGGCCCGCGGAAACGCTTGGCGAACTGGGCGCCGGAGCCGAAGTCCCCAAGCCGGCCGAGGATTCGCAGCTGCGAGATGAGCTCTGCGGGACGGTTCATCACGGGCGTGCCCGTGAGGGCGAGGACGAGCCCCTCGCGCGGCATCAGGGCGGAGAGCCGCTGGACCGCCTGGGTTCGCTTGGCCGCCGCGTTCTTGCAGTAATGAGACTCGTCGAGCACGAGCGCCCGGGGCTCGAGCCTTCGCAGCTCTCCCAGCCGCGCGCCGAGGATGTCGTAGTTCACGACGGTGATCTCAGCGCCCGCGAGCGGGGAATCGGGGCCCGAGCTCGGGTCGGCGGAGCCGGTGCCCACGAGCGCGCGGGCGCTGCGAGCAGGCAGCCAGCGCTCGATCTCGCGCAGCCAGTTGAGCTTGAGGCTCGCCGGGCAGACGATGAGCGCCGGATAAGCAGAGTCGGCCTCGAGCGCCGCAAGCGCCTCGATCGTCTTGCCGAGGCCCTGCTCGTCGGCCAGGAACGCTCGCCGCTGCGCGAGCATGTAGCTGACCCCTGCACGCTGGAAGGGCTTGAGCTCCCCGCCGAGAGCGGGGAGCTCAAGCGGGGCTTCGGTGGCGCTCGACAGCGCCACCAGGCCGGCGTCCCTGGCGTGCTGCTCACGGACCTCCTGCAACAGGGCGAGGGCCTGCGGAGCGACCCAGACCTCACCGCAGGAAAGGAAGCGGTCGAGCTCGGGCACGCAGAAGGCCTCGGCGCGGATCGCCGGCAGATGCGCGTGCTCGCCGGTCTCGGCGCGTCTCGGCCTGCCGGGCAGCGAGCCCGCCAGCGCGGCGAAGGCCTGCAGCTGCGAGCGGTCGTGCCCGGGGGCGAGCACGAACGTCGGGTCCTCGTGGACGGTGGACAGCTCGAGCACGGCGGCCGGCGCCGGACGTCCGTCCGCGAGCGCCGCGACGCAACGCATGGCGGCCCGGCTCATCCAGCCGTCGATCTGGCGCTCGATCAGCCTCCAGGAATCGGGCGTGAGGGGCACGCTCGCGCCGCCGGGGACGCTTGCTGCCTGTTCGCGCAGCACCCGCGGCAGCCGGGCGACGTCCCCGAGCAAAAGGAAGACGGGCGCATCGCTCGGTCCCTCGACCTCGACGTTGCCGTGCCAGCGCCCGGCATGCTCGAGCCAGGCGGCCACGCGCGGGTCGACGCTCGCATCCTCGAGCGCTGCGAGCAGCTCGAGGAGCAGCCTGGCATCGCTCTCGACGGCCGCCAGCCCGAGCGTGCCGGCGGGTCCCTCGAGCGCGCGCAGGCCTGAGCGGGCTGCGAGTACCCGCGCCAGCGGCGCGCACTCTGAGGCGAGGAGGATCCAGTGTCGGCCGCGGCGGTCGCGCCGGAACTCGATCTCGTAGCGCTGATCGGAAACGCCGGCCCCCATCGGCTCGCCCTCGCGGGCTCGACCCACCGCCCGCTCGCGATCGTG
The DNA here is from genome assembly GCA_049512215.1 of Solirubrobacteraceae bacterium. Taxonomy (GTDB): domain Bacteria; phylum Actinomycetota; class Thermoleophilia; order Solirubrobacterales; family Solirubrobacteraceae; genus Palsa-744. Next base: position 13,683 of record JBEKXJ010000004.1, read on the forward strand.
CTGCTCGCTCAGCGCGCGACCCGCAGCATCGCTGAGCCGCAGGCTCGCGGTATTCAGGCGCAGCTCGTCGATGAGCTCAGCCGCGCGATCGTCGATCGGCAGGAGCGCGCGGCCGATCTCGGGCAGGCGCCGAGCGCCGGGGTGCTCGAAGAGCGCGGCAACCGGCCCGGGGGCCGCGTCCGTGGCGAAGCTGAGCCACCAGTCCTGATCAGGCCGAGCGAGGTCCACGAGGCACTCATCTGCTCGACGTCTCGCCCGCCGGCGCGCGATCGCACGGGTGAGCGCCTCGCTCACCTCGGGCTCGCCGGGTAGGCCCGCGAGCAGGTGCGCGAGCGCCTGGGCCTGCTCCGGTTCGAGCGGGACACACCACACGCGCTCCTGCGGATCCCAGCGGCGACCCGGGATCGCCCGCAGCAGCCCCCGCAGGCGCTCGTCGTAGGGAAAGCGCAGCACGGCCTCGCCACGAGCGAGCGAGGCTGAGAAAGGAGGCTGAGACATGGGCAGAGCACGATAGGCGCAGGAGTGGATACCTCTCGGAGGCATTTGACGGATAGGCTGGGGATCCGCTCTAGTTCCCGCGCAACGCATGCGTTTGAGCCTTCCGAGCGCGAACGACATCGGCCGGCGAGAATCCACGCAAGGAGCGAATAGATGGCGAGCATGAGAGCTGTGCAGGTGAGCGAGGCAGGCGGCCCGTTTGAGCTCGTCAAGCGCGAGGTGCCCGAGCCCGGGCGGGGAGAGGCGCTCGTCCGGGTGCAGGCATGCGGGATCTGTCACAGCGACTCCTACGCCAAGGAGGGCGGCTTTCCCGGGGTCTCCTATCCGCTCGTGCCCGGCCACGAGATCGCCGGGGTGATCGATTCGCTCGGCGCCGACGTCCACGGCTGGCAGGCCGGTCAGCGGGTGGGGGTGGGCTGGTTCGGAGGAAACTGCGGCTACTGCGGGCCGTGCCGGCGCGGCGACTTGATCGACTGCCGGAACATGGAGATCCCGGGGATCACCCGCGACGGGGGCTACGCCGACTACGTGCTCGTCAAGGCGAGCGCGCTGGCCCTGATCCCTGAGGAGCTGGCCGCCGAGGACGCGGCCCCGCTCCTGTGCGCCGGCGTCACGACCTACAACGCGCTCCGCCACAGCGGCGCACGGGGCGGCGACCTCGTGGCGATCCTCGGCCTCGGCGGGCTCGGGCACCTCGGGGTGCAGTTCGCGGCAAAGCTCGGCTTCCACACGGTCGCGATCGCCCGCGGCCGCGAGAAGGAGGAGCTCGCGCGCCGCCTCGGCGCGCGCCACTACATCGACAGCACCGTGCAGGATCCCGCCGCGGAGCTCAGCCGCCTGGGAGGGGCGAGGATCGTGCTCGCGACGGTCACGAGTGCCCCTGCGATGACGGCGGTCATCGCAGGCCTGGGCGTGCACGGCAGTCTCGTGATAGTCGGTGTCTCGATGGAGCCGATGCAGGTGCCTCCGGCTTTGCTGATCGGCGGCAGCAAGTCGATCGCCGGTCACGCGTCAGGCAGCTCCCGCGACTCCGAGGACGCGCTCGCCTTCAGCGTGCTCGCAGACGTGCGCCCGATGATCGAAACGCTCCCGCTCGAGCGCGCCGCGGAGGCCTATGAGCGGATGATGAGCGGCGACGCGCGCTTCCGGATGGTGCTGAGCACCGGGGCCTAGCCTGGCGTCTTTGCGTGCTCGCGTTCAGGCCTCGCGGTCGATGACCGCCAGCGAGCGGGTGATCGAGCGCGTGAGCGCCGCCCGCACGATCGGCGCGAGTCCGGGGATCGGCGAGGCGATACGGATGTCGTAGACGAAGCGGGTGCCGCCCGCGGCGGGCGCGAAGGTCATCGTGCCGAGGTGACCGCGCAGCGGGCTCCCCTTGGTGATGCGGTAGACGATCCGCTCGGCGGGGATGAACTCGGTCACGGTCTCCTCGAAGGGGGGAAGCGGCCCGATCTTCAGCTGCCTGGAGGATCCAATGCCGTTGCGCTCTTGATCGCCGTCGCGCAGGCGCGTGCTCTGGGCTCCGAACACCGCGGCGAGATTCTCGTGCTCGGCAAGGTAGGCGAAGACACGCTCGGGCGGCTTTGAGAAGTGGTGCTCGACGTGGACGTGATACGCGCGCACCGACCGATCCTATAGGCCGCACGACGGTTGGACGGCCCGTGCTCGGGCGCAGGCCGGACTGCGTCAAGCTGGCGGGCGATGAGGATGCTCGATCAAGCCTTCGGGGTGCTGCGCAACCGCGACTTTCGCTTCTTCTGGCTCGCACAGTCCGCGAGCGTGATCGGCGATGCGATCGTGCTCGTCGCGCTCTCGCTGTACGTGATCGACCGCACCGGCAGCGCGACCGACCTCGGCCTTGTGCTGGCCGCGCAGAGCCTGCCGCTCGTCACGTTCCTGCTCATCGGCGGTGTCTGGGCCGATCGCCTGCCGCGCCACCGGGTGATGATCGCGACCGACCTGGTGCGCTTCTCGCTGCATGCGCTGCTCGCCGCGCTGATCTTCTCCGGCAGAGCCCGGATCTGGGAGGTGGTCGTGATCGAGATGTTCTTCGGCAGCGCCGAGGCCTTCTTCCGCCCCGCCGCGAGCGGGCTACTCCCCCAGACGGTGCCCGAGGCAGAGATCCAGCAGGCCAATGCCATGAGCATGATGTCGAACAACGTCGCCGAGTTCGCCGGGCCGGCGCTCGCGACCGGGCTCGTCCTCACGCTCGGGGCGGGCTGGGCATTTGCGCTCGACGCGGGGACGTTCCTGCTCAGCGCCGCCTTCCTCGCGCGCGTCAGGCCGCGCCGGCGCGAGGCGCAGGCCGCGACCGCTGCGCCTGTCCGGGTCTCGGTTTGGGCCGAGATGCGCGAGGGCTTCCGCGAGGTCGTCGCCCGCACCTGGGTGTGGGCGACGCTCGCGGCCTTCTGCGTCTCGCTGTTCACCGGGCTGGCTCCCTGGTTCGTGCTCGGCCCGGTCGTCGCTCGCGAGCAATATGGAGATGTCGCCGTCTACGGTTTCGTCGCCGCCACATACGGGCTCGGCACCGTGATCGGCTCGTTCCTGGGGGTCGGCTGGCGCCCGCGCTACCCGATGCGCTTCGCGATGCTCGCGATCCTGCTCTGGCCGCTGGCCGGGATCCTCTATGCCGCGGGCGCCACGCTCGTGCTCGTGATCCCGATCAGCGCGATCGGCGGCGCCGGTGTCGCGCTGTTTGACATCTGGTGGCTCACGGCGCTCGCCGAGCGCATCCCGGCCGCGAAGCTCTCGCGCGTGAGCTCTTATGACTGGATGGTCTCGCTCGCCCTGCTGCCCCTGGGATACGTGCTCGCCGGGCCGCTCGCCGGCGCCTTCGGAGCGGTCGAGGTCCTGCTCGCCGGCTCGGCGCTGGCCTGCGTCGCGCTCGCGGCCGGGCTGATCCCCCGCCAGACGCGCACCCTCGAGCGCCTGCAGAGGCCCGAGCCGGTCGGCATCTCCGCGCGCTGGAGCTAGCAAGCGCCCCGCGAGAGCTCAAGAGCGTTGTCCTCGCGCGCACGCGGCGGCTCGAGCTCGAGCAGGAGCTCGCGCTCGCGCTCGCGCCGGCACGCGCGCGCCCGCGTCACATCGCGCTTGCCGGCGCGAGCGCGATACGCTAGCTTTACGTAGTCTTAAGGGTTGGTTTCGAGGTTCGCTGGAGGCGGAGATGCGAAAGGAAGCGCGGCTATCGGTGAAGGACCTCGTTCACGGCGAGCAACATACGCTCGTCCTGAGCGGCGAGCTGAGCCGCGAGTCGGTCCCCGTCTTCGAAGCGGCCATCGTCTTGCTCTGTGCGCAAGGGTCGACCGCCATGGCGCTCGACCTGGGCAACCTCACGCTCGTCGATTCGGCCGGGCTGCGGTCGATCTCCCTCGCCCGCAAACTCTGTGACAGCCACGAGTGCGAGTTCTCACTCGCCCCTCTGTCCAGGGCCTTCAACGCCTCCTCGCAGCGGCTGCGTGCTCCGCTCATCCCCGCCGCCGAGCGGCGCGCGGCCCACGAACGCCGCTCGCTCACCCCACGAGTGGCGATGCGCTGATCGCGGGCCGGCGGGATGCCTGCCGGAGTATCGCTGCCCGCCTGATCATGAGCCTTCTGCGCCGCTGAGCCCCGCGATAAAGTTCAGTAAATCAGTGTACAAAGTTAGTTGGAATCGCCGTGATGCCGAGGCACGCCCGCATCCCCCAGGCCCCGTCCTGCCCGTGACGATGCGGCGATGATCTTCCGGCAGGTCACGCACGACGATCTGGGCTGCGCCTCCTACCTGATCGGCGACGAGCGTGCCGGGGTCGCCGCGGTTGTCGACCCCCGTTTCGAGATCGACGAGTACCTGGAGCTCGCCCGCTACCGGGCGATCACGATCGAGCATGTTCTGGAGACCCACAATCACGCCGACCACGTTTCCGGGCATGGACGACTCGTGGCCGCCACCGGGGCCACGATCCACATCCATCGAGCAGCGAGCCCGGACTATGAGCACGAGCCCTTCGAGGACGGCTGGGAGCTGGCGCTCGGGACGCTGATCGTGCGCGCTCTGCACACCCCCGGCCACCGGCCCGAGCACACGGCGTTCGCGCTCATCGACACCAGGCGCGGGAACGAGCCCTGGGCGGTCCTCAGCGGGGACAGCCTCTTCGTCGGCGATGTCGCCCGGCCCGATCTTGCGATCGAGAAGTCCGAGGGCGCCCGCCAGATCTTCCATTCGCTTCACGAGAAGCTGCTGAGCCTGCCCGATGACTGCGAGGTCTGGCCGGCACACCTCGGGGGCTCAATGTGCGGCGGACCGGGCATGGACATGAAGATCTGCTCGACCGTGGGCTTCGAGAAGCGCCACAACCCCGCGCTCTCGATCGCCGACGAGGGCGCGTTCGTCAAAGACGCCCTGGCGAAGCTCGGCCCCCAGCCTCCGAACTTCGAAAAGATCGTGGAGCTCAACCGCGGCTCGCTGCTGACGAGCGGGGTCGAGGTGGCCGCGCTCTATCCCCACCAGGTGGAGCTCAAGCGCGAGGAGGGCGCCCTGCTGGTCGACGTGCGCACCGACCTCCAGTTCGACGACGTCCACATCCGCGGCTCGATCTGCATCCCGTCGTTCAGCTCGGGCTTCGGATCGAAGCTCGCCTGGCTCGCCGACCACGACCAGGAGATCGTGTTCATCGGGCGCGACGACGCCGACGGACGGCGCGCGGCCGGGCTCGCGCTCGCGGTCGGCGTTCGCAACATCGCCGGCCTGCTCGCGGGTGGCATGACCAACTGGCGCCAGGAACGCCATCCGGTCTCCCAGACCGAACGCCTGACGGTCGAGGGTTTCTCCGAGCTCCTCGCCGCCGACCCTCAGCTGCAGGTGCTCGACGTGCGCGAGCGCAGCGAGTGGGACCTCGGGCACATCCCCGGGTCCGTCTTCATGCCCTGGCATGACATCGTCGAAGTCCCCCCCGGCATCGACCCCGCGCGCCCGGTCGCGGTCATCTGCGCCCTCGGTGTGCGCGCGGGCACCGCCGCGAGCCTGCTGCGCCTTTACGGCGCCGAGCAGGTGCTCCACGTCGTCGACGGAGGCGTGCCCCGGTGGGCGAGCCTCGGCAACGAGCTGGAGCACACCACACCTCTATGAGGCTCGGGCGAGATGGGGGCTGTCGCTGGTCCGCCGCCGGCGCTCAGGGGCCGCGGCGCGCTTTGATCGTGTATTCCTAGGGAATCGCGGCCAGCTCGTCGCCGGATGACACGGCCACGCCACGCCGAAGCCGTCGAGGAACGTCGGTCCGAGGCGTTGATGTTCACCGTGCCCGGCTGAAGCACGCTCGTCGCGGCGAGCTTGCGGCTGATGGCCGTGATCGTCTCGCGTTCGGAGCGAGCTCGAGGCCGAGAGGGCGTTCGGCCGGCCGGCGCCCTCCTCGCTGCTGGGGACGCCGAGGTCATCGGCGCTGCTCGTCAGGATCTGTTGACCAGAGCAGGGGACGGGGTCGCGCCGTTGTGGATCTTGCGATGCGCCTCTATCACCAGCGCACCCGCGCCCGCCGTCAGCGGTGCGGACTCACTCGTGCCGCCGAACAGCACGACCGAGGAGGGCCGCCGGCATCACCGTCGGCGAGTCCCTTCGGCGACGCGAGCTCGATCGCCGCCCAGGGCACCGTCGTGCACGACCTGTCGAAGCACGTTGATGCCAGCCACGCGCCGCCCGCCGGTTGCAAACATCGTCACCAAGGGCACGACGGCAGCTGCGAGGAGCCTCTTGGCGGATTTCCGGCGAGCCACGCGGGATGGGATCATCTCATCCATGTGCGCCCCGCCAGCCTGCCGCCGCTACGTTGCCGGCCCGTTCGCCGGGCAGCCGTTCAACGCCGGCTCCCCCCGCGAGCACCCCGGCAGAGTGTGCGGCCGCTGATGGAGGTCCTCGTCCTCGAGCACGAACCAGGGGCCCCGGCTGCGCTGCTCGAGGACTGGGCTCGCGAGCGGGAACACTCTCTGCGCACGCTCAGGGTCCCCGAGCTGAGGCGCTGGCCGGCGCCCGGCGAGGCCGAAGTCGTGGTCAGCCTCGGCTCTGAGCGCTCCGTCCATGCCTCGCAGGACGGGTGGATCGCGCGGGAGATCGAGTTCCTGCGCGCGGCTCACGATGCCGAGGTGCCCGTGCTCGGCATCTGCTTCGGGGCCCAGGCGCTCGCCAAGGCACTCGGGGGTGGGGTCGCCCGCGCAAGGCAGTTCGAACCAGAGTGGACGATGCTCGAGACGAAGGACCCCGAGCTGATCCCACCCGGGCCATGGCTTCGCTGGCATGAAGACGTGTTCGGCGTTCCCCCGAACGCCCGCGAGATCGTGCGGGCCGGCGAGGTCCCGCTCGCCTTCTCCTCCGGCGCGAGCGTCGGCATCCAGTTCCATCCCGAGGTCGGCGTCGAGGTCGTCAACGCATGGATCGAGGACTCGCGGAGCACACTCCTTGAGCACGAGATCGACGAGCGCGAACTGCGCCGGCACATCGAGCTCGCCGCATCAGGCGCACTCGAGCGTGCCGAAGATCTATTCGATCGCATCGCTCGCCTCTGGGAGAGGCGTGGCGGGCATGGGCGAGGGGCCTGAGCGGGACCGGCGCGCTAAGGTCACACGAACAGAGAACCCACCGAGGGAGCCGATGATGTCGACCACGAGTCGCAGCGATCGTGCAGCCACGCACGAGGTCCTCAACCAGCCGCCGCCACTGGTCGACTACAACGCGTTCGAGGCTGACCCGGCGCTGCGCGAGGCGCTGATTCGCGAGGGCGGGGAGTGGGGTCTTGACCGGGTCCGCGATTTCGGCGCGGTCGTTGCCTCTGATGAGGCGCTCGCTCATGCCAAGCGCGCGCAGCGCAACATCCCCGTGCTCAACACGCACGACCGCTACGGCAATCGCATCGACGAGATCGAATACGACCCGTCGATGCACTGGATGCTGCGCCTGGGTGTCGAGCGCGAAGTCAACTCGCTGCCGTGGCGCGAGCCGCGGGCAGGCGCCCACGTCGTGCGGGCCGGGCTTTTCCACCTCTTCAATCAGCTGGATACAGGCCCCTGCTGCCCGATGTCCATCAACTACGCCGCCGTCCCGACGATGCGCCAGGACGCTGGGCTGGCGGGCGAATGGGAGCCGCGCCTGACGCTGCCCGACTACGACGCCTTCGCGCAGGCCGGGATGGTCATGACCGAGAAGCAGGGTGGCTCTGATCTGCGCGCCAACTCGACGGTCGCCGAGCCCGCCGGCGACGGGTGGTTCGAGTTGACCGGTCACAAGTGGTTCTGTACACACCCGGTCTTCGAGGTCTTCTTCACGCTCGCACAGACCGAGGCGGGGATCACTTGTTTTGTCGCGCAAAGGCCACATCCCGGATTCCGCCTGCAGCGGCTGAAGGACAAGCTCGGCGGCCGCTGCCTTGCCTCCTCGGAGGTCGAGTACGACCACCTGCCGGCGCGTATCCTGGGCGAAGAGGGCCGCGGCACGGCCTTCGTCGTGGAGCAGCTGATCTGGACGCGGCTCGACACGCTCACGGCAGTCGCGGGCATGATGCGCCGCGTCGTCGCCGAGGCGACCTGGCACGCCCGGCACCGTGCGGCGTTCGGCGCGCCGCTCGCCCAGCAGCCGGCGATGGTCAACGTGCTCGCCGACATCGCGCTCGAGTCCGAGGCCGCGACGGTGTCGGCGCTGCGGATCGCGCGCGCCTTCGACTCGGATGACCCCGATGAAGCCGCCTTCCGCCGCCTCGCGCTCGCGGTCATGAAGTACTGGGTCTGCAAGCGCGGCGCTCCGCTGGCCGCCGAGGCGCTCGAGTGCCTCGGCGGCAACGGCTACGTCGAGGAGGCGCCGATGGCCCAGTTCTACCGCGACATCCAGCTCGGCACCGTATGGGAGGGCTCGGGCAACGTGATCGCGCTCGACGTGCTTCGCGCGCTGAAGCGCGAGCCGGAGGCAGTGTCGGCGTTCCTCGCGCAATGCGACCTCGCCGCCGGCGGGGACGCTCGCTTTGATGCTCACATGATGCGCGTGCGTGAGGGCCTCGCCGCGCTGGCTGACCCCGCCGCGGCGCAGTGGAGCGCTCGCCGCGTCGTCGAGGACATGGCGCTCGCGCTGCAGGCCAGCCTGCTCCTGCGCCACGCGCCGCCGGCGGTCTCCGATGCCTTCTGCGCCGGACGCCTCGCCGCCCGCGGTCTCGCGTTCGGCGACCTGCCCCGCGGCGTCGACGGGTCAGCCATCGTCGAGCGTGCCCTGGCGCTGTAGCGCCCGCCCTGCCAAACAGCCATCAGCGCAAGCGCCGCCGTTCTCCCTGGTCGTGATCTGAGACCGGGCCTAACGGTTTCGGCAGCCCTGCGTCAGTCGGTAGTCTGACGCGGGATCACGCGATCCACCTCGACGACCCCTCCGGCGTGTGTATCGGTGTAGAAGATAAGGACCGTGGGGGCTCCCCCGAACCACGCGCTCACCTCGCGCACGCCGACGTACTCGGCCGGCCGCTGCGAGCCATCAGCCTCCATCACCCAGATGGGCTCGCCCTTGTGAAAGGAGCCGTCGCCGATGTCCATCATGGCCGCCGGCAAACCGGGGCAACGCGTGCGGGCGTGCGGTGGCATGCGCGGCAAGCGGTGGACGTCAGGTCGCGGAGGAGGGCGATACAGACAGCTTAGGCGCCGAGATGACAGCTACCGCGGGCGTGCCTCGCCGCGCTGCCACCACCAGCCGACTGGCCGCCGCAGCAAGCGCCGCACGATCCGGGCAAAAGGTCTCGGACACGTAACGGACCGGCGAGACGACAATGGGTCAGGCGAGCTCGCTCGGCGTTGCGTGGTGAGTGGCCACTGCCCCCAATGGTTCACGCACCGCCAGATCGGATGGCGCGGTCGGGGCGTCCGATGGGGGCCCCGGAGATGCGCCCACGCCTTGCCGGAGCTCCACCTGGGGTATGAGCCAGGACGCGAGGAACGCGATGAAGCCGATCGGCGCGGCGATGACGAACAGCGTTTGGATTGACTCCGCGTAGGCGGCGGCAATGCCGTGATGGACCGCCTGGGGAAGCTTGTCCAGGATGGCCGGCGTGACACTCGAGCTCGACAGCCCGCTTGGCAGCTTCGCAGTGCCGAGGTGCCTGACGAGGTTGCCGACGAGCACGTTCGAGAAAATGGCACCGAAGATCGCGGCGCCGAACGATCCTCCGATGGAGCGAAAGAAGGTCGCGCCCGAGGTGGCGACTCCGAGCTCGGAGTAGGGAACCGCGTTCTGCGCGATCAGCACGAGCACCTGCATCACACAGCCCAGGCCTACGCCGAGCACGAACAGGTATAGCGCTGCGACGGTCAAGCTCGTCCCGATCCCGACCTGCGAGAGGAGCAAGAGCGCGACAGCGATGAGCGCCGTCCCGGCAATCGGGAAAGCCCGGTAATGGCCGGTCTTGCTGATGGCTATCCCTGATCCGGTGGAGCAGATGATGAGGCCAACCAGGAGGGGCAGCAGCTGCAGGCCGGAGACCGTCGGCGACTCGCCGTGCACGATCTGGAAGAACACGGGCAGGTAGGTGATCGCGCCGAACATCGCAAAGCCGACGATGAAGCCCACGATGCTCGTGAGCGAGAACGCACGGATGGAGAACAGGTGCAGCGGCAGCACCGGCTCGGTCGCACCTCGCTCCACGACGGCGAAGATGCCGAGCAGTACCGCACCGGCGACCCCGAAGATGATGATCGTCGGCGAGCCCCAGGGGTACGTCGTGCCGCCGAGGCTCGTGAACAGCACGAGGCAGGTCACGGAGAGCATCAGGACGGTGGTCCCGAGATAGTCGATGACGTGGTGGACGCGGCGCAGGTTGCCTGGAACCTGGATCGCCACAACTACGAGCGCAACAGCGCCAATCGGGACGTTGATGTAGAAGATCCAGTGCCAGGAGAGCTGATCGACGAAGACGCCCCCGAGCAGGGGCCCGATGATGCTCGCCACACCGAACACCGCCCCAAAGAGTCCTTGGTAGCGACCGCGTTCGCGGGGAGAGACAACGTCTCCGACGATCGCCTGAGCACCGACCATCAAGCCACCGCCGCCGAGGCCCTGAAGGGCCCGGAACGCGATCAGCTCGGTCATGCTGCGACTGAGCCCCGAGAGCATCGAGCCGCACAGGAAGATGACGATCGCCGCCTGGAAGAAGAACTTGCGCCCGTACTGGTCGCCAAGCTTGCCCCAAAGCGGCGTCGAGACGGTCGCGGCGAGCAGATAGGCGACGACGATCCAGGCGAGGTGTGAGGCACCATGGAGGTCTGCGACGATCGTTGGCAGCGCTGTCGAGACGACCGTCTGATCGAGGGCTGCCAGGAACATCCCGAGCATCAACGCGCCGATGATGATCAGCACCCGGCGGTGGCTGAGAATGGGGATGGGGAGCTCCTCCGATCGTTCGGTCGACGCCTCGCTCATCGCTTCTCGCTGGTCTCGTTCATATCCCCGGATTTCGACGTCGCACGGTGATAATCGGTGCGCCTCGTCCGAACCGGCCTGGACGACAAACGCTCTGCAGCAGAACTATGCTGACTGTAGAACAGGTCGCCATACGGCTGTTCCCTTTCGCTGTCGTTGACCACGATCGACGGCCCCGCGAGCTCGCGGGGCAGCGCGAGGGAAAGACCTGGCGCCCGAGAGATGTCGCCGCTCCGCGCGAGAAGGAGGCGTCTCGATCCCCCGTGACGAGATGCCCGCTACGGACATCCAACGCGGGGGTCTTGGAGGCCCAAACGAACTCGCCCGCTTGTCCCCTAGGCGAGGCGCGGGGCTTGGTGGTCGCCCGCGAACGTGCGGTCGGCTCAGTACGCAACAATCTCGCTGCTGCACCCTCAACCCCCTGTCCACTCCAGCCCTGAGGAGCACGTGAGCGCCAACGCCGCGCGAGCTGCCACGCGAGAGCTATACGAACAGCTTCTCAACGCCTGGAACGAGCGTGACGCGGCTGCCTTCGCCGCCCTGTCTGCCCCACCTGGAGGCACCCGCGCACGCCGGGCGCAATGCGCAAGCCGCCGCGACGAACGCACGCGTCACCTAGCGACTGGTCGCGGCCAGTTCAACTCGCGGTCTTGAATGCGACCGCCTTCCCGCGGCGGCCGGGCCTGCCGAGTTGCGGGTTCCATTCCGGCGATTGGCCGCAAGCCAGTAGCAGCACTGCAGAGCCATCGATGGACGGCAAGAGGTAGCTCAGCTTCGCGCTGGAGCGCTTGCTCACGGAGAAGTTGGAAGATTCTCAGCCGACAGCGGCGACCTCCCTCCGCGCGTCGTCGACCTCCCTCTCCTCGGCGTCTTCGATCGCCCAGCAAATGCGTTCCAGCAGCCGCAACGAGGAGCGGTCGTCGTTCAGGTGATCCGTGCTTACCCGCTCGTCCAGGATGAATGCCGAGCCAGAGCCGTCGCTGCCCACGCCGGTCGTGGTCGTGATGATGATCCGGGGCATGGTCTCCTCTCCTTTCTTCCCCGAACTGCGTAGGAAAGACGTACTCTCCGCGGGCCAATGGCGTCACGGCCAACCCCGTACCTTGCGGCCGTTATCTTTCAGCCACGAGCCTCCTCAATCCCGGGGATGCGACATCATGCGCGGGGCTGAGGGTCAGGGAGCTTCGCGAGAGCGTGGTTTGGGGCGGGGTAGGATCACCGCATGCGGGTCGCGGCTGTTCAGCTCGAGGTAGCGCTCGCGGACGTCCCGGCCAACCTCGCCGCGTGTGAGTCGCTGGCTCGGGACGCGGCGCGCGCGGGTGCGCAGGCGGTCGCGCTGCCTGAGTTCTTCACGACCGGCGCCGCGTTCGTTCCCGAGCTCGCAAGCGCCGCGCTTCCGCCCGACGGCGCGGCAAGCGACATGCTGCTGCGGCTGGGCCGTGAGGAGGGTGTCCTCATCGGCGGGTCGTTTCTGTGCCGGGACGCCGACGGAGAGGTCCGCAACGCGTTCCTGCTCGCAGGGCCCGATGGGCTGCTCGGGCGTCACAACAAGGACCTGCCGACGATGTGGGAGAACGCTCTCTACGTGGGTGGGGACGATGACGGGGTGATCGAGGCGGGTGAGCTGACCGTCGGCGCAGCGGTCTGCTGGGAGTTCATGCGCAGCGGGACTGCGCGCCGGCTGCGCGGGCGCGTCGATCTCGTGATGGGCGGCTCGAACTGGTGGAGCATCCCGCAGTGGCCGCCGGCTGCCTTCAGCCGACGAGCCGAGGCGGCGAATGCTGCTACCGCCGCGCGCGCACCCGGCGTATTCGGCCGCTACGTCGGCGCAGCGGTCGCGCATGCGGCGATCACGGGCGCGTTCTCGTGCCCTATGCCCGAGCTGCCCGTCGTCACCTACCACGGCCACTTCGAGGGCGGGGCGCAGATCACCGATGCGCACGGCCGGCTGCTGGCCCGTCGCGAAGGCTCCGAGGGCTCGGGCTACGTGATCGCCGATGTCGATGCGCAGCGCACCGAGCCACGCGAGCAGGTGCCCGACCGGTTCTGGCTACACCGCCGCGGCCCAGTGGCGGCCATCGCGTGGAACACCGAGCGCCTGCTGGGCCGGCGCTGGTACGCCCGACACGTGCGTGGTCGCCCGGCGCTGTAGCGCGGATCTGTGTTGTTGACGCTCAGCCCATTGCCGACCGTCAGCGTCAAACTCTTCATAGTTGCTTCTTGGCCAATGACTGGCGTAAGCATCACGCTTGTGACCTCGGTATGACGTGCTCGTGAATCTCCTTGGCGAGGTTGTGTACTTCCTCGGTGAGCTGCGTATTCTGCTGGAGGGCTGTGGCTAGCTTGTCGTCTGTTGCTGCCTACGTGTCAAGCACGGTACGAATGCCGTCAATCACACCTTCAAGCACACGCTGCGCGCGGTTGACTGCTGCCGCCACCAAGAAACCGATGATGAACAACTCAGCCCGAGGAAGGCGTTCCTTCATCGAAGCGCCAGCCAGGGCGCTTCGCCTTGCGCGATGACCAGCACACGGCCGCGGCTCATCGCACGCGTAGGCGCTACTCGCCGTGCGCGGCCCAGTAGGCCTCCGCCTCGGCCTCCATTACGGCCAGGCGGGAGTAGTAGTCCGGGAACTCGTTGAGGTGCGCTCGCGCGATCTTCGCGGTCACGGTCACGTCGTCGTCGGTGACGTTGGTCTCGAGATCCTGCGTGCCGTGCTCGAGCTCGACGTCCATCCCCATCCGCAACTGCTCGACCTCAAACGGCGATGTCACCCAGTCGATGCCGATCCGCTCGCCGGCCGCGCGGGCCTCCTCGGCCGTGAAGTGTGCCTTATCGCTCATGCCGCGGAGCCTACGCTCAGCGCCCGCGCGCTGTCGGATTGCGCGACATGCCGGCGTGAGCCTCAACCAGCGTGTGGCCACGCTCGGTGAGCGCGTACATCACCATCTTGCCCTCCCGGCGAGAGCGCACAAGGCCAGCTCGCAGCCACCATCGGTGCTCACGGCATTGAGCTTCCAGCCGGCCAGGTCGACTCGCGTCCGATGGCGTCGCTGCTGTTTGCCTGTAGTGCGTGGATGCTGGGCGGCTGGACCCAGCTGCGATGAAACTGTGCCATAGGCGTCTTTGGCTTCTAAAAGGCCTTGACTAATCTCTTGGCATCCCATATTCTTAGTTGGTGGGTACTAGAGAGTTGTCGCGCTCGACTGCCGTCGAGGACTATTCAAAGGCGATCTTCTCCTTGCAGGCCCGCAGCGACGAGCCGGTGTCTACCAACGCGCTGGCTGAGCGCCTGGGCATTACACCGGGTTCTGTCTCGGCGATGCTCAAGAAGCTCGACGAGCTGGGGCTCATCACCCACGTGCCCTACCGGGGCGTGCGTCTGACCGCCGATGGGCGGCAGCTCGCGCTGGAGGTGATCCGTCACCACCGGTTGCTGGAGAGCTTTCTGAACGACGCGCTGGGGATGCCCTGGGATCGGGTGCACGCTGAGGCCGAGGTGCTCGAGCACGTGCTCTCGGAGGATCTCGAGCAGCTGATCGCGGCCAAGCTCGGGCACCCCACGGTGGATCCCCATGGTGACCCGATCCCAAACGCCGCCCTGGAGCTCGAGGAGCGCTCAACGCACAGCCTGGAGAGCCTGGAGCCCGGTGAGAACGGGGTCTTCGTGCGCGTGTCGGATTCCGACCCGGAGATGCTGCGCTACCTGGCAGATCGCGGCATCTCGCCTGGAGACCGCTTTTCGGTGCGCGACCGCCAGCCCTTCGGGGGCCCGCTGTTCGTCGTCTTCGGAGAGCGTGAGCATGCGATCGGTGGCCAGCTCGCCGACGCCATGCGCGTCGAAGTCGATCAGACACCTCACAAGCACCGAGCCCTTAGCCGGAAAGAACCGGCCGATGTCCACGACTGAGGCCACCGCCTCCCCCGGCCTTGCCCTACCGCCGCTGACCGAGGAGGACAGCGCACGGTCGCGCGATCGCTCGCGCGTTCATCATGCCCGCAGGCACCGCAAACGCTGGCACCTGATGTGGCTGCTCGTGGGCCCCGGGATCCTTGCCATGCTAGGCGAGAACGACGGGCCGAGCATGATCGCCTACGCCGCCGACGGCGCGCAGTACGGGCTCGGGTTCTTCGTGCCCTTCATCCCGATCCTCTTCGCGATGGCGTACGTCTGCCAGGAGATGTGCATGCGTGTCGGGGCGGTCACCCACCGTGGCTATGGCGAGCTGGTCCTACAGCGCTACGGAAGGATCTGGGGCTGGTTCGGCGCCAGCGATCTCACCCTCACCAACCTGGTCACCCTCGTAGCCGAGTTCGTCTCCATCCGTGTCGGGCTCGCCTACTTCCACCTGGGCGCAGGCGTGGCCGTCGCGCTCGGACTCGCGCTCGTCGTGTTCACCCTCAGCGGCGGGCGCTACTGGCGCTGGGAGCGCATCGTGCTCGGCATGGCCCTCTTCAACGGCCTGTTCCTGCTGGCGGCGATCCTGGTCAAACCCCACGTGGGAGCGGTCGTGAGTTCCTTTGACTTCATGCCCTTTCCCGGCGGGAGCTTCAACACGCTGCTGCTGCTGCTGGCCTCCACGATCGGCGCGACGGTCACCCCGTGGATGATCTTCTTCCAGCAGAGCGCCTCAGCCGACAAGGGCATGACCCCCAGCGACGTCAAGCACGGTCGCTACGACACGGCCGTGGGCGCGGTTCTCGCCGCGATCTTCGGGGTCGGGGCGCTGATCGCCGGGGCGGCGCTGCTCACCCACAACGGATCGGGCATTCAGGGGTTCGCGGGCGCCGGGTTCCCCGAGGCGCTCAAGCACGTCGCAGGCGGCGCCGCCGGTGCCGTGTTCGCGCTCGGGCTCATCGAGGCCGGAGCGGTTGCCATCCTGACGATCTCCGCTAGCACCGCCTACGCCGCCGGAGAATGCGTCGGGGTCTCCCACAGCTTCAACACCTCGCCGCGCAATGCCGTCCTCTTCTATGCCGCGAACATTGGGATCGCGACGCTCGCTGCGGTGGTCATCCTCATTCCGGGCGCGCCGCTGCTCTCGATCGCGCTCAACGCCAACGTGCTCGCGACGGTGCTCCTCCCCGTCAGCCTGGTCTTGATGGTCATGCTCGCCAACGACAAGGGGCTGATGGGCCCGTGGGTGAACAAGCGCTCGACCAACGCGATCGGGATCACGGTCATCGCGTTCGTCGGACTCTGCGGAGCCGCATACGGCATCGACTCGTTCCTGCAAACCGTCCATCTCATCGGCTCATAAGGACAGACGCACCACATGGACCACGTACGCCAGAGCGAGGGCATCCCAGAGCAGGATCTGCAGCGCCAGGAGCGCTTCGAGGACGAGCTGATCATGCACCTTGAACGCGATCAGTTCGTGGACGAGACCTCCCGGCCCGTGCCGCGAGCCGCACTCAGCGCACGCGCCACCGCCGGCCTGTGGGCGCTGCGAGTGTTCGTCGTCCTCGTCAGCCTCATGGTCATCTACACCTTCATCGACCAGCTGCACTGAGAAACCAGTGTCGCCTGTTCCTCACAACAGGCTCGCGTACGCTGAGTGCCGTAGGGCAGCTTGACTCGAGCCGTCGGATGGGCAGGCGTGCTACAACGCTCGCAAGACGCGACACGCGTATTGCCGATCTGCTGGGCCCAGCTCCCCGGCGAGGTCCTTCAGCCACACATGAGCCTTTCCCGCGCTGCGGCCGTCGCGTGCCGCTGCGCTTCTTCACTGGGCCGCGCGGCGCTGAGCTCCTTCGACGGCGGCTCGCCGCTGCGCGTCGCGGAGGGAGCGTCCGGCGAACAGCAGTCCGGCGTCCAGGTGTTCTCTGACTTTTTCCAGACTGTGTCCGCCAGGATAGATAGCGCTTTCGGCCTGCGCGCCCGCCGCACCGAGCTCGGCGGCGAACGCCGGGTCCTCGGCCGGATCGGCGGCCGGATCCGCCGCGGCGCCGTACAGGAAAGCGTGCAGGCCGAGTCGTGAAATGAGGGGCCGGTCTGCGCGCAGTGCGCCTTCCAGGTTGTTGAAGTAGCCCAGCCAGCTCTCGACGACCGCGAAGCGGAGGGGGTTGGCCAGCGCGACGTTCATGGCGCCGAAGCCGCCCATCGAACTGCCTGCGATCGCGCGTCCAGCGCGCGTGGGGATAGTCCTGAGCATCCGGTCGATCAGTTCCTGGACTTCAATGACATACGTCGCGCTGTCTCGTCTGCCCAAGTCTCGCCAGTCGTTGAGACCGCTTCGATCCTGGATCATGACGGCGATCATCGGGGGAATCGCTCTATCGGCGATCAGGTGATCGAGGCTTTCTTGTATGCCGATTTCCAGAAAGGCGGTCGCATGCCCGTTCCGGCCATGCAGCAGGTAGAGCACCGGGTAGCGGCGCGCGCTCGCGTAGCCCGGCGGCAGGTAGACGAAGAACGATCCTTCACCGGCGAGCGACGATGACGTGAAGCTTGCCCGACCGATCGAGCTGCCGGCGGCGTCGCTGCTGATCAACCTGAGCGTCGGCAGCGGCGGGAGCAGATCGGGCGGTCGGACGACGGTCGCGGCTTGGACGGCGCTGCCCGCGGGCGCGCTGGCGCCGACGCTGGTCAGACGCTCGATCGCGGTCGGACCTCCCAGCGTGGCCACGACACAGGTGGCGGCGAGCGCACTGAGCAATGCCCCGATACCCAGCCGCCAAGCGCGTAAGCGCTCCGCCCGCCCCCAGCTTGGGACGGCCGATGCGGCCATCGCGGGCTCGAGCCGGGGAGGAAGGGCGGGAACCCAGGATGGGAGCAGGAAATCATCTGGCCCTCCCCCCCGACCAGGCCAGCTCCAGTCGCCTGGGCCTTCAAGCCACAGCTGCGTTCGCGAAGGTCTCGCTCGAGGAGACATCGCGAGGATTGAACGGAAGCGGGTGGCCGAAAGCCAACCTGCACGAATCCGCCCAGGCGGTCCACAACTTCCGGGTGCCTCGCCGGCTCCCGGGCGGTCGCTCAGCACCCGATCAAGCCGACGGGCCCCTTAGGAGGGGACATGGCACGCAGGCCGAAAAGCACAAGCACCAGGGCAGGGAGCAGCAGGCGAGGCTCCCCCGTCATCACGTCAAGGAGAACAGAGCATATGCGTCGAGTGTCTCGAAGGGTGCTGCGCAAGCCGATGATCGGCCGAGCACGGGAGCGTGCGGCGTCCGTGAGGGTTGCTGGTCGCGTGTGTGCAGCTGTGGTTGCGTTGAGCGCCGCTGTGTCGACGATAGGCACCGCACCGGCGTCGGCGGTGACGTTCCGGGCGGCCAGCAGCAAGGTCGCGCTGATCCCGGCGCGGGGTCCTGTGGACCCCAACGAAGGCCAGATGCCGACGAGCGGGATCGTCAGCGGGGTGCCGACGGATTCGTTCTCGCGCTTCACGTTCACCAACGTTGCCCTGTCTCAGATCAACAGCGCGACGCTGGCGCAGTACGACACGGCGGTGCTGATGCAGGTCGAGACGAGCGCTCTCAGCGCCGCGCAAAAGGCGGCGATCGTGCAGTTCGTGACCAATGGCGGGAAGCTGATCATCCATGACTCCGACGAGACCTCGGAAAACGACTATTCGTGGCTGCCGTATCCGGGCAGGGTTGGCGCGAGCTGCAGTGAATGTGACTCCACCAGCGGTACCTCCAAGGTCGTCGTGAACACCACCCTGATCAGCGCCAATCCGGCGGACGCGTCGTACGTCGACCTCGCCGAAATGGGGCAGCGGACGGATGCGATCGGCGATGCCAACCTGTTCGTGAGCAGCGATCCGCACTGGCTGCTGGGGGCGACGGTCACCAACAGCCAAAACGAGACGGGGTCGACCCTCACCTACGCCAACGACAACGGGCTGATGATCTACAACGGCTATGACACCGACTATGTGCGGCCGTCATCGTCGAGCCCGTGGGTGTGCGTGCAGGGTACGCCGCCGCTCTACGAATGCGAACCGCCGGCCTCGGGCGTGGACTGGCTGGCGAAGATGTGGTACGACGAGCTCGCTCAGAGCTGGGGCACGCTGGCCGCGGGTCAGCCCGCGCCTCCCGGATCGGTCTCGGTGCTGGCGGGCGGCGCTGCGGCGATCAACGTGGGTACCGTCATCGCGCCGGCGCAGATCGGGCTGCCCACCGCGCGCAAGTGCGTCGCGCGTCGCACGCTGTCGTTCACGCTCGCCAAGCTCAGCCATTACAACATCCGCCAGGTCGACGTGTACATAAACGGCAAGCACCTGCTACGCAAGCGTGGCCGCCACCTCAAGAACATGACCCTCACGTCACTGCCCAAGAAAGGCCGCTACTCGGTCAAGATCGTCCTCACCACCAAGCGCAACTACCAGCTCATCAGCCGCCGCACCTACAAGGCATGCTGACCACCCGGGGCAAGCTGCAGGCGTTTTGTCCAGACGCCGCCGCGCGCTCGCGATGGCGTCGGGACCTCGAAGGCCACCGTCGCGACCACGGTTGTGAGGCGATCCGCGAGGGCGCCAACCACGCAATCGGCTCGCGCTGAAACCCGGCCACCAGCACTGAACCGGCCGGCAGGCCGCTCTGCCGCTCCCGGATAAAGCAGCCGCAAAGCAGCCGCCTGGCGACCGCCGCGCGGGACAGAAGGCGGAAGGCGAGGCGTTCTTACGACTCGTGAAGGACAACCGCTCGCGCGTGTCTGGCACGAGCCGGCTGCTCGCCGGCGCCTCGACTTGGTCCACGGCGAACAGGTGCCATTCGCCGGCCACGCCCTTGAGCTCGTCGTGGCGACCCAGCAGCTCGCGCCAGCGCGTCGCCGAGCTCCGCGGCGCGCTCCGTGGAACCGACGATGTCGGTGAACACCACGATCGTGAGGATGCGCGGCTACACCGTCCTGTGCCCCCGAAAGTCAGCTGCCCGTCGCCGCCAAGCCGAGGAGCCGCGAGGCGTTGCGCCATAGCCAGCCCTCAAGGACATCTCCCGGGACGGGGAGCTGGCGGGCCTCCTCGCAGAGCTCGCCGTATGGCCGGTTGATGAGGAACGCGCCGGTGCCGTAGAGCACCTTCTCCGCGATCGTGCTCTGCCCGAAGCGCATGAGCGCGTCCCAGCCGCTCCCGGGCGCGGCCAAGTACTTCGGACGATGCGCTCCGAGCTCCAGATACACGTTGGGGTGCTTCCATGCGATCAGGCAGGCCTCCAGCACCCACGGGTAGCCGGCGTGGCTCATGATGATCGTGAGGTCGGGGAAGTGGCACGCAACCTCGTCGATGAAGCACGGATGCCCGAGCTCGCTCGGCCGGGTACGCGTCCAGTTCGCCGACGTATGGATGCTGAGCGGCACCCCCAGCTCGACGCACTTGGCGTAGAACGGAAAGTACGCCCTATGCGTAGCCGGCTCGCCGATCATGAAAGGACGCAGGCTCAAGCCGCGGAACCCGTGCTCGCCCACCCAGCGCTCGAACTCGGCCAGGGCGAGGTTGGCGCGCATGATGTCCGCGCCCGCGAACGGGATGAAGCGGTCCGGGTGCCGGGCAGCTATCGCGGCGACGGCCTCATTCGTGACAAAGGTCTCACCACAGGTGGAGCGCTCGTCGAACCCCGAGATCAGGCTGCACGTGATCCCTGCGTCATCGAGCGCCGACAGGATCTGCTCATCGCTCTGCAGCAGCGTCTCGGCATACGCAGCGAACTGCTGTGCCGTCACCGTCCTGTGGGTGAAGACCTCCAGATACTGCAGCTGCTCGGCGGGGAACCCAGACCGCAGGTCCGCGATGATCTCCACCGACGGCACAATCGGCGCCCACATGTCCACCACGGGAACACGCGTGTGCGGTGAGCCAGACACGACCGCACCGTACTACGAACCACCTGAAAGGCGACCGCCTGACCCGCGCAACGTGCGCCCCGGTGCAAGTGAGCCGCGGAATGCTGCTGCCATTCGTCTCTATGAAGGAGCGAGCGTCTCGCGCGCTCAACCCGAGAGTGCTGCTCGTCGTCTCTATGAAGGAGCGTGAGCGCCGTCAGCCGAAGCGCTCGCATCAAGGCGAACGCGGAACTCCGCTCAACAGGAACCGCGCACGAGCGCGTCCACCCAGCGCCTGCTCCGCGCGCCAACGCCCTAGAATCGCCGGCTCTAAGAGCACGCAGCAGCCGCTCGGCGTCCTTCCGATAGTGCTCGAGCTTCAACGACGATCCTCCTTCGCGACACCCGGCGTCCGCTTCCTCGGGCAGCAAAGAGATGCGGCAACCGCAGCACGAATCATGCTACGCAGTAGGGTGGCCCCCGCCGCCTACAAGGCCGAGCGGTGAGCCGCTACCAGCAAGGTTGGTATTTCTTCCCGTTGAGAGCCAAGTTGTAGCGTGCACCCATGATCCCAGCGGCGTTGTCGGCCGCGCAGAACTTGCGGGTGGTCAGCCGGTACTCCGCGTTAAGCACGGGCTTGCCAGCGGCGAGATACGGCAGGAAATCGCCGCATTCGTGGTACTGGTTGCACTGCTCGCTCAGCGCTCCGTCGAAATACGGCAGCAGGTCGGGTGTCTGTTCGCCGTCGTTCTTCTGCAACACGCCCATGCCCAGGGAGTGCACCTCGTCGGCGACCCACTCGTTGTAGGTCAGCTGCTCTTGGGCGGTGAGCGAGAACCCAGTGTCGTTCGCATAGCCTTCCATGTTGTCGGGCTCGACGGCGTCGAAGCCCTTTTCCCTGCACATTTCAAAGCGCGCGGTCATGATCGGCTCGAGCACGCCCAGCTGGCGAATGTCGAGCCAACGCTCGCCCGGCCAGCCGTTGCGGAGCCCCAGCACCGATTTCGGGAACTCCGAGTAGTCCGGACGGAAGTCCTCGGCCGTTCCCACGTCGATGTAGCAGATCACGTGCTTGCCCTGACTGTGCAGTGTCGCGACCTCGCCGGCGCTGTTTTCGAACCCGTCGATGTCGTAGGCAGCGACCGGCTCGTCGTTCTTGACTTTTCCCGTCAGCTGCCAGTACCACGTCAGCTGCTGTGGCGGTGTCCACCAGCTGCTGCCCGCTTGTGCGACCGTTGCGGGAGCGCCGAGCGCAAGCCCAGCCACGACGGCGATCGCCGCGGGCGCGGTCCGTGCGGTACTTAGCCAGCGAGCCACCACAGCGATCTCCATGTTAGGCGAGCGGCTAGGCGGCTGCGCTGCCGATTCGCCGCGAGCGCGTCACCGCTGATCCGGCTCGGGACCCCTCTATCGTCTGAGCTAGTTCGTCAGCATCGGCATCGCCTGCCAGTTTCCTAGTCCAGGCTGAACGCCTCTGCTCACTTCCCGTCGCCCGAGAAGCTGGCAGCCAATCGGGGAAAGAGTTGGGCGGCGATGTCTCTGATGCCCCGGACGATGTCCTCGGGTGCGGATTTCGCGGCGGGGTCGCTGAGTTCCGGTGGAAGTGACATTCCCACTTCCTTGGCGTGCTCGAACAGCGTCCTCCAGCGGCCCTGCCGAGGCTGCTGAGGGCTTGCGCACGACTTTGTCGTCCATATGCCATGCCGGGACGGGCAGAGCGGAACTCCTGCGGTTCCCGCCTTGCTCCCGCATTCCATCGTGGCTGTCGAAGCCGACGTGGGAACTCCTGTGACCCGCCGCCACAGATCCGTGCGTGGGAATCTGCCGGCGCGCGTTCTGATCGCCGACACGGTGCGCGAGGGGTCCCTCTCGCGGCGGTGCCGGCGCGTGCGGCTCAAAGGTGCTCGGCGAAGAGCGCGAGCGTCCGCGCCCACGCGTCTCGAGCCGCCGCGACCCGGTAGGAGGGGCGCGTGTCGTTGAAGAAAGCGTGCGGCGCCCCCTCGTAGATGTGGTGCTCGAACGGCTTGCCCAGGTCGCGCATCGTCTCGACGAAGGCCGGCACCTGGCTCGTGATCCGCTCGTCCTCGCCGCCATAGAGCCCGAGCAGCGGACACGAGATTCGCTGCGCCTCCTCACGCCCGGGCGGCATCCCGTAGAAGCACACAGCCACGGCCAGACCCGCGCCGCTCGCGGCGAGCTGCGCGGAGAGGCCGCCGCCCATGCAGAAGCCGATCGAGACGACCGCCGCGGCCGCGTCCTTGCGTCCGCGCACGTGGGCCACCGCTGCCTCGAGATCGCGCACATGGTGCTCGCGCTGCAGGCCGGCGAAGATCGAGCCGAGTGTCTCGCCGATCGCCTTCCCTTGCGGGTGGCTCGAGAGCGCCTCGGCGCGGGCGCGCTCGTCACCCCACGCGCCCGGCGGCAGGGTGTCAAGGGACGCCTTCGCCGCCTCGATTCGCTGCGGCGCGAGCTCCGGGGGGCGGTCGCGCGAGTAGAGATCGGGCGCGAACGCGAGGTAGCCGGCGGATGCGAGCCGATCGGCCACGTCACGAATGTGGTCGTCCACCCCCCACGCCTCCTGGATCACGATCGCGACCGGAAGCGGATCGGTGCTCGCCGCCGGCCGGGCAAGGTATCCGCGCAGGCGGGCGCCCTCGGCCTCGAATTCGCTCCAGTCCGCCTCCAGCCTCATAACCGAAGCGTAACTTCTACGCCCGTCCGGGCGACGCCAAGTAGCCGCTGCGCCGCGATCGGGCAAGGCTCTGCGGCCGGCGTGAGCTGGGTGTGCCTGAGGTCGTGCCAGCGAAGCGGCCACAGGCTTCCATAGCGCTTTCATAACCGGCCTCCGGCGCTATCCGGCGACTTCGAGCAAACGCACAAAGTGCTGTGTTTGCTGGCCCTCTGCCCAAGCCGACGCGGGGACTCGAACCCCGGACCCCTTCATTACGAGGAGCGGGCGGCTGGCGATCTCTGCGGGTCGGACTACGACGAACGCCGCAACCCTGGGGCATTCTGGCCGGAAAAGGCGATCTCTGCAGGTCGGTTGGCGATCGCTGAGGCTTCCAAGAGGCTTCCAGGTAACGGCCCACAGGGACCTCGCAGGAGACACCGGCCCAACTTTGATGCCGGTGCGATCATCCGGGGCTACCCGGCACGCAACCTCCCGCGACTCGCGCTATAGGAGGCTGGCGCCTAACAGCCGCCGGAAGGAGACTCCGGCTCGTAACCCTCGGCGCGGAGCTGCAAGGCGGCCTGGGCCTCGACGACCCGAGTGCGCGCCGCGGCGATGACCTGGGGAGCCCGACCGCCGTGCATCGAGCAGACACTCGCGCCCTTCACGGGAGCACGACGGCACCGCTCGCCGCTGCGGTTTCGCGCCTTGCACCGCCTATCGCCCATGGGGTGAGGCTCCATAGCCTAGATCCTTGCTCGCGCGCTGGGCGGACCTTGCGTCGTCCCCTGCCGCGACGTAAGGTTCCGCGGTATCTTGCCGCGCGACTTTAAGAGCCTCCCAATCGTAGTCATCTGCCGTGATCGGCTCGCGCCACTGCGTGAGTTGCTGGATTGGTTGGAGGAAGCAGAGTACACCCGCATCCTCCTTGTCGACAACGCCTCGACATTTCCGCCGCTCGTCGACTTTCTCGCGACTGTTGATGTGGAGGTCGTGCGCTTGGATCGTAATCTCGGCCATCTCGGTCCGTGGACCACAAAGGTACGAGCAAGACTCGACTCCGACGGTCCGTTCGTCGTCACTGATTGTGACGTGGTACCAGATGACGACTGCCCGGCAGATGTCGTTGAGCACTTGGCGGGACTGCTGCTCAGTCACGCGGACATCGACAAGGTGGGCCTAGGCTTGCGTATCGATGATCTTCCAGACTGCTACGCACTCAAGGAGCAGGCTGTTGCCTGGGAGTCGCAGTTCTGGGAGGTCGAGATCGCCCCGAAGGTGTTCCGGGCGGAGGTTGACACAACGTTCGCGCTCTACCACTCTCCTGTCCGCCCTCACGGCACTGCACGGGCACTGAGGACCGGAGCGCCATACGTCGCTCGTCACCTTCCCTGGTATGCGGACTCAGCCCACCCGACCGAGGAGCAGCGGTATTACCGGCAGCACGCCGACCTGTCTGTGTCGCACTGGGAGACCGACAGACCAGGTGACAACCTGGTTCGACTGCTTCAGATGCGCGCTGATCAGGTCGCAACGCGCGAGATTGTGGTCGAGACGGGTGCGGGCGGCATCTCCGGGGCGTGTTCGGACCACGACGGCGTGGCTAGGGAATGACTGAGCAACGGGAGGGAGCCGTGGGCGTGAGGGATCTGCTTCTCGTCGTTCCGTCGCGGGAACGGCCAGCCAACATCGCGCGACTCGCCGAGGCGCTGGAGGAGACCTGCCGGGGCGACACTCACCTGCTCGTTGGCCTTGACGCCGACGACCCGACGCTGCCGCAGTACCTGGAGCTCGACTGCGAGGCGGAGTTCGTCGTCGAGCCGGACCTGCACGGCGTGGTGGCCTGGGTCAACCACCTCGCTGTGCCGCATACGGGCGGCTACCGTTTCATCGGGACGGTAAACGACGACAACGTCCCTCGCACAGAGGGCTGGGATCTCCGTGTGATCGAGGCGCTGGGGCGCGCCCCCTTCTGCTTCGGCAATGACCTGCACCCCGGGCGCCCCCCGGGGTCGCTCTGCTGCCACGTGTTCATGCGCGCGGAGGTCGTGCGCACACTCGGCTACATGGGGCTGCCCAGTCTCCGGCACATGTACATCGACGATGCGTGGATGGTTTGGGGGCAGGCGGTCGGCATCGGGTTCCTCCCGGACGTGGTGATCGAGCACCTGCATCCCTCCGCAGGCAAGTCCGAGATGGACGCGAACTACGAAACCTCGGAAGCACTGATGGCCGCCGACGGCGAGCGCTTCGACGCATACCGTGGTGACGGGCTGGAGGTCGACCTTGCCAAGCTGCGTGCTGCCAATCTTTATCACGACGCGTGATCGCGTTTCCGATCTGCAGGGGCGTCGACGCCGCGCACATCGGGGTCGGTCATCGCCGCACCACGGTCAGCGGTCAGCGGGCAGGTGGCCGAGCAGCACGCCGAGGCCGGTGCGCAAGTCGGAGAGGTCGCGAGCGGCGTTCGTGACAAGCACGAGCGCCCAATACAGCGCCTCTGCTGCCTTGCCCTCGACGGGGATCGGCCCCTCGTGACCCCCGACTAGCGCTGCCTCGATCACGTCGCAGAGCGCTTGGCTCCGTTGCTCCAGTCGGGGCTCGCGCCCATCCGCTCGACAAGCTCCGCATCTCGGGAGAACTTGCCGATCGCGAAGAGGCGCAGGTTCTCGGCTACGAGCGTGGCCTGCTCCCCCAGCGGGTTGAGGCTCCCGTCCGAGGTCTCGAAAGTCACGGCCATCGGATGAGTTTACGGACCGCACGCCCGCCCGCCACTAGCGAGACCAGGATCTCCTTGCTTAGCTGGCGTCGAGCGAGGCGCTTCCAAAGCGCTTCCATACGCGACCTCTCCGTGCCACTGCCTACCTAACTCGCTCGCGGAAAGTCCCATGCTTCCCGGCCCTTCGCCCTAAGCCGACGCGGGGACTCGAACCCCGGACCCCTTCATTACGAGTGAAGGGCGGCCGTTGCGGGTGTTTGCGGCTGGCGATCAGTTTGCCGCAAGTTCCGGGGTTCTGCAACCCTGCGGGGTACCCGGATTGTCGGTCGTTAGCGGGTGTTGTGTTGCCCCGACATTGCCCCGACCATCTCCACCCGTGTCCCACGCTTCGCGCACCGCGCGGAGGATGCGGCCAAGCGGCAGAAGCGTCGCTTCAGCTTCATGGCCGAGGTCGGCGTCGTCCAGAACGAGCCCGAGGTCGCGAAGCGTACGGGCTCTACGCCCCCATAGGTGGTCATGCCCTTGGGCAGTCCAGTAGTCCTTCCCGCGGCCACTCGCCCGCAGCCTGAGATTGCCGATCAACGTTTCTGCGGCGGGCAATTTGAGGCGCTTGGCCGCAACGGCGTCGGTTATTTCGCGCTCCATGGCGTTTAGACCAGCGAGGACAACCTCCTCCGTCCCCTCCCAGGCCGCGAGTTTGCCCTGCCAGAGCTTGCCGAGGTCTTGTTGAGCCCACTCGGACGGGTCGGGTCTCGCAGCCCCCTTGAAGCGGAGCTGCGCCTCCACGCGGACCAGCTCGCCAGGCCGGTGCGTGCCGCGGTGGACTCCGCCGTCGTAGCAGCGAAGTTTTATGTGCCCTAGCTTCTGAGTGCAGTAATTGACCGTCTCTACGCGACCGTCCCGCTTGTAGGTGACGCTCTTGCGGCGGGGCACGTCCAAGGCAGCGAGGCCGCGAAGCAGGGCCAACCCCGTGGCACCGTCCATGAACGAGAGGTCGCACGCGAGATCCGCTCGGCGGAGCGAGACATCCTCAAAGATCAGCGTATCCGGCAGTAGGAGCTGCGAAATCTCCAGCGCCGACATGATCGGGACGCTCTCTAGTAGGCGAGGCGAGGCGAGCCCCTGCGCGTCAGGGTCGCTCGCCGCCAGAGCGGCAAGGCGCCCCTCTATGTAGATCAGCCGCGCCGCGGGAACGTAGAGCACCCTGCCACCGCCCACGACCTCATCAACCAGCACGCGGCCGCCTTCGGTTCGCCGCACCCCTGACGACGCGCCGAGCAGCCCCGTCGCCGTGTCTACACCCTCTAATGGGCGGCCGTCCTCCAGCGGAGCCACTAGGTGCGCCCAGAGCCGCGGATTCATAGGCCTCCACGCAAAGCTCACGGAATCTAAGCCCCATTGGACAATCTCAACGCCGTCGGGCAGTTGGACGAAATCGTCTGAGGAATCGGGTGTTACAGCTTCCGATTGCCCAAGCGCCGCCGCTGCTGATGGACTCTTGTCCCCCAGTTCGCGCGAAATCCCCGAGACCGGCCCATCGGCAACGCCCTCGGACTTCGCCGCTGCCGCGGTTTGCCCGAGGGCGTTGCCGCCATGAACCGGATCGTGGGCGGCGACGCATCTACGCGCGACCGCCCGACGGCGAGACAAACCGACTGCCTCGTTGATCATCCCCCCTCCGTGGTAGCGCGAGCCTGTCGCAGCGCATTCGTCACGGCCACCTCGGCGGTTCTCATCGCCGACCACGCCAAAGCGTGCGCTACACGCTCCCAGTCAGGCTCGGGCGCACCAGAGCTGACCCTATGTGATGCTCGTAGGCCCTCAACGATCTTGGCGAGGTCATCAAAGAGCGCCGCGGCGAGCATATGCGCGAGCAGTTGTCTCGCCTCCATGATCAGCGCTATATCGGGCGCCTCTCGGCGTAGCAGCTGATCACCCTTCGGGTCTTTCGCGGCCGCGATCGCGGTGCTGAGGTGCCCTTCCGCTCCCGCGAGGTTCACGGTTCGCCACATCACCCCGCGCCCCCCGACCGTCCCCTCCAAACGAGTCGTTCCCTTAGCTCTCCCCTCACCTTCT
The DNA here is from genome assembly GCA_049512215.1 of Solirubrobacteraceae bacterium. Taxonomy (GTDB): domain Bacteria; phylum Actinomycetota; class Thermoleophilia; order Solirubrobacterales; family Solirubrobacteraceae; genus Palsa-744. Next base: position 41,816 of record JBEKXJ010000004.1, read on the forward strand.
GATTCTACCTGACTCCTTTTTCACTTGCAGCATTTCTCTCTCCAAAACTCGTCAGTACTCCTCACCTGCGACGCGCTATCACACGCCCAGGTTTTCGTCTCGCGAAGCCTCAACAACCGTCGCCTGCGCGGTCGCAGAACGCGTGATACCCATGAAGGGTATGGCCGCTGCACCGGACAACCAGCCAGACCCGACGCACATCAGCGTTGCGATTCCCGACGCGCTCGTTGACGAGATCGCCCAGCGAGTGGCTGCGCGAGCATCTGACAGCTACGCGAGCGAGCCGTGGATCACGCTGCCAGACGCCGCGGAGCACATGGCGTGCCCGGAGAGCCGCATCTACAAGCTCGTTCGTCAGAAGGTGCTGCCGCACGAGAAGGAGGGCGGTCGGCTCCTGTTTCGCCGGTCACAGCTTGACTCGTATATCTGCGCAGGCGGGGCCACTCTGGAGAAGTACCCCGGGCTTAAGGAGCGACTAAGCTGATGTGTCCGCTAGGCAGAAAAGAGGGGCGGCGATGCCGCAAACACCCCGCCCCGTGGCACAGGAGGTCATAGCTCCCATGCAGGGTCAACGTACCACGCCAAAAGACGGGCGCAAGCTCGCCAAAACGCCCTACCCCGGCATCTTCAAGCGGGGCTCGCGGTACGTCGTTGTCTGGTATCACGACGGCGGGCAACACAAGAGCTTCCACGCAACGCTCGCCGAGGCGAAGGAGGCGCAGGGCATACGACGCCAGCCCGGCCGATCCCGTCCTGCCTCACAGCGACGCTTCCCCGACTACGCCGCGGAATGGCTCAACTTCTACGACGGGCGAAGCGCAGGGGGACTCGCCCCGTCAACCCGACGAGCATACGAACGCGACATGAAGCAGCGCATATGCCCATTCTTCCTGCGCTATCGGCTGGCCGAGATAGGGCCTCCCGAGATCCGGAGGTTTATTGGGGAGCTGGAAAAGGAAGGCTTGGCGCCCACGAGCATCAAGAAGATCCTCGCGCCGTTGAAGGCACTGTTCGCGACCGCCGTTGACGAACTCGCCGTCACGTTCAACCCGACCCTCGGGGTGCGCGTCAAGGGGGGCGGGGCAAGTGGAGCCATCCAAGCTCACAAAGCGATTCCCGCGAGCGAGCTTCGCGCCCTGCTACGCGCCTTGCCAGAGCGCGAGCAGCTGCTCTGCATGGTGCTCGCAGAAACCGGCATGAGAATCAGCGAGGCTCTCGGGTTGGATTGGCCCGACGTATACCTTGGTCGGCGTGATCAGATCAGAATAAGCCAGCAGTACTACCGCGGCGAACTCCGCAAGCTGAAGACCGAAAAATCGCTGCGGTGCCTGCCTATTTCCAAGAGCCTCGCCAAGCGGCTGCGGCGAGCCAGGGCAAAGACCAACGGAGAAGGCGCAGTATTTGTCAGCCGTCGGGGCACGCGGCTATCGGACCGCAACGTCAGGCGTACGTTTGCGAAGGCTTGCACACGCGCGCAAATTGCTGGTGTGCCGTTTCACAGGCTGCGGCACAGCTTTGCTTCGCGGCTCTACGACGATCACAAGGACATCCGCAAGGTGTCGGAATGGTTGGGTCATGCGGAGCCGACTTTCACGCTGCGCACCTACATTCACGAGGTTGAGCCGGTACTCGGCGATGCGCCGAGCTGGAACCTCGCCGCGTGACTTGCGGACTTTGACAAACTCGGTCTACCAAATGGTGGGGCGGTGATACCGTAATCACATGCCGCCGCGTTCTACTTCACTGTCAACGACAGGGCCTGCGGCCGTCGTGTGTTTTGCCGTTGCGGGGTCAGGGGAATCGCTCAACCCTCCGTCGCCTTGGGTTCGCCTCACGCCGGACTCGTCGGCGTTTGATTGGATCGCGTACAACCCGCGGCGGCGGACGCTCTTCGTCCAGTTCCGTGGAGGGAATATGTACCGCTATAGGGACGTGCCTGAAGAGACGGCTCGCGAGCTATTCGCGAGTCAGTCCGTCGGAAAATGCTTCCACCGGAAGATCAAGGGCTACTTCATGGGCGAACTCGTAGGCTTGCCCAGGCCGACCCCGTAGCGGCCGCTCCGGCGTCCGGCGAGCAGGGCTCCGACGCGCGCAGTCTGGCGAGCGCGGGCGGCATCGGTATCAACTCCTCGGCTGCGAGGAGCCGTCCCAAGGCTCCTGTATGCTGCCGCCTATGAGTGCCAATGGACGAATCAGCGGGCCGGGCGGGATTGGTCCCTTCCCGCTGAACCAGACCATCTGCGGGGACTGTTCGGAGCTGATCCCGCAGCTCCCGGACTGCTCAGTGGATGTGGTCGTGACGAGTCCCCCTTACTGGGGGCAGCGCCTCTCGCGGGGGATGGGCGTGGAGGCGGATCCGCGCGAGTACGTAGCCGCGTTGGCCGATTTGTTCGCAGCCATACGGCCCAAGCTAAAGCCATCCGGCCTGCTCTGGATCAACATTGGCGATGCGTACAACACGCCCGTCAACTGGCGGCTAGAGGACCGCAGCTACAGCACCCTCGGCGAGAACGGCGCGGGGTTGGCAGACAACAACTCCGCCTACGTCAAGCCTCGGGCGAAGCGGAAGGCTTTTATTGAGCCAGACGTAGGCTGGCTCAACTACGGCAACCTTCTGGCCCTGCCATACCGGCTCGTAATTGAGCTCTGCGAAAGGGACTACCTGTTCCGGGGCGAGGTCATCTGGCGCAAGAGCAATCCTATGCCCGAGGGTCGCTGCCGAAGGCCGCACCGACAGCACGAGTCCGTCTACCTACTGACGGCAGCCGAATCCCACAGCTTCCGCACAGCGCCGCCGGTCGGATCAGTTTGGGAGTTCCCGAACGAGCGCATCGCGGGGCGGGCGCACTTCTCGCGCTTTCCGACCGAGCTTCCACGCCGGTGCATAGAAGCTTACGGCGCCGCTGGCTCCGACATCGTGGTTCTGGACCCATTCGCGGGCTCGGGCACCACCGGGCTTGCGGCCGTTGGCCTCGGGTGCTCCTACATCGGCTTTGAGATAGACGCCGAGCAGGCCGAGGCCGCTAACGCTCGCGTAGCCGAGGCCCCGGGCTTCCAGCTGGCATTGGCCTAGACCGCGTTATCGCGCAGGCGCTTCCAGGCGTCAATCACGAATCGCGCGAATGCGTCTCCAGCGGGATCGCTGAAGTCGCAGACGTAGATGCGGGCGCGGGCGGCCTGGCTGGCGGGCGTCGGGCGGGTGCGGCGGTTGTAGGAGAAGCAGGCCGAGAAGTACCCGTCATCCTCAATGTCCTTCCGCTTGGCGCTGCGTTTGTCGGCGCCGTCGGCCATTAGCGCTCCAAGCTCGCCCCGATTGACGGGCTCCTCGCTCGGCGTGCTCTTCGAATCCATCGTCCACAGGGGCGAGCAGTAGCCCGCCTCCACCAGCGCTTTGCTCATCGGCACGTCATCCGTCCGACGCTCGGCGAAGCTGGCCTTGACGTGCACAACTCCAAAGCAGCGGAGTTCGCCGTCCTTGTCGCCGAGCAGCAGCACGTCCATCTTGTCTGCCTCCAGTCGGTCCGCAACGGCGAGCTGGGAAATGTAGTGCCGCCTTTCCGCGGTGCTGGCAATGACAATTCGGACCCCCTCCTTAGCGAGAGCCGGTCCGTAATGACGTACTAGGATCTCCTCCAGCGCCCAGCCGCCGGTCCGCTTCCAGCTCTGACCCAGGTCAAGCCGCGCATAGTTCGCCGGGTGATTGAACGGGTCCAGATACGCCCGCGACACCACGAACCACCAGATATCCGAGGGGTTCGCTTCCGGCCAAAGCTCCATCGCGCGGAGGAACGCTCGGGCGACGGCCGAGGTCTTTATCGCGCTCTCGTCAACCGCGACCTCGCTGCCCAGCGCGGCGAGCCCATCTCGCAGCACTCGGATCACATCCTCAAACTCGTCCATCGTCGCACCTGACAGGCGATAGGTCGCGTCGTAGTCGGCGTACCGAAAGTGGACGATCAGCACGTCGGAATCCGTCTCCTCGGCCGACAAGAACCGATCAACGGCAGCGGCGGTCGTCTCCCCCTCGGCGGGGAGGGCAAGGTCGGCGATGAGGTCGGACATCTCGTAGCCCAGCGCGGACAGCAACACCACGAGCACATCCAGCGTGGGGATCGTCTGTCCCGACTCAAATCGTCGGACCCACCCTGGCCCGAGGATCAGGCGGGCGTCCAGCTCCTCCTGCGAGACGCCCGCCTTCTCGCGCAGCTCCCGCAGACGGGACAGGAGGACAGCGACAACAGGATCAGTGGTCATCAAGCAGGGTGCTTGGCGCCACACCGAGCGCGGCCGCAAGCTTGTGGATGTTGAGGAGGCTGACGTTGCGCTCGCCGCGCTCAACGCTCCCCACGTACGTGCGGTTGAGCCCGCTGCTGGCGGCGAGTTCTTCCTGCGAGATCCCTTTTGTGGCACGAAGCGATCGCAGGCGCTCGCCAAAGCGCGCTCGGGGATCGCCTTGGTCACTGGTCACCGTGGCGATGCAACTCGATCGCCGCCTATGCGTCTACCGCTTTTGAGTGCCAAAGAGGCGGAGACCTCGGAGAGAGCGAGCGCGGGTGCGGGTGTCCGCTCGCGAGCGCCCGAACCTTGCTTCCCGGTGCCCTGTCGTGCTTCGCGATACGTTTATAGCGGCCCATGGCACTTTGCGACGGCTGAAGCTTGATACCGTGGAGCAAAATGTGCTAACTTGTGTCTTGTAGCGCCAACTAAATACCAATCAAAGGAGCAACGATGTCAACGTCAATCACAATCCAGCAGTACGAGACGGTCCCCACCCCGCGTCAGTTTGTCGGCGAGGTCTACGCGCTCCTGGCGCGCCTCATGGGCACGTCGGAGGCGGAGGTCACCGAGGGGGCGCCCGTCGTCGAGGAGCCCACCGGGCCCGTTACGACGGACGAGGACCTGATCCGGCGCATCTACAACGAGAGTCACGAAGCCCACAGGCGTCTGCTGAAGCGGCTCGCCGAAAGCCCGGACGAGTGGATCCCCGCCAGCCAGCTGGCGGAGGACCTTGAACTCACCGGCGGCAACAAATCGCTCGCAGGAATGCTCGGGGCGCTCGGCCGTCGCAGCAATCACCGCTACGAGGGCAAGCGCGCCTTTTACAGCGAGTGGGACCACATGGCGGGCGAAACGAAACACATGATGCCCGCAGCCGTCGCGGAGGTGATCGGGGCTCTCTAGCCGTGGCCCCGATCAATAGACGCCCCGGATGAGGCCCGTCGGTGTTCGCACCGGCGGGCCTCTGTCGTTGGCGGGCATTGCCCCATTGATTGCCCCAGAGCCTCGCGTCGGCTCTGACCAAGCCGAGAAACCCCGCTATGCCGGGGTTTCTCGCAGAGCCGACGCGGGGACTCGAACCCCGGACCCCTTCATTACGAGTGAAGTGCTCTACCAGCTGAGCTACGTCGGCGCATGCCCTGCTAGTCGGCCCTTTTCCGCCTCTTCACCGGCGGTAGTTTGTCGCCTGTGGGCCCACCCTGCGGCGGGGAGAGGGTCGGAGGTTGGGCTGAGAGCAGTGACATCGCCTGAACCTTAGCTGTCTGGTATTTGTCGGCGAGTCCTAGGTGTAGTTCCTGAGTAGGTTGGTCCATCCGGGCCCCCTTGGAGGCTGAGAGCTGCCAAGCGACTCAGTCCCAAGGAGGACACCGGATGAACCTTCACGCTAATGCTGCGCTCAGTCTGAATCGGCGTCGGCTGTTGTGCCGGCGGGTAGTTGATGAGCGATGGACGGTGACGCAGGCGGCCGCGGCCGCCGAAGTCAGTGTCCGCTGCGCCCGCAAGTGGGTGGGTCGCTATCGAGCTGACGGCGAGCTCGGGCTGCTAGATCGCTCCTCGGCGCCGGGCTCGATCCCGCGCCGCACAAGCGAGGAGCGGGTGCAGGCGATCGCGGCGCTCAGACGGCTGCGGTTCACGGGCCCGGAGATCGCCGAGACGCTCGGGATGGCGCTGTCTACGGTTTCGGGGGTCCTCACGCGGATCGGAATGGGCAGGCTCGGGCGCCTGGGTCTTGAGCCCGCGCAACGCTACGAGCGTGAGCGTCCTGGCGAGCTCATCCATATCGACGTCAAGAAGCTCGGGCGCATCCAGGGCGGCGCCGGTAAGCGCGTTCGTGGCGTTCGCCGCGGCAACGGGGGATCGGTCAAGCGAGACGCGGCCGGCGTCGACCGCAGGACCGTCGGCTGGGAGTACGTGCACATCGCGATCGATGACTGCACGCGCCTGGCCTATGCCGAGGTGCTGGACGACGAAAAGGCCTCGACAGTCGTGGCGTTCCTCAGACGCGCCGTCGCCTTCTTCGAGCGCCACGGCATGGCGGTCGAGCAGCTGCTAACCGACAACGGCGGCGGATACCGCTCGATGGTGCACGCGCTGGCCTGCCGCGCCCTGAGGATTCGCCACCTGCGGACCCGCGCCTACCGACCCAGACCAACGGGAAGGCAGAGAGATTCATACGCACCATGCTCGGCGGCTGGGCCTACGGTGCGATCTACCGCGACAGCCGAGAGCGCACCGCCGCCCTTGACGGCTGGCTCTGGTATTACAACCATCAGCGAAGACACTCAGCTCTCAGCCACAAGCCCCCGATCGCTCGCCTCAACGAGCGAACCAACCCTCTCGGTACTTACACCTAGAGGCGGGGTGCCCTCGTGCCTGCGGATCATGCGGCCGTAGGTGCGGGAGATCATTTGGATGCTGGTCCCGGACCAGGCTGCGATAGAAACCCGCTGCGGGACTGGCGCTCACCGCTGCCGCTGCGCCACCGCCCGCGCCAGCGGGTCTCGCCTTGCTCGGTGGTGTATCGAAACGGCATTGCGGGCACGAACACCGATCAAGGGGCGACGGTCAGAGGTCCTTGAACCGTCGCCGCGGGGCTGGCTCCGCTTCCCATTCTTGGCCGCTGGTCCGCCGTGTTCGCAGCCGTCGACAACGTAGCGTCGATCCGCAAACGCGAGGAAGCCGGTTCGGATCGATCGCCGGCGGAGTCGTCAGCGTCAGCGCCGGCTACTTACAAGTGTGACGATTGGTGGCTGTGTCCGCTCTCCGCGGACACGATCTGCGCGGCCGTGCGCGGTGCGCGCTCGGGATGCTCGATGAGCTCGCAAAAGGCGCGCACGACGCGCGGATGGAAGTGCGACCCGGAGCAGCGACGTAGCTCGGACACCGCCTCGGCGACCGTGATCGCGTCGCTGTACGAGCGCCTCTTGGTCATCGCGGCGAAGGCGTCGCAGACCGCGATGATGCTCGCGCCGAAGGGGATATCCTCGCCGGCGAGCCGGTCGGGGTAGCCGCTACCGTCATAGCGCTCGTGGTGGGAGCGCACAAGTTCGCCGGCATGCGCAAGGGATGGCGCGGCTGTGATGATCCGCTCCCCTATTTCGGTGTGGCGCCGAATGAACCCCCACTCCTCCTCGTCGAGCGGGCCCGGCTTGTTCAGGATCGTGTCGGGGATCGCCACCTTGCCAATGTCGTGCAGCTCGGCCGCTAGCTCTATGCGCTTCACTTCAGCTTTGGAGAGCCCCAGGCTCTGGGCAAGCATCGCGGAGAGCTGCGCGACCTCGCTGATGTACTCGTGCAGACCGGGGCTGCGCTCGTCGAGCACCTTCAGCAGCACGTCGGTGCTCTGGCGGCTGGCGGAGACCCGCCCGGCCTTGCGCGCGTACATGCGCTCGTCGGCTACGCTGAGCGCCTCCGACGTCGAGGACGCCTCCCGCGGCAGGCTCGCAACGCCGTAGGAGCAGTCGATCGCAAACGCTTTGCCTTTCTCGCTGAGCGCACTGGCAGCACGCCGAGCGATCGCCGCGCCGCCGCTCGCATCGGCCTTGGCGAGCACGCAGAACTCATCCCCACCCATGCGGTACGCGATCGCAGACTCCGCGAGACGCCGCCTCAGGCGATCCGCAAGGCGCGCGAGCAGCGCGTCACCGGCCGGGTGACCGAACGTGTCGTTGTACTGCTTGAAGCCGTTGAGGTCGAATAGGGCGAGGATCATCGGCCGCTCCTCGCTAGCGTCCCCGAGCTGGGCCTCGAGATCGCGCATCAGAGCCCGGCGGTTCGCCAGCCCGGTCAACGAATCGGTGTTGGCCTCCTTGCGACTGGCGGCGAGCAGGCGCTCGTTCTCGCCCACCAGGCTGCGCAGACTATCGGTCATCAAGACGAGCGAGTTGCCGAGTGCGTCGCGCTCGGAGCGCGGCCGAACCTCGATGTCGAGGTTGCCCTCGGCGATCGTCTCGGCGACCGCGACCGTGCTGTGCAGGTAGTCAATCATGGAATCGAAGTCCTTGGCCATCTCCCCGAACTCGTCGCGACTGCGCACGGCCACGCGCTGGTCGATGTCTCCTTGCGAGATCGCCTTGGCGGCGGAGCCGATCTCGCGCACAGCGCGTGTCGTGCGGCGCGCCAGCACGAGTGCGACGGCGGCGGCTATCGCCACCGCGGCCGCCAGCAGCGCGACGATCAGCGTCACGCTGAGGTCGTAGCTTGAGTCTGACGAGGTCTGAGCGGCTTGGGCGGTCTTGACCTTGTGGTCGCTCCATGCGGTGATCACCGCCTTCAGCTTGTCGTACTCGGCGTCGCCCGCGCCGTTACCCACCGTCTCGCCAGCCTGGCGGATGCGGCCCTGATCGGCGAGCGGCGCGAACGCGGCGGTGAGGGCCACGTACCGGGCGAAGTCGGCTTGGAAGGCGTGGAGCAGGCCCCCGTCCGTGGGATCCTCGATGAGCCCTTCCGAGCGGTACGCGCGCAGGTCGCCGCGCATGAGCGACAGGTCTTCCGCGAGATCGCCGTCGATGCTGCCCGGCGCGCTGAGGGGGCGGTCGTCCGGCAACGCCACGATGTAGTGCAGTTGGTCCTTGCGGTACTTGTTCATCAGCGCGTTGATGTCCCCCACGGCGCGCGTGCTCGGCACGACCTTCAAGGCGAGCCGACCGAGGTGCTCGTTATCGCTTCCCAGGCGCACGATCCCGATCAGGCCAACGGCGAGCATGAGCGCGACCACGACCCCGAACGCGCCGAGCATCTTCACTTGGACCGAGATCCTCACCCCGAAGTATCGGCGCTAGACGGCGCGAGGTTGAGCCGCCTCAGCCTGGGCGTCCACCACCACGATCGAGGTCGACGAAAGGCAGGCGTAGCGGACAGCGGCACTGTCGCTGTCGCGTCGCAGTGGAGGGGCATGGGGGCGGCCCCGGTGGCGGGAGCGGTTCAGGGCTGCGGTCGCTGTGGGCTGGGTTTGAGAGGCTGTCTTGGTGCGTTTGCGTCGAGACGGCTCGCGCCGAGATACATCGCGGCGTCATTTGGCGCCCAGCTTGGGTGTTCACGACATCGCGATCGACCTCGGTACCGCGAACACGGTTGTTTACGTCGGCGGCAGGGGCATCGTTGCCTCAGAGCCCTCCGTCGTTGCCGTCGACTCGCTGACCGGCGAGGTCCACGCGGTCGGTGTCGAGGCCCAGCGGATGATCGGCCGCACGCCGGCGACGATCTCCGCGACGCGTCCGCTGCGCCACGGGGTGATCGCAGACTTTGCGGTAGCCGAACAGATGCTGCGGTACTTCATTACTCGCGCGTTCGACCGCCGGTGGGCACATCCGCGTCTGATCGTGTGTGCGCCCTCGGGCATCACCGAGGTCGAGCAGCGTGCCGTCGAGGAGGCGGCACTCGGCGCGGGCGCCCGGCGCGTGCATTTGATCGAAGAGCCGATCGCCGCCGCGATCGGCGCCGGTGTCGCGATCGAGGAGCCCGTCGGGCGGATGGTGCTCGACATCGGCGGCGGAACGAGCGAGGTTGCCGTGATCTCGCTCGGCGCGATCGTCGTATCGCGGTCGGTACGCGTCGGAGGCTATGAGCTGGATGAGGCGATCAGTCATTACCTGCGCGACGCGCACCAGCTCGCGATCGGCTCGCAGACCGCCGAGGCGATCAAGCTGCAGATTGGCTCCGCGGCGCCGCTGGCGCGGGAGCTCACGATGGGCGTGCGTGGCCGCCACCTCCTCAGCGGTCTACCGACGGAGATCCAGCTGCACAGCGCGGAGGTCCGTGAGGCGATCCGCCTGCCGATGCAGGAGATTCTGCGTGCGATCACCGCCACGCTCGAAGACACCCCACCGGAGCTCGCGGGCGACATCGCCCGCGAGGGCATCCTGCTCGCCGGCGGCGGCAGCCTACTGCGTGGCCTGCCGAAACTCGTCACAGATCGCACGGGCATGGCGGTCTCGCTCGCGGAGTCGCCGCTGACCTGCGTCGCGATTGGCTCCGGCCTTGCACTCGAGCACTTCGACGAGCTCAGCACGAGCGGCACCACCCGCCACGCCAGGAACGTGTCCAACTGGCGCACCACCTGAGATCTCTTAGCAAGCGCCACACGCAGACATTCAGACTCGACGGGGGTGTCGCGCAAACCCCGCAACGCTCTCGCCGCCGTCCGGCGTGCGGGCGAACCTGCCGGCGCCGGCTGCGCACGCGCCGCGATCAGATCGCGCTGGCTCCTGCCCCTGCGCCTACAGCGCCACGAGCGCCTCGAGCAGGGACTCTCCGTGCTGCTCGCAGAAGGCCGGGCCGATCCCCCGGATCGCGATCAGCGCCTCAAGGCTCACCGGTCGCCTGCGCAGGATCTCCTCGAGCGCGCTGTTCGCGGCCACCGTGTAAGCCGGCTTGCCGGCCGCCCGCTCCAGCCGCCAGGCCCTCAGCCTCTCGAACTCGCCCTCGTCGACTGGATCGAGCTCCTGCTCGGCGAAGGCCGTGCCCGCCAGGCCCCCCTCGGGGGATCGCGCCGGCGGGGTGCTCCCCGCGCGGCTCGGCGCCGCCCCGGCTGATCGCCCCGCCGGCCGGGCTCGCTTTCGGTTCGGGGAGACGAGCGCTGCCCGCACCACCCCTTCGAGCTCCTCGTCTGGGTCGCACACGTCGCAGCATCTGCCGCTCGGCCTGCCCTCCTCCTCGTCGCCGAAATGATCGAGGATCTGGCGCCTGCGGCACCTCTCGCCGCTGCTCATGAACCGCTCGATCGACCTGTAGGACTCCCAGCCACGGTCCTTCGCCGCCTTGATCGCCACGTACGCCTCGCGCGGGCTGCCCCGGCCGGTGAGGCTCACCAGCAGCCCCTCCCTTCCACCCGGCTCGAGCTCCACGGCCCCCGCCCGCTCGGCGATCGAGAGCAGCACCCGCTCGCGCTCTGAGAGCTCGCCATGGCCGATCGCCACCACACCGTCGCCGCCCCGCCCCCTCAGCCCCGCGACATACCGCCTGACATCCTCGACGCTCGTCTCCCGCTCGGTGATGAACCTGATCAGCCTCCCCAGGTCCATCCTCGCCGCGAGCAGCAGCGCCCGCGCCGGGCGCCCATCCCGTCCGCCCCTGCCCGCCTCCTGGTAGTAGCCCTCGAGGCTCGTCGGCACCGCCCAGTGCGCGACCGTCCTCACATCCGCCTTGTCCACCCCCATCCCGAAGGCATTCGTCGCCACCACCACCTCCGCGCGAGACTCCATGAACGCGGCCTGGCTCTCCCGCCGCGCCTGCGGGCTCATGCCGGCGTGGTAGGCGACCGTCGCGATCCCCTCCCCCGCGATCCTCCCGGCGAGCTCATCGGTGTCCTTGCGCGTCCCGCAGTAGACGATCGCCGGCCGTGCATCCCGCTCGCCCAGCACGTGTAGCAGCGCCGCCCGCTTGCGCGCGAGCGCGCCCTTGCCCTCGACGCTCACTACATCGAACGCGAGGTTCGGCCGGTCAAAGCCCGAGCGTATCGACACCCACTCGCGCAGCCCGAGCCTCGCGGCGATCTCCTCCGCCACGCGCGGCGTCGCCGTCGCCGTGGCCGCCATCACCGCAGGCCGCCCACCCGCGGCCGAGCCCCCGTTCAGCGAGGAGATCGCCTCTCCCAGGCGCAGATAGTCGGGCCTGAAGTCGTGACCCCACTCGGCCACGCAATGCGCCTCGTCGACCACGAACAGCCCCACCCTCCTCTGCCCCAGCGCCTCCCTGAAGGCGCCTGAGCCGAACCGCTCGGGCGCGGCCAGCACGAGCTGCGTCACCCCCGCCTCGATCTCGCGCAGCGCCTCGAGGTTGTGGCCCTCCTCCATCCCCGAGGCCAGCATCCTCGCCCTCACCCCCGCCCGGGTGAGCCTCTGCAGCTGGTCTGACATCAGCGCGATCAGCGGGCTCACCACCACGACGAGCCCCTGCCCGGCGAGCGCCGGCAGCTGGTAGCACAGCGACTTGCCGCCCCCCGTGGGCATGACCACCAGGCTGTCCCTGCCCGACAGCGCAGCCTGCACCGCCTCGCGCTGGCCCGCTCTGAAGGCCTCCAGGCCGAACCGCTCGAGCAGCTCCTCCGGCGTGGGCAGCGCCCTGGGCCTCGTCATCTGCACCGCATGGACGCTAGCGCCCGCCGCGGCCGGGACTCCGCCGCCCAGAGCCCCGCCGCCCCGGTCGCTCACCGCGAACGCACGCCGGGCCGCCCGCGGCGGCCCTCCTCACTCGCCCGCGGCGCTCCTTCGCTGCCACACGACGCGCGCCCCCGCTGCCGGCACCAGCGTGATCGCCCGCCGCCGGTTCCACTCCCCCCGCCGCCACCTGCGCCCGCCGGCCGATCTGAAATCGTTCGCCGGCCTCGGCTCGAGCTCGCTCAGCACCGTTTGCAGGATCACCCTCATCTCGAACTGCGCGAACGACGCGCCGATACAGCGGCGGATGCCTCCGCCGAACGGGATCCACGAGAACGTCTCCGGGCCGTTCTGGAGGAAGCGCTCGGGCCGAAACTCCTCGGGATCCTCATACACGCGCGGGTTGCGGTTGGTCAGATAGATCGACGGCGTTACCCGCGTGCCCTTCGGCAGGCGCCAGCCGCCCACCTGCAGCTCCTGCTCGAGGACCCTCACGACGATCGGCACCACCGGCCGCACCCGCAGCGTCTCGTTCACCACCGCCGTCATGTACTCCCCGCCGCCGCCCTCATCCCCGGCGTCGATCTCGGAGATCAGCCGCCTCAGCTTCTCGGGGTGGCGCACGAGCCGCTCGAGGGCCCACGCCACCGAGGTCGCCGTCGTCTCGTGCCCGGCCAGCAGCAGCGTCACCAGCTCATCGCGCAGCTCCCCGTCGCTCATCGCCTGCCCATCCTCGTCGCGGGCCATCATCAGCAGCGAGAGGATGTCCCTGCGCTCGGGGAGATCCTCCTGCGCGCGCCTGCGCTCGAGCTCCTCGTAGATCACCTCATCCAGCCGCTCCAGCGCCCGCCCGATCGCCCCCGTCGGGCGCTCGAGGGTCCGCCGCCGCAGCGCGAGCAGCACGATCGCCAGCGGGCTCATCGGCGCCAGCATCCCCCTGATCGCCTCCCGCAGCGGCCCCATCCGCTCGGCTTCCACGCCGAACACCGCCCGCAGGATCACCTCGAGCGTGATCGCCCGCGTGCGCTCATGCAGCCGCATCGGCCTGCCCTGCGGCCAGCTCGCCATGTCCTGCCTGGTCGCCTCCACGATCACCTGCTCGTACTCCCGCATCCGCTCGCCGTGGAACGGTGGGAGCAGCAGCTTTCGCTGGCGCAGGTGCTCGGGTCCGGTGAGCACGATCACCGAGCTCTTGCCCATGACCGCCGCGAGCGGTGAGCTCCCCGCCCCCGACGGGGCCACCTCGGGCGGAGCCGTGAACACCGCCTTGACCGCCTCCGGATCGCTCACCATCACCAGCTTCAACCCGCTCGGGGCGAACGTCAGCGTGAACTCCTCCCCGAGCCGCCTCGCGCACTGATCCATCAGCCAGGTCGGCGCCAGCGCCCACGCGAGCGTCTGCACGATCGCCGGCGCCCTCGGGCCCGGCGGCAGTCGCTGGGGAGCCCGTGCGCCCGCAGGAGCCGCCCCCTTCGACGCCCCCGTCAGCTGCCTCGCTGTCCTGCTGGCCATCCTCTACACGCTACGCCTGCCCGCCCCCGCCCGCTGCGAGTGGCCGCCGCTCAGCCGGACGGAAGGGCCACGCCCGCCGGGGCCGCCTGCTTGGGAGCGACCGCTCGCCCCGCAGGCTTCGACGGCTTCGGGTGCAGAGGCTGAACCAGGCGCAGCGAATGCTTGCGAGGCTTATGATGAGAGGAGCCATTGTCGCGGTCGAGCACATGGCTCACGGCGTGTTTGACGCTGTGAGCAGCATGTCCGACCGCATGCCTCACCCCCGGGGAGATCGCATAGGCCAGGAGCGTCGCTCCGATACCCACGAGGGCGATCGCCAGCGCGAGCCGCGTCCGGCGCGATTCGTTCTCGGGGCTCGCCGGCCGCGCGCTGAAGGGCGAGATGGACATGCTCGTCCTCAAACCTAGCGCCCCGTGTCGGGTCGCGCGCCGGCGATATCCGCCGGCGGGCCCGTCTAGTGCTTCAGGCGCCCTGCCACATGTCGGCGCCGACTCGGTGCATCATGCTCCAGCATGGCCGCCGCCACCCGCTCACGCGCCTGCTCGATCTCCTGCTCGCAGAGCCGCTCGGGCAGCCGCGCGAGGTAGCCGAGGAGCATCCGCGCCGGAACCACCCGCACGCCCTTTCTCCGCGCCAGCGGCTTGTCGACCCAGGCGCGGCTGTAGACGATCAGCGGCTCCACATCGGCCCCTGCGACCCCTTCGATCGCCCTCCTTTGAGCCTGGGCCTGGATCAGGGTGCCCCCGTGCACCCGCCCCACCCGGACCGGGCCGGGATGGCTCTTGGTCTCGACCGTGAAGACCCCCCCGCGCCCGATCAGGATGTGATCCACGTTTCCCCGCCCGAGGCTCGCGTCGTGGATGACATGCCACCCGTCTGCGGAGAGCTGCTCGAGCAGCCCGCCCACCTGCTCCTCACCCGTCGCCCCCCGGTCGCGGCGCTCCACGACCGGCAGGACATAGCGCAGGATCACGAACATCGATATGAGCAGCGCCAGCTCGGAGCCGACGAAGAGCGCGTCATGCAACCCGAACATCCGCCCGAAGAGGGCCGTCGCCACGGCCAGCACGCCGAGCGTCACGAGCGTGCGCATGCGCAGACGCCTCACCGTCGCACGCGCATACTGGCCCGCCGTTCGGGCCGTCGGATCGGAGTCGACTAGATACATCTCTCTTTCTGCTTCGCCTGTCCATCTTCATCGGCCGATCGGCGCCGAACCGTTAGCCCCACGCGCCGTCGCTGTGGAAGACCCCGGAGACTCGTGGAAACTCGCCCGTCGTCCTCAAGCAGCCCCGAGCTCACGCCGAAGCCAAAGACAGCTCCCAACAGCCACCGTGCCCTGCTCTTCGGATGCCTCGAATGACCAGCCATTCTGATAACTCCCACCTCTCTGACATCTGCCTTCTCCTTCGCGCCCACGGCGAGCAGCTCTGGCTGACCTGCGAGGTCCTCCCCGTCCTGCGCCAGCTCGAACGGCGCGAGGGACTGCCCGAGGAGCAGCTCGGCGCCGCGATCGCCTACCTGGAGGTCCTCTGGATCGAGGCATCTCAGCGCGCCAAGGAGACCGACGCGGCCCACGCCCAGCTCGACGGGGCGGCCGTCAACGGGGATCGCGCGCTGAACGAAGAAGCCCGCGGCTACCACGCCGCCGTCTGCAGCCTGCGCTCCGCGCTCGCCCACCGCGTCAAAGACATCCTCGCCGTGCCCGATGATCTTCGCGCGCGCGAGCTCGCAAGCTCCTGAGGCGATCACATACGCTCCCGCGGGTGCCGCCCCGCTTCGACCTGCAGTCACACTCGACCCACTCTGATGGCTCCCTCCCGGCCGCCGAGGTCGTCGAACGCGCCGCGAGGGCCGGCGTCGAGCTGCTCGCGCTCTCAGACCACGACACCATCAGCGGCGTCTCTGAGGCGCTCGCCGTCGGCGAGCGCCACGGACTGCGCGTGGTCCCAGCCGTCGAGATCTCCGCCGTCGACGACGGCCCCAAGCTCGTGCGCGAACTGCACATCCTCGGCTACGACATCGACCACACCGGCCCCCTGCTCACCGCGAGGCTCACGGAATTCCTGGCGGACCGCGAGCAGCGCACCCTGCGCATGGCCAGCGCCCTGCGCGAGCTCGGCCTCGATCTCGACGAAGCCGAGATCACCACACGCGTCGCCGCCGGCCAGCCGATCGGCCGCCCCCACCTCGCCGCCGCAGTCCTCGCCGCGCCGGCCAACCAGCCACGATTGCAGGCCGAGCAGATCGACGACATCGGGTCGCTGATCAGGGCCTATCTCATCGAGGGCCGCCCCGCCTTCCGCATGCGTGCGACCCCCACGGTCGCCGAGGCCGTCGATGCGATCCACGAGGCCGACGGCCTCGCCGTCTGGGCCCACCCCTTCTGGGACATCTCCGAGGAGCAGGAGGTCCTCGACAGCATCGAACGCTTCCGCGCGCTCGGGATCGACGGGGTCGAGGCCTTCTACGTGACCCACACCCGCGAGCAGACCGAGCTGCTCGCCGCGCGCTGCGCGACCCTCGGCCTGCTCAGCACCGGCTCCTCGGACTTCCACGGACCTGAGAACCGCCTCTTCTCGCGCTTCCTCGCCTTCGAGACCTACGGCCTTGAACCGAACCTGGGCACGATCGCCGACCGCCCCTACCCGCCGTAGAGGAGCGCTCGGAGCCGATACGCGAGCGCCTCGAGCGCCAGCTCTTCAGAGACGTTCAACGGCAGTCTCAGCCGCGTGTCCTGCGCGACCTCCACCGCCTCACGCAGTCGCGCGCTCCCGCGTCCCTGCGCGTCCTCTTCGAGCTCAGCCCGCCGGTCAACCGCGTAGATCAGCTCCGACGCCCCTTCGCATAGGCACAGCATGTCGCGCAGCCACAGCTCCACCAGGCGCAGCGCGAGATCGAGCCTGCCCGTGCGCACCCGCCGCTCGATGCGCCGCCTCGCCTCGCTCGCCTCCCGTTCGTGACGCTTGCGCTCCTTGCCCGGGATCAGCTCGAGCTCGCCTGAGGAGCGCTCCTCGGCCTCCTCGCCCGCCCGCGTGCCCGCGGCCTTGGCCACCTCGAGCAGCCCGATCCAGGGGCGCTCCCCCGTCGCTCCGCCGAGAGCCCCGCGCACGAACGCCTCGGCGCTCGCCCGCAACGCCATGCCCTCCGCGCCCACGAGGAGCTCCGCCAGGCGCGCGTCGCCGAACGCCAGGCGCGCACAGGCTCGCGCGCGCAGCTCGTCCGGAGCCTCCAGGCGCCCGGCGATCAGCGCCGAGGGGAGCGGGTCGAAGCGCACCAGCTGGCAGCGGGAGGCGATCGTCGCCAGCACGTCCTCCCGCCGGTCGCTGAGCAGCAGCAGGTGAACGAACGAGGGCGGCTCCTCGAGCGTCTTGAGCATCCGGTTGGCCGCCTGATCGTTCATCGCGTGGACATCCTCGATCACGAACACCCGCCTTGAGGACTCAAACGGGGTGCGCGTCGCGGCGGCCACCACCGGCCCCTCGATGTCGCCGACGAGCATCTCCGCCGCTCCCGAGGGCCTCACCCAGGTCAGATCCGGGTGGGCATCCCGCGCAACCCGCTCGGCCACCCCTTGGCGCTCAGACTCGCCCTCGGCGAGCAGCGCCGCCGCGAACGCCCGGGCGATCGTGCGCTTGCCTGTCCCAGCCGGGCCGTGGAAGAGATAGGCATGCGAGGGCTCACCCCCGGGCTCGAGCGCTGGGCCGAGCACGGCCCGCGCGTGCGGGTGGGCGTCGATGCCGGGCAGCGCCGTGACGGGGTCGGTCCTCACCCTGGCCATCCTAGAGCCGCTACGGTCACCGGAGTGCCCCGCGGCAGGCTGATCACGATCGAGGGACTCGACGGCGCCGGCAAGTCGACGCTGGCCGAGGCGCTCTCGCGCGAGCTCGCCACGCGCGGGTCGCGGGTCGAGCTGCTCCGCGAGCCCGGCGGCGCGCAGCTCTCCGAGCGGATTCGCGCGCTCGTGAAGGACCCGGGCCTCTCGGTCTCACCCCGCGCTGAGGCCCTCCTCTACGCGGCCGCCCGCGCCCAGCTCGTGGAGGAGCGGATCGAACCGCTCCTGCGCGAGGGGCTGCTCGTGCTGCTCGACCGCTTCATCGACTCCTCGCTGGCCTATCAGGGAGCGGGCCGCTCCCTCGGCGTGGAGGAGGTCCGCGCGATCAACATCTTCGCCACCCGCGGCCTGCAGCCAGACCGTACTCTGCTCCTGCGCATCTCCCCCGCCGCCGGGCGGGGGGGGGCGCCCCCGCGCGCGCGCGCCCCCCCCCCCCCCCCGGCGGGGGGGGGGCGCCCCC
This sequence comes from Solirubrobacteraceae bacterium, assembly GCA_049512215.1. Taxonomy (GTDB): domain Bacteria; phylum Actinomycetota; class Thermoleophilia; order Solirubrobacterales; family Solirubrobacteraceae; genus Palsa-744. The sequence continues at coordinate 59,997 of JBEKXJ010000004.1, forward strand.
ACGCGCGCGCGCGCCCCCCCCACCGCCTCGAGCGCGAGGGCGAAGACTTCTTCGAGACGATCGCCTCTGCCTATGAGGATCTCGCCCGAGCCGAGCCCGAGCGGATCCGCACGATCGACGCCCGCCAGCCACCCGAGCGCGTGCTCGCCGACGCCCTCGCCGCGTTGGAGGACCTCCTGCGCCCGCGCTCCCCCCAAGGTTAGGATTGGGTCGCGATGCCCGCCCCGAGCCGCCCATCCCTCGCCCGCGCGAGCGCCCTCACCGGCGTCCTCGCCCTGCTCGCGCTGCCGTCCTGCGCCTTGGCTCTCTCCGCCCCCTCAACGCTTTCCGCCACGACCCCGACCGCGACGGCTGAAGGCACGACGGCACCTGCCATCCCCGCGCTCACGCCCCGCTCCTCGAGCGCGTCGGGGAGCGCCGCTCGCCCGCGCGCCCGAGGCTCCGAAGGGCTCTCGGGCGAGGCCATCGCGATCGCCGCGATCGCCGCGCTGCTCGTTCTCGCCTGCGCCGCCTGGGCGCTCGCCCGCAGCCGCGCACTCGAGCCCCACTGGACGCTCTCCCTGCGCCACGCGATGGCCGAGGCCGGCTTCCGCACCTCGGCGACATGGGCCGAATTCACAGACTGGCTGCGCCTCGGGCACTGACCGGCCAAGGGACGCGGGCCGTCTAGAATTAGGGGGTGCCGCCGCACCCGTTCCGTCCGGCCGGAGAGGGAGGATCGTCGACCCCGACAAACAGATTTCAGCGGGCGTCGGCGACACCGGCGCAGCAAGAGGAGGAAGGCCGATGAACCCCGTCCCACACCCAACCATCTCCCCCGAGACCGCGTCCCCTGAGGCGCTCTCGATCGAACCCTTCTTCAGCTCGCGGGGAACCCATCCCTTCGACGCGGTGGAGTGGGAGCCGCGCGACGCCCGCATCGGCCACGGCGACCGCGTCGCGTTCGAGCAGAAGGACGTCGAGTTCCCGAAGAGCTGGTCGCAAAATGCGACGAACATCGTCGCCCAGAAGTACTTCCGGGGCCAGATCGGCGACCCCGCCCGCGAGCGCTCGGTCAAGCAGATGATCGGCCGCGTCGCCTCGACGATCGCCCGCTGGGGCAGCGAGGCGGGCTACTTCGCCACCCTCAAGGACGCCGAGGCCTTCGAGTACGAGCTCATCCACATCCTCCTGCACCAGATGGCGGCCTTCAACTCACCGGTCTGGTTCAACGTCGGCTTCGAGGAGAGCCCGCAGTGCAGCGCCTGCTTCATCCTCAGCGTCGCCGACACGATGGAGTCGATCCTCGCTTGGAACACGAAGGAGGGGATGATCTTCAGGGGCGGCTCGGGCTCGGGCATCAACCTCTCCAACATCCGCGGCTCGATGGAGCCCCTCGCCAAGGGCGGGACCGCCTCGGGGCCCGTCTCCTTCATGCGCGGCGCCGACTCCTGGGCCGGGACGATCAAGTCCGGCGGCAAGACCCGGCGGGCGGCGAAGATGGTCGTCCTCAACGTCGACCACCCCGACATCCGCGAGTTCATTTGGTGCAAGGCCAAGGAGGAGGACAAGGCCGCCGCCCTGCGTGACGCGGGCTTTGACATGTCGATCGACGGCGAGGGCTTCAAGTCGATCCAGTACCAGAACGCGAACAACTCCGTGCGCGTCACCGACGAGTTCATGCGCGCCGCCGAAGAGGACGGGCAGTGGCGGCTGATCGCCCGCTCGACCGGCGAGCCGGTCGGGGAGCCCGTGAGCGCCCGCGAGCTGATGCACGAGATCGCGCAGGCCGCCCACCGCTGCGCAGACCCGGGCGTCCAGTACGACACGACCATCAACCGCTGGCACACCTGCCCGAACTCGGGTCGCATCAACGCTTCGAATCCGTGCTTTCCGGCCGATGCGCGCGTGCACACCACGCTCGGGCTAGTGACGATCGGCGATTTGATCGAGCGCGGGGAGGCCGGCGAGGAGCTTCGCGTATACACGCACAGGGCGACCGCTGACCGACCGGGGGAGGGGGTTCTCGCGACGCGGCCGATCGCCTTCATGCGCAACGGGGTCAAGCCGATCGTGCGCCTGCGCTTCGCAAACGGCGGTGAGTTGCGCTGCACTCCGAATCACCGCATCTGGACGTTGAACCGCGGCTACGTAGCGGCTGAGGAGCTGACCCATGACGATCGCATCCTCCTGAACGACAGTCCTACGCCTGCGGGGGACGCCAGCTGGGCGCTACCTGTAAAGGTCAAGGCGCCGGCCAAGTCCTTTGCTCGTGGTGGATCGGCGAGCTACCAGGAGCTGCCCGATCGTTGGAGCGAGGGACTCGGAGAGCTCACGGGTCATCTGGTCGGCGACGGCTGGCTGACCGACGTACAGACGGGTTGGGTCTACGGGAACGACGACCTCAGAGACGGTTTGACCGACGCCCATGAAGGCTTGCTTCGGGAACTGATCGGTGGTGTGTCCAGACAGGAGATGGACAACGGCACCATCCAGTTGCGGGCCGGCAGCGAGGCTGTCCGTGAGCTGTTCCGGGGACTCGGGGTGACTTCGGCCCACGCCCATGACAAGCGTGTGCCCGAGGGGATCTTCACCGCCCCGACCGAGGTGCAGGCGGCCTTCCTGCGGGGCCTTTTCGGAGCCGACGGGTGCATCTCACGCGTCGAGACCGGCGGAAAGGCCAACCGCTACGTGGGGCTTGGAAGCCGCAGCAACGGTCTTCTGAAGGACGTCCAGCGGCTGCTCTGCAGCTGGGGGGTGCGCGCGCGCATCTACCGGATCACGGATGGCGCCACGTCGTGCTTCTCCTACATCCGCAACGACGGGACCGCCGTCGAGTATGCCTCACGGGAAGGCTTCGATCTACGAATAACGGGCACCGACCTGGCCCGGTTCGCCGCAGAGATCGGCTTCTCGTGCCCACGCAAGCAGGCCGCCGTTGAAAGCTTGATCAACGAGCGTAAGCTCTACCGCACGAAGGCCGGCACGACGCTGATCGCTCGCGAGGACGACGGTCAGGAGATGGTCTACAACCTCACCGAGCCGCTGCACCACTCCTACATCGTCGACGGCGTCGTGGTGGCGAACTGCTCGGAGTACATGCACGTCGATGACTCCGCCTGCAACCTCGCCTCGCTGAACCTGATGAAGTTCCGCCGCGCCGACGGCACGCTCGACGTCGAGTCCTTCGAGCACGCCGTCGACATCATGCTGCTGGCCCAGGAGATCATCGTCGCTCCCTCGAGCTACCCGACCGAGGAGATCACCGCCAACGCCCGCGCCTTCCGCCAGCTCGGCCTCGGCTACGCCAACCTCGGGGCCTACCTGATGAGCAACGGCATGCCCTATGACTCAGACGCCGGGCGCGAGACCGCGGCGGCGATCACCGCGCTGATGACCGGCCGCGCCTACCGCCGCTCCGCGGAGGTGGCGGCCGCGCTCGGCCCATACGAGCGTTACGAGGAGAACCGCGAGCCGCACAACAACGTGATGCGCATGCACCGCGACGCCTCCTACGTGATCCCCGAGCAGGACAGCGCCGATCCGGGGCTGCTCGCGGCGGCGAGGCGCTCGTGGGAGGAGGCGGTTGCCCTCGGCGAGCGTCACGGCTACCGCAACGCCCAGGCCACGGTGCTCGCGCCGACCGGGACGATCTCCTTCCTGATGGATTGCGACACGACCGGCGTCGAGCCGGACTTCTCGCTGGTCAAGTTCAAGGAGCTCGTGGGCGGGGGGCAGATGACGATCGTCAACCGCACCGTGCCGCTCGCGCTGCAGACGCTCGGCTACTCAGAGCCTCAAATCGAGCAGATCGAGGCCCACCTGGCCGAGCACGGCACGATCGTCGGGGCCCCCGGCTTGACCGAGGAGCACATGCCCGTGTTCGACGTCGCCGTGGGCGAGCGCGCGATCTCGCACATGGGTCACCTGAAGATGATGGGAGCCGTGCAGCCGTTCATCTCGGGGGCCATCTCGAAGACTGTGAATCTGCCCCGGGAGGCGACCGTGGAGGACATCGCCGACGCCTACACCCAGGCCTGGCAGCTCGGGATCAAGGCGCTCGCGATCTACCGCGACGGCTCGAAGACCGCCCAGGCGCTGCGCACGGAGGCGCAGAAGAAGCCCGAGCAGCGGGCCGACGTCGAGGAGATCGTCGAGCAGGCGGTGAGCAAGGCGCTGGCCGAGGCCGGGCCCAGGCGCAAGCGCATGCCGCGCGAGCGCCAGTCGCTCACGCACAAGTTCTCGATCGGCGGACACGAGGGGTACATCACCGCCGGCATGTACGCCGACGGCAGCGTCGGGGAGATCTTCCTGACCGACATCGGCAAGGAGGGCTCGACGCTCAGGGGCATGATGAACTCCTTCGCCACCGCGATCTCGATCGCGCTGCAGTACGGCGTCCCGCTCGAGACGCTCGTGCGCAAGTTCAGCTACATGCGCTTCGAGCCCGAGGGCATCACGGGCAACCCCGAGATCCCCTTCGCGAAGTCGATGCCCGACTACATCATGCGCTGGCTGGCCTCGCGCTTCCTCGACGCCGAGGCCCAGGAGGACCTCGGGATCCTCACCCCCGAGGTCCGCGCCCGCAAGGCCGCCCAGGAGGCCGCCCAGTCCGTGCTCTCCTCCGACCACGCCGGGCCCGGCACCGGGGAGCAGGCAGCCGGCGCGCCCCGCGCCTCAGCCGCCAACAGCGGCGACGGCACACCGGCCGCGGCCTCCTTCACCGACTCTCCGCCGGTAGTCCCCGCGCGCCTTGAGGGTCTCGACCTCGGTCCGGCATGCAGCCAGTGCGGAGGGATGATGCAGCGCACCGGCTCTTGCTACACGTGCTCCAGCTGCGGCAACAACACCGGCTGCGGCTAAGCGGGAGAGTTCGCGCCCGCCATGCCGCCCCTCGGGATCCCCGCCGGGGGGGTGAGCGATGCGCCTGCTGACATATGAGCAGGGCAGCGGCCCGCACGCCGGGGTCCTCCTCGGCGAGGACATCGTCCCGGCCGCCACGCTGGATGCGCCCGCGGACTCGGTCCGCGGCCTGCTCGCGGCGCTCGACCGGGCGGAGCTGGCAGCGCTCGGTGAAAGGGCAGCGCGCTCGACGGTAACGACCGCGCTGCGGCAGGTGCGGCTGCTCGCGCCCGTGCCCGACCCCGAGAAGATCATCTGCCTGGGACTGAACTACCGCGACCACGCTGCCGAGTCCGGCCAGGAGATACCGAAGGCGCCGATGTGGTTCGCGAAGTTCGCCAACTCGCTGATAGGCAGCGGTGAGGAGATCGTGCTCCCGGCCGCGCACCCCGACTACGTCGACTACGAGGCAGAGCTCGCGGTCGTGATCGGGCACACTGCCAGCAGGGTCGATGCGGCGACGGCGCTCGAGCACGTCGCCGGAGCGATGCCCTTCAACGACGTCAGCGCCCGCGACCTGCAGTTCCAGAACCCGCTGTGGACGAGCGGCAAGGCGCTCGACACGTTCGCGCCCTGCGGCCCGGCGCTCGTGACGCTCGATGAGATCGACGACCTCGGCGCGCTCACGCTGCGCACCCGCGTCAACGGCGAGCTCAGGCAGGAAGGCAACACGCGTGAGCTCATCTTCAACGTCGCAGAGACGATCGCGTGGCTCTCGCGCACCCTGACCCTCGTCCCCGGCGACATCATCGCCACCGGCACCCCCGCCGGAGTGGGAGCGAGCAAGAACCGTTTCCTCAGAGCGGGCGACACCGTCGAAGTCGAAGTTGACGGGCTCGGCGCCCTCACCAATCCCGTACGAGCAGCCTGAGCACCTGCGGGGCGTCTAGACGCTCGATGACCATCGCTAGCTGATGGCCGGCCGTCGCGGGGTCGATCGGAGAGTCCGCTCCAGTCACGACGAAGGCCCCGCCATTGGCGGGGCCTTCGTCAGATGCTGTGCCTTGCGGCCTGTACTACTAGTGCCTGCTGGCCGTGACCTTGAACATCGGCTGTAAGGTCCATTCGCCCGCGAGGGCGAATTTGATCGGGGATGGTGTCGGTAGCGGTGCGTAGATGCCGGGGTAGGTCGAGTTGACATAGACCCAGCCCACGCCTGGGCCTTCCTCGTTCTGCAGCGGGATCGAGCCTTTCGAAGCGCTCGGATGTTCGAGCAACGCCAGGTTCAGCGAGTCCTCGCCCTTTTCTTCTCTATTCGTACACGCGACGTTCGTACCACAGGGCGCGTTGCCGTAGTTGACCGTGTCGTAGGCGACGCTGATGATCGCCGGTTCGGGCAGTTTGATCAGCGGGTTCAGGGTGAATCTGACGGTAAACGCCTTGCCCGAGTAGCATTTTGGCCCCCACCCGACCACGCCTTCAGGCGTTAGCGGGCAGTGACTGTTCGCCGACGGCCGGTAGGGAACCGCGACTTCTTCGGTCACGCTCGCGACTTCTTCGCCGGGTTCGTTGTTCGCTTCAGCCTTGTAGACCTTGAGCGTGATCGGCCAGTTGAAGGTCGCTCCCGGCGTGGTTTTGCAGCTGGTTCCTGCCAGCAAGCTTTGACACGCCCAACTGCTCATCCTTGTCGACACCACGGCGCTTGTGCGACCGGACCCGGCGGCGAATTCCACCTGGCCGCCGAACTCGGCTGTCGAGGTCGCCTCGTAGCCCAGGGATGCGTAGTTTCCTTCCCTCGCGGGGAGGCTGTTGAAGATCACTGCAGCACTCGCTGCTCCAGCGGTCATGGCCAGGGCACCTATTGCCATGAGGCTCGCCGCCGTCAACTTGGCGGGCGTCGTCAGAATCCTTTTGGTCCTCATTCTGTCTCCATTCTCCAGTGTCAAACCACCGCAGGTCACGGCCGTCTAGTCCCCGCAAGCTAACACTCGGCGCGCACGCGGAGCACCGCGGGAACCCGTGTGTCGAGGTGGCCAACTACGTAGCGCGATGTCCGCGACCCGGCCGATCGCCGGGCACAGCACGCCACGCCGCCGTGTGCTCGGACTCGGGATCCCTGCGCATGGCCCGGTCGGGAAGCCGTCAGCGGGCCTCCGAGGAGCCCTGGGCAAGGGCAGGATCATGGCGGCGGACCGCGTCGGTGAGCAGCCTCACGGCGAGGAACATCAGCAGCCCGAGCGCAGCGGTCGCGGGGATGTACCACGGCCACGGCCCCAGCAGGTTGAGCAGCGAGTTGTGTTCGGGCTTTTCGCGCAGATACATGTAGTTGCCGCCCGTGAGGACATCGCCCACCGCCGCGACGGCGGTGACCGCGGCCGTCGCCGCGTAGACCCGCCAAACCGCGCCGGGCCGCGGGTACAGCCGGCAGCCGAGCACCAGGAAGCACGCAGCCACGATTGCGCCGATGTGGTAGGTGAAGTAGGTGAAGTAGTAGACGCTCGGGAAGCTCGCGGCCAGATCCGGTGTCAAGACGGCCTGCAGCGAGGCTGTCAGCGACCAGAAGTAGGCGAGCTCGACGAGGAGCATGCGGCGGCTCAGGAGGGCGAGGATCGCGGCCAGCGACACGGCGTCGGTGAGCTGCAACGGGAGCGTGTACTGGACCGACCAGCTACCGAGCACGACATCCGCGACGTACTCCCCCGCCCAACCGGCGAGGATCACGAGCGCGAGCAAGCGTGCGGCCGGCGTGATCCAGCGGCCCGGGTGCCGGCGCGCCGCCCACACCGAAACGCCGGCGGTCAGCGCCAGCACTCCCAAGGCCGCCAGATGCGCATCCGAGAACTGCTGCAAGATCCAAGCTAACCACGCTGCGTCGTGCGCCGCCGATCATGCCGCTCCCTGGGATCTCGGTAAGCGTCGGGTGCGGTAATAAGCGACTCGCAGCGGACGTGTGTAACGCACGACGCTGCTCCCTCGCAGCGAGTCCAGAGCACGCTCCGTCCGATCCAGTTGGGTCCGCGTCTGCGATAGCGCCAGCTTGAGCCCCTCTTCGGCACGATGCGAGTGGTCCAGCGCCCGCTCGAGGGCCCCGACGCGATTCCCCAAGCGCTGCAGCTCGCCATGGGTCGGAGACGGCCCCACTCGGGCGCCCTCGTCGACCGGTGCGGGGACTTTGGGCGGGGCGCCGACGATCAGTGCCGCTGGAATGGGATCGTCCGGGTAAAAGCGCTCGATCGTCTGATGCTCCGCCTCGGCAAGTCGTGCGGCGACATCAGGCCGATAGCGGGCTGGGAAGCTGTCGTAGTCGCTGACGTTCACGTTGGGGTGGGCGCGGACTGCATCTTCGTAGAAGGACTCACCGCCAAGGCGAAGCGCCGTACACGTGTCGGCCACCAGGTGCTCGAAGCGTCCGACGAAGTCGACCCTGGGCGCCGGAGATCCAATGAACTGCCGCACCAGCTCGTCAACGTGGCCCGAGCAATGATCCAGGACTCGCGTCGCGAAGTCGTTGAAGTCGTCGCTGGCCGCGGCGCTGTCGATCTCGTTCTCCATGCTCCAGCCGACGCGCATGCGGTAGCCCCAATATGAGCGCCACCAGTCCAGCGGATGACGAACGAACGCGACGCTGAAGCGATCGCCGAGGCTGAAGTCCAGAAGGGACGCGTGGCCATGGCCGGAGTAGCGCTGGTCGGCGAGCGGATCGGGACGTGATGTCTGCACTCCGGCGGCTGTAACCGCCTGGGCCACCCATGTGCCGCCGGTCTTCGGCATGTGCAAGAAGACCATTCTCTTAGTGAGGAAAGTGGGCATGCGCAGACTGGACCGAGCGGGTCAACACTCGGGTTGCCGGCCCTCCCGCCGGCCAGACTCGCGAAGGGCGACCGCCCGTGATCGTAGGCCGGGACGGTAAGAGCCGCCTAAGGGTGGCGGGAGTGCGCTCCGCGCTCGGCGGGCGCCACCCGCGCCCAGAGGTGATCGGCGGCTTTAGCCGTCACCTCTGGGATCGCGCGAGGAGGCGATCAGCCGTTCAGACGCTTCTTCAGAGCACTCGCGGCCGAGAATTTCGCCGCCTTGCTGGCCGCGATCTTGATCGTCTCGCCCGTCGAGGGGTTGCGTCCCTCGCGGGCGGCTCGGTGGCTGACGCTGAACTTCCCGAAGCCGGCGAGCGCGACCTCACCCCCGGCGGCCAGCTCGTCGGAGACCAGCTCGATCGTCGTGTCCACCAGCTCGCGTGCCTGGCTGGCGGGCAGTCCAGTGCGCTCGGCGACCTGCTCAGCTAGCTCGTTCTTGGTCATGCCACTCCCTTCTCGAGTGTCTTTGCTCTGAGCAGGCTAACCGCTTGCGAGGACGACGAGGCGCGCAAACTGCGCGATTGGGCCTCGAAAAGGCCCTAATTTCCGGGGAACTCGAGCGGGGCGGCGGGCCGCAGGCGCCCCTCCGGACCCCGCTCGGCGGCCGACCTGGCCCCGCGCGGCTCCAGCGCACCGGCTGCGCTGGCCGCCCACAGCGCGGCCAGCCAGACGCCGCAGGCGAGCGTTACGTGCACCCACACGAGCTCGGTCGGCAGGTGCGTCTCGTACTGGTCGAGGCCCACCGCCCCCTGGAGCGCGAGCAGCACGCAGAGCACGCTCAGCGCGCGTTGCACGAGCGGGGGGGCATCGCGCCGGCGTGCCAGCCACCACACGCCGACGGCCGCCAGGCCGAAGAGGAAGGCGATCTCGGCGTGACGGTGGATGACGAAGTCCATCGTTCCCCGCCCGTCGAAGCTCAGGCGGTTGATCTTCTGCCCGGGTGAGCCGCCGGCGTGGGGACCGGCCGCGGTGGCGGCCGTGCCCGCGAAGATCGTGAGCGCCGCGAAGGCCGCGAGCCCGCGCAGCGAGCGGATCAGCGTCCGGTCGGGCAGGGCGCGCGCGGAGGCGAGGATCGAGGCCGCGTCCTTCTCCGAAGCGCGCCGCGCGTGCGCCCGCTGCTCTGAGGCCGGGCGCTCGTGTGAGGCGCGCCAGAGGAGCAGGACGGCCGCGAGCAGGATCAGCATCGAGAGCGCGAAGTGACCCATCACCCAGCCGTAGTCGAGCGCGCCTTTGACGGTGAAGCCGCCGAGCACGGCCTGGCCGATCACGCCCAGCGGCAGCAGCGCCGCCAGCCGGGTCAGATCGCGCCGATAGGGGCGCCGGCGCAGCGCGGCCAGCCAGGCGGCACCCGCGGCGATCGAGACGGGAACGGTGATCAGCCGGTTTGAGAACTCGATCACCGCATGGGTGTTCAGCGGCGGGTAGACGTTCCCGTAGCACTTCGGCCAGGTGGGGCAGCCGAGGCCGGATCCCGTCAGGCGTACGGCGGCGCCGGTCAGCACGATCAGCGTGAGCGCGCCGAGGGCGACGTAGCTCACGCGGACGTACTCGGCCGGGGTCACGGTGTAGCCGTTGGTGCGCTCACGCAGGCGCTGGAGGGCGGGACGCATCGCCTTAAGGATGCCACCGGAAGGGCAGCTCGCCCTCCACCTCGCGCAGCCGCGGAGCCGAGGCGTCTCTGGCCGAGACCGTCAGCTCGCCGGCCGGCATAGTCCAGTCGATCGCCAGATCCGGGTCATCCCAGGCTATCCCCCGCTCGAGAGCCGGGTCGTAGTAGGCAGTCTGCTTGTAGATCACGTCGGCCAGCTCGCTGAGCACGCAGAAGCCGTGGGCGAAGCCGACGGGCAGATACAGCTCGCGCATGCTCTCATCATCGAGTTCGACGGCCTCCCACTGCCCGTAGGTGGGCGATCCGGAGCGCAGATCGACGGCGACGTCGAGGATGCGCCCGCGCCCGCAGCGCACGAGCTTGGCCACGCCCTCGCCGACGTGGAAGTGCATGCCGCGCACGACCCCCCGGCTCGAGCGCGAGTGGTTGTCCTGGACGAACAGCTCGGCCTCGGGGATCCCCAGCTCGGCGTGCCACTCGCGCCTGTAGGTCTCGCAGAAGAAGCCCCGCTCGTCGCCGTAGACCGTCGGTTCGATGACCACGAGACCGGCAAGACGGACCGAGAGGGCGCGCATAGGCGCCAGAGGGTAGCCGTCGGCGGGCAGGGCGGGCGGCAGGACCTCTTACGGGGAGACGCGGGGGGGCGTGCTCCGAAGCGCCCTGCCGGCGCCGGTCACCGCACGAAGCTTCGCCAGAAGGGTCCGCGCGCCATCGCGCTATCGCGCACTATCCTTGACATACGAGCGGGACTGATCCTGCTCGACTCGACGGTGATCGTCGAACGCGAGCACTCCGGGGCGCCCACCTAGCGGGCGCTGGCTGCGCGCTTCGCAGAACCCATTCCCTCGATGCCCACGAATGCACAGGACAGCTGGGCGCCAGGGCCTGATCACCCGCTGCTCGGCGACCGTGCCGTCCATGTCTGGCGAGCCGACCTCACGACCCTGACAGACGATCTGTGCGGGCTGCTCTGCAGCGAGGAGCGCGCACGCGCCGAGCGCGTGCTACGCGTGCACGATCGTCAGCTGTGGATGCGCTCGCGAGGCGTGCTCAGAGCGCTGCTCGGCCGCTACCTGGACAAGGACCCGAGCACGCTGCGGTTCGCCTCCGGCGCGCACGGCAAGCCCGCCCTGCTCGACGCTGCGGCGGGCTCGGCGGCCGGGCCGCAGCCGCAGCCGGGGGGGCGCGCGCGGGTGTCCTTCAACCTCTCCCACTCCGGCGGGCTCGCCCTCTATGCCGTCACCCCCACAGTGGCCGTCGGCGTTGACGTGGAGCTCGCCCGCCGACCAGTCGAGGTCCTCGCCGTCGCCGCACGCACCTTCGGCGCGGCTGAGGCCGAGCGTCTGCGGGCACTCGACCCGGCGACCCGCGAGCAGGAGTTCCTGCGGGCCTGGGTCCGGCACGAGGCCGCGCTGAAGTGCCTGGGGGTCGGCATCGGCGGCGCAGACGCCGCCGGCGACGAGAGCAGGCCCTGGATAGCCGAGCTCGAGATCGGGCCGCGAGCAGCGGCAGCCGTGGCGGTCGAGACTCCACCAGGGGAGCTGCGCTGCTGGGATTGGCCGCCCAGGCCGGCGCGTCCTGTCTCTTAGAAGATCTTGACGGTGATCGTCTGGGTGATCGTCTTGCCGGCGACCACGGCGGTGAGCTTCACCGAGACGCCGTGGTAGCGGCGGATCATGCTCATCAGCTGCGAGCTGACGCGGATCGGCAGGTGAATCGTCCTATCAGGCCGGATGCCGAAGCCGGTGCGCCCGCAGGTGCGACTGCCGTTCATGCTCAGCGTCGCGACTCCCTTGCATTCAGGGCTGACCCTGCAGTAGACGGCGACGGCGACGATACGGCTGTGGTTGACGCCGTCGGTCTGGGGGCTGATCCTGATCGGCGCGAGCGGCTTAGGCAGGCCGGCCGTGCCGCCGGCGCAGATGTGCGTGGCGTCCGGTCCCGTGCCGAGCCTCACGCGCATCATCAGTTCCTCGCCGTGGTTGGTCGCGAAGCCGTCGTTGGCGCTCAGGTCGGTGGAGGACATCATCGCGCCGTTGCCGGTGCCGTTGTTCTTCAGGAAGGAGTCAAGCGTCGATCCCGCAACCGAGCCGAGCACCTGGTAAGGGACGCCCGCTCGGTAGACGTTCGGGACATATCCCCCATCGTCGTTGAAGGCGACATAGTCACCGGCGCTCACGCAGAGGTTCACGGGTTCATAGGTTTTGACGGTCGAGCCGCTCGCGCCGTTCGCTCCACAGACTGGGATTTCAAAGGGCTGCGAGGTGAGGTTGACCTTGGCTCCTCCGGACGGCAGCGGAGAGATGTCCTGGAAGTGGATCTGGGTCAACGGCGGGGGCCCACCCGAAGCGGGCCGGGCGCAACCCTCGAGGCTCACCTTCAGAGCCTGCCCGGTGGCGGGGACCGCGGGATCGCCGAATGCCGAGCCCACGTTCCAGAGGGCGGTGTCCGCGCCGTAGTGGAAGGTGTGGAAGAGCCCGTTGGGCGCTTCAGGGTCCGGCGGCACGGGCGTGTAGGTGCCGGGATAGCCGAGGTTTTCGGCGGTGTTCAGGGTGGCGGGCACCGAGAGGGGGCTGCCGAAGGTCCTTATCGCCGCCGGGCTGCTCGCGGGCGCGAGAACCATAAGGAGCCCGGCGAGCAGAAGGCCCGAAGCCAAACGCTGCAGGCGCCGTCGGGGGCGGCTAGGTGAATGGGTTGGCATGCCATTTGGATCGGCAGGGCAGGGGATGCGATTGAGCGGGCGCCTCGCAAGCAAACGCATGGCCCACGCCGATATTGGCGCCCAGGCGCTCCCAGGAAGTCCGCTCGCCCACTGCGCTCGCTACAGGGGATGCACTGACGCGAAAGGCGCGGCGGCGCGCTGCTGGTCGACAACATCCTGGATGATGTTCTCGAGCGTCCGCACGGGGCGCCAGCCGATGAGCTCCTGCACCTTCGTCAGGTCCGGCACGCGCCGATACATGTCCTCGAAGCCATCGCCGTAGGCCTCGTCGTAGGGAACCAGCAAGATCTCTGACCCGGAGCCCGTCATTTCGATGATCCGCTTGGCCAGATCGAGTATCGATATCTCGCTGGTGGCGCCCACGTTGAACACGTTCCCGTAGGCGCTCTGCTCGCTCATGAGTCCGAGCAGGGCCTCGACAACGTCGGCCACGTGGCAGAAGCAACGCGTCTGCTGGCCGTCGCCGAATACCGTCAGCGGCTCGCCCGCGAGCGCCTGGCTCACGAGCCTGGGCACCACCATGCCGTAGCAGCCCGTCTGCCGGGGGCCCACCGTGTTGAACAGGCGCACGACCGTTGTCGGCAGCGCGCGCTCGCGCCAATAGGCCATCGCCAGGAACTCGTCGATCGCCTTGGAGCAGGCATAGGCCCAGCGGCCCTTGTCGGTGGCGCCCATCTGCATGTCCCCGTCCTCCCTGAACGGCAGGGCCTGGCTCTTGCCGTACACCTCGCTTGTCGAGGCGATCAGCACCGGCTTCTTCTTCTTGTTGGCGTGGGCGAGCACGACCTCGGTGCAGTGCACGTTGGTCTCGATCGCGCGCACGGGGCTGTCGACCACGAGCGTTACGCCGACCGCCGCCGCCAGGTGCACGACGACGTCCGCCCCGTCGATGAGCTCGGCGACCACGGCATGGTTCTCGGCAGAGCCGATCGTGTACTCGAAGCCAGGCCGATGCTTGAGATGGCGGATGTTCTCGATCCCACCGGTTGAGAGGTCGTCAAGCACATGCACCCCATGGCCATGCTCCATCAGCAGATCGCTCAGATGCGAGCCGATGAAGCCCGCGCCGCCGGTGATGAGGAAGCGCATCTAGTGCCTGACGGTCATGCCGAGCGAGCGGAATGACGACTGCGCCTCAGGACCGTTCCCCCGAGCCCGCCGAGGACGAGGATCGCGACGCCTCCTCCCAGGAGCGCGAGAATCGAGCCGCCGCTGCCGGAGGAGGCCTGCGAGCTCGACGCGCGCAGCACGGCCGCGGGGAGCGCCGCTTGCGGGCCCGAAGCAGTGACGCCGCCCGGCCCGGAAGCAAGGTCGCGGCCTTGAGCTCGGACATCGCGCGAACCCGAACCCGAACGGGGCGTTCCCCCCGATCCAGGCGGTTTGATACCGGCGCCGAACAGCACCCCGGAGGAGCTGCCGCTTGAGGAGGATCCGGTCCCGGCCTGCCTTGCCTGATTGAGGGGCAGCGCATACTCCTTGGCTGCGGGCGATCCCGGGTCGATGTGGACGCCGGGTTCAAGGCCCGTGCCGGCCTGGGCGGAGGCCGTCGAGAAACTCATAGCGACCACCGCCAAGGCGCTGACCACAAATACGCCCACGGCACACACCGGCTGGAAGATAACGGTTTGACTACCGAAGGGCCGCGCGCGGATTGAGGGCGAGTTCCCTCAAAGTCGAATCGCGGGGGTTGAGAAGGTGAGCTCGGACGTAGTCGCGCTTGGCCTCTCCCAGTTTCCGCTCGCGCACGGCGATGTCACCGAGCAGGGGCCACGTGGCGAAGTTCTCAGGCTCCTGCGCCAGCGCCTTTCGGAGAGCGGCCTCGGCGGCGGGCGCCTGGTCGAAGCGCGCGAGGGCGGCTGCCTTGACGTAGTAGCTCTGAACAGAGTCCGAGTCGATGTCAAGCGAGCGGTTTGCGTCTGTGAGCGCCGCTGCCGGGTGAGCGTCGAGCTCACTCTGCGCGCGTGAACGGTAGAGGTCGGCGAGTCCCTGCCGGCTGAGGCTTGCGCCCGCCACGATCAGCGTCACGATCACCGCGGATGCCCCAAGTGCGAGAGCAGGCCTGCCCATGAGCGCCCGTCGAGCCGGAGAATGGGCGACGGTCCTCTCGGCCGGGGCGGGTCGGCGTCGCGGCCCGACCAATACGGCGACCGCCGCGAGGGCGATCGCGGTGAGCCCTGGGAGCAGGTGCATCCAGTCGACGCTCGTCTGAACCAGCCACCCAACGAACGCCCCGAGACCGCCCGCCATCAGCGCCCGCGACAGCGCCGAGTCAGCGGCCCGGCGGCGCATCCGCACGGCCCCCCAACCGACGCCCGTGATGAAGCCTGCGAGCAGAAGCGCGCCGACGACGCCCAGCTCGGAGAGGGCCTGCAGCTCGATCGAGTGCGGCTGCTCGATGTCCTCGGCCGTGGCGCGCTGCTGGTAGTAGGAGCGAGCGTAGTTGCCGGCTCCCACCCCGAGCAGCGGGTGTGCGCGCCACACCCGCCAGGCGATGCGCCAGTAGTCATAACGATTGCCCGCGCCTGACAGCAGCCTGGAGTGGCTGGCCGCTGAGGCCGCAGCACCGTTGTCGCCTGGTTCGGCGAGATGGGTAAAGGCGTGCCACTGGTCGCGAACGTCGCGCTCGATCCGGTGGGCGGAGCCGGCGGCCACCGCGAGCGCCAGCACGACGGGAACCACGAGCAACCACGATCCGGCCGTTCCAGCCCGCAATGCCAACGAGTGTTGAGAACAAACGCGTTTCCATCCCGCGGTGAGCAGGCCCCAGGCGACCCCCACCGCCGCGGCGCTGAGCAACGCCGCGCGTCCGGCGGCGTGACCGACCCCGACCGGTATCGCCCCGGCGGCGTGTTGATCGTAGATCTTCAGGAGGTCCGGGGCCGCGAGGGCCACCCCGCCAGCCACGATCAGCAATCCGTATACGCGTCGAGTGCGTCCGGGAGTGAGCGCTACGACGACGATCAGCGAGCCGAGCATCGCGAGCGCGGTGCCACGCGACTGCGAGAGCAGCGCCAGGCAGGCCATCAGCGTGGCCATCCCCGCCGCCGGTCCGGCCACGAGCGCGCGGCGGGACTCGGCGGCCGCCATGCAAAGCCAGAAGCCCATCACGAACAGGCAGCCCTCGCCGTTGATGTAGCCGAGCGGAGAGTTGAGGCGGCCTCCAAGAAAGAGCGTCCCCGGGTCGGCGCCGAGCAGGCGCGCGAGCACGGACACCGCCACCGCCACCACGCCGAGCCCGGCGGCTCCCAGCAGGATCGCCGAGCGCCGCTCGCTGCGTAGGAGAACCAGCATGAGCAGCAGGAGTGCCCCGTAGGCCAGCCAGCGATTGCCGCTGACCACCGCGTTCTCCACCGATTCCGCCCACGCCGTCGAGCTCAGGGACCAGACGCCCAGGCCAAACAGACCCCCGAGAGTCAGGGCGGCCGGAGCCCCGGGGCGGCCGGGGCGCGCCACAACGCCGATCGCGCAGGCAGCGACCAGGCCAAGGCCTATCGGCACCCAGACAGACGCGTCGTAGTAGGCGAAGAAGAAGGGGCTCAGCCCGGCGCCCAGGCCCAGCATCGCCAGCAACACCGATCCAGCCGGCGAGCTTCCGGGCGCTACGGCCTCGCGAACCGCTGAATCAGCGTGTATCCCGGGCTCCTCGACATTGTGACTCTCAAGCAACCCGATAGCAGCGCCGGCGGCGAGCACATACATGATCGCGCCGATCGCGACGAAGGAGCCGCCTCCCTCGATGGCCAGCACGGCCACCACCGACACCACCGCCTGGATCGCGCCCAGCGACAGCGCGACGGCCCAAGCGCTGGGTAGCACCGCTCGTGCTCGGTGCGTCAGATGATCCCGTCCCCCCGCGAGGACGGGCACGCCCCGGCGGCGACGAGAGACCACGACGAGGCTCGTGTCGAGCGCCGGGATCCCAACGAGCAGGAGCGCCACCAGCAGCGACTGCCACGCAACCACGGAGGTGCCCGCGGCGACCATCACCAGCACGGCCGCGGCAAAGCCAATGGGCATGCTCCCTCCGTCGCCCAGGAAGATGCGGGCGGGCCGGGAGAGGTTGCGAGGTAGGAAGCCCATGCACGCGCCGCCCAGGGAGGCCGCGCCAACCGCCAGCCAGGCATCGCCGCGCACCACGCCGATCAGCGCCGCCCCCACCGACACGGCCAAGGCCATGATGCTCGCGGCCCCATCCATGTTGTCGAAGAGGTTGAACGCGTTCACGACTCCCAGCACCCACAGGCACGTCAGCGCCAGGTCGACGCCGCCGCCGACGTGCAGGTCCCAGCCGAGACCTGCGGCCCAGACCAGCACAGCCAGCGCCAGCTCCACCAGCACGCGCAGCGCAGGCGAGACCGTCCTGCGATCGTCGATTGTGCCGACCACCCAGAGCAGCGCCACGCCGCCTACAAGGGGAGCCGTCTTTTGCCAATCGCCAGCGGCCAGGAGCGTCGCGATTACGAAGCCGGCCATGACCGCCGCGCCGCCCAGGTAAGGGGTGGGACGGACATGGCCCTTGTAGCCGACGGGGACGTCGTAGAACTGCATGCGGTTGGCCGCGACGATTGCGTAGGGCGTGGCCGCATAGACGACCGCCGCGGCAATCACGAGACCGATCAGCAGGCGCTCAACGAGGGACACGGGAACGCTCATTCATCAAGAGACCTCGGCTACACACTCGTGAAGCACTTCGGCGATGGCGTTGGTGGCGGTTGCGCGCTGGTAGCGGCTTTCAAAGCCTCTTCGGGCGCTGCGACCCATCTCGGCAAGGGGTGCCTGGCGCGCCGTTCGGATCGCCTGGGCAAGCTCGCGCGCAGATCCAGCGGGCACCACAAATCCGCAGCCAAACTCGTTCACGATCCGCGCAGGCTCGGACCCCTGGTCTACGGAGGCAACGAACGGACGACCCGCAGCCATGACTCCGTACGTCTTGCTCGGAGCTGCGCAGCCCCACAGGCCGGGAACCAGCGATACCACGTGGATATCGGCAGCAGCCATCAGTCGCTGTGCCTCAGCCTTCGGCAGCCGAGGCAGGAA
This sequence comes from Solirubrobacteraceae bacterium, assembly GCA_049512215.1. Classification (GTDB taxonomy): domain Bacteria; phylum Actinomycetota; class Thermoleophilia; order Solirubrobacterales; family Solirubrobacteraceae; genus Palsa-744. The sequence goes on from JBEKXJ010000004.1 coordinate 78,037, forward strand.
CTGGAGATTTCGCAGGCTGCCGCTCGCCGCCTCCCTGACGAGTTCCTGCTTCGCGGGTCCGTCCCCCACGAACACGATGACGAGATCGTCGATATCCCGCAGGGCCGTGGCCACCTGGGGATATATGCCCAGGTTCTGAGAGAGACCCATGTTGCCAGCGTGCATCACGACGAACTTTCCTAGCCATCCATACTCGGATCTCACGGCGGCGACCGTCTGTGGACTCTCGTCTTGCGCCGATGCCCAGGTCGGGACGAAGCGGAGCTTCTCACGCGCAACGCCTTCTGCGGCGAGCTTCTCCAGCATGTCTCGCCCGACAACCACGATCCGGTCCGCTCGTCGCTGCACCCGCCGATTGACGCTTCGCCACATGCGCGTGAGCTTCCCCTCGCGAATCTTTCCTAACGCGATGGCTATATCCGGGTGCACGTCATGGCAGACCTGGACGAACGCACATCGATGTCTCGCCGCAACCAGGGCTCCAATCACCCCTACACCTGGAGGATCGCTCATCGTCACGACGACGTCCGGGCGCGGAGCCAGCAACGCCGCGGCCAGTGCGAACACCAAGAACGAGAGATAGTCGAGCGCTCGCCTGGCCACGCTCGCCCGACCAAGGGCGCTCGACGGCACCATCCTGACGCTGACCCCGGCGGGTCTGGACTCGAGCCGCCCTGGATCGTAGCTCGGGCGCCCGACCACCAACTCGACACTGTTTTCCAGAGCAAGATCCTCAGCCAGCTCACCCAGCAACTGCGCGGTGTTCGCCGTGTCGGGTGGAAAGTACTTATTTATGATCAGGATACGCACGCAGCGATTGACGTGCCGTGATGGGACCTACCGCAGGCTGCTGACGATGAACTGGGTGACGCGCTCGGCCACCAAGGCGTCCTGCGCATAGGGTGAGCGCCAGCCGCGATCTGCAGACATCATGACATCCACGCACATCGCTATACGCTCAGGATCACCCACGCCCGAGAGGACGTTGGAGCCGCACTCCACTGTCTCGGGCCGCTCTGTGCTATCGCGACATGTCACCGTCGGGACGCTCAGGAGGCTGCACTCCTCCTGCACGGTGCCGCTGTCCGTGATCACGCAGCGCGCACCCGCCTCGAGGGCCACAAAATCGCCGAAGCCGAAGGGCTCGTGTAACTGAATGCGCTGATCCAGAACCAAGTCCAGCGCCGCCAGCTTGGGTCGGGTGCGGGGATGCACGCTCCACACCACGGGCATGTTCAGCCGGTTCGCGACGAGATTCAGCCCTGCGCACACAATCCGAAGCCGTTCAGGGAAATCCACTGTCTCCTCGCGGTGTGCGGTGACCAGGATGTATTCGCCGGAATGCACACCACAATCAGCCACTGCGGTGGAGCTCTCCCAGAGGCCGCGAAAGTTCTCCAGCACGTCCACGATCGGATTGCCGGTTAAACAGATCTTCTCGGGAGGTATCCCCTCGGCCAAAAGATACTCCCGCGCACGCCCCGTGTAGGGAAGCAGCCAGTCGCTGATGTGGTCGATGAGCCGCCGGTTCTTCTCCTCCGGCACGCTCCAGTCGAAACATCGGTTACCAGCCTCCATGTGGAACACCGGTATGTTCAGCCTCGCGGCAGAGATCGCAGACAGTGCGCTGTTCGTGTCACCGAGCACCAGCAGCGCGTCCGGACCATGGCTGCGGAGCGCTACCTCGCTCCGCGAAATGATGTGGCCGATCTGCTGACCGACAGTCTCTGCGCGGACGTCGAGATACTCATCCGGCTCACGCAGGCCGAGTTCGTCGAAGAACACGTCGGAGAGACGAGGGTCGTAGTTCTGGCCCGTGTGAATCAGGAGGTGGTCCAGGCCGCGTTCTGCAAAACACTTGAGGACGAGGCTGAGCCGGATGAGCTCCGGCCGAGTCCCGACTACGACCATCACCTTCATGGGCCTCAGCCCACCAGCGGCGATATCCCGGCCATCGCCGGGTCGCTCAGGTCAGCCGTGGCGAGCAGGACACCCAACGCCTCGCCGTCGATGACGGCGTCGGCAGATGAGAAGTCTCCCCGCAACGCCCGAGCTGTGTCCTCGCCGGCAATCTCCGGAAGGTGCGGCTTAATCACGTAATACTCGCCGCGTTCCGCCGTCCTGAATGACTCCTCCTCCGAAACGAGTATCTCGTGGATCTTCTCACCAGGTCGGATGCCCGTGAAGACAGTCTCTATGTCTCTGTCACCGATCAGGCTCGCGGCGATGTCGGTGACGCGCGCCGACGGCACGCGCGGCACCCAGATCTCGCCGCGCCGCGCGGTACGGATCGCGGCGAACACGGCGTCGACTGCGCGGTCCAGGCTCAGCAGGAACCTCGTCATCTCCGGCATCGTGATGGTTACAGGCCCGCCGTGCGCGATCTGATGTTTGAACAGAGGTAGAACCGAGCCCCTCGAGGCAAGCACGTTGCCATACCGGACGCCCACGAGCCGACAGTGATCCTGCTGGATGTTCGCCTCGACAAAGATGCGCTCCTGCAATGCCTTGGTCATCCCCATGACGTTGATCGGCTTGCATGCCTTATCTGTTGACACCCCGACTACGGTATGCAATGCAGGTGCGCTGCGCGTGGCCCTGACGATGTTCTCTGCGCCAAGGACGTTCGTGGCGACGGCCTGTGACGGAAAGTACTCGCAGGTGGGGACCTGCTTCATCGCCGCCGCATTTATCACGATGTTGCTGTCCGCCACCGCAGCCTGAAGGCTGACGTAGTCCCGAACATCCCCGATGCGAAACTCTAGGAGCTCGTTGAAGTTCGCATAGTAGATGTCATCGGTCGCCTGATAGGCGTGCTTCCATGTCGCCTTCATGGCGTACTGCTTGGCCTCGCAGCGGGAGAACACGATCAACTTCTTCGGCGTACCCAGCTCGCCACGCAGGAGCCGACGCACGAGCGTCTGTCCGAGCGAGCCGGTTCCGCCCGTTATCAAGATTGTCGCATCATCCAGCAGCATTGGTAGCCTTCCCTTCTCGTGCGCACTCGGCGAGCATGTCGTCCCATGATGGCACCGTGAGACCCGTGAGACTGCGCAACCGCTCAGAGCTAAGGCTACGGTTGATCACCGGCTCCTCCACCGCGACGATCTCGACGTTCATCGCCAGAACGTCGCGGAGCGCGCACAGAAGCTCGTACTTGGTGACGGGTTCACTCGAGATGTGGTACAGACCGCTCAGATTTGGATGCTCGGTCGTCAGGCGCGTAAGCGCGCGGGCTAGGGCGCGCGTGGTGAGGCCAGAGAAGACAGCCCGCGTGAAGCCATTGACGCAACCCCCGTCCTGCGCGGCGAACCACTCGAGGAGGCCGGTTGAGCGCCCGAGCTCCCAGCCGATGATTGAGGTGCGCAGCGTGAGCGCCTGAGGCGTGACGACCTCACCCAGGTACTTGCTCAGCCCGTACATGTCGTGAGGGTCGGGACTGTCATCCTCGGTGTACGCCTCTCCGATGGGAAGCCTGCCCGAGTAGACACAGTCGGTGCTGATGTGAATAAAGCGTGCACCGAGACCCTTACACGCTGCCGCGCCTTCATGTGGGAACAGAGCGTTTAGTCGAATGGCGGGCAACGGCTCGGACGCGGCCTCGAGTTGCTTGACGAGACCTATGCAGTTGATCACTGTCGCTGGGCGCACCGACGTGATGAGGGTTGACACGTCGTCGCGGATGGCGTCGAACTCATGGAGGTGCGCACCGGGATCCAGACGGTCGGCCCGGCTTCGGCTGCGGATCGAAGCGTGGACTTCGAAACCGGCGGCAGCAAACTCGTCGACCACCACGTGTCCGAGCATCCCCGTTCCACCAAGCACAAGAACGCTGGGTTGAGCGCTACTCACAGTGATCGTTGGCTCTCACCGGGCCATCACTCTAGCGAATGCTCGACGGGGTCAGTCATCGGTCGGCCGCAGCCCTCAGGACGGCGGCCGTCAGCTCGGCATTGTCGGCCCACGTCAGATCCAGCGCCGGCGCCTTGGTCGTTGCCGCCCCCGCGCGGATCGCTTCGGCAACCGCACCCGCCAAGGCATCGCCGTCGCGTGGATCGTAGAAGTGCGCAGCTGCACCGCAGAACTCTCGGTGGGCCGGGATGTCGCTCGCCGCGAGAGGCACTCCGAGCGAGAGCGCCTCGACCGCGGTGAATCCATAGCTCTCAAGATGGGAGTGGGCGACAACACATGTGGCGTGTCTGTAAAGGTCGGCCAGCTCTCCGCGATCGAGCACAGGCCCGAGGACACGCGTGGAGCGGTGGCCTGAACGCCGCGCGAGCTCGCGGCGACGTCGCGGCGTGCACGATCCGACCAGGACAAGTGGCGGAAGATCCACGTGACGCTCGAATGAGCGGATCAAACCCGTCCAGTCCTTATGGGGGAGATCGGTACCTACCGCCAGGACGTACGGACCCGATGCCATTCGGCGCGGCCCGGCGGCGTGGAAACGGGGCGGTGCCGGCGGGACGACGGTGATCTTCTCAAGATCGCCGAGATCCTCAACGACAGACGACCTCATGGCCTCAGATACGCAGAGCACCCGCTCCGCCTTGCGCACCGACGCACGCGCGGCGATGGCCTCTGCGGCGAGCCGCATCCGTATCCGCACGGGACAGCGGGCCCGCATCGCGCGCGCCTGCTTGCCGAAGTGCCAGAGGCTCTGCAGAACCAGGACCTGCGGCTCTCGAACCGCGCCGATTGCGAGGTTGCCGGGCACGTACACAACGTCGTGGGCGCGGCTCCGTCTCGGAATTGCCGTTTGCTCATGCAACAAACGTAGTGGCAGCGGCCGCACCCTCCAAGAGATCACACTCGAGCCGGGGCAACTGTCGCGAAAACCCTCCCGGGCCGCTTCGGTGGTCACGATCGTCAAGCGCAGGTCCGTGATCCGAACGAGCGCGGGAAGTTGTTCAGAGGAGAAGGTCGCGCCTCCTCCCTGGCGAGCGGAAGCCGCGTCAACGAGCACACTTAGGGGTTTGCAACGATTCGCAGGCACCGCCGTGCACATGTTAAGTTACGCAGCGTGACGACGCCCACTCCACCACTGGCCAACGAGCGCCATGTCGGCTCGGGGCACGAGATGGTGCGCCCAGCTTTCGGACATCACCTGTCGGTGCCGGGCTCGCTGCGCACCGGCCGAGTGCGCTGGCAGTCCGGCTCAGCCAGGAAGATGAGCAAGACGGGCTAGCGCTCGGACGTCACCCCATCTGGGGATCAACGCGCGGTAGCCCCCAACCTGAGTGACGAACAGCCTCGACTGGAGCGCTAGGAAAACCATGTAAGCTGCGCTCGACGCGAGCGAGGCCTCGCGGAGACCCAGCGGACGTAGAAGAGCAACGTCGAGCGCGATGTTCAACGCGAGAGCAACGCCGGCAGCGGCAACCGCAGGGAGAGGGTATCCCTCGCCGGCAAAGTGATGCGACAGCACAGCGGCTAGACCGAGGGCAAAGACGCCCGGGGTTAGGAGTTGAAAGAGCGAGGCGGCAGGCGCGAACGAATCGCCGAACAGCAGCCGCACCAGCGGCTCAGCGAAAGCCGCGCACACCGCGCACGCCGCTCCGAGCACGATGGCGGTGGAGCGAAAGGCCGCAGCGCTCGCCGCGGGCCCCGAGCCTCGCGCGACGCGGGGCAACAGGTTTATCCCCACCACGAGTGGGATCAGCAGCATCGCTTCGGCCATCGTTGCAGTGACCGAATAGAGGCCCGCAGCCCTGGCTCCTAGGTAAACCTTAACGAGCAGCAGGTCCAGCGTAATGAGCAGTAGGCCAAGCACCGTACCTACGTAGACGCGCGCTCCGTAGCGCAGCATCTCCCCGAGCAACTCCCGCTGCAGCTCCGGACGCCACCATTTGGGCGCCCGGAGATGAACGAGTCCCATCGCCGCAGCAAGCCACCAAGCGCCGATGAGGATGGCGATAGCGGAATGTTGATCCAGGCCTACAAACGTCTCCCAAATCAGCAGCCCAGCAACGGCAGAGCTGGCGCGGTAGAGGTCGAGGGCGTTATACGCGCGGGCGCGACCCGCGCCGAGCAAGATGCCCTGGAGCAGGAGCATGTAAAGCATTCCCGGAGCGCCTGCCGCGACCAGCACCATGGCTACCCAGCCGATACCGACAACGTCCAGCGCCCCCGCGCGCAGGGCGATGACTCCAATGGCGAGTACTCCGCCGATCGCGATCGACAGCAGAAGCGCCTGGCGAGCCGCTTGCGCCGGACTCGACTTTTCGCCAGCAACGTAATAGGCACAGCCGCTGATCAGACCGGCGCTGCCCAATTGCACCAGGATTGCGGCGAGCGTCAGCGCGACGGCGACCGTGCCACGTCCCGTGGGTCCGAGGGACCGGGCCACGATCACCGTGCTCGCAAACCCAAGACCATACGTCGCCGCTTTGGCGAGGAACGTGACGGACACATCTCCGGCGAATCCCGCGCCGGCGTTCTGGCCAACCAGATCCGCCGCGGCAGCATCTCTGTTGCCGGGCACGGGCCCTATCCCTCTACCGCGATCTGCCTGATCAAGGCAGCGAGCTTCCTACCCTGGACCGACCACTGATGCGTCGCCAGCACCTGGCGTCGCGCCGCCGCGCCCCTCGCCCAGCGGGCACGATCATCCATCGACGCGAGATGTCCCAGCAACTCTGCCAGCGCTTCTGGACTCTCCTCGTCCAGCAGGAACAACACCTCGCCGAACTCCTCCTTCACGTGACCGGTCGCCGTGCTCAACACCGGCACACCGGTTGCCAAGTACTCCACCAGCTTGGAAGGAAAGAAGTAGTCGGTGTTGATACGCCTGGTGATGCGGAGGTTCAGCAGGAGGTCGGTCTCGCTATACAAGGAAAGCACCTCGTTCTCGGAGAGGTAGCCGCGGAACTCGATCCGCGAATCGTCAGCCGCTGCTCGCTGGATGAGTCCCTCCTCGGGTCCGCGCCCCGCGACGAGCAGCCGGTAGCCGCGGCCCTTGAGCTGGGCGAACGCGGCGACAAGCTCTGGTATGCCGTTGACCTTGGTCAGCGAGCCGGCGTAGCCGATCGTGAACGGTCGGTCCGCTACCGGCTCGCGCGCCGGAGGGTGCCTCTCAAATCGGCGCGCAACCATGTCGCTGACGCCCCCCTCGTTTCGGACCCAAGGCACTCCTGGAGCGAATTCATCCGCTATGTGACGGTTGGCCACACTCAGCCCGTCGAAGCGGTGGATCAAGCGCCGTTGTAGCCAGAAGTCCAGCCGACGAGACCATGAATCAGTCACCGTTTCGCCTGGCACGAAGATGTCGTTGACCGAAGCGATCGCCGTCGCGCCGGCAAGACGGGCCGCGATCAGCGAAAAGACTCCTGGCGGCTCGGTGAGGTTGTAGGTTAGTACTGCCCGCTTCGCCCCGCGTGGCGGTTTCCAGCGCATCACCCGCCATAGCACCATGAGTCCGACCGTCATCGGGCGAATCACCGGAAGGTTGACAAATGGGATCATTTGGACTGAAAGGCCAGAACCGAGCTCGTGGCGGCCGCCGCGAACGAGGAGCGTGCGGGAACGGGGAAAGAGCCTCACTGGACGTTGGGAGAGGATCAGGGAAGCTGGCAACCCGGCTTCCCCGAGCGCCACCAGCAAACGCTCCTGGAACATGTTCCCTGCGCGGTTGCAAACCTCGTTCCAAAAAGGGGAGGGATCGGGAACAAGCGTTCCCACAAACGCAACCGCGAGTGTGCTCTCGGCGGACGGGACCGTCATCCCTGTCTCGTGGAAGGCACAGTGGCCCGTCGCGTCCACAGCCAGAGCGCAAGCAGCCCAACGAATCCAACCGTGCTTTCACCGCTGGAAAGCAGTTGGTCGTTCGCGGGAAGGTAGACGACCATCAGCACGAGCATCGCAAACGCCCCCACGGCAAAAGGGTTGGATCCCTCTAGGGTGTCAAGCCACCCCAGCGCGAGCAGGCGACCGATCAGCGCCATGAGCAGGAGTACCCCCGGGAAGGTGAGATCGGACGCAACCCACGCATAGAAGGTACTCCACAATCCGTACGCGTCCCAGCCGTCGTTACGTTCGACGCGCATCGGATAGGGACGATCCTCGAACTTTGCCGAGCCCACGACACGGCTCCCCGCGCGCGCGATGAATTGCGAGCCGCCCAATCCGTACGTAGGCACGTAGGGCTGTTGCAGCGCGAGTGACAAGCCATAATAGCCCTGTGTGAGATACCCGGCAAGGGCGATGACCGAACGACCGACGCGTTCCGGCAGCGGCACCACCAACCAGTTATTTAGTTGGGCGATGACGAGGGGGGAGCCAGCATCCGGGTGTTCAACGCGATACCTGGCTGGGTTGAAGGCGTCGCCGCGCGCCAAGAGCGCGGCGTATCGCGCGTCCGGCGGTCGCGCAGGGGAGTTCCAGTTCACGGCTCTCGTATTGATATCGAGACTGGTGGCGAGGCCACCGCGACGGGATGACTGGCCCGCAGAAAAGAACACGAGTACGAACACGATCGCGGCAACGCCCGCACCGGCAACGCCCAGAACATGCCTGCGACTAAAGGATATGCGGCCCCCCAACACAGCTGCCGTCCCCAGTATCGAAATCAGCACGGCCGCGTCGGCCAGCGCCTTATTGGTTCCGGAGGCCACGTAGATGGCCAGATAGCCGCCGATCGCCACAACGGCAGCGACGCGCATGGGCTTGGACAGCGTCTTCCAAAAGTAGACTGTCAATGGCAGCAGGAGAGTGAGCGGCACGCCCAAGAGGATTCGCACGTACTCGATCCACTCGCCGGAGGCCTGTAGCGTGAGCGCGTGCGTGTACGCCGAACCCGGATTGCGGAGTCCGCTTACGATGTTCGGATACCAAGAGCCTGTGCGTGCGTGCGAGGTGGCCGGCAACACGATCAGTGTCGCCCCCACGCACACCCAGAACACGGATCGCAGCGACCAACGACCGCTGTAGGAGCGGGGTGCGCGGAAGGCGCCGCTCAGGTAGCCGCCGAGCAGACTCAGATGCGCGAGCACCAAGAAGGCGTAGAGACGGAACGGGTCGTTGATCGGCCATGGCCATAATCCCGACGCCAGCAGCAGGACGGTACCGTTCAGGTAGATCATCGCTGCCACGATGGGCACCAGACGCACCAGGCGGGACGGGTCAGACTTCAGTCGCGAACTGGCCTCATCGCGATCGACCGGCGCGCTCTCCTCCACGTCGGGAACCCCCCTGGGTGTCCGCCGCAAGCCGCCGGCGAGCTTTGTGGCGGCTACATGACGGCCTCGGTAGAGCACTGCGCGCAGCAAGGACACGCACGTTTGGCAACGCTCATGCGCCCTTCCACGCATCCGACCAACAGGCACGTTCACGGGTCTTATGTTCCCAGATTCCCAGCGCGCCCCGAACTGCCCGCGTCATGCTGGCCCGCTTTTAGCGCGACCGGCGGCTTTCGGCGTCGTCCACGTGATTCCGCGTCGCGAGATGCCATACGAGCTGGCGAGAAGATGCCATACGACCTGGCGAGAGGGCGCCAGATCGATCCCCGGCTCGCGACGTTGCGGCTTACGCGAGCCAGTCGCATTGTGGCGACCTGGCGCGCACGGATTCGGGTAGCTTCGTATGCTCCGTGATCCTCTCGTGCCATCTAGAAGGGGTGTGTCGATGGACTGGAAGCCGGGCCGGATGAACGCGTTCCCAAGCGACCGTCGCGCTGCTGAGAGTTTGAGCGCGGCGGAGGCTAATCAGCGCTACTACGCTTCGCGAGCCGCCGACTACGATCAGACGGAGGAGTGCGTCACGATCGAGCGGCACCGGCATCGCATTCGTCGTGTGCTGGCGGTCGCGATCTCGAGCGCCCAGTGCCACGAGCGCGTACTCGATGCGTGCGGCGGATCAGGTTATGCTTCGCTCGAGCTCAGGACAATGGGCCTCGACGTGCTGACTGTCGATATTTCTCCAGAGATGCTGGCCATTTATGAGAAAAAGGCCGTGGATGCCGGATTTGCCAGCCGCACAGAGCTGTCTGAGATCGGCTCCTTTCTGACCGGTTACGAAGGTCAGTGGGATGTCATCGTTTTTTCCTCAGCGCTCCATCACCTCGATGACTATCACTCAGTACTGCTCGCGGCGAGCGCGCGGCTGGCAAGCGGCGGTGTGATCGCGACGGTCTTCGACCCCATATCAGCGCCTGGCCTCGGCGTATGGGTTCGATACATCGACTATCTGCTTTGGCTGGCGGCACGGCAACCCGTCACGCTCATTCATCGGCTTTGGGAGCGGGCGCGAAGGCGATCAGCGGGCCGCCCAAGCGTGGGCCGCCTAGCGGAGCGCCACGCACTTTCCGGAATTGACGACGTCGCGCTTGCCCAGGATCTCGAGAAGCATGGATTGGAGATCATTCTTCACGAACGGGAGTACGATGCCAGATTCGCGCTGACGCGGAGGATCCTGCGGCTTCTATCTCTGCCATCGTCATTTTCATTTGTAGTGAGGCTGTCTTCGGGAGTGAATGGCGATGCCGGTCCGTAGCCTTCCTCAGACTGGAGCGTCACGCCGGGCGTCTGGGCCGCCGGCTTGCGATCGAGCCTGGAAGACGGCGTGGCGGTGATGTTGATCAATCCTCCACCAATTGCTCGACGGCGCGTGGCTGGGAGCATGGCCCGACGGCTGATGCTTGCGTGCTGCTTATTGACCATCCTCACGGTCATACCGAACGCTGCCAAGGCCAGCTCGGCGCGGGGCGCGTTGAAGGCCATGTGGGGACCCGCAACCCACGATGGGATGTCCCTCTTCCCGACCTACCGAGAACTCGGCGTGAAGATCTACGAGGACGACCTGCACTGGGACTCAATCGCCCTGCGCCGCCCCCGGAACGCGCGCAACCCCAACGACCCAGCCTACGCCTGGCCTCCCGAGGTGACCCAAGCGGTCGTCGACGCCAAGCGCTATCACGTCCAGGTAGCCCTCCAGATCATCGGCGCGCCCACCTGGGCCAACGGCGGCAAACCATGGAACTGGGCGCCGAGGAATCCCCAGGACTACGCCAACTTCGCGATCGCCGCCGCCCGGCGCTACCCGTCTGTGCATCTGTGGATGATATGGGGCGAGCCGTCGCGGTCACATAACTTCGAGCCGCTTGACCCGGCCGAGCCGTACGCGAAGCTGAACGCCGCGCAGCGCGTCGCGCCGCATCTTTACGCGCGGATCCTCGACGCCGCGTACGGCGCCCTGAAGAGCGTCAGCCGCTCCAACCTGGTGATCGGGGGGATGACCTACACCAGCGGGGACATCTCCACGCAGCAGTGGATCGAAAACCTGCGCCTGCCCGACGGCAAGCCGCCGAGGCTCGACATGTACGGACACAACCCATTCAGCTGGCGCGCTCCGAACCTCTCCAACCCGCCCTTGCCCGAACAGCAGGTCGACTTCTCCGACCTCGGGCGGCTGTCCAAGCTGGTCGATCGCTATCTGGGACGGCCGGGCAATCCCCATCCCAAGCTGTTCATCTCCGAGTGGACGGTGCCCACCTCGGTCTCGCTCGAGTTCGATTTTTGGGCGGAACCCCTGGTTCAGGCCCAGTGGATAACCGACGGGCTCCGGATCGCGAGCCAGCTGCCGAGCATCTATGCCGTCGGCTGGATCCACCTCTATGACGAACCACCCTTCTCCTACGGCGGGCTGATCCAGGCCGATGGCGCGGAGAAGCCGGGCTACTCGGCCTGGAAGGCCGGTTGAGCCCGTCAAGACCATCGCCTGCGCGAGCCATCACTACGATGCCAGCGATATGAAGCTCGTCATGACGCTCTTGGTGCGCAACGAGGTCGATGTGATCGAGGCCAACCTCGAGTATCACCTGGCCCAGGGTGTCGATTTCGTGATCGTCACCGACCACGGCTCTGAGGATGGCACCAGCGAGATCCTTCGAGAGTACGAGCGTATTGGCGTCGCCAAGATCATCCGCGACGAGGGGGAGGGCTACCACCAGAGCAACCGCGTCACGCGTATGGCCGAGATCGCCCGCATAGGACACGGCGCCGACTGGGTGATCCACAACGACGCGGATGAATTCTGGTGGCCGCTGGTGGGAGATCTGCGTGACGTGTTCTCCTCCCTGCCGCCCCGCTTCGGCCAGATCGAGGTTCGGCGGCGCAACTTCAGGCCGCGAGTGGATGGCGAGGGGCCGTTCTACTCGCGACTGGTGCACCGGGAGGCGAGCTCGTTCAACCTATTAGGCCATCCGCTCGAGTCCAAGGTCGCCCACAGGCCCCATCGCGAGGTGGTGGTGGCGACGGGAAGCCACTCGATCCGCGGGGTGGAGATGTCGGCCGTACCCGCCGGGGAGGTGCTCGAGATCTTCCACTTCCCGATGCGCAGCTACGAGCAGTTCGAGCGCAAGGTGGTGCAGGCCGGCCATGCGCTCGAGCAGCTCCCGGACCGCCCGCCCCTGGTCGGGCGCGACCAATTGGCTCTTCTTGAGCTGCACCGCGCGGGCAAGCTGCGCGACTATTACGACGGACTGGTGCTTGACCGGGCCGCACTTGAGCGCGGGCTGCAGCTGGACACCATTGTGGTCGACCGGCGCCTGGAGGATTTCATGCGTCGCCTGCACTCGGGCGAGCGATCGCGCGTGCGGCCCGACGCTCCCTTCGCAGGCGCCATGCTGCGACGGTTGATGGATGGCCTCGGCGAGATCGAGCAGAGCCGTGAGGAGCTGGCGACGCTGCGCTCCGAGGGCGGGCGCCAGCGGGAGGACGCCGAGCGGCTTGAGAGGCAGGTCACCGAGCTGAGCGCGAACCTGGAGCGTTCCGCGCACGAGATCGAGCAGAGCCGTGAGGAGTTGGCGACGCTGCGCTCCGAGGGCGGGCGCGAGCGGGAGGACGCCGAGCGGCTTGAGAGGCAGGTCACCGAGCTGAGCGCGAACCTGGAGCGTTCCGCGCACGAGCTTCAGAGCACCAGCCAGGCGCTGCACCTGCTGCGCTCCAGCCGGCTGATGCGCGCCACCGCCGCGGCGCGCCGCTTGTACTATCGCGCGACCGGTAAGGGCTGAGCAAGAGGCTCGGCCTACCAGACGAGCGACTCGTCGACGTAGCGGCCGTCGGGCACTGGTCGGTAGCCGAGCAGGCGGGCGCTCCACAGATAGCGGCCCACGTGCTCGGTTACCATCAGGCTCGCGCGATTCTGCTCCGCGTCGATACGCTCTGGGTACTCCTCGGTATCGGTCGGCCAAGCTCCTACGAGTCTAACTCCTGGGCCACCTTGGAGTGCGCTGCTTTCGTGGACATCCAACTGAACTCCGCAATCTCCCCGCTCAGCTTGGTGTAGGAAAACACGCCTTTGAGCTACGGGACGATGCCCGACGGGGACGCCGTTCACCACCGCGCCCGCCGTCGCTGGGACCTGATGAAACGGCCCCGCCCGCAGTGGCGAGCGCTCGTCTTCTACCTCGTGCTGGGCCTGCTTACCGCGGGGTGGCACGCCGTCAGGAATCCGACGGGTGTCTGCGCCTGCGTGGCAGACGCGGACACCTCGATGTTCATGTGGTCCCTGAAGTGGTGGCCGTATGCGCTGCTTCACGGCCTGAATCCGCTCGTGTCACACTACGTGTGGGCGCCGACGGGCGACAACATCACCCGTCGCACCGTGATACCGGCGGCGTCGCTAATCCTGGCACCCGTAACTGCCCTCTTCGGTGTCGTGGTCTCTTACAACGTGATGTCGATCGCCAGCCCAGTGTTGGCCGCATTCACGAGCTACCTGCTGTGCCGGCGCCTGGTGGGGCGCGAGCTTCCGGCACTGGCGGGTGGCTACCTGTTTGGGTTTGGCCCCTACCAGTTCACCCAACTCGTCGCCCATCCCAACCTGAGCCTGGTGTTCCTGATCCCCGTCATGGTGCACCTCGGGTTGCGGCGCGCCAACGGCGAGATCTCCCGGCGACTGTATGTCGGAGCGCTTGGGGCCACCCTGGCTTTGCAGCTGGGTCTCTCCAGCGAAGTGCTGAGCACCGCTGGTGCAATGGGAATCGTGATGCTCCTCGCGGGCTATCTGCTCGCCCCGGCGCAATACCGCGCCGCCGCCAAGCGCGTGCTCACCGAGACCGCCGGCGCGGGCCTGCTCGCCGTCGTCGTCAGCTCTCCCTTCCTGTACTACGCGTTGGTGAAGGGAGGCGCGCCGCACGATCTGCCAAACCTGTCCGACATGTTCGGACTGGATGTGCTCAACCCCTTCTTTCCGACGCAGACGACATGGCTCGGTCACCACGACTTCCGGGCTATCGGACTGACGTTCGAGGGCGGCAACTACACCGAGGCGGGCGCCTACCTCTCCCTCCCGATCATTCTCGCCTTCGTGCTGTGGATAACGAGCACCCGCAGGCGCTTTCTGGCCCGCATGGTGGTGATCGCAACCGTTGTCAGCGTCCTCGCCGCGCTTGGGTCACATTTTCAGGTGGCAGGAACGCAGGCCTTCACCCTGCCATACGACTGGATCAAGAGTATCCCTGTGATCAAGATCATAACGCCGTCGCGCATTTTCGTGTACACCGCGTTGGCGGTAGCAGTCGGGGTCGCAGCTTGGCTCAGCGAGAGCCACCCTGGCTCGCTGCGTGGCGCTGGCCGCTGGCTGGTGTTCGGCTTAGGCGCGGTGATGATCTTCCCGAACATCGGCAGCGGATTGTGGAGTGGGACGCCGAACATCCCAACGTTTTTCAGCACGACTGCCTACCGCCGTTACCTCAATGCCGGCGAGACCGTACTCGTGCTGCCGTATGGGCTGAACGACATGAGCATGCTCTGGCAGGCGGAGACGGACTTCTATTTCCGCATGCCCGAGGGCTACCTGGGCCATCTTGCCCCGCAGCCCTTCGCCAGCGAGCAGATCGTGAATGAACTCCTGGCAAACAAGGTCCCCAGTCCGGTCGCGCTGAGGAGCTTTCTGCGCTCCTACCAGGTCAAGGCTGTCGTGATCCACGAAACCGGCGGCGCGGCCAACCTCGCTTTCGCAGACGAGCTCTCCAGGCTCGGTCTGAGGGGTACCTCGGTGGGCGGCGTGGTGGCGTTTCACATCCCGGCTGCCGGGCCTTTCTGGTCTCAGGGCTCGGTGGTGGCGAAAGGCCAAGTGGGCCGCCGCCACGGATCAAGGCCTCCAAGAATCCCGGGGCGGTTCAAGCTAGGCTCTCCGCCATGATCGAGCCGATACTCCCTTACCCGCCGATGGAACTGGCCCATCGCATGGGCTAGTTCGTGGCACGAGGCTTTGATCGAGCGGCAAAAGGCGGCTCTTGGACGCGCCTCGAGGTCGCCGAGACATAGTGTCTGCCCGTAGCCGAAATCGAATACCGGCACTTGCTCGCAGCGAGCACGCGCGGGCGGGCGCGCTGTTGGCGCTGCTGTTGCTCATCTACCTGTGGAGGGCAGTTGTCGAGGGCGAGATGCTCAGCGCCGTATCGGCGCTCTATGGGTTGGCTCCCTGGAATGTCGGGCCGTCGGACCTTGGCCACTTCTACAACCCGCTGCTGATTGATCAGGCGAAGGCCCACTACCCGTGGGACGTCTTCGATCGGCACGTGATCCACAGCGGGATCTTTCCCGCGTGGAATCCACTCGTGCTCTCGGGCACGCCCTACTTCGCTAACAGCCAGAGCGGACTGACCTCGGTGTTCAACATCCCTCTGTGGATCTTGCCACTCAATTATGCGCTCGGCCTGGTCGCATGGTTCAAGCTCTCGATCGGAGCCTTCGGGACCTACTTGCTCGTGCGGGAGCTGCGGCTCGGATTCTGGCCCGGCGTACTCGCGGGCGTGAGCTACTCGCTGTGTGCGTTCAACGTCACCTGGCTTGGCCATCAAACGCTCGTAGCCACGACGGTGTGCCTGCCGTGGCTGGTGTTGGTTCTGGAGCGTGTCCTGCGCAGTGGCCGGGGCGGTGATCTACTCGCGCTCGCGCTCCTCAGCGCGCTCGCGATGAACGGAGGCCATCCCGGCACCGAGACGCATGTCATGGGCGGAGCCACCCTGTATCTGCTGGTTCGCGCCGGCACCATCACATCGCTCTCAACCAGGGAGCGGCTCCGGCGCGTCGGCTTGTCAATCGGCGCGATCGTGCTCGGCGTCATGGTGATGGCGGTCGTTCTGATACCAGTGCTCAAGGCAAGTCCCGGCACCGCTGGGCGGGCGCTTCGCGCCGGAGGAGGCTTCACCTTGCCGAGCTCTACGCTCAAGACCGCCCTGTTTCCGGGGTGGTGGGGACGGCCTAGCGAGGGCAATTCTGGCGGCCCAATCAACTACGTTGAGCGGACGCTGTATGTGGGTACGGTCGCCCTGCTGCTGTGCGGCCTCGGATTGACGTTTCGATCTGGGTGGCGGCGGAAGCTGCCATTTGTGGCTATCGCGATCATAGGGTTCGGCGTACCGTTTGGCTTGCCGATCCTACATGCGGTCGTCGTCCATCTTCCCGCATTCAGCGCGGTCGACGACTCGCGCATGACGGTCTTGTTCGAGTTTGCGGTGGCGGTGCTGGCGGCGTTCGGGCTGCAGGCAATCATCGATCCCGCGGTCGATCTTCATCGGCGCGCCTGGCTCGTGCTTGGGAGCGCCGCAGTGGCGGCAGTGGCTGCAGTGATTGCCGTCGACCCGTCACTTCATGACATCCGCACGACTCTCAATCACTTCCGCACCGGTCACGACTTTAAGATCTCGTCTGTCCTCGCCCTCACATCGATCGGCTGGTTCAGCTTGTTTGTGCTTGCGACGGCTGTAGTGGTCGCGCTGAGGCGTCGGCGTTCGCTCATCTCTGGGCGAACCGCGGCTGCCGTCCTCGTCCTCATTGCGGCGGTTGACATGTACCACTTTGCCGCGGGCTTTCAGCCCATCGGCCCTGCCGACCAGCTAGTTCCTCCAAAGACGCCTGCGATCGCTTACCTGCAGCGACACGCCGATGGTTATCGCGTGTTTGGCATGTCCGGCGCGCTCGACGTCGATTTCTCCATGGACTATGGGCTCAAGGACCCGAGCGGCTACGACCCGCCGCAACCCACCGAACGCTATCTCCGCATATGGCAGCTAGCGAACCCGGCTCAGACCGCGGGCTCCGAGTGGCTCGTCTCTCCGAACCTTACGCCGATCGGGTTGCAGGCCATGAACCTGCTCGGCGTCCGCTACCTCCTGACTGCGACTACGACACCGCTACCTTCAAGTCTCCCCGTGCGATCGGTGTACAACGGCGCCGACGCATCTATCTTCGAAAACCCGGGCGCCGCTGCGCCGGGTGAGGTACCTACCAAGGTCGCAGTCGTCGACGGGGAACGTGGCAGCCTTACCGCGCTGACGAGCCCGATATTCAGCGTACGCCGACAGGCGGTGATCGAGAGTGATCAGCCGGGCGCCGCACAGATCCAGGCCGGTCATGGCTCGGTCGTTGTGCGCCGGGAAGCCGACGCGGAAGTGAAGATGGAAGCCAAACTGACACGCGGTGGTCTCGTGGTCCTGAATGATGCCTGGGCTCGCGGCTGGTCGGTCCAGGTCGACGGGCATCCTGCTCAACCGCTTCAGGTGGACGACGTGATGCGGGGAGTCGACGTGCCCGCCGGCGACCATACAATCCTCTGGCGGTACAAGGTGCCCGGGCTCGAGCTTGGCGGCGTGATCAGCCTGATCTCACTGCTCGTGATTCTGCTCATGGCGGTG
This sequence comes from Solirubrobacteraceae bacterium, assembly GCA_049512215.1. Taxonomy (GTDB): domain Bacteria; phylum Actinomycetota; class Thermoleophilia; order Solirubrobacterales; family Solirubrobacteraceae; genus Palsa-744. The sequence goes on from JBEKXJ010000004.1 coordinate 95,675, forward strand.
CGGTTGGTGATCGCCAGACGAAAGCGCTTGAGACCGCGTCACGGACCGGCGCAGCTTAACCTCAACCGCAGCCCTTCGAGCCCGATGTGAACTACCGGCTCACGTCGACTCCATAGCCTTGGGAGCGACAAACGGCTCCATCTCGCTAATCGGGTGTCCGAAGGCGATCTTGGGATAGGCGTTGGCGGCAGTGTCGATCGTAACCTCGAGCAGATATGGCGCGCCGGGATTGCGCCACATCGACTCGATCGCCTCGTCCAACTCGTCCTCGCAGTCCGCGCGTCCGGCATCGATCCCGAAGGCGGCGGCCACGGCGACGAAATCAGGCGCCGAGTATCCCCAGCATGTCGACTGGTAGCGACCCTCGAAATAGGACTCCTGGAACTGCCGGACCATTCCATGCGAGCGATTGTTGAGGATCACGATCTTCAAGGGCAGCTGGTTCCGCACGACCGTCTGCAGCTCCTGGAGGTTCAACTGAAAGCCGCCGTCACCTGCCACGAGCACGACCGGGGCGCCTGTGGCCAGGCAGGCGCCCACGGCGAGCGGCAGGCCCGAGCCCATCGCGCCCATCCCGCCTGAGGTCAGGAAGCGCTGGTCGGGGCCGAGCTCAAGCGACTGGGCGGCCCACATCTGGTGCTGGCCGACATCGGCCACATATGCGGCGGCCGGAGCGGACGGGCGAGCCAGCCGGTGCATCAGATCATTAGGGTTGATCCCCTGCACATCCGGGAGCTCCCCGGTGTCGGGCCAGCGATCTTCGAGCTCTAATATCTCGGCGCGCCACGCAGCGAGCTCCTGCGGGTGTCGTCCGTCGATCACCTCCAGGACAGCCGCGATGAACGGCTCCAGCTGCGACACCACCGCGTGGCAGCCGAGAACGCGGTTGTTGAGCTCGCCCGGATCGCAGTCCACGTGATGGATGGGTCGCCCGTCTGCGAAGGCCTCGGTGTCCGCGCCCGTCTGGCGGATGTCCAGGCGGCTCCCGAGCACGAGCAGGAAGTCCGCTCGAGCCAGCGCGATGTTCGCCCAGCGGTTGCCGTAGGTGCCGATCAGGCCGACGCGCGACGGATGCCCGTAGGGCAGCGCATCCACTCCCATCAGCGAGCTCACCACGGGCACCCCGAGATGGTCCACCAGCTTGCGGAAGGACGCGACCGCTCCGCCCGCCCGCAGCCCGCCTCCGGCCAGGATCAGCGGCCGCGAGGCGCCCTCGAGGTCCTTGAGCATATGCTCGATCGCCCGCTCGTCGACCGCTTCCGGCGCGGCGGCCACGGGCGCCTGCCGCACAGGGGCGCTGATCTCGATGCGCTGGAGATCCATCGGGATGTCCACCAGCACGGGCCCCGGCCGCCCGGAGCGAGCCAGCTCGAACGCATCGAGCACCCGCGCCGGCAGCTCCTCGGACGTGCGCACCCGCCACGCAGCCTTGGCGATCGGCGCGGCCATCGCCGCGATGTCGGTCTCCTGGAAGCCGAGCTGGCGGATCGGCCGCTCGCCCTTCTGCTCTGAGCGGTTCACCTGCCCGGTGATGAAGACGGCGGGCACCGAGTCGAAGTGGCAGCTGCCCAGGGCGGTGAGGAGGTTGATGGCGCCGGGGCCGCTCGTGCCCATCGCCACGCCGGGCACGCCGGTCATGCGGGCATGGCCCTCGGCGCTGAAGCCGGCCGCCTGCTCGTGGTGGCAGGAAATGATGTGCACGCGTCCGTCGCGGTGCAGGGCATCGATGAAGTTCGCGATCATGCCGCCCACGACCTCATACACGGTGTCCACGCCCTGCGCGACGAGCGTCTCGGCGATCCAATCCGAGGCCTGCATCAGCCCGCGGCTTGCCCCGCCTTCACCGCCACCGCACGGCCGTTGGAGCTCTCCGCGGCGGCGACCGCTTCGTGGAAGCTCTCGATCATGAACTGCACCGACGCGTCGGTGAGACCGGGGTAGACGCCGACCCAGAAGACCCGGTTCATGACGAAGTCGGCCCTGGCCAGGTCGCCAACCCGGCGATGGGGCACGTCCAGGTAGGCAGGCTGGCGCAGGAGGTTGCCGCCGAACAGCAGCCGCGTGGCGATCTTGCGGCCATTCATAAACTGCAAGATGTGATCGCGGGAGATGGGCGACTCCTCGCGTAGCGCCAGCGGGAAGCCGAACCAGCTCGGGTCACTGTGAGGCGTGGCCTCGGGCAGGATCAGGTGCTCCTGAAGATCCTGCAGGCCGGCGTACAGCAGCTTGAAGTTACGCCGGCGTGCCTGCGTGAAGGACTCGAGCTTCTCCAGCTGGGCAACCCCGACCGCGGCCTGCATGTCGGTGAGCTTGAGGTTGTAGCCGATGTGTGAGTAGGTGTACTTGTGGTCATAGCCGTACGGCAGCTCGCCGAGCTGGTGCTCAAAGCGCTTGCCGCAGGTGTTCTCTTTGCCGGGCGCGCACCAGCAGTCCCGGCCCCAGTCGCGGAAGGACTCCGCCAGCACCTTCAGGCGGCCCTTGTTGGTCAGCACGCAGCCACCCTCGCCCATCGTAATGTGGTGGGCCGGATAGAAGCTGACGGAGGCCAGGTCGCCAAACGTGCCCACCATCTTCCCGCGGTAGGTGGAGCCCAGCGCATCGCAGCAGTCCTCGACCAGCCATAGGTCGTGCTCGCGTGCAAACGCGGTGACAGCGTCGAGGTCGAACGGGTTGCCGAGCGTGTGGGCGATCATGATGGCCCGCGTACGATCGGACAGCGCCGCGTCGAGCATCTTCACGTCGATGTTGTACGTGGGCACGTCTACGTCCACGAACACCGGCACCAGGCCGTTCTGCAAGATCGGATTGACCGTTGTGGGGAAGCTCGAGGCCACCGTGATCACCTCATCGCCTGCGCGCACGCGGCGCTTGCCGAGCTTGGGCGAGGTCAAACAGGAAAGCGCCACGAGGTTGGCGGAGGAGCCGGAGTTGACCAGTAGGGCATGGCGCAGGCCGAGCAGGCGAGCGAAGCTACGCTCGAAACGCTCTGCGTAGCGGCCGGTGGTTAGCCAGAAGTCAAGCGAGGCGTCAACAAGGTTGACGAGCTCGCGCTCGTCGAATACGCGCCCGGCGAAATGGATCTGCGTCTCGCCAGGCCGGAACTCGGTCGGGAGGAACGCCGCATCGTGGTATTCGCGAACGAGTCCGAGGATCTGGCTGCGCAGCTGCGCCGCGCGGTCGGTGTCGGAGCTCATAGTCGGTGATCCACGGGTGCCAAGCGTACCGGAGGACTCCCACAGGACGCAGTGTTCGCGTCATGTGAGATTGGCCCGACCTTAGCAGGGGATCTGCTGGCCATCGGCGTGCTCAGACCTCCAATCGCGAGACCTCGGGCTCGATCTCTGCGGCCACCACGCGTACCTCGGCGCCCTCCAGCTCCGACGCCGCCGGGGCCGAGGAATCCCGTGGCCGCGGCGGGTTGAGCACGCGATCGAGAATGTAGGGGGGCCGCGCCTTGACCTCCTCGTACATATGCGCCAGGTATGAGCCGATCACGCTGAAGCAGATCATCTGCACCCCTCCCACGAACAGAATCACGACGATCAGGGTGGTATAGCCCTTCGGCGCTGCGGCCGGATCGGCGATCTTGAGCACGATCTCGACTATCGCCGCCACGAGCGAGGCGGCGGTCGTGATCAGCGCGAGCCAGCCGATCAGATCGAGTGGCACGTAGGAGAACGAGATGATCGCGCGCCTGGCCCATCCGACGTTGGCCATGAAGTTGTTGGACGAGCGACCGAACAGGCGCTCGGGACGCTCGTAGGGAACGCCGATCTGGCGGTAGCCGACGAACGCGCGCAGCCCGCGGACGAAGCGATGCGTCTCGGGCAGCGCGTTGATGGACTCCACCACCCGACGATCCAAGAGCGAGAAGTCACCGGCGTCGACCGGCATCGATACGTACGCAAGTCGCTGGAAGACCCGGTAGAAGATCTTGCGAGCAGCGTTCATCGCCGCTGGGCCCTCTCTTGCGACGCGCTCGCCGTAAACGACCTGGTATCCCTCGCGCCAGCGGGCGACGAACGTGGGGATCAGCTCAGGGGGATCCTGCAAGTCGCCGTCCAGCAGGATCACAGCATCTCCGGTCGCCAGGCGCATGCCGCTGGAGTAAGCGCTCTGCGATCCGAACGCGCGGGTGTGGTACACGACCGTCACCCGCCTGTCGCGGGCGGCAAGCTCCGCGAGCACCCGCGGCGTGTCGTCGGTGCTGCCCGAGTCGACGAAGATGATCTCCCAGTCCACGCCGAGGGCTCGGAAGACAGCCGTCAGACGCTCGTGCATCACCGGAACCGACTCTGCCTCGCGGTAGCAAGGAATGACGGCACTAAGGCGCGTCTCGCTCTGGGCTCTCGTGGTAATGCTGGGCATCCGGGCAAGATATCGCCTGTGGCCTATCCATCGGCGTCGGGGCTGCGCCGATCTGCCCTCAGCCAGAATGCTCCCCGGCCACTATCCTGCCAGCCGGATGAGGGTCCCGCGGACCGGATTGCCGGCCAGCTCTAGCTCCTGCTTGCCCGCAACTCGGCAGCGCGGACCCGCGGGCGACGCGCTGCCGTGGCTGGTGATCTTGCTCGGCGGTGGCCTCCTACTAGCGTGCATCCGGCTGCTGGGATCGCCTGTGGGCGATCTTCTCTTTCGCGGTCATCCGCTGCACCCTTTTCCGGCCTATGCCGCGCAGGTCATGCCCAAGCCGGCTCAGTTGGGACGTTTCGTCGTCGCCATCCTGATCGCATTCGCAGGGGCCGGCGCCATCCTAGCGGCGCCTCGCGGCTCGCACTTCGCCACCAGCAGATTCCTAGGGCAGCTGGCACCCTTCGTTGTGGTGATTGGCCAGCTGGCCGTGCTGGCGGTGGCTGTGTGGGCGTGGCAAGGTCAGAATGAAGGTCTCAATCACCTCACCCCAGTCCAGTTTCACCTCGACGATCTCTTAGTCGCGATCCTGATTGCGACGACACTGATTTTCGCCGCTCTCCGTGGATGGCTTGCGTGGACCGATCCTGAGTCCCGACGGCGGCGCACGGCCGCCTGGGCCGGAGTGGCACTGATCGTCACGGCCCTATGGCTGGCGCCGACATTGTATCGCTCGCTGAACCTGGCCCATTCGATGGCAGCGGTGTGGTATCCACTGCAATTCACCTTCGATGACTTCATGTCGGTCCTCGACGGACGGACACCACTGGTCAACTACGACACTCAGTACGCATCGCTGATGCCGTTTGTCACAGAGCCAGTGTTCAAGCTGTTCGGAGCCTCCGTCGGTACCTTCACCACCCTCATGTGGGCGCTTTCACTGCTCTCCTTCATGTGCGTGGAGCGGTCCTTGGCTGTAATCGCCCGTAACGAGCGGACGGCGTTGCTGCTCTACGTCCCGCTGCTCGGAGTCAGCCTCTTCACACTTAGGCACGTGGGCGACGAGCGCTACTTCATGGCCAATTACTACCAGGTGATGCCGATCCGCTACGTCGGACCTTATGTTCTCTTCTGGTGCTCGGTCTGCCACCTGCGTGGATCGCGTCCGCGACAGCCCGCGCTGCTGTTCACGCTGGCTGGCCTGGTGGCGATCAACAACACCGAGTTCGGGATTCCAGCCCTGGGCGGTTGCCTGCTGGCGCTGGCCAGCGCGCGTCTGGTTCCCCGCGCCGGTTCTATGACACGGCTTCGCCGGCTTGGGGGCGAGCTGGTGCTCGGGCTGATCCTCGCCGCGGTCGTCGTGTCTGTCTTCACCCTGCTGCGTGCCGGAAGCCTGCCTCAGTTCTCGCGCCTGACTCGGTATCAGCAGATCTACGCCATCACTGGCTTCAACTTGGTTCCAACACCGAGTGCGGGTCTACACATCATCATCTTCATGACGTTCGTAGCGACGCTGATAGTCGCCGCCTTGCGAATGCGGTCGATGAATACCGATCGGGTCATGACCGGAGCGCTCGTCTTCAGTGGCACGTTTGGAATGGGCGCGGGCTCCTACTACATGGGACGCTCTTTCCCCGAGGTTCTGGCCGCCCTGTTCCCGGCCTGGGGCTTGGCGACGGCTCTTCTCTGCCTGCTTGCCCTCCAGGCGCTGAGAGACTCCGCGAGCCGTCGTCGGATCTGGCCGTCGCGCGCGCTTCCTGTAGCGGCGGCTCTGGTCCTCCTTGGGCTGTTCGTGACCTCCATCGACCAGTTCCCGGCTCCGTGGACCCAGTGGCGGCGCCTCACGACGAGCTCCCACACCCTTCAGTTCAACACCGCTCCGGCCGTCCGTTTCGTTCAGACAGTCAGTCAACCGGGGGAACATGTCGCTCTGTTGACTGGCCTTGGGCACCTGATCGGACGGGACGCAGGCGTGATCGACGTCTCCCCCTACAGTCATCCGGACGGCATTGTCACCTACGAGCAACTCGATGAAGTCATCTCCGCCCTGCGGGCCAGCCACGGAGACGTGGTCTTCACCGGGAGCGTCATCCCCGAAGTCCGCCAGGTCCTGACGGCAAGGGGCTTTCGTGTCGTCGCGCAGGATCCCTCAAGCGCGCTGAGCGAGTGGCGCGACCCAGTTGAGCCTCGATTGCACAAGACATGACCGATCTCCAGCGTATCTGCGCGAGACCGCTTGGCGTACATCCACCCCTAAGCCGCCTCGGCCTCGGCGCGTGGGCATTCGGCCGCACCGGCTGGGGGGTTCAGCACGATCACGACTCGCGCGCCGCCATCCTCCGCGCGGTCGAGCTGGGCATCACGT
>JBEKXJ010000005.1:0-91452 GCA_049512215.1 Solirubrobacteraceae bacterium
CGCTAACGCAGCCACCCCGGAAAGTAAACAGTAGAGCTGCTCACTTCCCACACGGCCGGGATGCGGTTAGGATGCGCCGATGTCGCCCGACCCCGTTCTCTACGAGCTCGACGAGGCCGGCGTCGCGACGATCACCCTGAACGATCCTGAGACCCGCAACGCGCTTTCGGTCGAGCTGCTCGGGGGGCTGATCGCGGCCTTCGAGCGCGCGCGTGATGAACAGGGGGCACGCTGCGTGGTGCTGCGCTCCTCGCACGAGAGGGTCTTCTCCTCCGGCGCCAACCTGGGCGGCTTCGCGGGCGAGAGCTCGCTCGTGGAGAAGCACTTCGCCTCCGAGCGCTTCGTGGGCCTCTTCAGGCTGATCGGAGCGCTCGGCAAGCCGACGGTCTGCGCCGCGGGCGGGCACGTGCTCGCCGGCGCGCTCGGGATAGCGCTCGCCTGCGATTTGATCGTCGCCTCCGAGGAGGCGAGCTTCGGGACGCCAGAGATAAAGGTCGGGACGTTCCCCTTCATGATCATGGCGCTCATCTACCGCAACGTGCCGCGCAAGAAGGCGAACGAGCTGCTGCTGCTGGGCGAGCGCTTCAGCGCCCACGAGGCGCAGGCCGCGGGAATCGTCAACAGGGTCGTCCCCGCGGCGGAGCTCGACGCGGCGGTCTCGGAGTGGGCGCGCAAGCTCGCGGGCTCCTCGCCGGTGATCATGAGGCTCGGCAAGGAGGCGATGCGCCGCCAGCTCGACATGGGCCTCGACGACGCGCTGGACTACCTGCGCGCGCAGCTGACCCTCGCGCTCTCCACCGAGGACATCGTCGAGGGCGTGAGCGCCTTCTTTGACAAGCGCGAGCCGCAATGGAAGGGCCGCTGATGGGCAGGGCCGGCTCATGAGTGCCCGGGAGATGAGCTCGCTCTTGCGGCCGCTCGTCGAGGACCTCGAGGCGCGGCGCGCGCAGATCCGGCTCGGGGGCGGGGAGGAGAAGATCGCAAGGCAGCATGCCGCGGAGAAGCTGACCGCCAGGGAGCGCTTGGCGCTGCTGATCGACGACGGCAGCTTCACCGAGCTCGGCATCCACGGCCGCCCGCACTTCGCGCAGAGGGCGATGGACGGCATCCAGGCGCCCGCCGACGGGGTGATCACCGGCTACGGCAAGGTCGAAGGGCGGATGGTCGCGGTCTGCGCCTATGACTTCACCGTGATGGCGGGCTCGATGGGGATGACGGGCGAGCTCAAGGTGACCCGCCTGCGCGAGCTCGCGCTGAGCAAGCGGATCCCCTTCATCTGGCTGCTCGACTCGGCGGGCGCGCGCATCCAGGAGGCGGTGGGCTCGCTGTTCGCGGGCTCCGGACACCTCTTCCGCGAGGAGGTGGTGATGAGCGGCGTGATCCCGCAGATCGCGGCGCTGATGGGCCCCTGCGCGGCCGGCACCGCCTACATCCCGGGGCTCGCGGACTTCGTGCCGATGGTCAAGGGCCGCGGCTCGATGGCGCTCGCTGGCCCGCACCTCGTGCGGGCCGCCGTCGGCGAGGACGTCACCCAGGAGGAGCTCGGGGGCTCGCGCGTGCACTGCCGCAAGTCCGGCGTGGGGGATCTCGAGGTCGCAGACGACGAGGAGTGCATCGAGAAGATCAAGCAGTACCTGTCCTTCATGCCTCAGCACTGCGAGGCAAAGCCGCCGCTGCGCTCGAGCGAGGACCCGATCGAGCGCGGCGACGAGGAGCTGCTCGACGTGCTGCCTGAGTCCAACCGCAAGCCCTATGACATGTACGAGGTGATCCGCCGGATCGCAGACGACGGTTTCTACTTCGACATCAAGCCCCAGTGGGCGAAGACGATCATCACCTGCTTCGCGCGCTTCGGCGGACGAGGAGCGGGAATCGTCGCCAACCAGCCCAAGCAGCTGGGGGGAATACTCGACAACGACTCCGCCGATAAGGCCGCGAGGTTCGTGAACCTCTGCAACGCGTTCGCGATCCCGCTCGTCTTCCTGATGGACGTGCCGGGCTTCATGGTGGGGAGCAAGGTCGAGGCCGGGGGGATCATCCGCCACGGCGCGAAGATGCTCTACGCGGTCGCCAACGCGACCGTCCCGAAGGTCACGGTGATCACGCGCAAGGCCTACGGAGCGGGCTACTACGTGATGAACGGCCGCGCTTATGAGCCCGACCTGATCGTCGCCTGGCCGAGCGCCGAGATCAGCGTGATGGGCGCCGAGGGAGCGGTCGAGATCGTGATGCGCAAACAGGTCGAGGAAGCCGAGGACCCGCAGGCCAAGAAGGCCGAGCTGATCGAGGCCTATCGGAAGATCATCGACGTCTACATCGCGGCCGGGAACGACATGATCGACGACGTGATCGACCCGCGCGAGACGCGACCGACGATCTGCAGGGCGCTCGAGATGGCCGAGGGCAAGCGCGTCGAGAGGCCCTGGAAGCGACACGGGGTCGTGCCCGTATGAGCCTCGAGCACCCGGTCATCATCACCTGCTCGATCTCCGGGGCGATCGCCAACCGCGAGCAGTGCCCGGGGATCCCCTACACGCCGGCCGAGTACGCGGCGGAGGCGCGGCGGATCGTCGACGAGGGGGGCGTGATGATCCACATCCACGCGCGCACCCCCGAGGGCGCGCCGAGCTATGAGATCGAGGACTTCCGGGCGATCACGCAGGCGATCCGCTCGGAGGTCGGCGATGGGGTGATCGTGAACTACTCGACCGGGACGATCGGCGTGCCGGTCGAGAAGCGGATCGCCTACCTGCGCGCGTGCCGCCCGGAGGTGGCGGCGCTGAACATGGGGTCGATGAACTACGCCAAGTACTCAGCGAAGCGCAAGCAGTTCGTCTTCAAGATGGTCTTCCAGAACCCCTTCGAGGAGATCATCGAGCTGCTCGAGGCGATGAACGAGCTCCAGATAAAACCCGAGCACGAGTGCTTCGACATCGGGCACGTCGGCAGCCTCGAGCCGCTGATCGACATGGGCGTGCTTGTGAGCCCCCTGCACGTCGACTGCGTGATGGGCGTTCTCGGCGGCATCCCAGCGAGTGCGCGGAACCTCGCCGCGATGGTCGAGAACATCCCCGCCGGCTCCCACTGGGGCGTGATCGGGATCTCGCGCGAGCAGTGGATGCTGGTCGCCGCGGCGCTCACGCTCGGCGGCTCGATCAGGGTCGGGCTCGAGGACAACCTGTACCTGCCGAACGGCGAGATGGCCCGCTCGAACGGCGAGCTGATCGCGAAGGCACGGCAGATGACCGAGGACATGGGCCGCCGCCCGGCGACGGTCACCGAGGCGCGCGCGATGCTCGCGATCACGCCGCGCGAGAGGCTCAGCGCTTGAGCCTGCCGCTCGAGGGCATCCGTGTGCTCGACCTCTCCCGGCTCTTGCCCGGCGGGTTCTGCTCGCTGCTGCTCGCGGATTTCGGGGCGGACGTCCTGAAGGTCGAGGACACCGGCATGGGCGACTACATCCGCTGGTCGGCGCCCTACTACGAGGGCGCGCACGAGAGCGCGAAGTCGGCGCTGTTCCTCTCGCTCAACCGCAACAAGCGCTCGATCCGCCTCAACCTCAAGCACGAGGACGGGCGGGCGGCGCTGCTCGCGCTCGTGCGCGAGCACGACGTGGTGCTCGAGTCCTTCCGCCCGGGCGTGCTCGACCGTCTCGGCGTGGGCTATGCGCGGATGCGCGAGGAGAACCCCGGGATCGTCTACTGCGCGATCTCCGGCTACGGCCAGGACGGCCCCAGGCGCGATGCCTCCGGTCACGACATGAACTATCTCGGGCTGATCGGCCTGCTCGGCCTGACCGGCGAGCGCGGGGGGGAACCGGTGCAGGCCGCCGGCCAGATCGCCGACATCGGCGGCGGCGCCCTGATGGCGGCGTTCGGGATCATGGCGGCGCTGCGCGAGCGAGACGGGGCGCCGGCGCACCCCCGCGGGCAGGCGGGGTCGGGCGAGGGCCAGTTCGTGGACGTCTCGATGGCCGACGGCTCGCTCTCGTGGCTTGTGATGGTGGCCGCCGCGTACTTCGCCGACGGGACGGTCCCGCGCAGGGGCGAGCTGGCGCTGGCGGGGGCGCTGATCTGCTACCGACCGTATGAGTGCGCCGACGGCTGGGTCAGCCTGGGGGCGCTCGAGCCGAAGTTCTGGCAGGCCTTCTGCCGGGGCGTCGCGCGTGAGGAGCTGATCGCCAAGCAGTTCGAGCGCCCGGGCTCCGAGGCCCACGGGGAGGTGCAGGCGATCTTCAGGGGCCGCACCCGCGCCGACTGGGAGGCCTTCGCGCAGGAGCACGACTGCTGCCTCGAGCCGGTGCTCGAGCTTGACGAGGCGCTGCGCTCCGAGCTCGTGCGCGAGCGAGAGATGGTCGTCGAGATCGAGCAGCCGGGCGTTGCGGGGCCGGTGCGCCAGCTCGGCGTCCCGATCAAGCTAGCCCGCACCCCCGCTGAGCACGCGCGGATGCCCGGTCCGGCGCTCGGGGAGCACACCGAGGAGGTGCTGCGCGCGGCCGGTTACTCCGAGCAAGAGGTCGCCGGGCTCCTGCGCTCGGGCGCGGCCGCGGCGGCTGTGGAGTCCCAGCAGGGCGCGACCTTCCGGGTGTGAGCGTGGATTGCAGGCCGTGAGCACGACCGCGCAGAGGGCCGAGGAGGGCTCTGCCGATCCTCAGCTCTTGAAGATGAGCGAGCTCGCCGAGCGCTCGGGTGTGAGCGCCGGGACGATCCGCTACTACCTGCGCGAGGGGCTGCTCGGCGGCGGCGGGGAGATCCTGCGGACGAGCCGCAACATGGCCTACTACCCGCCGCAGTTCGTCGAGCGGATCGAGCTGATCAAGCGCCTGCAGGAGGAGCGGTTCATGCCTCTGCGCGTGATCAAGGGCGCGCTGGAAGACGAACCCGAGCGGGTGCACGCCCTGATCGAGCTCGAGGACCGCATCCTCGAGCGGGCGCTCGCGCGCACCGAGGACCGCAGCCGCGTCTCGCGCAGGACGGTCCGCGAACGCTATGCGATTCCGCGCAACGTGCTCGAGCGCCTCGCCGAGATCGGCGTGCTCACGCCGACCCGCAGCGGCTACGAGCAGGACGACGTGAAGATCATCGAGGCGATCGCCGACTTCCGCGCCGGCGGCTACGAGCAGGCGCTCGGCTTCACCGTCTATGACACGCTCCGCTACCGCGAGGCGCTCGAGCCGCTCGTGGAGGAGGAGGTGCGGGCCCTGCTCGACCGGCTCGCCGGCGAGGTCGAGGTCGAGCGCGCCGTGGAGATCGTCGCGGCCGGCGTCGAACCGCTGCGGGCGCTGATCGGCGCGATGCACTCCAAGCTCCTGCTCGCCGAGCTGCGCCGCCAGCGCGCCGGGGCGAGGAGCGTTCACCCCGGCACGCGAACGGGCTCAAAGCAGGGCAACTCTGCGAAGAGCTCATAAAGGACGCAAAGAGCTCCTGAGCGCGCTCCTCCTACCAGAGCGCGCGGTGATGCTCGACGACGCCGAGCCCCCCCGCGAGCGCGATCGCGCCCGGGAGGGTTCCCGAGAAGACGCCGAACGGCGCCCGGTAGTCGCTCTTGACGATCAGCAGGTTCTCCCTGAGGCTGCGCTCGGCCTCGGCGATGAAGCGCAGCTCAGAGCCGTCCCGGCAGCTGATCAGCGAGAGGTCGCCGGCGAAGCTCACCGGCGGCACCTCGTGCGGCTCGCCGGCGACCCAGACCGCGCGCTCTGAGCCCTGCGGCGGGTCGTTGACGCCACAGACGAGGTTCCATGCCAGCGCGAGGCCGGCGGGGCTCTCGCCGACGCCGGCCGCCCAGCACCACTCGGTGCGCCGGGCGTGGTAGCCCGCGGTGTCGTCGATCACCGCACGCGCCCGCACCCGTCTCGGCGCCCCGCCGTCGAGGGCGATCGTGCCGTGCGCGGCGACGCCTGCCTGCTTGCGCGTCCACACCTCCCCGCGCCCGTGCGGGCAGAGCGCTTCGATGCCCGCGTCCTCCTCGAGCAGCAGATCGAGCAGGACGCCACCGTCGCTTATGCGCAGGCGCCCCGCTTCGGCCGCGGCTGCGCCGCGCCAAGCGGGTCGGCCGTGGAGGAGCTCGACCGCGCCGTGTCCTCTCAGCATGCGCGTGCGCTCGCGCAGGGCAGCACCCGAGCGCAGGTGAAGGGCCCAGAAGGACTGCCTGGCGGGGCCGACCTGGACCTGCGCGGCGCAGGCCATCAGCTCCTCGCAGAAGACGGCCACGTAGCGCCAGCGCTTCAGCGGCCGGGTCCCCCGAAACAGCCTCGTGCGGAAGGGGGGCGCGGGCCGCTCCACGCCCTCGCCGGCGGCCGGTATGCTTGCGGATGTTGACTGACCAGTCAATCTATTCTGCCGGTGGATCTCCGTGGAGGCTGCGGGCCAGAGCCCGCGAGGGGGGGGTGGCGCTCTTGAGGGTCGCGGCAGTCCAGCTCAACTCGAGCACCGATGAGGCGGCGAATCTCGCGGCCGCCGACCGTCTCACGCGCGCCGCGGCCGCTGAGGGCGCGAGCCTGATCGTACTGCCTGAGAAGTGGACCGCGCTCGGCCCTGACGAGGAGCTGCGCGACGCGGCGCAGACCCTCGAGGGGGCGGCGATCAGCTGGGCGCGGGCGATCGCGAGTGAGCTCGGAGTCGACCTCGTCGCGGGCTCGATCCTCGAGCGGGTGCCGGGGCGCGAGAAGCTGGCGAACACCTGCGTGCACGTCGATCCGCGGGGCGAGGTCAGGGCCGTCTACCGCAAGGTGCACATGTTCGACGTCGATGTCGGCGGGCGCTCCTACCGCGAGTCCGAGCTCGAGCAGGCCGGCGAGGAGATCGTGCTCTCACAGACCGCTTCGCACCTGGGGCTCGGCCTGTCGATCTGCTACGACCTGCGCTTCCCCGAGCTCTTCCGGATCCTCGCCGTGCGCGGAGCGCAGCTGATCGCGCTGCCCTCCGCCTTCACGCTTGCCACGACGCGTGATCACTGGGAGACGCTCGTGCGGGCGCGGGCGATCGAGAACCAGGTGTTCATGATCGCGGCGAACCAGGTCGGCTCCCATCCGGGCGGATTTCAGTCTGGCGGGCGCTCGATGATCGTCGACCCGTGGGGAGTCGTGCTCGCTCAGGCCCCCGACCGCGAGGGCCACATCCTCGCCGAGCTCGACCTCGAGGCCCAGCGGGACATCCGCGCTCGCCTGCCGGCGCTCGCCAACCGCCGTCCCGCGGCCTACCGCTGGCCCGAGGGGGCGCAGGCGTGAGCGTCGCGCGGGCCAAGGCGACGGCGGACAAGCGGCGCCTGATCCTCGACGCCGCCGTGCGCGTGTTCGCGCGCCAGGGCTTCCACGCCTGCCGCGTCTCTGACATCGCCGATGAGGCTGGCGTCGCCTACGGCCTCGTCTATCACTACTTCGCCTCCAAGGACGAGGTGCTCGACACGCTCTTCCTCGAGCGCTGGAACGTCATGCTCGAGCTGATCCGCGAGGTCGACTCCAAGCCGATCGCCGTGCGCGAGAAGCTCGGGGCGATCGCCTCCTTCATCGTCGACAGCTACCAGCACGACCCCGATCTGATGAAGGTCATCATCGTCGAGGTCACGCGCGCGGCCAACTCGTTCGGGCAGACCCATCTCGGGGAGATCCGCGAGGCTTACGAGCTGATCGGGGCGATCGTCTCCAAGGCCCAGGCGGAGGGCGTCTTCAAGCCCGAGATCGAAGCGCGCTTCGCGGCGATGGCCTTCTACGGGGCGATCGAGCAGCTGCTGACCGGCTGGATCTTCGGGCTGCTGCCCCAAGGCGAGGAGCACTTCGAGCGGGCCAAGTGGCTCGTGGTCGAGACCGTCTGCGGAGGCCTCGAAACCCGTTAGCCGCCGGGCCCCGGGCGCCTCACCGCGATCAGGATCGCGCGCCGAGCGCGGCGACCCGTTCGGCTGAGCTCACGGGATCCTCTGCGAGCAAGCGGGCGCCTCAATTCGAGGCGAAGCCGCCACCACGCGCAGATCGGCGGTGACCCCGCTGCACGGCGCTCGGAAAAGCGGCCGGCGGAGGGACCGCCGCGATCAATAGACTGGCGTGGTCATGGAGAACGAGATGGTCAAACGGCTGCTCTGGTCGGGCCTGCTCGCGGGCTTCGGGGCCCTGGCGAGCATCCTCGCCAACCGCGCCGCCGCGCTCGTGTGGAGGCGACTGTTCGACGAGGACCCGCCCGAATGAGCCAGACGCCGCCCGGCGAGCGAACCTCAGATCAGCACAACATCGCCGCGGCGATCACCGAGGTGTCCGAGCGCGCCACGCTGCTCGTCCGCGAGGAGATCGAGCTGGCAAAGGCGGAGGTCACCGAGAAGGCGGGCAAGCTCGTCAAGGGAGCTGTCGTCGGGGTGGCGGCCGGGGTGTTCGTCCTGATGGCGGTCGTGTTCGCGCTCATCGGCTGCGCTTGGCTTCTCTACTACTACCTTCCGGTGGGCGACTTCGCCTACTTCTGGGGCTTCTTCGCGATGGCCGTGATCCTCCTGCTGCTGGGCGCCCTCGCCGGCTTCATCGCGGCCAAGGTCGTCAAGAGAGGCTCCCCGCCGACGCCGCGCATGGCGATCCAGGAGGCAAGGAAGATCCGCGAGGCGGTGAGCGCGGGCCCTGAGCCGAGCGTGCCCGCGGTCGGCGCTCCCGTCGCGGGCGCTCCCGTCGCGGGCGCTCCCGTCGGAGGCGCTCCCGTCGGCGGTGCCCCCATCGCGCGCGCTCCCGTCACCGACGCTTCTGTCGCCGACGCTCCCGTCGGCGCAGCTTCTGTCGCGGGCGGAGAGGGGGCCGGCTGATGGCGCAGCGCTCCCCGGCGGAGATCCGCAGCTCGATCGAGGAGAACCGCATGGAGCTGGCGGTCTCGGTCGGGCGTCTGCGCGGTGAGGTCGCCCATCTGACCGACTGGCGCGGTCACATCGAGCGCCACCGCAGCGAACTGATGGTGGGGGTGGGGGTCGTGGGCCTCGTGGTCGTCGGCGGTCTGCTGCGCCGCCGCCGCCGCCGCCGGCGCTAGAGCAGCGCGCGCGGGACCGCGCCGACACCGATCAGGCCCGGGCCCGTGTAGGTGCCGATGACGGGCCCGATCTCCGAGGTGAAGACGGGCTCTGAGTCGAAGATATCGCGGCAGCGGTCGATCAGGCGAAGCGCCTGATCGGGGGCCTGGATGTGCTGCACGACCCAGCCGTCCGAGCCGCTCTCGTGGAGGCCGCGGGCGTACTCGACCATGCGCTCGAACGCCCGCCCGGCGGTGCGGACGCGCTCGACGGGGACGATCTCGTACTCGAGCGAGAGGATCGGCTTGATCCTGAGCGTGCCCCCAAGCCAGGCCTGGGCCTTGCCGATGCGCCCGCCGCGTCGCAGGTAATCGAGCGTGTCCAGGCAGAACCACATCCTCAGCGCTGCGCGCGCCTCGTGCACGCGCAGCGCGACCGCGTCCTTCTCGGCGCCGGCGCGGGCGGCGGCGCAGGCCGCCAGCACGACCAGGCCCAGCCCGCCGCAGGCCGTTTCCCCGTCGATCACCTCGACGCGGCCGGAGAGGCCGCGCTCGGCCAGCAGCCCATGGGCCTGGCGCGCGGCCTCGAAGGTGCCCGAGATGCCGCCGGCGAGATGGATCGAGACGACGTCGTGCCCCGCCTCGATAAGCGGCTCCCAGACGGCCAGGAAGTCGCCGATCGACGGCTGGGAGGTGCTCGGCAGTTCCGCGTCGGTGCCCAGGCGCTTGTAGAAGGCGTCGAAGCCGTCCATCTCGAGCTCGCGCCTGGCCTCGCCCTTCCAGCCGACATAGAGGCTGACCTGGTGGATGCCGTGGCGGTCCGCGAGCTCGCGCGGGAGGTAGTGCGTGCTGTCTGTGGCGACCGCGACGGAGCGCATGCGGCGCCGGACGCTACAGCAAGGCCTGCGCGAGCTCCCCCGACTCATACATCTCGCCGACGATGTCGCAGCCCCCCAACAGCTCGCCGTTTGCGAACAGCTGAGGGATCGTCGGCCAGTTCGAGATCGCCGAGAGCTCCTGGCGGATGCGCGGGTCTCCCAGCACGTCGACGGCCGCGAAGGGCGCGTCGAGCGCCTGCAGAACCGAGACGGTCCGCGCCGAGAAGCCGCAGGCGGGCGCTTCGGGGGTCCCCTTCATGAAGAGGATCACCTTGTGCTCGGCGATCGCCGAGGCGATCGCCTCGCGGATGGGGTTGGATCCCTCGGAGGGCGCCGCGGAGCCCGGGGCGGGTTCGGGCCGCCCGCCCGACATGGGAAGGTCACGAATGGTGCTCGGCTCGCTGCTCGACATGGCACGCTCCTTGCGGTCAGTGGGTGGGGGTCTGGGTCTTCAACGAGAGGGCGTGGATCGGGCCGCCGACCTCCTCGCCGAAGACCTCATAGACGAGGCGGTGCTGCTCGACGCGGCTGCGTCCCGCGAACGCCTCGGCCGTGATCGTCGCGCGGAAGTGGTCGCCGCCGCCCGTGTAGTCCTCGACCTCGGCGTGGGCCCCCGGTATGGAGGCCTCGATCCGCTGCTTTATGTACTCGGATGAGGGCATCGTTTTCCCTAGCGTAGAGGATCGTCCGCCGGATCCCGGGGCGCAGGCGCCAGGCTTCCCCGCCGGGTCCCGGGGCGCCCGCGCGAGGGTTCTCCGCCGGGTCCCAGGGCGCCCGCGCGAGCGGCTTCCGGGCGCCGTGCCCCACCGCTATACTTTGGAAAGTCTCAGAGTCCTCAACAGGAGCAGAGCAATTGATCACGATCAGCGACAAGGGCGCCGAGAAGGTGCACGAGTTCCTCGCCTCCCAGGAGTCCGATGTGGCCATGGCCGGCCTGCGCGTCGGGGTCCGCGGGGGTGGCTGCTCGGGCTTTCAGTATCAGCTGGCTTTCGACGAGCAGCGCGAGGGCGACATCGTCTTTGAGAGCCACGGGCTGAAGCTGCTCGTGGACAGCGATAGCCTGCAGTTCGTGCGCGGTTCGACGATCGACTACGAGGAGAGCCTGCAGGGCGCGGGCTTCAAGGTCAGCAACCCGAACGTGGTCGCCGCCTGCGGCTGTGGCTCATCCTTCCGGGTCGCCGAGGAGGAGCAGGTCTCGGCTGTCTGACGCGCCCGCGGGACGTTTCTCCGCGGCGTTTTTCTCCGCGGCGTCGATGGGTGCGCGCGTCCCGACCCGGGCGGCGTTTGCTGCGCCAGCCGTCGCAGCCGCGGCCGCCGTGCTCTGCGCCTTTGGCTGCGGTGCCGGGAGCCCGCGGCGTGCGCCGGCCTCCGCCACGAGCGCGAGGCCTCTCGCGGGCGCTCCCCTCGGCCCGGCGTTCGGGCTGACCGAGGACAACGCCGATCTGCTCTTCAGCCCGCAGGCGCCCGCGCGGCCGGGCGGGGCCGCTTTCCAGGCCGCGCGCAGCGAGCTGACCGCGCTGCACCCCAGCTACATTCGCCTGCTCGTCGACTGGGCGGCGCTGGCGGCGCAGGCGGGCCGGGCGCCCGCGCTCGCAGGTGAGCTCAACGGCTGCGCGCGCGGCGTCGGCCCCTGCGGCCCCTACGCGGGCATCCGCGAGGAGCTCGCCGCGATCGCATCCCAGCAACGGGCCGCCGGGGGCGGCTTTCGCGTCGTGATCGTGATCTTCGGCGCCCCGGCCTGGGCGGCGGCGCCTGCCTCCGGTTGCGAGGGCCCGGGCACCCGCGCCTCCTCACGAGCGCTGCGGCCGAGCGCGATCGGCGCCTACCGCGCGCTGATCGGATCGCTGCTCTCACTCGCCGCATCAGAGGGCGTGGCGCTCGAATGGTGGAGTCCCTGGAACGAGCCGAACGATCCGCGCTTCATCAGCCCCCAGCGCGCGAGGTGTGACCCCGGCTCGCCGCCGTTGGCGCCGGCCGTCTATGGGGAGCTCGCCCGCGCGATGGCCGCCGAGCTGCGCGCCCACGGCGGCGAGCACCACCTGCTGCTCGGCGAGCTGGCCGATCTCCAGGCCGACTCGCCCCGCACGACGAGCATCGCGAGCTTCGTGGCGGCGCTCCCCGCCGATGTGATCTGCCTCGGGCAGGTGTGGTCGGTCCACGCCTACGCGAGCCGCGCACCGGACGCTCCGGCGCCTGAGGCGGTCGGGGCGCTCGAGGCGGCGCTCGAGGAGCGCGGCGGCTGCGGGCGCGAGGCGGCGATCTGGGTCACCGAGGCGGGCACCGGCACGCCCCACCCGGGCGACCCCCGACCCGCGGGCCCGGCCGAAGAAGAGGCCGGCTGCCTTGCGCTCGCGGCGCAGCTGCTCGGCTGGTATTCAGATCCGCGGGTCGGCGCGGTCCTCCAGTACAGCTTCCGCGAGGACCCGGCCTTCCCCGTGGGCCTCGTGAGCGCCGATCTCTCACACCTCTACCCCGCCTACCGGCTGTGGCTCGCCTACTCACGCCTGCGCGCCGCCGGCGAGCCGCCGCCCTCCCCGGCGGCCGGCTGCGCATAGGCTGCCGCCGTGGCGATCCTGCCGAAGGCGCTCCGTCGCCTCACACCCTCGCGCGCGCGCGATCAGGTGCGTCTGCGCGCGCTCGCGGTCGGTCTCGGCGTGATCCCGCCGCGCACGATGCATTCCGAGCAGGATGCCCGCGTGCTGCTCGACGCCGCGCGCGGCGCGCGGCGGGTCGTCGAGATCGGCGTCTACGAGGGCGCCTCGGCGCTCGCGCTCTGTGAGGCGCTCGGGCCGGGCGCCGAGCTCCACCTCGTGGACCCGTTCGGCTCGCACCCGGACGCGCTCCCGCGCGGGTGGGCAGCGAGCGAGTGGGCGACCCGCCGCGCGCTCGCGCGCGGCGTGCGCCGCCGGGGAGCGCAGGCGCCGAAGCTGCGCTGGCACGTCGCCCTCTCCCACGAGGTGGCCGCGAGCTGGCGCGGAGAGGTGGACCTGGTGTTCATCGACGGCGACCACTCGCAGGAGGGCTGCGAGCTCGACTGGTCCTGCTGGCACGGCTTCGTGAGAAGCGGCGGATGCGTCGTCTTCCACGACGCCCGCGAGGGTGAGCCGGACGGACGCGGGCTGCCCGGCCCCACCGCGGTCGTCAGGAGCCACTTCCGCGTCGCAGGCACCCCCGGATGGGAGATCGCGGCCGAGGCCGACCGGACGGTCGTGGTGCGCCGGGTCGCATGACGGCGCGCGCGCCGGCGGCGGGTGACCCCATGCCCCGTCGGCGTGAGAATTCGCTGAAATGATGAGCCTTGTTTGGCCGCAATGTCCAGTCTCGAAACTGGCCGTATGGCCAGCCTCAATTTGGCTGGATGGCCAGTGTTTATGCGGGATTAACCGCGACCAAGAGGGGGGATTAACCGCGACCAGGAGGTTGACGGCGGCTCGATCGCTGTGCTACGCTGAAGGCGACATGACGTCAGGCGTCGCATGGGCACCGGACCGCCCGGGCATCCGGCAATGCTCGATCAGCGGTAAGGGGAATCGGGCTCGGAGCGTGTCGACGTCGCATCGGCCTGAGCTTGAAGGAGGGAAATGGTTTCTGCCAAGATCAGGTGTATGGCACCGCCGGCTGTGTCACAGCAGCCGGCCATGACCGGCTTCGGGGCGTCTCCGTCCTGAGGAGAGGAGATCTTCGGGGTCGGTCGATTTCAAACCCTAGAGGGAAACAAAAGGAGCAGTGGACAGATGAAACGCATGAGGATCATAGGGCTCTGCCTCGTCGCTGTGTTCGCGTTGAGCGCAGTCGTGGCGGGCACCGCATCGGCGGCAAAAGCGAAACCGAAACTGATTCTGAAGATCAAAGGCGGCGCCGCACTGACCGTAGGCGCGAACGTCCAGTTCTTCAGCAGCAACCTCAAGACCGTGACGTCAGGGGGAACCCTTGAATGCTCGGAAAACACCCTGTACGGCAAAGTCACCGAAAACGAATCGATCAAAGCAGACAAGATATCGGTCACCGAAGAGACGTCGGTCGGTGCAGAAGAATATAACGGTGAAAAACACCTCTGCCACGTCAGTGGCGCCCTCGGGCCAACCAAAATCACATCCGGGAAGTTCCCGTGGCCGGGCGAATTCACGGTCAAAAAGACGCAGGTTCTGAAAGGCTCGGCCAAGGTGGAGTTCACGTCGGTGTTCCCCGAAGCGGGCGGCACGACCTGCCACTTCGAAGACGCCAAGATCACGAGCAAATTCAACGTCGGCGGGCCGCTTATCGTCACAACGACAGGCGCGAAATTCAAACCCGGTAGCGGCAGCAGCAAAGCCTGCCCGAAACTCGGCACCCTGGGCGGCACGTTCGAAGTGACCTCCGAAGGCCAACAGGTTGAAGCCGAATTGACCTAAGTCGTAGGCCAACCGAGTAGCAGCATCCAGCAGTCAGTCGTGCGGGCCGGCCCGGAGTCTCCGGGCCGGCCCGTTTGACCGTGCCGGCCGGCCCCGCGGCCCGAGCGCCGCACTCGCTGCCGGGGCATCCCAGAACGCGTCCCGACATGGCTCGGCGCGGCCACACAGCGGGTAGGCGCCGGCGCATCGATCTGATGCCGATCGTGTTGAAGTTCGGTACCAAGTTCGGTAGCATTTCATCCTGGAGCAAGACGAGGAGTAGCATCAAGGGGTAAGGGGTAAGGGGTATGAGGAAGGAGAGACGGGACATCCGGGGACGCGCGAGTCCTAGCGGACGAGCCGCTCGGGGAAGCGGCTTCCCGAGCGCGCCTGCCCCGCCGGCCCCGCCCGCCTCGCCGCGTCGGACGCGGCACGCGCTGGGCGTCGCGATTCTTGTGCTCGCGCTCGTGCTCATCGGCGCATCGAGCGCCCTCGCCGCAACCCCGGCGTGGGAACTCATATCGCTTCACGGCCCCACGAACGTTCCGCTCACGCCGAGCGTGAACCAGGTGTACACGCTGACGATCAAGGGCAATGCGGGACAGTTCGGGCTGAGGTTCAAGAACGAAGAAACCGAAAGCGGGGAAGAAGGCGAAACGAAACTACTTCCGTTCCATGCGACCCACGAAGAAGTGCAAGAAGCGCTCGAAAAACTCAAAGGGGAAAAAGGGATCGAAAAAAAAGCGATCGGGGCAGGCAACGTCAACGTCACCGGCGGGCCCGGCGATGAAGGCGGCACGAAACCGTACGTCATCGAATTCGTCGGTGACCTGGCCGATCGATACCTACCCGCAGAACTGGAAGCCACGGAAGAAGAACCGTCTGTAAAGGAAGAAGAAAAGGTCGAAAATGAAGGCAAGGAAGTCGAGCCGGCGACCGCCACCCTGGCGCTCACGACGGCGGGCAACCGCGACAGGGTCGACTACCAGCTGATACCGAGGAACGTCGGCGGCGCAGCAACCGAGGCGGGCGGCACGATCACGGTCATCGACAAGCTGCCCCCGGGCCTCAGCACGAAGGCCGCGCCGGAAGGAGAAGGCTGGACCTGCAAGAAGCCCGGGGTGACCGAAAAAGAAGAAAAAGCCGAAGCAAAACACGACAGAGAACTGAAACTGCCGCTCGGCGCCGGTTGGACCGAGGTCGCGTGCACGTCGAGCACGGCCGTCAACGCCGACGCGAACGCAGCCTCAATCGAGATCGAGGCGTACGTCGAAACGAGCGTGATCACGGAACCGACGCTGACGAACGAAGCCACGGTCTCCGGGGGCGGCGCGGTCACCGTCAGGGCGACCGACACCGCGACGGTCAGCTCGACACCTGCTTCGTTCGGCCTGCAGAGCTTCAGCGCCGCCGCGTTCGGTGAAAACGGCGAAAAGTACGCGCAGGCGGGGGGGCATCCCTATGCTGCGACCGCGAGCTTCTTCTTCAACACCGCAGTGCACACCGAACCACCGCCACTGTGCGAAGAAAACGATTGCGAAACGTCACTGCAAGAGCCACCGACATCGACGCTGCCCCCCGGCAACGTCAAGGACGTCGATGTCAAGCTCCCCGCCGGGTTCATCGGGAATCCGGGGGCAGCGCCGCGCTGCTCACAGGCCGAATTCACACAAGGGGTTTTGGGTGGCTCCGGGCCGAACCTGACGTGCAAAGCGGAATCCCAGGTGGGCGTGGCGACGCTCTATTTGAACGGATTCGGCGCACCCGGGGAAAACCTCGGCGTCTACAACCTCGCGCCCCCGGCCGGCGTACCCGCGGAGTTCGGCTTCATCTTCGCCAGAACGCCGGTCCGGTTTGACGCACGAGTGGTGCGCGAACCCGATCACTCCGGTCAACCCGGCGAATATCGCGTGACGGTGCTGTCCGCCGACATCAACGAGCTCAAAGCCATCCTCGGCGTGACGCTGACCCTCTGGGGGGTGCCGCAGTCCGAATCACACGCGCCGGAACGCTTTGCGGGGCTACATGTCCCCCCTGTGGGAGGGGAAAAAGACGACGAACCCGAAAAACCGTTCCTCACCAATCCGACCGACTGTCTGGCCGAGGCCAAGGCGACCGGCCTCGCCGCCACCGAACCCAGTGACGCGCCGATCACCACGATCGCCGTCGACCGCTGGCAGACGCCCGGAGGGCTCGACGCCCAGGGCGATCCTGAATTGAGCGATCCGAACTGGCTGCAGAGCACGGCGGAATCCCCGCTCGTCACCGGTTGCAACCTGCTCAGGTTCAAACCCTCGATCTCGTTCGGTCCCGGTGGCATGGCTGCGGGCGAAGGGACGAGCCAGGCAGACGAGCCCTCGGGGTACAGGTTCGAGCTGGAAGTCCCCCAGAACGAAGCTCCAGCGGGCCTGGCCACACCCGAGCTCAAGAGCACGACGGTGACGCTGCCCGAAGGGGTGTCGATCTCGCCGTCAGCGGGGAACGGTCTCGCCGCGTGCAGCGAATCGCAGATCGACCTGCAGTCGATCGGACAGGGCTCGTGTCCGCTCGCCTCCCAGGTCGGCGAAGTCACGATCCACACGCCGCTGCTGTTGGCGCCGCTCAAAGGGCGGGTGTACATCGGCGAACCGCTGTGCTCCCCGTGCAGCCCGCAAGACGCCGAAGACGGGAGGCTGTTCCGGCTGCTGATCGAAGCGGAAGGCTCCGGGGTGAGGGTGAAGCTCCCCGGAACCGCGTCCGTCAACACGAGCACGGGCCAGTTGACGACCACCTTCCCGAGCAACCCGCAGCTGCCGTTCGAAACGCTGATCCTGACGCTGAAGGAAGGCCCACGCTCGCCGCTGGCCAACCCGCAGGCGTGCGGGAGCTACCAGACCGCGGCTGACCTGACGCCGTGGAGCATGGGGGGCACCGCAGAAGGCGTCCAGATCCTCGGCACGCCGGACGCGACACCGCAATCCAACGCGTTCAACATCAGCTGGGACGGCCACGGCGGCGGTTGCCCGGGAACGCTTCGCTTCAACCCCGCCTTCAAGGCCGGGACCGAAAGCTCCACGGCGGGCGCCTACAGCAACTTCGACGTAACCTTCGAACGCCAGGACCGCGAACAGGACCTCTCCGGCATCACGGTGCACACGCCGCCGGGCCTGCTCGGCAAAATCGCCGGCGTGAGCCGCTGCGCCGAAGAACAGGCCAACGCCGGGACGTGCCCGGAAGCCTCGAAGATCGGCACGGCGACCTCCGCGGCGGGCGCGGGTACAGAACCGTACGTGGTCTCCGGGCCGGTCTACCTGACCAACGGCTACAAGGGCGCGCCGTTCGGCCTGTCGATCGTGGTGCCCGCGAACGCAGGGCCGTTCCACCTCGGGAACGTGATCGTGCGGGCCGCGATCAGCGTCGACCACGTGACCTCGGCGTTGACGATCACGAGTGATCCGCTGCCGCAGAAAATCGACGGCGTTCCGTTCCGCCTGAAAGTCGTCAAAGTCGACGTGGAACGCAACGAATTCATGTTCAACCCGACCAGCTGCGAAGGCAAAGCGATCGCTGCGACGCTCACCGGCGCCCCGGTCAAAGGCGGCGAAGGGAGCGTTACGAGCGAAAAGACCGCGCCGTTCACGGCCAGCTCGTGCGCGGCGCTCCCGTTCAAACCGACCCTCACGGCGACCACCGAAGCGAAGACCAGCAAAGCCGACGGTGCGAGCCTCGACGTGAGCATCACCCAGGCTCCGAAGGAAGCGAACATCCACAAGGTCGAACTGCAGCTGCCGCTGGCGCTGCCCTCGCGGCTGACGACGCTCCAGAAAGCCTGCACCGAAGCCCAGTTCGCCGCCAACCCCGCGGGGTGCCCGGAAGCGTCGAACGTCGGGACCGCCACGGCTCTCACGCCGCTGCTGAACGTCCCGCTCGAGGGCCCCGCGTACCTGGTCTCCCACGGCGGCGCGGCGTTCCCGGACCTCGTGTTCCTGCTGCAGGGCGAAGGCGTGCAAATCGAACTGACCGGGCACACCGACATCAAGAAAGAGATCACCTACTCGCGCTTCGAAACCGTCCCGGACGCCCCGATCAGCTCGTTCGAAACGAAACTGCCCGAGGGCCCGCACTCGATCCTCGCGGCCAACGCCAACCTCTGCACGGCGAACCTGACCGCGCCGACGAAGATCACCGCCCAGAACAACGCACAGATCAGCCAGGAAACAAAGATCGCGGTCCTCGGCTGCCCGCCGACCGTCGCCATCACGAGCGCCCGGGTGAAGGGCAGCCGGCTGCTCGTCACGGTCAAGACCTCCGCGACCGGCACCATCAAGATCGCGGGGGCCGGGCTGAAGACGACGGTGAAGCGGGGCGTGAAGGCGGGAAGCCATCTGATCAGCGTGCCGCTGAGCAAGGCGGGCAAGGCGGCCGCGAGGCACCACAAGAAGATCAAGGTCGCTGCGAGCCTGACGGCCGCCAAGCAGGCCGTGACCACGACAGCAAGCGTGAAGGGCTAGCGATGCGCGCCGGCAAGACGATCGACCACGCCGCCAAGCGCACGACACGGTTGGCACTCCTCGCCGCGGTGCTGAGCGCCGGGCTGCTCGCCAACGCCACCGCCGCGAGCGCTCAAGCCTGCCCCAACGAAGCCCGCCGCACCGAACAGGGGTCCGGCTACCTCCCGGAATGCAGGGCTTATGAGCTCGTCTCCCCGGTGCTAAAGAACGAGGAGGAAGTGGCCTCGGAGGTGAACGCCGCCCAAGGCCAGAGTCTGCTCCCGTTTCAAGCCTCCACGGAAGGCGCACGCGCCGCCTACTCCACAGTCGGGGGCCTTCCCAACTCTCGCTCCGGAGGTCACTTTGGCCAGTATTTGGCCGAAAGCGCCACGCTCGGCTCCACCTGGAAGACCCTCCCGCTGAATCCCGAAAGCCGGTTCTCGAACATCTACTTTGGCGACGACGGGCCAACGGGCTCATTCGAGCACTTCTCGCCCAACTTATCCTGTGGCGTCGAGCAGACAGAACTGCCCCAGCCGAAACAGAGCGGGGAAGAAACCCCCCAGCTCGCTCCGGGCGAGACCCCGCAAGAAAGAATCGAAAACCTGTACATGTGGGAAGCTGCCACCGGCAGCTATACGCTCGTCTCGAACGTCAGGCCCGACAACGTGGCCGAAGTCACCCCGGCTGACGCTTATCTGGTGGACGGGGCGTCCGCCGACTGCCGGCACATCCTCTTCCAGAGCGAATACCGGTTTCTCGGTGCTCCTGAAGGCTCCCTCTATGAATGGAGCGAAGGCGAACTCCACGTCGCATCGCTGCTTGGGCATGACGAACCGGCAGAAGGGGTCCTCGCGGTCGACGCTGGTGAAACGCGCTCGAACCTGAACGCGATGTCGAGCGACGGGAAAAAGGCATTCTTCACCGCCAAGGCCGAAAAGGGCAGCATCGACGAAGGCGCCGAAAAAGAGGTATTCGTGCGCCTGAATGGAGCCTCGACGGTCGAGGCCTCGGCGTCAAAGACTGCCCACAAGGACACCGGCGCGCTCTTCCAGGCCGCCTCCGCAGACGGCAGCCAGGTGTTCTTCACCGCCAACTACGGGCTGACGGAAGCCTCAAGCAAGGGCACCGCTGAAAAATGCGAATCCTCCGGAGCAGAGCCCGGCATCGGCTGCGACCTCTACGACTACGACGTGAACACGGGAGGCCTGACAGACATCTCGGCGGACACCCGCGACGAACAGGGCGCGAACGTACGCGGTGTCGTGGGGATCTCGCAGGACGGGTCGGTCGTCTACTTCTCAACCTCGGGCCAGCTCCTTGAAGGGCAGGGCAACACAGAGGCGGAAAACGAAGCGACGACCGGGACCACCAGAAGCGGCGCGCCGAAAACGAGCACCGAAGCCAACGTCTACGCCTACCACGAAGGAACTCTCTCCTATGTCGCAAGCATCGCCCAAAGCGAGGCAGGTGGTCTCTCCAAAGAATCCGCGGAACAGGTGGACGCGATCTCGAGTAGTGCAGAACACGGGATGGACTACGAGATCGCGCGCGTGTCGTCCGAAGGAAACTATCTGCTATTTGCGACGAGGAAGCAGGTCACCTCGTACGACAACGAAGATGAAGCGACCAAGACCCGTGCACTCGAGAGCTACGAGTACTCGCTGTCCTCCGGAACGGTGAGCTGCGTGTCGTGCAATCGCGAAGCCGGGCGGCCGACATCCACTCTGAAGGAAGAAGGAGAAGCCGCTTTCTCACCGCTCGCCTCGTACGTCTTTACAATTGACGGATACCTTCCACATGGCCTCAGCGATACGGGTCGCGTGTTCTTCGACAGAAGCGAACCGCTCCTAAAGGAAGCTACGAACAACACGGTCAATGTCTACGAGTGGCAGCCGCCCGGGATCGCGGGCTGCGAAGCCGCCACGGGCTGCGTGCAGCTCCTCGACAGCGGAAAGGACTCGGCGGCGACGTATTTCGCGGACGCGACCCCCGACGGCGAAAACGTGTACCTCACGACCGATGCGCGCGCCGCCCCCGAAGACCAGGACGGGCTGCGCGATCTCTACGACGTCCGTGTGAACGGCGGCATCCCCGCGTCCTTCCCGGCGGCATGCTCCGGAGAAGGCTGCCAGCCATCCGGACCGGGCGTCGGTTCCTCGACGCGCGCCAGCGAATCGGGCCTCGGCGCCGGCAACCTCCCGAACCCGGCGCCCCCCCCACCCGGAACAGGCGTCGGGGTGGGGGAGGTCAAGAGCTTCATGAAGCACCTCGTCAAGGGCTCGAGCGTGACCCTGACCGTCTCGGCCCCGGCCAAGGGCCGGATAACGGTCTCAGGCCGCGGCCTTGGGACCGTGAAGGCGACGGCCTCCAAGGCCGGCACCTACAGGCTCAAGGTCTCGCTCACCGCCGCCGAGAAGCGGATCCTCAAGCGCAGGCACAGGGTCAAGCTGACCCTGCGCATCTCGTTCCTGCCCGCCTCCGGCAAGGCGTCGGCGACGAGCACCACCGTCACGTTCACCTGAGCCTGTGGCTTTGGCAGCGCCGCGGCCAGGTAGACCGAAAACCAAGAGAGGAACGGAACAGTGAGAAACATCGGACGCATGAGGATCACGGCGTTCTGCCTCACGGCGATCTTCGCGACGAGCGCGTTGGTCCTAGCCAACGCCTCAGCGAAGGCGAAAGTGCTCGTCCTCAAGACGGCCAAGGGGCCGCTCGCGAAAGGCGCCGAAGTCAAAGCGAGCAGCTCGAACCTGATATTCGTCACGAGCGCCGGTAACCTCGAATGCACGAGCAACGTGCTCACGAGTGTCCTCGAAACCAACGAAGCGAAGAAGGACAAGGCCAAAGTCACCGAAGAGCAGTCGACCGGTCAAGAAGAAGGCGGCGCCTGCAAAACCAGTGGGGGTCTCGGACGGGACCTGATCGTAGCCGGGGACTTACCGTGGCCGACCGAATTCACGACCACCGGCCAGGACACGATCAAAGGCACCGGCAAGGTGCAGTTCGCCTCGACGTTCCCCGCGGCGGGCGACATGAAATGCATCTTCGAAAGCGCGAAGGTCGCGAGCACGTTCAAAGTCCCCGGATTGGCTGAACTCACGACCTCCAAGCAGCTGTTCAAACTCGAAGCTAAAAAAAGCAGCAAAGCCTGCCCAAAAACTGGCAGGCTGAGCGGCACGTTCGCAGTGACCTCGGCGGGGGAAGCTGTCGAATCCGAACTGCGCTGACGTGTAAGCCGAGCCTACAGGCGCGGTGCGGCTGCGCCCGCGGTGCGGCTGCGCCTTTAGGTGAGTGCCGGCCCCGGGCTTCGGGGCCGGCCTCGCCCTAGCCCGGCTCGTTCTGAAGCGAGCGCCACAGATAGCGGCAGGCGAGCGTCCGGTAGGGGCGCCAGGGGTCCGCGATCCGCTGCATCTCGGCGGGCTGAGGGAGCTCCGGCAGACCGTAGGCGCGCTGGATCGCCCGGCGGATGCCGAGGTCCCCGACCGGAAGCACGTCGGGGCGCTCGAGGTGGAACATCAGGAACATCTGCGCCGTCCACAGGCCGAGGCCCTTGACCGCGACGAGCTCTGAGATGACCTCCTCGTCGGTCAGCACATCGAGGCGCTCGAGCTCGAGCTCGCCCGAGATCACGTGCTCGGCGAGCGAGCGCAGATAGCCGACCTTCGCGCGCGACAGGCCCGCCGCCGTGCGCAGCTCCTCGAGGTCATCGGCGAGGATCTCCGCCGGCGTCGGCGGCCGGTCGCCGAAGCGCGCCGTCAGGCGGGCGTAGATCGAGCGCGCGGCGCTCACCGAGAGCTGCTGGCCGACGATCGAGCGAAGCAGCGCCCCGTAATGCTCAGAACGCTCGGGCCGGTCCGCGCGCGAGTCCCCGAGCGGGCCGACCGCTGCGATCAGCTGCGCGAGGACCGGGTCGGACGCGCTCAGGTGCTCAAGCGCCGCCCGGGCGGCCTTCGTCATCGAGATTCTCTTTAGCTCTCGGGCAGCGCGTCGGCGGCGGTGAGGGCGACCGGCACCCCGTCGAGCGCGTTCAGCGCGCGCTCGAGCGACATCGCGATGCATGTGAAGCTCGGCGTGTCCCTGACCGTGTAGCGCGAGGCCTCCGTGGTGCGCAGCCGCTGCACGAGATCAAGGAACGTGCCGATGTCGTCGGTGTCGAAGGCCACCACGAACTCCTGGTCGTCGAGGCCGAAGGAATAGGTCGTGTGGTTGTCGACGCCGGGATATTCTCGGCCGACCTCGATGTGCCCCTGCATGATCCGCCAGCGCTCCTGCGCCGGCAGCGCATACCACTCGCGCGCCTTGACGAACGGGTAGACGAAGACGTACTTGCCGCGGAAGCCCCGGGGGATCGCGCGCTCGTCATCAGAGTATTCGGAGCTCTTTCTCATCCCCAGGAACGAGTGGGGGATCTGCGCCCACTTCATCAGCCCGCTCTGGGCGAGCACGACGTGGAACTCGTGGATGCGATCGAGCTTCTCAGCCTCGGAGACGAGCAGGAGCTCTGCGTCCCCACGCGTGCCGACGAGTGAGAAGGCCTGCAGCAGGTGCCCGTCGGCGAAGTCCTGGCAGGCCGCCATCAGCTCGAGCTTGTCCTGTGCGCGCTGCTGCTCCTCGAGCCGCCGCCAGGCGGGGTCGAGCTTCAGGAACGTGTACTTCACGAAACGACGCGCGCTCACCCCTGCGATTATCGCAGCAGGCGCTCGCCCAGCGGGCGCTCCCCATGAGGTTCCGCCCAGGCCTGCCCCGCAGCGGTTAGAGTGGGCCGGTGCGGATCGCGCTGCTGTCGCCGTACTCATGGACCTACCCGGGTGGCGTGACCCGTCATGTCGAGGCGCTCGCCTGTGAGCTCTCCGCGAGCGGCCATGAACCGCGCATCCTCGCGCCGTTTGATCCCGATGACGCTCTCTCGCGGCGCCTGCATCGCGGGGCGCGCCCCCAGCCCCGCGCAACCCCCGAGCACTTCGTCTCGCTCGGGCGGACCGTCGGCGTGCCCGCGAACGGAGCCGTCTCGAACGCGGCGCTCACGCCCCACGCGGTCCACGCGCTCCGCGCAGAGCTCAAGGGCCGCGGCTATGACGTCCTGCACATCCACGAGCCCGTCGTGCCCGTGCTCGGCTGGGACGCGCTCTGCAGCGCCGGCGAGCTGCCGCTCGTGGGCACCTTCCACACCTACTCGGAGAACCTGCTCACGAACGGCCTCGCGGCCGTACCCCTCGGCGGCAGGCGGCGCATGAACCGCCTGCACGTGCGCATCGCCGTCTCGGAGGCCGCCGCCTGGACCGCCCGGCGCTTCTACGGCGGGCGCTACCGGATCGTCCCCAACGGCGTGCAGATCCCCGGCGGCGAAACTCCCGCGTGTCCGGGCCGGACCCGATACGCGCCCGCGCGCGAGGGACGCCAGCGCCAAGACGAGGAGACCCCGCAGCGCCAGCTGCGGATCCTCTTCATCGGCCAGGCCGTCGAACGCAAGGGCCTTCCGATCCTGCTGCGCGCCTTCGAGGCGCTCCGCGATCAGCTCCCGGCGACGCTCACGCTCGTCGGGGCGAGCGGCGAGGAGGTCGCCCACATGATGCTCGACGATCGCGACGTGCGCGCGCTCGGCAAGGTCTCCGAGGAGCGCAAGCTCGCAGAGCTCTCGCAAGCCGACGTGCTCTGCGCTCCCTCGCTTCACGGTGAGAGCTTCGGCATGGTCCTGACCGAGGCATTCGCCGCGTCCACGCCGGTCGTCGCCTCGGACATCCCCGGCTACCGCGACGTCGTCCGCGACGGCCGCGACGGTCTGCTCATCCCCGCCGGCGACGCGCTCGCGCTCGCCGAGTCCCTGCGCCGCCTCGCGCTCGACCCGACAGGCCGCGCGCGCATGGCCGCCGCCGCCCGCGCGCGCGCCGAGCGCTACGCCTGGCCGCACGTCGCCGCCGAAGTGCTCGACTGCTATGAGCAGGCGATCGCGACCCGCTCGCAGGCCGCGCGGCGCGGAGCGGGTCGCGTCTCGCGCGCCGCCCTGCGCCACGGGCTCGCCCCCGCCGACCTCCTGCCCCGCGTCCCCGCCCAGCGCCTGCCCTCGCTCCTTCCCGCCGCTCCCCCGCCGGCCGGCCGCGCGCGCCGCGTGCGGGCCCTGCGCCGCTTCGCGCTCGCGACGAGCTCGCTGGCGGGCGCCGCGCTTGCGGCCCTCGCGCTCCAGCGCGTCGGCCTCACCCGCGTCGCCGCCTCGCTCGTGGCCTCGAGGCCCGGCCTGCTCGCCGCCGGCCTGGCGTTGATGTGCGCGGCGATGTTCACCCGCGCGCTGGCCTGGCACGCGATCCTCGTCGCCGCCCCCACCTGGCGACGCGCCAAACGCCGCGACGCGATGCAGGGGACCTTCATCGGGGTGCTCATGTCCTCGACCCTCCCCGCCCGCCTGGGGGAGCCCTCGCGCGCGCTGATCGTCGCCCGCCGCCTCGGCCGCGCCCGCGAGACGCTGCCGATCGTGCTCGGCACGATGGTCTCCCAGACGCTCCTGAACCTGCTCGCCCTCGCCGTGCTCGGCGGCGTGACGCTCTCGAGCGTGAGCATCCTTGACGGCCATGATCGCGCCCTGCTCCTCCTCGCGCTCGCGCCGCTCGCCGCGCTGCTCGCGCTCGCGCTCGCGCCGGTCCTGATCCCGCCCGCCGCGGTCTCCCGCTCGCGCCGCCTGCAGGCGCTCCTGGCGGGTCTTCGCAAGTCGCTGCTGCGCCTGCGCGACGGCCTGCGCGTCTTCTCACAGCCCCGCCGAGCGGCCATCGCGACCGTGTCCCAGCTCGGGGCCTGGGCGCTGCAGTGGCTCTCCTGCTGGCTGCTCCTGCTGGCCCTCGGGCTCGACTCCCACGCCGGCGTCGGCGCCGCAGCCGGCGTGCTCTTCGCGGTCAACGTCACCGCTGTCATCCCGGCCACCCCCGCGAACGTCGGTGTCTTTCAGGCCGCCTGCGTGGCCGTCCTCGCCGGGGCCTACCACGTCTCCACCCCTGATGCGATCGCCTACGGCATCGTCCTTCAGGCGGTCGAGGTCGCGGCCGCGCTGATCATGGGCATGCCCGCCCTGCTTGGCGAAGGCCTCTCCTGGCGCGAGGTGCGCCTGCGCACGATGCACGCGACGCCCGTGAAGCTCGGGCCGCTGCCCGAGGGAGCCGCCGGGCTCACGCGCGTTCAGGGCTGAAGGCGGGGAGGGCCGTCGCAGGCGCGCCAAGCCGCATGCGTCTCAGCCGGCAGGCATCCGCGCCCGCGCGGCGTATCGATCGGCGATGAGCGAGGCCTGGGTCTACATGCTGCGCTGCGCCGACGGCTCGCTCTACACGGGCTGGAGCACAGACGTGCGCCGGCGCCTGGCCCGTCACCGCGCCGGCACGGCCAGCAGGTACACCGCGAGCCGGCTGCCGGTGGAGCTCGAGCTCGCGCTCCCGATGGCCGATCGCACGGCCGCCAGGCGCGAGGAGGCGCGGATCAAGGCGCTCGACCGCGCCGCGAAGCTCCAGCTGATCGCCGCGAATCCGCGCCGCCGGGGAGAGCTTCAGCTCGACGGGACCGGGTTCGGGGCCCCGCGTAGGGCATGATGGGGGTATGTCCAGCAGGCCCTCAGCGCGCAGCGTGAAGATCTCAGCCGACGAGCGGACGGGATACTCCTCAGATCGTCCCCGCCGCGACGGCGCCCCCCCACGGCCGGCGAACCTCACGGTCCACTGCCGCGTGCTCTCGCCGTCTGACCGCCTGCGCTACTCGCCGGGAAGCCTTCTGCTCGTCGTTTGCGCCTCGGCCGCCGAGCGCGACCGCTTCCTCGAGCGGCTGATCGAGGACCGCGCCTGCCTGCTCTCGCTCGAGAAGGTTCGCGGCCTTTTGGCCGGACGTGTCGCCCCCGAGGAACTCGAGGCTCGCGCGCAGGAGCTCCTCGCGGCCGCGGTCGCAAAGCGCCTTCAGAGCCGCGAGACCGTGGTCCTCGCCGCCGAGAGCCTCGAGGCGCCCGAGCGCGAGAGCTTCGTGCGCATGGCCGCCGCGCTGAAGCGCCCGCGTCACCTGATCCTGATCGAGACCGCCCGCGAGCAGGTTCGCGAGCAGGACCACGCCGCGCTGAACGAGCTCCGCCGGGCGCTCGACACCGGTGAGCTCGGCGCCGAGGGCTTTCAGACCGCCCTTCGCCTCGGCGGGGGATCGGCCACGGAGGTCAAGCGGATCCTCTTCCGTCCGCCGCCCCGCGAAGAGGCCTAGCGAAGAGGCCCAGGCGCAGGGCGAGGGGTCAAAAACCCCTTCGTTGCCCTTTCGTCCGGATCGCCCGCAGACTCTCAGGTTCGCTTAGGTTCGCCCGATATCGAGGCCGTGCATAACTCGATAGCGCAGGGACCGCTCCCCGCAGTCGCGGGCCATCAGGCACGCATCGCCCAGCCGACCCGCAGCGGTGGGGCGTGATGCCATGCGACCCGCCCGTTCAGACGATGCCAAGCCCTCCGCGGCCGGCCGGCCGCGATCCGGAGCACTCCTGACGACCGGCCCGGGCCCATGAGCTTCGCCGCCTCGCTGAACAGGGACTCCGAGGCACCCGCGCACGGCGCCGTAGCTGAGCCGGGCCGCCTTGCCCGCCACGCCTGGTCGATCTACCTGGCCACGATCGCCCTGCTCGTGACCGGCTACGGGCTCGCGCACATCTCCGGACCGGACTGGCTGAAGGGCGGGCTCGTCTTCAACCTGATCGGAGGCTCGACCGTGGCGGCGCTGATCATCGGCGCCCGGCGGAACTCCGCCACCAGGCGCCTGCCCTGGTACCTGCTCGCGGTCGGGCAGGGACTGTTCGTCACGAGCGACGTCCTGACCTCCAACTACGAACGCCTCTTCGGGACCGCCCTGCCCTTCCCCTCGGTCGCCGACGTGTTCCACATCGCCTTCTACCCGTTCCTGGTAGCGGGCATGCTGCTGCTGATCCGCGAACGCGACGAGACCCGCGACCGCGCCGGGATGATCGACGCGCTGATGGTCACGGTCGCGCTCTCGACGCTCCTGTGGGTCTACCTGATCGCGCCCTACGCGGACAACCACACGCTGTCGCTGCTGAGGCGGCTGACATCGGTCGCCTATCCCGCGATGGACATCCTCGTGCTCGGCGTCGTCGCGCGCATCGCCGCCGGAAGCCACCGCCGCCAGCCCGCGTTCGGGTTCCTGCTCGCCGGCGCCACGGTGCTGCTGCTGAGCGATGTCTTCTACGGATGGAAGCTGCTCGAAGGCGGCTATGAAACGAGCGGCGTCCTGGACACCGGCTGGGCGCTCTACTACACGCTGCTCGGCACCGCTGCCCTGCACCCCTCGATGCGGCGTCTCGCCGCGCCCGGCCC
This sequence comes from Solirubrobacteraceae bacterium, assembly GCA_049512215.1. GTDB lineage: Bacteria > Actinomycetota > Thermoleophilia > Solirubrobacterales > Solirubrobacteraceae > Palsa-744. The sequence goes on from JBEKXJ010000005.1 coordinate 28,019, forward strand.
CGAGCCCGAAAGTCGCCTGACCGGCGTGCGCCTTGCGCTGCTGACGTGCGCGAGCCTCACCGCACCACTCTTGATCGTCGTGCGCGACGCGCTGCATGAGACGGTCGACCCCTATGTGCTGGTTGGCGCCTCGGCGCTCATGTTCGCCCTCGTGCTCACGCGCATGGCGGGCATCGTCCACCGCAACGAGGAGGCGACCCGCCGGGAGGCCGCGCTGCGAAGCGCGGGCGAGGCGCTCGTGACGGCAGCCACGCGCGAGGAGATCTATGCCGCGGCGCTCGGCGCGGCGCAGTCGGTCGTCGAGCAGGACGTGACCGCCTGCCTGTACCTCGCAGACTCCGGCGGGGATGCGCTCACCGCCGTCGGCAGCTCCCAGGGAGACCTCGGGAGCCTTCCCGCGCTCTGCCGGGAGGACCTGCCAGAGCGCGTCCGCACGGGGCTCAGCGGCAATTCCGTACACACGCTCGATCGATCCGGGCGGCTGATCTGCCTTTCGCCGCTGATCGTCCGCGAGCGGCTCACGGGCGTGCTGGCGGTCCTAGCCTCGGTTCCGCTCACGCGCGCCGCCGAGGAGAGCCTCGCGACGCTCGCCAGCGAGGTGGCGCTGGCGCTGCAGAGCGTGGCCTTGACCGAGGAGAGCGCCCATCAGCGCTCGGAGGCGCGGCTCAGCTCTCTGATCAAGAACGCCTCTGATGTGATCTGCATCGTCGGCGAGGACGGCCTCGTCAACTACATGAGCCCCTCGGTCCAGCGGACATTCGGATATGACCCCGAAGCCGTCACGAACCGGCCGCTGACCGACATCGTCCACCCCGATGAGGCGCAGCGCGTGTTCTCCTTGTTCGCGTCGATCGCCACGCAGACGCCCGGCCGGGTGATGAGCGCGGAGTTTCGGGTTCGGCACTCAAGCGAGGACGCATGGCGCGACGTCGAGGCGCTCGGCACGAACCTGCTCGGCGATGAGGCCATCGACGGGATAGTCCTCAACATCCGCGACATCAGCGAGCGCAAGGCGTTCGAGGCCGAACTCGAGCACCAGGCCTTCCACGACACCCTCACGGGACTGCCGAACCGGGCGCTCTTCCGCAACCGCGTCGAGCACGCGCTGGCCGGCAAGCGCCGCGAGCATCACCCCGTGGCCGTCCTGTTCCTCGACATCGATGACTTCAAGAACCTCAACGACAGCCTCGGGCATGCCGCGGGCGACGAGCTGATCCGCGAGCTCGCCCACCGGCTGGAGGAGTGCATGCGCCCGGTCGACACCGCCGCACGCCTGGGCGGCGACGAGTTCGCGATCCTGATCCACGAGGCCAAGTCCGAGCTGCAGGCGATCGAGATCGCCCACCGGATCATGGATGCGATGCACGCCACGATCAGGCTCAAGCGCCGGGACGTCAACATCGCGACGAGCATCGGCATCGCCTTCAGCGACGAGGGCATGGTCTCCGGTCAACACGCCGAGGAACTCCTCCGCAACGCCGACGCGGCGATGTACATGGCCAAGGAGAACGGCAAGGGCCACTACCAGGTCTTCCAGCCGGAGATGCACGCCAAGGCGCTCGCGCGGCTGGAGCTGAAGACCGATCTACAGCGCGCCCTCGACGCCGGCGAGTTCACGCTGCGCTACCAGCCGATCATGGATCTCGGCAGAGGCGACATAGCCGGCATGGAGGCGCTGGTGCGCTGGGAGCACCCGGATCGTGGCACCGTGCAGCCGCTTGAATTCATCTCGCTGCTCGAGGACACCGGGCTGATCGTGCCGGTCGGGCGACAAATCCTCTGGGAAGCGTGCACATGGGCGGCCCACATGCAGACCGAGTGCCCCCGCGATCCTCCGCTGTCGATGGCGGTCAACGTCTCGGCCTGCCAGCTGCAGCGCCCCGAGTTCATCGAGGAGGTCCGCGGGGTTCTGCGGGCCACCGGCATCGTCCCCAGCAGCCTGACCCTGGAGCTGACCGAGAGCGTGATGATGCAGGACATGGAGTTGAGCCTGCTGCGCCTGAACGCGCTGCGCGCGCTCGGCGTGAAACTCGCGATCGATGATTTCGGCACGGGCTACTCGTCGCTCAACTACATCCGCCAGCTGCCGGTCGACATCCTGAAGATCGACCGTTCCTTCCTGGCCGACCCCAACCCCGAGGTCGCCGAGATGACCGCGGCGATCGTCGGGCTCGCGCGCATCTTCAACCTCAAGGCCGTCGCCGAGGGGATCGAGAACCCAGGGCAGCTCGCACGCCTGCAGGGGATCAACTGCGACTTCGGTCAAGGCTTCCACTTCGCCAAGCCCCTCCTCGGCGCGGAGATCCTGGCGATGGCCTCATCCCAGCCGGCGATGCGCGCTGTGCACATCACCAGCGCCCGCGCGGCCCGGGCGCTCGCCTAGGGGGACCTCTCAGCCGCCATCGCGGGGTCATCCGGCGCCTGCGCGGGGTCATCTGGCGCCTTTGCGGGGTCATCTGGCGCCTTTGCGGGCTCATCCGGCGCCTGCGCGGGCGAGTCCTCGTCGTCCAGCTCTCCGGCGCTCGTGCCGGCCAAGGACGGATCGCGGCTCGAGCCGCGGATCAGGTCATCGGGGGAGCCCTCTGGAAGCAGGCGGCCCTGGCGCGTTCCGAAGTAGATCGCCTGCGGGTGGTGGGCGACGAGCGCGAGCGTCGACTGCTCGGGCTCGGCCGCGTAGCCGTCGGTGATGCTCACCCCGATCCTCGACAGATCGAGCAGCTTCTCGACCTTCAGATGCTCGCTCTGCTCGGGCACCGCCGGGTAGCCCCACGAGTAGCGGCGTCCCTGGGAGGCCTCGATGCCGAGCATCTCACGGGCCACGTAGTGCAGCCACTCGGCCAGTCCCTCGGCGGTCTGCACGCCGAGGCCGTGGACGAACAGCTGCTCCGCGAATTCACCTTCCCCCTCGAGCTTCGCCATCAGCTCTGTCACCTCAGAGCCGACGGTCACCGCCTGCACGGCGATCACATCCAGCTCGGGCGGGGGCCCGCCGTCCACGGCCGGGCGGAAGAAGTCGGCCAGGCAGATCCGGTCGCCCTTGGGCTGGCGCGGGCAGACGAAGCGGGTGAGCTCTCTCTCGCGGCCCTCGGGATCGAGCACGATGATCTCGTTGCCCAGCGAATAGCAGGGGAAGAAGCCGAGCAGCGCGCGCGGGCGCAGGTAGTCCTGCTCGCGCCACATCCGCTCAAGACGCGGGCGGAAGTCATCGCGCAGGAGCGTCTGCCAGGCCTCGCCTTTGACACCCTTCCCGCCCCAGTGCAGCTTGAACAGGACATGCGTGTCGAGGTGTCGATAGACCTCCCCGAGGTCGACCGGTATCTCGCGGACCCCCCAGAACGGAGGCTCGGGAACCGGCACGTCGGTGCGCGCGGGCGAGCGGACCGAGTCATCGCTGAGGTCGAGCGCCTCCGCTGGCTGCTCGCCCTTCTCGCGGAACGCGCTCGCGCCGGTGCGGAGCTTCTCGAGCAGGCCGGCGCGGGCATCGGCGTCGATCAGCTGGTCCATCACGGCCAGCCCCTCGAAGGCGTCCTTGCAGTAGAAGACGCCGGGCGCATAGACCTCATCAGACTCCTTCCCGCCCGGATGCAGTGCGCGATAGGAGAACGCACGGTTGATCGCCGCGCCGCCGATCAGCACCGGATAGCCGAGGCCCTTGGCGTGCAGCTCCTGAATGCAGGCAGGCATCTGCTTGGAGGTCGACACCAACAGCGCCGAGAGCCCGATCGCCGTCGCCTCGTGCTCCTGGGCGGCGTCGAGGATCGTCTGGATCGGCACCTGCTTGCCGAGATCGACGACCGTGTAGCCGTTGTTCGTGAGGATCGTGTTGACGAGCGACTTGCCGATGTCGTGGACGTCGCCGAACACGGTCGCGAGCACGACCGTGCCCTTTGTGTAGCCCTCGATCTTGTCGAGATATCTCTCCAGCCGGGCGACCGCGCGCTTCATCACCTCGGCCGACTGCAGCACGAACGGCAGGATCAGTTCGCCGGCTCCGAACTTGTCGCCGACCTCCTTCATCGCCGGCAGCAGCACCTCGTTGAGGGTCGGCACGGCGCCGATCTTCTCGACGCTCTGATCGATCCACGCCTCGACTCCCTCCTTGCGCCGGCGCAGGATGTGGAAGTGAAGCGCCTGCTCGGGCTCCATTCCCTCGGTCGGGTCGGCGGGCCCCTGCGCGGTGTCCTCCTCGCCCTTGGACTCGAAGTGCGCGATGAAGCGCTCGAGCGCGTCCTCGCGGCGGTTGAGCACGAGCTCGTCGGCCAGCTCGCGCTCCTCGGCCGAGATCTCCGAATAGGGGGTGATGTGGTTGGGGTTCACCATCGCGAGGTCGAGCCCCGCCTGCACGCAGTAGTGGAGAAACACCGAGTTGAGCACCGCTCGCGCGCCGGGCGAGACCCCGAAGGAGACGTTCGAGACCCCCAGCGAGGTCTTCACGCCGGGAATCTCCTGCTTGATCTGCTTGATCGCGGCGATCGTCTCGAGCGCCGAGGGCCGCCACTCCGCCTCGCCGGTCGTGAGCGTGAAGGTCAGGCAGTCGAAGATCAAGAGCTCGGGGTCAAGACCGTGCTCGGTGCAGCAGAGCTCGCGGATGCGCTTTGCGACCTCGAGCTTTCGCTCGGCGGTCTTCGCCATCCCGACCTCGTCGATCGTCAGCGCGATCAGCGCCGCCCCGTGGGCGAGCGCGACCGGGAGGACCCGGTCGAGCTTCTCGCGCCCCGCCTCGAGGTTGATCGAGTTCACGATCGCGCGGCCGGGGATCTGCTCCAGGGCACGTTCGATCACCTCCGGCTCGGTCGAGTCGACCTGGATCGGCGCGGGCTGGGTGAGCGAGACCTTCTTGGCCAGCAGCCGCATCTGTTCGTCCTCATCAGAGCGCTCGGTCAGAGCGACGCAGAGGTCGAGCACGTGCGCACCTCCCGCCACCTGATCCTCGGCGATCTGCACGAGCCCGTCGTAGTCATCTGCGAGCAGCAGCTCCTTTGCCTTGCGCGAGCCCTGGGAGTTGACGCGCTCGCCGACCATCGACGGGCGCGGCTCCTGCACGAGCGGCGTGGCCGCGATCATCGAGGACAGGTGCGGGGGACGGGGTGCCGGCCGCGGCGCGACCGCGCGCCGGTCCGATCCACGCCCGACCCGCTCGACGATCGCGGCGATGTGGGCGGGCGTCGTCCCGCAGCAGCCGCCGACGATCCCGACGCCGTAGCGCTCGACGAACTCCTTCAGAGCCTCGGCGAGCGGCTCGGGCCGCTCGGGGAAGATCGTCTCGCCATCTGCTCCCTGCAAGGGCAGGCCGGCGTTGGGGATGCACGCCACGGGCAGCGGCGAGAACTCCCCGAGGAAGCGGATCGCGTCACGCATGTCCTCGGGACCGGTCGAGCAGTTCAGGCCGATCACGTCGACCTTCAGCGCCTCCAGCGTGGCGAGCACCGCGGAGATGTCGCTTCCGAGGAGCATCTTGCCCCCGTTCGGCAGCAGCGAGACCGACGTGTGGATCGGCAGCGCCCGCCCGCTGCTCTTGAACGCGGCGCGCGCCCCGAACACGGCGGCCTTGACCTCGAGGATGTCCTGCGCGGTCTCGATTATGAGCAGGTCGGCGCCGCCCTGGATCAGCCCCTCGGCCTGCTCGGTGAAGACCTCGACGAGGTCCCCGAAGCGGATCTGCCCGAGCGCTGGATCCTCGGAGGCGGGCAGGAAGCCCGTCGGGCCGATCGACCCGGCGACGTAGCGGCTCTCGCCCGCCGCCTTGCGGGCGATCTGCGCCGCCCTCGTGTTGATCTCCACGGTGTGCTCGCCAAGGCCCCACTCCTCGAGCTTCAAGCGCGAGCCCTGGAAGGTGTCGGTCTCGATCACCTCGGCACCGGCCTCGAGCATCGAGATGTGCACGCCCTCGATCACGTCGGGGCGGTTCAGAACGAGCGCCTCGTGGCACTTCCCGGCGAGCCCGCCGTAATCCTCCTGCGTCAGGTCGAACTGCTCGAGCGTCGCGCCCATGCCGCCGTCGTAGACGACGACGCGGCTGTTGATGGCCTTGAGGTAGTCGCGCATCTGACCTTGAGCCTAACAACGGTTTCGAGCAGCCCTCACTAGCGGCGGGGCCGGCAGGGAGGCGCGCTGCCCCCTTTCGGGCAGCCGCCCTCGCTGCCGCACGCGTCGCGCTTCGTGCTCGGAGCCCCGATACACGGCGGGCGCGGGGGTCGCCCACCGGGTCTGGTATCTGGACGCGCGCGGTCGCCGACCGGGGAGGACCCGCCGGTCGACAGGCGGGTCCTCCGGGCTGAAGACCAGGCCGACGGCCTACTTGATGAACAGCATCTCCGAGTACTTCGGCAGCGGCCAGCGGTCGTCGGCGACGAGCTTCTCGAGGCGGTCGGCGACGCCGCGGACGTCGTCCATCGCTCCGATCACGGTGTCGCGCATGTAGAGAGCCCAGTTATGCGCGGAGGTGTCCGGCTGGTTGTCCTTGAGGTTCGCGTCCTCGAGCTTGGAGAGCGCGAAATGGAGCTCCTTGACGAGCGGCTCGACCTCGCCGATGAGCTCGTCAAGGCCGCTCGCGCGGAGCTCGTTGAGGTGGCGCACGGCCGCGGGGAGCAGCATCGTGCGGGCGATCGAGGCCGCGGTCTCGGACTCGATGTTGATCTTCACCGAGTACTGCTCGAGGAAGACCTCATAGCGCGACTCGAGCTCGCGCTTGGAGAGAACCTTGTACTTCTTGAACAGCGCGACCGTGCCTTTCTCGACGAGCCACGGCAGCGCTTCGGGCGTCGAGCGGAGGTTGTAAAGGCCGCGCTTCTCCGCGTCTACGTGCCACTCGGGCGAGTAGTTGTCGCCGTCGAAGACGATTCTTTTGTTCGCGCTGTAGCTCTCCTTGACGACCTTCGTGACCGCCCTCTCGAGGTTGACCGAGGAGCCTTTCAGCGCAGTCTTGAGCTTGCCCGAGAGGTCGTCGATCGCCTCGGCGACGATCGTGTTGAGGACCGTGTTCGGCAGCGCCAGCGACATCGAGGAGCCGAGCGCGCGGAACTCGAACTTGTTGCCGGTGAAGGCGAACGGGCTCGTGCGGTTGCGGTCGCCTCCGTGGAGCGGGAGCGGCGGCAGCACCGGGGTGCCGAGCCCGAGGAAGGAGCCGGGCTTCGACGGCTCCACCTTGCCCGCCTCGATCGCCGCGAACACCTTCTCGAGCTCGGCCCCGAGAAAGATCGAGATGATCGCCGGCGGCGCCTCGTTGGCGCCGAGACGGTGATCCTGCCCGGGGCTCGCGATCGAGGCGCGCAGCAGCGCCTGATGCTCGTTGACGGCCTGGATGACCGCGGCGCAGAAGAACAGGAACTGGAGGTTCTCAGAGGGAGTCTCACCAGGCTCGAGCAGGTTGATGTGAGTGTCGGTGCTCATCGACCAGTTGTTGTGCTTGCCCGAGCCGTTCACGCCGGCGAAGGGCTTCTCGTGCAGCAGGCAGACGAGCCCATAGCGGCGCGCGACGTTCTGCATCACCTGCATCGTCAGCTGCTGGTGATCGGAGCCGACATTGGAGTTCTCGAAGATCGGGGCGATCTCGTACTGGTTCGGCGCGACCTCGTTGTGGCGCGTCTTGATCGGCACACCCAGCTTGGCCAGCTCCTGCTCGGTCTCGAGCATGTAGGCGAGGATGCGCTCGGGGATCGAGCCGAAGTAGTGGTCGTCCAGCTCGTGTCCCTTGGGCGGCTTGGCGCCGAACAGCGTGCGCCCCGTGGTCAGCAGGTCAGGCCGTTCGAAGTAGTACTGCTCGTCGATCAGGAAGTACTCCTGCTCGGGCCCGACCGTTGTGAAGACGCGCTTCGCGTCCTCGATGCCGAGCAGTCCGAGCGCCTCGAGCGCCGCTCCGGAGAGGGCGTCCATCGAGCGCAGCAGCGGGATCTTGTGGTCGAGCGCCTCCCCCGTCCAGGAGGTGAAGGCGGTCGGGATGCAAAGCAGCGCGCCGTTCGGGTTCTCGAGGAGGAACGCCGGCGAGGTCGGGTCCCAGGCGGTGTAGCCGCGCGCCTCGAAGGTCGCGCGGATGCCGCCGGTGGGGAACGAGGAGGCGTCGGGCTCGCCCTGGATCAGCTCCTTGCCGGAGAACTCCGCGAGCGCCGTCCCGTCGCCGGCCGGTGCGTAGAAGGAGTCGTGCTTCTCGGCGGTCGACCCGGTCAGCGGCTGGAACCAGTGCGTGTAGTGGGTCGCGCCCCTCTCCAACGCCCAGTCCTTCATCGCCACCGCCACTGCGTCCGCCAGCGAGGTGTCGAGCGCCTCGCCCCGCGCGAGTGTGCGCTCCAGCGCCTTGTAGACGTGCTTTGGCAGACGATTACGCTGGATGGCCGGGGAGAAGACGTTCTCTCCGAAGACCTGGTTGGTGGAGACGGTCAGGTCGGGGGAGCCGAGCGCGGTTCCATTCGTGCTCCACTGTGCGGCGGTGACGTTGTGCTGGCGGGTCCTTGGCATGAGCGGGGTCGAATCCTCCTTCGAAGGAAAGGTGCGCGGATCAGAGTCCGGCGAGATACGGGCCAAAAGAATCGTAGTGCCCATCCGGCGGGAGGCGATCACCGCATGGCGAAACCGGCGAGGTGATCTTTCGACAAGCGGCCAAACCTTTTGAGAAGCGGCCAAACGGCCCGGGTGGCTAGGGCGTCGGGGGGTAGGTCCCGGGGACGACCCGCCCGGTGCTCGGATCGACGTGGGTCGCCCCCGGAGCGGGGGCGATCTGCACCGCGAAGTGCCCCACGGCGGGAGCGCCGGAGGCAAGCTGGGCTTTGGCCTTGCCGGAGAGGCCGGCGGCGACGCTGAAGTCGACCGTGTGCAGGCCGGCCTTCACGGGCATCACCTGCCAGACGAAGCTCTGCGTCTGGCCCGAGGCGAGCGGCCCGAGCGCCCAAGTGTTCACGTAGGCCGTCTGAGCGCCGCCGGGCGGGCTGATCGCCTGGCTCTCGACCGGCGGCTTGGCGATCGCTCCGGGCCCCTGTTCGACGACCCAGACCGGCCGTTTGTCGGCCGCGAGTTCGGGAAAGTGCTCGGTGTAGTAGAAGGAGTCGAGCGTCACCGCCAAGACGGGCACCGTGTCAGGGCCGGGGTTCTGCACCTGCAGTTCGAGCCGCGCCGGGCGCGCGATCGCTTGGCTTGCGGGGAAGCTCGCCTTGACGATCTTCACGTCGAAGGTGGCGGCCTTTTCGTGTGCGTCCTGAGGGGTCCCCCCGCCGCATCCGGCCGCGAAGAGGACGGCGCTCGCGAGCAGGCAGGCAGCGAGCGCCGGAAGGCCCACCCCGGGCCCGACGCGGGCGCGGCGCGGGACGATCCGAAAGACTCTGCGCCTCCCCCTCACGATCGGGCCACGATACCAGCGGGGATGGCTCCCCGCAGGCGCCGGGCGACGGCCGGGAGCGGGGCCCGCGGGTGCCGCTGGGCGGCGCATGAGGGGACGCATGGCGTAGAGTTCCGCGAGCCGTCGATCACCCACTCGAGGAGGGGTACGAAGAGATGGTTCGCAGCGTCGCGGAGCGGGCTTACTTCCCAGCGAGGAACCTGCTCGAGGAAATCGGGGACATGATGATCCTGACGGGACGGACGATCTCCTCCGCCCTGCGTCCGCCCTACCCCTATGGCGGAGAGTTCGTCTCGCAGTTCCTGTTCGCGCTGCGCCTGTGCTGGTTTCCCTTGCTCATCTCGACGGTGGCCATCTGCTACGGGGCCCCCGGCCTGCAGGCGGCGAACTTCCTCACGATCTTCGGGGCGCTCGACCGCCTCGGCGGGTTCTTCATCCTCGCCTCGGTTCGTGAGATCGGCCCCAACGTGACCGCGATCGTGCTCGCGGGCGTTGCGGGCACCGCGATCACCGCGGATCTCGGGGCGCGCAAGATCCGCGAGGAGCTCGACGCGCTGCAGGTGCTCGGCGTTGACCCGGTCAAGAACCTCGTCGTCCCGCGCTTCCTCGCGCTGATGGTCGCCACGGGCCTGTTCGACATCTACGCGTTGCTGTTCGGGATCTTCGGAGGCATCATCGCCGAGCTCGTCAACGGACAGCCGCTCGGGCCCTTCTGGGCGACACTGTTCGCCAACGCCTCGACGACCGACCTGTGGGGCTCGGTGCTGAAGACGACGATCTTCGGTGCGATCATCGCGATCGTCTGCTGCTACAAGGGCATGACGGCCTCCGGCGGCGCCGAGGGCGTGGGGCGGGCGGTCAACCAGGCGGTCGTGATCGCGTTTCTTGCGATCTTCTCCTTCGACTACGTCTTCACCCAGACCTTGCTCGCCACCCACCCGCAGATCCTGGTGATCAAGTAATGAACGAGCTGCTCGCCCTGCCGCGCGAATGGCTCGCCTCGGGCGGCGAAATCGGCCGCTTCACGGGCAACATCGTGCGCGATGTCTGGAGCCTGCGCGTGTTTAGGTTCTTCGGCGAGGTGCTGCGCCAGTCGGGCATCCTGATCCTCTCCTCGACGCTCATCATCTGGGCGCTTGTGTTCATCATCGGCCTGGAGTGCGGGATCGAGGGCGCCTACTTCAACCAGGCCGTGGGCGCGCCCGCATACGCCGGGGTGTTCACCGCCTGGTGCGACCTGCGCGAGCTCGTGCCGTACGCGTTCGGCTACATGATGGCCGCGAAGGTCGGCACCGGCATCGTCGCCGAGCTCGGCGCGATGCGCATCTCCGACGAGATCGACGCACTCGAGGTCATGGGGATCAACTCGGTGACGTTTCTCTGCGCGACCCGCCTGCTCGCCGCCTGGCTGGTGCTGCCCTTCATGTACCTCGCCGCGATCGGGGCGGGCTTCCTCGCCTCCTACATCGCGGTGGTCCAGCAGGTGGGGTCCGTCTCCTCGGGCGGCTACTTCTTGATCTTCTGGCAGTTCCAGAATCCGCCGGACTTCTTATACAGCCTGATCAAGGCGATGTTCATGGCCACCGCGATCGTGCTCGTGGGGTGCTACTACGGCTACAATGCCGGCGGTGGGCCCGTCGGCGTGGGCACCGCCACGGCAAAGTCGATGGTGCTCAACCTCGTGCTCGTGCACATAATAGGAATGCTCGGCACCCAGATCTTCTGGGGCGCCAACCCGCGGGCTCCGATCGGCGGTTAGGCGATGGACGAGGGCCGACACGGCGGCGGCGCCGCCGCCGCACGCGAGCCCGATCAGGGCCAGGGGGCCGACGGCGTGGCGGGAGCGCCCGATGCGTTCGCGCAGCGCCAGGGCGCCGCCGGCGCCACACGACCGCCCGATGCGATCGAGTTCATCGACGTGCACAAGTCGTTCGGCCGCAACCACGTGCTGCGCGGCCTGAACATGGGGCTGCCGGATGGCCAGATCTCGATGATCATCGGCCCCTCCGGAACGGGCAAGTCGGTCTGCATCAAGCACATCGTCGGCCTGCTCTACCCTGACGAGGGCGACGTGCTCGTGCAGGGGGTGTCGGTGCCGGGCCTGCGCGACGCCGAGCTGTTCGAGATGCGCAAGAAGTTCGGGGTGCTCTTCCAGGATGGCGCGCTGTTCGGCTCGCTGAACCTCTACGACAACATCGCCTTCCCGCTGCGCCAACACACCGAGAAGGGCGAGGAGGAGATCGCGGAGATCGTCCACCGGCGCATGCGCGAGGTCGGTCTGATGGGAGAGGCCGGGAAGATGCCCAGCGAGCTCTCCGGCGGGATGCGAAAGCGCGCGGGGTTCGCGCGCGCGCTCGTGCTCGATCCCGAGATCGTTCTGTTCGACGAGCCCGACTCCGGCCTCGACCCCGTGCGCACGGCCCTGCTGTGCGAGCTGATCAAGGAAATCCACCTCGAAAACGGTGGCTGCTACGTGGTCATCACCCACGACATCATGAGCGCCCGGCGCGTTGCCGAGCACATCTCGGTCCTGTGGAAGGGCCGGATCGTCGAATCGGGACCGGCGGAACAGCTGTTCGCATCGGAGAACCCCTTCGTTCGCCAGTTCCTCTCCGGTGCGTCCGCCGGACCCCTCGGGATGGAGTGACCTCGGCTCGGCTTCTCCGCGCCCTGTCGGGGGGCGCCGCCCGCAGGCCACGGCTGGTGCTCGCGATCGCGCTCGTGCTCGGGATCGCAGGGGCCGCGCTCGCGCTGCGCCTGCGCCCGACCGCGGCGACGAGCACGTTCGTGTCGAGCTCGAGCCCGCAGTATCAGGCAACCCAGCGCTACTACCAGAGCTTCGGTGAAGAGCCGATCGAGGTCCTCGTCAAGGGCGACCTGCAGCAGCTCGTGCTCAGCTCGGACATCGAGCGGCTGGTCGGCCTGGAGGGCTGCCTCTCGGGCAACGTCCCTCAGAGCGCGCTCGCAGTCGAGGGCGGCGCCGAGGGCCCCTGCGGTCAGCTCGCGAAGGCCAAGACGGTGAGGGTCGTGTTCGGCCCGGGCACGTTCATCAACGAGGCGGCCGATGAGATCGACGAACAACTCTCCGTGCAGACCAGTCAGGCCGAAGCAGCGGCCGCTCAGGCTCAGAAGGTCGTCTCTGAAGCCGCGCTCGCCCGCGGCCTGAGCGCCGGCGAAGCGCGGGCGCTCGGAGCGCAGGCGAAGAAGATCACGCAGGCGCGCTTCCAGGAGAGCCTCGTCAAGCTCGCGCTCGAATACGGCCTCACGGCCCGGCCGAGCATCGAAAACGCCAACTTCGTCTCGACGCTTGTGTTCGACTCGAGCAAGCCGGCGGGGACGCCCAAGCAGCGCTTCGCCTACCTGTTCCCCAATCGTGACGCGGCGCTCGTCTCGGTGCGGATGAAGGCGGGGCTCTCGGAGGGGCAGAGGACGCGCACGATCGCGCTGATCCGCCGGGCGGTCGCGATGAGCCAGTGGCATCTGCAGCACGGAGAGTCCTACCTCGTGACGGGAGAGCCGGTGATCGTCAGTGACCTGAAGACGTCGATCAGCCATTCGCTTGAGCTCCTGCTCATCGCCGTGCTGCTCGTGATGGCCGCGACGCTCGGGCTGATCTTCTCCGGCCGCCCGCGCCTGCTGCCGCTCGGGCTGGCGCTGCTCGCCACGGCGCTCACGTTCGGAGCGCTCTCGCTCGTGGGCGCGTCGCTGACGGTGGCATCGATCGCGGTGCTGCCCGTGCTGATCGGATTGGCGGTGGACTACGCGATCCAGTTCCAGTCGCGCGTGGCGGAGGTCGCTGAGCAGGCAGGCGAGCCGAGCCATGCCCCGGCGGCGGGCGCCACGCCTGAGAGCGTGATGCGGGCGGCAGCGCTCGGGGGCCCGACGATCGCCACGGCCTGCGCCGCGAGCGCGGCCGCCATGCTCGTGCTCGTGCTCTCGCCGGTGCCGATGGTCCGTGGCTTCGGGGTGCTGCTCGTGGGCGGGGTCGCGATCGCGCTCCTGTGCGCGCTCACCGTTGGCGCGGCGGCGATGACACTCGCCCGCGGCGGCGCTCCAGGACGCCGGACGCTGCGAGCCCGCGGCGACGCCTCAGGGCCCCGGACGCTGCTTGCCCGCGCTCACGCGCTGCTTGCCCGCGCGTACGCGCCGGCGTGGGCGCAGCTCGGGGCCGCCTGGCGGGGAGCGCGCGAGCTGCTGCTCGATAATCCCTTCAATCGGCTCGTGTCGAGGGCGGCCCTCGTCGGAGCGGTCCGCCACCCCGAGCGAGTGCTCGGGCTCGGGCTCGCGCTGGCCGCTCTCGGCTGGGGTCTCGACACCCAGACACGTGTCGAGACCGACATCACCAAGCTCGTACCGCAGAACATGAGCTCGCTTGCCAACCTCAACGTGCTCGAGCGCACGACCGGCATCGGAGGTGAAATCGACCTGATGCTCAGCGCGAAGGATCTCGCGAAGCCGTCGACGATCGCATGGATGAGCTCCTATGAGAGCACGCTCTTGAAACGCTTCGGCTACAGCTCGGCGCGCGGCTGCGGCAGGGCAACGCTCTGCCCGGCCTTCTCGCTTCCCGACCTCTTTCAGGGCCAGGCGACGGCGACGGGAACATCTGCGAGCACGCACCTGACCCAGGCGCAGGTGTCAGGCCTGCTGGCGGCGATCCCGCCCTACTTCTCCCAGGACGTGATCACGCCCGACAGGCGCGTGGCGACGCTGGCCTTCGGCATCAAGCTGATGGGGCTCGACCGCCAGCAGCAGCTGATCGAAGAGATGCGCTCGAGCCTGCATCCGCCTGCGGGTGTGAGCGCCGAGCTCGTGGGGCTCAGTGTCCTGGCCGCCCAGTCCGGCGCGCAGGTCTCCTCACCCTGGCGGCGCCTTGAGCTCCTGCTCGCCGGACTTGCGGCCGTCGCGCTCGTGTTGATGCTCGCCTTCCGCGGCGATCGCCGCCGGGTGCTGACGCCGCTCGCGCCGATCGCGCTCGCGACGGGCTGGTCGGCGCTGGTCCTGTTCGCGGTGCGGGTACCGCTGAACCCGATGTCGGTCACGCTGGGGGCGCTCGTGGTCGCGATCTCGACCGAGTTCAGCGTGCTCTTGTCCGAGCGTCACCGCCAGGAGCGGCTCGCGGGTCATGACACGATCGAGGCGCTGCGCCGCAGCTACCGCCGCACGGGTGCCGCGATCGCCGCATCCGGCGTCACGGCGATCGCGGGCTTCGGCGTGCTGACGCTCTCGGACATCAGGATGCTCCGCGACTTCGGGCTGGTCACGCTGATCGATCTGAGCGTGTCGCTCGTGGGCGTGCTCGTGGCGCTGCCCGCCGCGCTCGTGATCGCCGAACGCGACGAGCCCATGGCGCTGCGCCGCGCGAGCGGCCGGGCGCTTTCGGGGCTTCTGCCGGGCCTGCGCTCCATCGGCTCCCGCAGGGCCCGGCGCGGCGGGCACGCGCTCGCTGGGCCCGGCTCGCGCACGGCCGGGTCGGGCCATGAGCCGGTTTGACCTCGCAGCGGGCGGGCGTCGCGAGCGCATGAGCCGCACGCCTTCGGGCGGCGCGGTGCCGCCGCAGCGCTACGGGCGCTATGTCGGCGTCCTCGGCCTCCTGGTCCTCGTACTGATCACGATCAACACGGCGCTCACGAAGCCGAACGGCGCCACGGGCGTACCGCCGGGCCAGAGCCTGCCGCCGTTCGCCGTCCCGCTCGCGCTGGGAAGCCTGAACGGCGATGCCAACGTCGCGACCCGCTCTGGCGAGGGCGCGGCCGGCCGCATCGCGGCCTGCTCGGTTCGCGGGCCGCAGATCCTCAACGTCTGTGAGCTCTACGAACGCGGCCCCGTCGTGCTCGCCCTGTTCGTCAACGCCGCCTCCTGCGTGGGGATCCTCGGCGACTTGCAGGCGCTCGCCCCCTCCTTCCCGGGAGTCCAGTTCGCGGCCGTGGCGATCAAGGGAGACCGAGCCGCGCTGCGCCGGACGATCCGCTCGCGCGAGTTGCGCCTGCCCGTCGGCATCGACAGCGACGGCGCCCTGGCGACCCTCTACAAAGTCGCGAGCTGCCCGCAGGTCACCTTCGCCTACCCGGGAGGGGTGGTGCAGGGCGCCGCGCTGCTGAGACGGCCCGGGCTCGGGGCGCTGCGTGCGCGGGTGGGCGAGCTCGTGGCCGCGGCACGCGCGCGGGGATGGAGGGAGCCCGCGTGATGAGACCCGAGCCGTCCAGCGGGCGCGAGCGGCCCGAAGATCCCCCGCAGAGCGCGTTCCCAGAAAGCCCCGATCCGGCGCTCTTTGCGCCGGCGGCGGGGTGGTGCGCCAGGGAGGTCCAGGAGGAGCTGCCGGGCCTCGGCATCCTCACCAGCGAGGTTCACGTCGCCCGTGCCCGGCCGCTCACCGGGAGCTCTCCGCACGACATCCGCGAACGCCTGCGGGCGCTCTCGAACAGGTTTCGCGGTGCCAAGGCGGTCGCCGTGCGGCGCGAGCCCATACCCGCCGCCTACCGCGTGTTCTTCCGCCAGATCGGCCTTGACCCGGACGTCGAGCGCACGCCGATCGAGGGGGCGCTGCTCGAACGGATGCTGCGCGGCGGCTTTCTCCCGGCTGGCCTGCTCGAGGACGCCCTCCTGATCGGGCTCCTCGACACCGGTGTGCCGGTCTGGGCGCTCGATGCGGAGTCACTCGAGGGCCCGCTCGGAGTACGCCTGAGCGGCGAGGGGGAGCGGCTCGGGCGCTCCGCGGACGCCCCTGAGCTGCCACCCGGGCGGCTCGTGCTCGCCGATGCGTCGGCCCCGCTCGCGATCCTCTTCGGCGAGGTCGCCGCCGCCCACCGTCCGGGCGCGGGCTCAGAGCGCCTTGCGCTCTTCGCTGTCCAGGTGGCCGGGGTGCCGTCGCTGTATGTCGAGGAGGCGCTGTGGACATGCCGCTCGGCGCTCGAGCAGCCCTGAGAAGCGCTGGTAGAATTACCTCCTCGGCGAGTGACTGGAGGTGTGGGGTGAGCCGGTCCGGGCAAGCAGTGATCGAGCGCGGCGCTCAGTTGCGGGAGTCGATCAGCGTCCGCCGAGGCTCGGGGCACGATCCCCGGACGGCCCTCCCGCCGGCCGGAGCTGCGCGCCAATGCGGCGAGAGGGCTGCGAGGATCTCGCTGCGAGCCCAGATCGCAAGGCTCGAGCGCGAGCTCTCGGCGATCGTGGCCGAAGCGTTCCCGTACATCTCTCCCGTCGCTGCACTCGCCGTGCCCGGACGCCCGGAGCTCGCCGCTCTCCGCGCCACTCCTGAGAGGCCCGCGGGTCCCCGCCTCTTGAGCCTCGCCGAGCTCGAGCTCGCGCGCGATCGGCTCGCCGGCCGCGTGCAGGTGCTTCGTGGAGCCGCCGCCGAACGCTCCGAGCACGAGCGCCGCTCGCGTGAGCTGCTCGAGCGGATGAAGCTGGAACCCGGTCGCTACAAGTTCACGCGCCTGCCGGTCAACGACCTCGGCCAAGGCGGCTGCGGCGTCTGGGAGGTCCGCCCGCGGCTCGGGCTGATCGGGATGCTCGCCGGGTGGTGGCAGGTCAAGCTGTCCTCCGGCTGCCCGTTACCCAGGCGGGGCCGCGCCCCGCGCGACCCCGCGCTTGCGACCCCGCTCTGGAAAAGAACGCTGCAGGCGCTCGCCGCCTAGCTGCTCCACCCGATCCTCGCCGGCGCCGCCCATGCCGCCGATGGCGCCGGCACCGCCGACGCGGCCTGCGCGGCCTGCGCGCTTGAGGAGCTGAGCATTGCTGCGAGCGTGTGGCGCTGGCGGTCGGTCATCGAGCCGACGGTCTTCTTCTCGGACATCGGGATCACGGAGAGGAACTTGCGGCAGCGCGTCTGTCCCCAGCGGCGCTGGCTCATGAGCAGAT
Organism: Solirubrobacteraceae bacterium; assembly: GCA_049512215.1. Classification (GTDB taxonomy): domain Bacteria; phylum Actinomycetota; class Thermoleophilia; order Solirubrobacterales; family Solirubrobacteraceae; genus Palsa-744. The sequence continues at coordinate 45,201 of JBEKXJ010000005.1, forward strand.
CTGCAACCGCCATGCTGTGCGCCTCCCACGGGCACTCGAGGATCACGTCGGCGACGTCGAGCTCGCCGGTCGCCACCAGGCGCTTGAGCTCGGCGCGCGCGAGGCGAACCTGGTTGGCGCGCTCCAGGGCACGCATGTGTTGAGGTCCGGTGGGGGCGATCGTCAGAGTGGCGTTCATATTCGTGGCATCTCCCGGTTGGCGGCGCTAGCTTCAGCGACGCGCAACGTGCTTGCTCGACGGTGGACGTGTGGGCGCACCTCATGGCCGTCCGAACCCGTCCGCGAGCAATCGCGGTGAGTCCGCCTACATCACCCCTTACGGCGAGCAGTCCGGGGCGAATCCCGAGGAAACGATCATGCTGGGCGCATCTCCAAGCTACGCGAGCGCGGGGCGTCTGGTCAACTGCCGAGCGGCGCTTCGTGCGCTAGAAGCGACCTTTTTTCTTCTCGCAAGAACTTGTGAAGAAATGGACAAGTCGAGAGGGTCGCTCGGAACCCGCGAGGCCCCGCGAGCGGCTCACCGTCCTGCGGGCAGGGGCCCGGGCAAGGGGCCGTGCTCGGCCTCAAAAGTGCTCTTTACCAGCGAGAACGCCTCCAGGGCGCGGTCGAGCGTGGGCTTCTCATGGGTCGCCATCACGCTCGTCCGCAACAGCGCTCCCCCCGGCGGGACGGCGGGATGGAGCGCCGTGTTTACGAAGACGCCGGCGTCGTAGAGGGCCCGCCAGAGAAGGGCCGCCTTCCAGTCGTCGCCTACGAGCACGGGCACGATCGGGGTGATGATGCTCAGCTGAGAATCCGGGCCGCGGCGCAGCCCGGGGGCATCCTCCTGCACGCCGGCGTCCGCGGGCAGCGTCTGGGGGGCGAGGACCGCGAAGCCGAGCTCGTGCAGCCCGTCGCGCAGGAGCCGAGCGTTCTCGAGCACGCGCGCCAAGAGCGGCGGGCCGTCCTCGGAGCGCAGCACCCGCAGGGCGGCGAGCGCGGCGCCGACGGCGGCGGGAACCGCGGAGGCGGTGAAGAGAAAGGCGCGTGAGTAGATGCGCAGGTACTCGATCACCTCGCGCGAGCCTGCGACGAAGCCCCCGCAGGAGGCCAGGGACTTCGAGAACGTGCCCATGCGCAGGTCGACGCGGTCGGCGACGCCGAGCAGTTCGGCCGCGCCGGCGCCGCGCGCGCCGAGGACACCGGCGCCGTGCGCCTCGTCGACCATCAGACGCGCGCCGTAGCGCTCGCACAGATCGCAGATCTCCCCGAGCGGCGCGATGTCGCCCTCCATCGAGAAGACGCCGTCGACGACCACGAGCACGCCGCCGCCGTCGGTCTGGGCGCGAACGAGCATCTTCTGGAGCTTCTCGAGCCGGTTGTGGCGGAAGGGCCGCAGCTTCGCGCGCGAGAGCAGGCAGCCGTCGAGGATCGAGGCGTGGTCGGCGGAGTCCACGATCACGGTGTCCGCCGGCCCGAGCAGCGTGCCCAGGGTGCCGAGGTTGGCCTGGTGGCCGGTGCTAAACACGATCGCGTCCTCGGTCTGCATCCAGTCGGCGATCTCGCGCTCCAGGTCGAGGTGCAGCTGGATCGTCCCGTTGAGAAGCCGCGAGCCGGTCAGTCCCGTGCCATAGCGGTGAAGCGCATCCTCGGCTCCTGCCATCACGCGCTCATCGGCGGTCAGGCCGAGGTAGTTGTTGGATCCGAGCATGATCCGCTCGGCGCCCTCCATCTCCACGACCGGCATCGCGGGCGAGGAGAGGACATGGAAGTAGGGCAGCACATCGGCCTCACGCGCGGCGGCGAGCACGGCCACACGGTCATGGCCGCGGACCTTGGCGAAGACATCGGTTGAGGTCTGCATATAGGCTGCCCTGTCAGTGAGCGTCGAAGTTGGAGCGGTCTCGGGCGGAAGGGACCTGAAACGGTTCATCGACCTGCCCTTCCGCCTGCATGCTAACCATCCGCTGTGGGTCCCCCCGCTGAAGCTCGAGCGGCGGCTGTTCTTGAACCGCCGCCTGAACGCCTTCTTCAGCCACGGCGAAGCCGAGTACTTCCTCGCTCGCCGCGACGGTGAGGTCGTGGGCCGGGTCAGCGCCCAGATCAACCGCGCCTTCAACGACTACCAGAAGAAGCGCTGGGGCTGGTTCGGCTTCCTCGAGCTCGAGGACGACCAGGAGGTGGCCGAGGCGCTGCTGGACACCGCCGTGCAGTGGCTGCGCGCCCGTGGCAGCGAGCGCATGGTCGGTCCGGCCGACTTCTCGATGAACGACGAGAGCGGTGTCCTGATCGAGGGCTTCGACCTGCGCCCGATGATCCGCCAGCCGTGGCACCCCCCCTACTACCAGCAGCTGATGGAGCGGGCCGGGATGAGCAAGGCGATGGACCTGCTGATGTGGAACCTCGAGGTCTCAGATCGCGCGAAGGTGCTGCCCGTGATCTTCGAGCTCGCCGAGAACCTCGAAAGCGAGCACGGCATCCGCGTGCGCCCGATGCGCCGCCGCCAGCTGCGCAAGGACCTCGACGCGTTCGCGGAGGTCTACAACTCGGCGTGGTCTAAGAACTGGGACTTCGTGCCCTACTCCAAGAAGGACCTCGACGCCTACGCCCAGGAGCTGCAGCTGGTCTTCGACAAGCACTGGTTCATGATCGCCGAGCGCCTGGACACCGGCGAGGTCGTGGGCATGGCGATGACGATCCCCGACGTCAACCAGGTGCTCGAGAAGATGAAGGGGCGGCTGTTGCCGCTCGGCTGGTGGTATTTCCTGCGCAAGTCCCACACGGTCGACCGCGTACGCGTGGGCTTCCTCGGGGTCAAGCCCGAGTACCAGCACACGGGCGTCGCCGCGAAGCTCTACGTCGAACACTTCAATGCCGCCGCCGTGCGCCCGCAGACCGGCGGCGAGATGGGCTGGATCCTCGAGACGAACACACCCATGAACCGCGGGATGGAAGCGATGGGTGGGCGGGTCGTCAAGCGCTACCGTGTATACGAGCGCATGCTTTAGGGGGTCTGGCGGGCCGTCTACACTTCCCGGGGTGAGCGATCCTCCTCCCGTGTCCCACCCGCCTGAAGGCGCGCTCGGGGCTGGTGTGATCGCGACCGAGGGCGAGGCCCACGACGGGCTCCCCGTGCTCGCGGCTGCGCCGAGGGCCGTGGCGGCAGATCGCCTGCGGAGCTTCCCCGCCAAGAGCCGCGGCGCCAATCTCGTCGCGATTCCGGCGGTCCAGGCCGCTGCCGTCGCGGCCGGCGGCTTCGTGGCCGGCGCGGCGTTCGCAGGCTTCGTGCACCGCCGTCAGCGGCGTTCCCCGGCGCTCTCGACAGGCCGCCGCGCTGCCCGTCAGCTGGGCCGGTCTGCCCGTGCCGGGCGTTCGGCGCAAAGAGCAGGCGAGCTGGTCCAGATCGTCGGCAGTCGCTCGCTGCTCGTTGACGTACACCTGCTCGGCGGCGGCGATCCAGATCGCTCAAGGCAAGGGCGCTGAGCAGCTGGCCTGAGCCTAAGCCCGGCCGCGTTCGCGCTCGACCAGCAGCGCGAAGGTGGGACAGGCCTGGGCGGCGCGCTTGGCGTGGTCTACCTCCGAGCCGCGGAGCCTCTCGCCGTCGAGCACGGGATAGCCCCACTCGTCGAGCGTGATCAGCTCGGGCAGGAGCTCGGCGCACATGCCGTGGGCCTCACAGGCAATCGGATTCACTCGTATCCGGTGGCTCATGAGCTAAGCGACGGGTCTCCGCGCCGCGACGCCCCGGCCGCCGATGGGCAGCGGCAGCTCCCCGGGGTTCGGGCAGGCCTCGCATTCCCCGTGCCGGGCATGGTCTTGGAACTCGGCCCGGAAGACCTCGAATCCGCTCAGGATGAAATTCACAGCCCCGTCGGGGTGCCCGCAGGCTCCGCGGCGGCGCACCAGCGAGGCGAGGCGTTCGACGCGCGCCATCGCCTTGCCCTGAGCGACACCAGCGGCGATCTCCGCGACGGTCGTGGCGATCGCGTCCAGGCCGTTCACGCACGGCCCGCATTGGCCGGCGCTCTCATCCGCGAGCCAGGCGGCGGCGTGCGCGATCTCCGCGACGGGACAGGCCGCCTCCGATAGCAGCAGCACGACGCCGGCCCCCAGCGACGCCCCGTGAGAGGACAGGTGTTCGTTCGAGAGGCCGAGGCCCTGCAGGTACTCGGCGCCGATCCAGGTCCCCGCGTAGCCGCCCAAGAGGACGGCGCGAACGCGCGCGGTGGTGCCGCCGCCCGCGTCGATCAGCGAGGTGAGCGAGGCCCCGTGCTCGATCTCATACACGCCGGGGTGCGCAACGGGGCCCGAGAGTGTGACGAGGGCCGAGCCCGGCTGGGAGGGAGTCCCGAGCTGGCGGAACCACCCCGCGCCGTGACGGGCGATGAGCGCGATCTGGGCCAGTGTCTCGGCGTTGTTGACGAGGGTCGGGCGGCGCCTTACGCCCTGCTCGAAGGGCATCGGGGGGGTGAAGGTCGGTTTCGCGGGGCGCCCGTTCAGGTGGCTCACGAGCGCCGACTCCTGGCCCACGACGTAGCCGCCGGGGACCGTCGAGAGGTTCAGCCGTGGCGGGTTTGAGCCCGAGAGGCCGGGCATGCGCCTGCGTTCCTCGATCGCTTGAGCGATGCGCTCGGAGCCCTGGCCGGCCGACTCGCAGACACACACGATCAGCTCCTCGGCGCCGACGGCTTCCGCGGCGAGGATGCCGCCGTCGAGCACCAGGTGAGGAAGCGTTTCAAGGAGCGTGCGGTCCTTCAGGCTGGCCGGCTCGCCCTCGGCGGCGTTGGCCACGACGATTGCGCCCCGGCGCGCCTTGGCGACTGCGCGCATCTTCGTCGCGGTCGGGAATCCGGCGCCGCCGCGACCAAGAAGGCCGGCGCGCTCGACTTCCTCGATCAGCCCGGCCGCCTGCTCGCGAGCCCGCCTGCCTCTGCCGGCACGCAGGAGCGGCGCCTGGCCGTGGACCGCGAGGTGGCCCTCGAGGTCCAGAGGTCCGTGCGCGCGGATGCCAGCGAGCAGCCGTGGCAGCGCGGGCGCAGCGGGCTGGGGGGCGGTCACCGGCGGCTCGCTGATGAGAGTGGTGACGTTCATCGATGGCCCCCGCTGGAGCTCGTGTGGGCGTGATGCAGCAATGAGGACGGCGTGCCCGAGCGACGTGCCCATTCAGAGCCGAACGGCCCGCTCGGGAGCCACAGGGCCAGAAACAGCGAGAACGCCGCGGCGCCCCCGAGCGCCGCGCCGCGGCGAGGAAGGTTCTCCGGCCAGCCGCTCAGCACCCTCGTGAGCACCGCCGCAATCACGATCGCCAGGCAGCCGATGCTGAGCACCAGCAGCCAGGTGGTCTTGACGTCGCTGCCCGTGCCGAAGCCGTGCAGCAGCGCGATCGGCCAGCTCGCGTAGGTGAGCCAGTGGACCGCGCGCCAGCTCGCGTAGCCCATGCGCTGGCGCAGCAGGCTCGTGAAGATGACCGCCAGGAGCAGGTCGAAGGCGACGGCGCCCAGCCCCAGCCAGAACGGGCGGTAGGTGCCCACGAATGGGACAAACGCGTCGATCAGCGAGATCGGGGCGAAGCTGTCGAGCACCGAGGTGAGGATGTGGAGCACCAGGAACACCATCGCCAGCAGTGAGACGTTGCGGTGCAGCGTGTCGATCACGAAGCGCGGGAAGCGGGGCGTGCTCCAGCGCTCGACGTCGGCCACGCCGAGGGCGATCGCGAGCGTCAGCAGCAGCAGCGCCACCGCTCCGGTCGAGCGCGTCAGGTACCAGTAGATGCTCGGTCCAGCGGCGGCGAGGGGCCCGCTCATGGCGCGTAGGCACCCCCGCGGCGCTCCTGCGGCCAGCCGGCGAGCATCGTCACGCTCCCGTCCCAGGCGAGGAGCCGGGCGGGCAGCCCGATCGACTCGAGCCAGTCCGGGGCGCTGCCCGCGCGAACGATCGCCGCCGTCGCGGCGATGTTCGCATCGGTGCAGTCCTCGGCCGCGACGCTGACCGTGCGCCAGGTCTCCCGCACGGGCGCTCCCGTGTCGGGATCGATGATGTGGTGCATCGTGCGGCCGTCGTGGCTCCAGCGGCGCACGGCCGTGCTCGAGGTCGCAAGCCCGCCGGAGAGGATCGAGATCGTCTGGCCCGGCGCCGAGGGCCCGTCGCGATGGTCGTCGCTCACGCGGATCCGCCATCCGCCGGCGGGGGCGGGTCCGCAGGTGGCGATATCGCCACCCAGGCTGACAAGCACGCCGCAGCCGCTCGCCTGCGCGGCTCGGTGAGCCACGCGGTCGGCGGCCCAGGCTTTCGCCGTGGCGCCGAGGTCGAGCCGGATTCCCGCGGGAACGCGGATCGCGCGCGAGCGGCGGTCCAGAGCGACCGTCTGCCAGCCGCTGCGCAGCTGCGCGGCGATCAGCGCAGGCGGCTCGCCGGGCTCCGCGGGCCGCCCGGCCTCCACGGTGGCGGGCTCGAGCAGCCGCAGGTCACGGTCATAACCGGCGAGCTCGAGGGCGACCCCGACGGTCGGGTCCACATCGCCGCCGGTCAGCTCGGCGGCGCGCAGGGCGACCTCGACAGCCTGGATCAGCAGGTCGCTCACCTGCACCGAGCGCCCGCCGGCCGCGTTCACGCGCGCGAGCTCGGAGTCCGCCCGGAAGCGGCTGCAGGCCCGGTCGATCGCCGCGAGTTCTCGCGCGACCAGCGCGCGCGCGGGCTCGAGCGCGTCGGGATCGCTCACGCGCAACACGACGCTCGAGCCGAGCGCCTCCCATTCGGCGGTGGCGAACTCCCGCATCGCCGGCGGGGGCGGACACATCTCTTTAGGACCCACCGGAGACAACGGGGCCTGAGGATTCGCCGGCCGGCGCGGATTCCTGGGCGGGCGCGGATTCCTGGGCCGGCGTGGATTCCTGGGCGGGCGTGGATTCCTGGGCGGGCGCGGATTCCTGGGCGGGCGCGGATTCCTGGGCCGGAGTGGATTGCTGGGGGGAGGATGATTCGCTCGTGGATTGCGGCGCCTGTTCAGGTGGGCGCAAGGGGCTCGGCCGGGTCGTCGAGGAGCTCCCGCCGGACTGACCGCTCCGAGCGGCCGCTCGGGAGGGGTTCGCCTTGGCCACGGCGGTCGTCTTGATCGTCTTGCCCGGGAACGCGTGCGCCGCGACGGCGGTGAGCACGCCGGTGAGGGTGAGGCTGCCGCCTATCAGCCAGCGATTGATGCGGCTGAGCTCGCGCAGCGCGGCGTCGCGGGTGTGAGAAGTGTGAATCTGCCGGGCCATCAGTGGTCGTGGAGGAGGCTGGAGGCGTGAAGCCAGGGTGTGAGCTCGGGAATGACGAGAATCGCGATCGGCCGAGCGGCGCGGGCAAGGGATGTCTGGTGGTGGTCTACCGCCATGGGTGCAGTGTGCCCATATTTACTAAGCATCCGATAACCCCTCCGTGAGAAAGCTCATCGAAATCTCGGGGAAGCAAGGTGGTCCTGTGCAGCGCGTCCTATCCTCCGGTGATGGCCGAAAGCGACGAGTCAAACGGAGCGGACGAGGGTCCATCCGGGCAGCAAACGGCCGCCTCTCGTGATCGCGCATCCGCGCGCGTGCTGCTCGTCGAGGACGAGCCGGGAATCGTCGATTTCGTGCAGCGGGGCCTCGAGGCCGAGGGCTTTCTCGTGGAGGCGGCGCTCGACGGGAGCGAGGGCGAGCAGCTGGCGCTGAGCGGGAGGTTCGACGCGATCGTGCTCGACCTGATGCTGCCTGCTCGCAGCGGGCTTGAGATTCTCGCCTCGCTGCGTCGCAGGGCGCCGAGCGTGCCGGTCATCATCCTCACGGCGCGGGGCGAGATCGAGGACCGCGTTGAGGGACTCGACGCGGGGGCCGTCGACTATCTGGTCAAGCCCTTCTCGCTGGCCGAGCTCGTGGCTCGCATACGGGCCCAGCTGCGCGTCGTCGCGCAGGCATCGGCGAGCACGCTCTCGGCGGAGGGCATCGAGGTCGACCTGCTCACGCGCAAGGTGCGCCGGGGCGGGCGACTCGTGCCGCTGTCGACCACCGAGTTCGAGCTGCTCGTGCACCTGCTGCGCCACCACGGCCAGGTGCTCTCGCGCGAGCAGATCTTGAGCTCGGTGTGGGGCTATGAGCACGATCCCGCGACCAATGTCGTCGACGTATACGTCGGCTACCTGCGCCGCAAGCTCGGCCGTCCCGAAGATCCCGCGCCGATCTTCACGGTGCGCGCGGTCGGCTACAGGCTCGGCAGAGCGGGCTGAAGCGATGAGGCTCGCCGCCAACCGCCTGATTCCGATCGGGCTGCGCTGGCGTCTGGCGGCGTGGGTGGCGGTGGTGTCGCTGATCTGCACGGGAATCGCCTTCGTCGCTGTCTACCGCGGCACCGGCAGCCAGCTGCGCCACCAGATCGATCAGGAGATCGCGGGCGATGCGAAGGAGTTCGCGCACAACCTCGCGCTCGCCGACGCCCACACGCCCAAGGGCCTGGCCGAAGCCGCGACCCGCTATGTGAAAGACCAGCCCTTCAACGCGAGCTCGACGCTGCTTTTCACGCTCGTGCCGGGGGCGGGAACGAGCACGAACCGGCCCGAGCTCTTCGGCGGCGCCCCGGACGAGGGAGAGACCGCCGCAGAGCAGGCCCGCGAGAACCGCCTCTCCGGACAGCTGATCAGCCGCGGCGAGGGATACTCGACGCTCGCCCTCCCCGACGTGGGCAGCCTGCGGCTGCTCAAACAGGCGGTCCGCGTGGCAGGCATGCGCGTGACAGTCGGTGTCGGCGAGCCGCTGGCGGCGGTCTCCCACGCTCAGCGCGGCGTAGCACGCGCATTCATCCTCGCAGGAATCCTCGCGCTCGCGGGCGCCCTGCTCGGCTCCTACCTGATCGGCACACGTCTGTCGCGTCCCCTGCGCCGCATGGCGGCGGTGGCGGCGAGGGTGGATTCGGGCGACCTGCACCCGCGTATCCACGACCCCGGCCGCGAGGGCCAGGAGGTGCGGGTGCTGGCCGACGCCTTCAACCACATGCTCGACCGCCTGACCGAGGCCTTCGCGGGCCAGCGCGCGTTCGTGGCCGACGCCTCTCACGAGCTTCGCACGCCGCTGACCGTGATCCGCGGCCAGCTCGAAGTGCTCGCGGCGCAACAGGCGCCCTCGGGCGAGGAGGTCCGTCGGGTCGAGCGGCTCGTGCAGGCCGAGATCACCAGGGTCACACGGCTGGTCGACGATCTGCTGCTCCTGGCGAAGACCGAGCAGACGCAGTTCCTGCGGTTCGAGGCGATCGACCTGCCCGGCTTCGTGGGCGATCTGTGGGATGGGATGAGCCTGCTCGCGGCGCGTCGTTTCGAGCTCGGGCCGGTTCCTGCGGGGACGCTGCGGGCCGACCCCGACCGCCTCGCCCAAGCGCTGCGCAACCTGCTCATGAATGCGATCGACCACACCGCCCCCGAGCGCGGGCTCGTGCGCATGCGCGTCGAGGCCGTCTCCGCAGGACGTGTGCGCTTTTTCGTCGAAGACGACGGTCGAGGCATCCCTGTGGAGCAGCGCGAGCGTGTCTTTGACCGCTTCCACCGCACCGACACCGGACGCGCCCGGGCCTCCGGCGGGACCGGCCTCGGGCTGGCGATCGTACGCGCGATCGCCGAGGCTCATGGGGGGCGCGTGTCGGCCGCGCAGTCGCCCGAGGGGGGCGCGCGCATCGAGCTGGAGTTGCCCGGCTTCCGGGCAACCCGCGAACGCCTCACCCCTCCGGGGCAGTCCGCCCAGAGCGTCTCCCGCGTTTAGGGCACGATCACCGCGGCGCCCGTGAAGCGGCCGGCGCGCAGGTCTGCGAGCGCCTGGCCCGCGTCCTGGAGGCGGTATGTGCTCACCCGCGTGTGCACGGGGACGCGGGGTGCGAGCGCGAGGAACTCTTCAGCGTCACGGCGCGTGAGGTTGGCGACCGAGCGCAGGATGCGCTCCTGCCAGAGGATCGAGTAGGGAAAGGCGGGGATATCGCTCATGTGGATCCCGCCGCACACGACCGTGCCGCCCGGGGCGAGCGCGCCCAGGGCGAGTGGAACGAGCGCTCCATCAGGAGCGAACACGATTGCCGCATCGAGCTCTTCGGGGGGAGCTTGCTCAGATCCGCCGGCCCAGGTGGCACCGAGCTCGAGCGCGAACGCCTGCGCGGCTTCGTCACCGGGGCGCGTGAAGGCGAACACGCGCCGCCCCTGTGAGCGAGCGACCTGGGCGAGGATGTGGGCGGCGGCTCCGAAGCCGTAGAGGCCGAGCCGCGAAGCGTCCCCGCACATGCGCAGCGCGCGGTAGCCGATCAGGCCCGCGCAGAGCAACGGCGCCGCCTGCTGATTGGAGTAGTCCTCGGGAATCGGGAAGCAGAAGCGCTCCTCGGCGACGGTGTACTCGGCCATCCCCCCATCGATGTCGCACCCGGTGAAGCGGGCGTTCGGGCAGAGGTTCTCGCGCTCGCTTCGGCAGTAGACGCACTCTCCGCAGGTCCAGCCGAGCCAGGGCACGCCCACGCGAGTGCCGGGCACGGGAGCGGCGAGCGCCCCGGCTCGCGGCGTCTGCGCCGGCGTCTGCGCAGGCGCCTGGACCCTACCCACGATCTGATGGCCGAGGATCCGCGGCGGGGAGTCGATCTGCACCTCGCCGTCGAGCAGGTGCAGATCGGTTCGGCACACCCCGCAGGCCTCCACCTTCAGCAGCAGCTGACCCGGCCCTGGGCGGGGGACCGGCCGCTCGACCGCTCGCAGCGGTTGCCCGACCCCCTCAAAGACCACCGCCCGCATGGTCTCCCTAGCCGAAGAAGAGCTCCGCGGTCTCATAGAGCTCGGGATCGAGGAGCTTCGGCTTGCGCAGGGCCTCCTCGAGCCCGACCTCGACGATCTCGGTACCGCGCAGCCCCACCATCACCCCGAAGCGACCCTGAGCCGCGGCGTCCATCGCGGCCACGCCGAAGCGGGTCGCGAGCACGCGGTCGAACGCCACCGGAGTGCCACCACGCTGGACGTGGCCGAGGATCGTCACGCGCGTCTCAAAGCCCGTCCGCTGCTCGATCTCGCGCTCGAGCGTCACCCCGATACCCCCGAGCCGCGCGTGTCCGAAGGCGTCGGTGGGGCCCTGGGCGGCGTCCGGGCCGCCCTTTGAGGGCGCCTGGCGCGGGGTTGCGCCCTCGGCGACGACCACGATCGAGAAGCTGCGCCCGCGGTCGTGACGGCGACGCAGATGGGCGACGACCTCCTCGATGTCGAACGGGCGCTCGGGCACGAGGATTGCGTCCGCGCCCCCGGCGATCCCCGCGTGGGTAGCGATCCAGCCGGCGTGCCGTCCCATCACCTCGACCACCATCACCCGGTTGTGCGACTCGGCGGTCGTGTGCAGGCGGTCGATCGCGTCGGTGACTATCTGCACTGCCGTCTGAAAGCCGAAGGTGACGTCGGTGCCGGCGAGGTCGTTGTCGATCGTCTTGGGCACCCCCACGATCGGCACTCCGGCCAGGCTCAGGCGCTGGGCCACCCCGAGCGTGTCCTCGCCGCCGATCGGCACGAGCGCGTCGACCTCGCGTGTTCTCAGCGTCGCGAGCACCTGCTCGGTTGCGTCCTTGCCCCCGGCGAAGGGATTTGTCCGCGACGTGCCGAGGATCGTCCCGCCCCGCGGAAGGATGCCGGCGGTGCTCTGCAGCGTCAGCTCGATCGCGTCGTCCTCGAGCACGCCGGCCCAGCCGTAGCGAAAGCCGACGAAGCTGTGCCGGCCGTCGGCGAGCCCGCGGCGGACCACGGCCCGGATCACAGCGTTAAGCCCGGGGCAGTCGCCTCCCCCGGTGAGAAGCCCTATGCGCATCTAGTCTCCTGATCCTCGAAGGTCGGCGTCGGCGTAACTCAGATCCCCTGCCCGGGCAGGAACTCGTTGGTGAACGGCGGCAAGCCGCCCGTGGGGTTGTGCTGGAGCAGCTTGTGGGCGAACATCCAGCTCGCGAAGCTCGCCCATGCAGAGGGATTCTGCCAGCCGAACGGCTCGCCGTTGCCCGGGAGCCCTGCGGGGAGCGTCTGCACGATCGATTCGAGCTGGAGCTTCGCTTCCAGAGACGGGTTCGCCTTGACCAGGAGCGCCGCCGCGGCGGACGGGTTGGCGCGCACCTCGCCCTCGCCCTGGGTGAGCGCCTGCAGGAAAGCGCGCAGATCCTGTCCGCGGGTGCGCGCCTCGCCTTCGCGCACCACCAGCACGAGCTCGTCGTAGCTCGGCACACCGGCCTGATCGATGGGAATCACCGTCGGGTGCTTGTGCGCCAGACGCAGCTCGATCGCCTCGTAGTTCCAGAAGCCGCCGAGCGTCGCATCCACCTTGCCGGAGAGCATCGCCGGGACGAGGTTGAAGCCGACGTTCGTTTCCCGCACGTCGGCCGGGTTCACCCCCGCGTTTTCCAGCGCCGCGTGCAGCTCGGCCGCCTGGTAGGCGATCCCGGCGGTGCCGACCCGCTTGCCGGCGAGGTCGGCGACCCGCGAGATGTGCTTGGCTGCAAGCGCGATGATCGAGGTCAGCGGACGCTGGACGAGCGCGCCGATCGATACCAGCTTCAGGCCCTGATCGCGCGCCAAGAGCAGCTCCGGCTCATAAGAGATCGCGAGGTCCACGCGGCCCGCCGCGAGCAGCTTGAGCGGTTCGGACGGTTCCGCCGGTGCCTCGGGACGCACGTCGAGGCCCACCGCGGTGAAGTTCCCATGCGCGATCGCGGAGTAGAGGGCGGCGTGGTCGGCGTTGGGGAAGAAGTCGAGCATCACGTTGAAGGGCTTCGTGCCCGGCGCTTGAATCGTGTCCTGCTTGGTCCCGCAGGCGCTCAGCGCGAGCATGCCGAGGATGGCTGCCACCGCGGCCAGCAGCGCTCCGGCGCGGGCCGAAACAGATCGCCGTCGCAGCGCGGTCCTCCTCATCGTGTGCTTCTCCAGGGGGACAGCGCGCGCTCCGCGAACGCGAGGCCGTAGAAGCAGGTGACTGCGAACAGGAAGAGAACGGCCGTGCCTGCGTATGCGCGTGGGGTCTGAAAGTTGATGTCCGTGATGATCTCGCGTCCGAGCCCCGGGTAGGGCCCGGAGGTCGGGGTGGTGGTCTCGGCGATGAACGCGCCGATCACGCCGATCGTGAGCGCGATCCGCGCGCCGCTCAGCGCCGCGGGCAGCGCCGCCGGGAGCTCGGCGAAGCGAAAGGCCTGCCAGCGCGAGGCGTCGAGCGTGCGCAGCAGCTTGAGCTGATCGGGATCCACCGCCGCCAGGCCATCGACGGTCGTGACCAGCACGGGGAAGAAGCAGATGAGGGCGATCACCACGAGCTTGGGCAGGATGCCAAAACCCCACCAGAACACCAGGAGCACGCCGATTACCGGAATCGGCACGGCCTGGGAGCCGACCGCGAGCGGGTAGAGGGCCCTGCGCAGCAGCGGCGAGAGGTGGATCGCGACGGCAAGCGCCAGGCCGCTGAGGAGCGCCAGTGCGAGTCCGAGGATCACCTCCTCCGCGGTCACGGTGAAGTTCCTCCACACCATGCCGCCGTCGGCCCAGAGCGCTTCGGCGACCGCGTGGGGCGCCGGGAGCAGCTCCGCCTGGATGCCTGCGAGATCGACATAGAGCTCCCAGCCGCCGAGCAGCAGAGCGCCGAGCAGGGCCGCGGGGAGGAGCCGGCGCACGCGCCTCAGCCTCATGAGCGCCGCCCCAGCCCCAACGCGCTCAGAGCGCGCTCGCGAAGCTCGATCACGCGAGGATCGGAGCGCTGTCGCGGGCGACTCGCGTCGACCTCGAGCTCCTCGATCACTTCGCCGGGCCTGGACGAGAGCACCGCCACGCGGTCCGCGAGCAGGACCGCCTCCTCGACGTCGTGGGTCACGAGCACGACCGTGCGCGGTTCGCGCGCGAGCGTACGATCGAGCCATTCCTGCATCTCGCTCCGCGTGATCGCGTCGAGCGCACCGAACGGCTCGTCCAGGCAGAGCACGGGCTTGCCCGACAGTAGCGTCCGCAGAAAGGCGACGCGCTGGCGCATCCCGCCCGAGAGCTCGCGTGGGTGCGCCTCCTCGAAGCCGTCCAGGCCGAGCTCGGCGAAGAGCGCCCGCGCGCGATCGCGGGCCGCGGCGCGGGAAAGCCCGGCGATGCGCAGTGCCAGGGCGGCATTGTCGACGGCCCTCAGCCACGGCAGCAGCAGATCGCGCTGAGGCATCAGCACCGCGGGAGCGCAGGCGATCGAGCCGCTGTCGGGGGACTGCAGCCCGCAGATCAGCTCGAGCAGCGTCGTCTTGCCGCAGCCGCTCGGTCCGACGACGGCCAGCAGCTCGCCGGGCGCGGCGCGCAGCGAGACGCCCGCGAGCGCTGCGATCTTCGCGCCGCGGCTGTCGCGGTAGCCATGGGTCACATCGCTCAGCGCGATCGGCGAGCTCCTCGGCCTATACCGGCTCGATGGCTCTGTGCGGCGCTGCAGTTCGGTCGGCACTTCACTCCCTCCGCGGGCATTACCCCACAGGTTCAAAGGGTCGGCACCGGGGGAATCGCTTCCCGTGCGCCATCTCAGCCGGCCTTCCCGCCAGCGCCCCTGGTGTGAGCTCTGTTCTGAGCTTGATGCTAGCGGCCGGCGGCGATCACCGGTCGCGTCAGCGCCCGCACGAAATCCTCCAGCTGGCCGGTCGTCCAGCACTCGAACGCGGTGCAGTGCTGCTCGTAGGAGGCGATGACCGAATCACCGTAGTTCCAGTAGAGCCGCGGCTCGGGGTTCAGCCAGAACGTTCGCCCTGCGCGCGCAGCGATCTGCGCGAAGATGTCGGCGCGCGGATCGCGCCCGTTCGTGCGCGCGTCGCCGAGCACGATCACGGTCGCGCGGGGGTGCAGATCGTCCTCGACCTGCCCCAGGAACTCCGACCACACGCGGCCGTAGTCGGTGTAGCCGGAGATGTCGGCGACGCCCGCGTCGTTGCCGATCCGTTCGCTCACCGTCTTGAAGTTGCGCTCGTGCTCGAAGATGTCGGTGACCTCGGAGATCCGCTCGATGAACACGAAGGAGCGCATCTTGCGGAAGGTGTCGTGCAGGGCGTGGAGCACCGAGAGGAAGAACACCGATGCCGAGGTGACGCTCGTGGAGACGTCGCAGAGCACGTAGATCTCGGGACGCCGAGGCCGGCGCGGGCGGAACTTGAGCACGACGGGAACCCCGCCCGTCTGCAGCGAGGCGCGCATCGTGCGTCTGACGTCGACGTGGGCGTGACGCCTCTGCCCGCGTGCCTGCATGCCCTGCGTGGCCAGGCGCCTGCGCAGCTGAGCCACCACGCGATGCACGGCGGCGAGGTCCGCGAGCGGCCCGGAGGGCAGCGCTCGGTCGAGCTCCCCCAGCGGCCGCGCCGGTGGGAGGCTGCCTGTGCGCTCGACCTGGGAGCGTTCGAGCTCCCGTCGCAGCAGCGCCTCGAAGCGCCTGAGAGCCTCGCGCGGCAGGCCGTCCCGGCGTGGATCCTCGGCCGCCAGCTCCGGCTGGGGATCGGCCTGTAGGCCGAGCGCCCGGCGGATGCGCTGCACGTCCACGCCGATCACCCCCGAGCCCTCCTGGCGGCGCGCGAAGGCCGCGATCGCGATGCGTGCGAGGTCGCGCATCGCTCCCTCCGAGCCGTCGCGTAGCGCCGCGGCAATCTGCGCGCGCAACGCCTCCAGCTCCTCCTCGGAGAGATCGGCGAGGCTCGCGCGGTCCGCCTCGCGCACCCCCTGGCGCGCAGCCGCGACCTCGACCGCACGGAAGAAGAAGCGGTCGAAGACGAGCTCGAACACCCGCCTGTCCTCCTGGCTCTTGGCGAGCGTGGCGGCGAGCGCCTCGCGGAAGTCCTCCTGGGAGACCCAACTGATCTCGCGCAGGACCTCGAACGCGTCGAGCATCTCCGAGGTCCCGACCGCGACGCCTTCGCGCCGCAGCTCCTCGCCCAGCTCGAGTATGCGCGCCGGCAGGCCCGCTCGCGCGAGCTCAGGCGACATCGGCGGGCGATCGGAGCTTCAACCCGACCCGGTCTGCAACGACGTCCATGTCGGTCCGGTGCTTGACGATCACCGACATCGTCTCGGTGAATACCTCCTCGTCGATGTCCTGCACCCCCAGCAGCAGCAGGGCCCGGGCCCAGTCGATCGACTCGGCGATCGACGGCGGCTTCTTGAGGTCGAGCGCGCGCACCATGCCGATGACCTCGACGAGCCTGCGCGCCACCGTCTGCGAGAGCTCGGGTGCGTGCAGGCGCACGATCTCGAGCTCGTGCTCGAGCGAGGGGTAGTCGAGCCAGAGGTACAGGCAGCGGCGCTTCAGCGCCTCCGTGAGCTCGCGCGAGTTGTTCGAGGTGAGCAGCACGACGGGCTGCGTGCGCGCCTCCACCCGGCCGAGCTCGGGGATCGAGATCTGGAAGTCCGAGAGCACCTCGAGCAGCATCGCCTCGAACTCCTGGTCGGTCTTGTCGATCTCGTCGATCAGCAGCACGACCGGCTCCTCGGAGGCGATCGCCGTCATCAGCGGCCGGGCGAGCAGGAACTCCTCGCCGAAGATGTCCTCCTGAACGGCATCCCAGCCCGTGCCGGACGCCTCCGCCTGGATACGCAGCAGCTGCTTGCGGTAGTTCCACTCATACAGCGCCTTCGCCTCATCGAGCCCCTCGTAGCACTGCAGCCGCACGAGCTCGCGCCCGAGGTAGCTCGCGAGCGCCTTGGCGAGCTCCGTCTTGCCGACCCCAGCCGGGCCCTCGACGAGCACCGGCTTGCCGAGCTTGGTCGCCAGGTAGGACACCAGCGCTGTCGACCCGTTGGGCAGATACCCGACATCGCGCAGGCCGGCGGCGACTTCTGCGATGGAGGAGGGCGCCGGGGACGGTGAGGCGGGCATTCTCAAGCCAATGATAGGCGCCGGCCGTCGCCCGCTGGAGACAGCGTGTTGAAGTAGAGCGCTAGTCGTCCTCCCCGAGATCGCGCCCGCGCACGCGACTCAGCGCCATCGCCTCGGCCATGCGCAACAGGCCGATCACGACGTGCGGGCGCGCCTCGCTGCTGCGCACCGCCACGTCAGAGCCGTGCGGCCCCAGCACCTCGACGATCGTGCACACGTCGCCGATCTCGCAGTCCTCGCCGTAGCGGCCTTCGAGCGCCTCCATCTGTTCGGCGACGACCCGTCCGATCTTCGTTTGGTCAAATGCCATCTAATGCTTCCTCCTCCTGGCTGATGTCGGCAAGTCGGGGTCCGGCGGAGGGTCCTCGAAGGAAAGCTGCTCCGGCGGGGGCGGGTAGCGCGGGCGCTCACCCGCTCCTACGGGCGCGGAGCGCGGGGGACGCGGCTGCACGGCGGGCGCGGGAGCGAACGCCGGGTGCTCTGAGGCCTCAGGGCCCGCGCCTCGCCGCGCGGGCGCGGCTGAGCCGGCGCGGATCGGCCGCTCGCTCATGTCCGGGCCCTGCGCGCGGGGGCCTTGCGGCCTGGCTCGCCTGCGCAGCAACGGGGGCTCCGGGCGTTCGGCGATCCGCATCCTCCAGCCGGCGTAGGCGAGCGAGCCGGCCGCGACGAAGGCGAGGAAGAAGCCCCACTCGATCCCGACCGGGTAGCCGTGGCCGGCGGGACGGTCAAAGACGCGGTAGAAAATGAGCAGCCCCGCCCACGCGCCGGCGATCATCGCGATCGTTCCGTCTCCGCCGGGGAGATGAAACTCGAGGCCTTCCGCGCGAGCCAGCACCATCGCCACGACGCCCGCGGCGACCAGGAACACGGCCGCCTCCACGAAGGAGACGTCACCGAACGCGTTGATGCTCTTCGAGTTGATCGTGCCGGTCTTGCGGTTGAGGCTCTGCAGCCCGTACCAGGGGAAGAACATCGTAAGCAGCAGAGCCAGTGACGCCAGCACCGCGAGCCGCTGCTCGGGCTCCATCGCTCGCCAGGCGTGGGCCAGCCGCGTCACGTCTGGCCGCCCGTGCGGCTGATCGTCTTGATCGGGCTCACCTGCGCCTAGTCTAGGAGTGCGGCCCCCGGCTAGTGACGCTTGACGAGGATCGTCCCGGTCGCGGTCGCGAAGTTGCCCGCCAGATCGGTCGCGGTGAGCGCGACCGAGAATGTCCCGCCACGCGCCGGGGTCGGCCACAAGAGCTTTGGCCTTCCGCGTTCGACCACGGCGGTGTTCGTCCAGACCACGCGCCCGTCGCGGCGCACGGTCATCTGAACGGTCGCGATCTTCGACAGCGAGATCTGGACGCCCGCGCGCGCGCCGGCTGCGAGGGTCGTCGAGAGGAGCGAGAGCACCGGCGAGGTGCGCAGGTCGGCGGTGAAGTCTTCTGCGGTCGTGCAGTAGATCTGATCGGCGAGGATCGGGGAGCTCGCCTGCGCGATCGACGCATTTCCCTCGCCGGCGCTCGCGGCGCTCGCTCCGCCCGCGGAGGCGCCGACGCTGCTCGAGGATCCGGGCGTGCCGGCCGCGGGTGCCGGGGTGCTGGACGGCGCTTGGGCCGAGGCTTCTGTGAACGGCGGCCCCATGCGGGTGCGTTCGCAGAGGTGCTGGAGGAATTCGGTCAGCAGTTCGTGGTAGTTCAGGTCGGATTCGCCGAACTGGTCATACAGCGACCAGGCCCCCGTGTCGTAGTGGGGGACTTCCAGGCGCGCCTCGGCGTCGCCTTCTTCGAAAAGTTTCAGCCCGAGCGGGTCCTTCGTTATCGAGGCGTATTCGTAAAGCCCGACGAGCGCCTGGATGAAGCCGTTGAGGATGCGGTCGGCGGGGGCGTAGGTGTACTCGGCGTAGAGGGCGCCGGCCGGGGTGCTCACGCGCACCCCGGCCGGCGGCGCCACCTCGAAGATGCCGAGCGCCTGCTGCGCCGCGGTCAGGTCCGCGGGTTCTTTGAAGCGCGACCAGGCGCGGGAGAGCACCTGCAGGGCTGTGCCCTGGGACAGGCCGCTCGTCCACGGCGGCCGGCTGCCGTCGAAGGAGAACATGTATTCCCAAGCGATGCCGCCCGCGCGCGTGCTCGCGAGCGGGATGGCTTCGCTCAGCAGCTGGCGCAGGTTCGCGTTTTCATGACCCGAGAGGTAGTAGCCGTTGGCCTCCCCGAAGGTCGCGAGCCACTGGATCTGAAGGCCCTGGCCGGCGTAGTACTGCCAGATCAGCTTGCTCGGCGGGAAGCTGACGCGCTCCCCGTCGGAGAGCAGCGGTTCGGTGGTCCACCACTGCCAGTTGCGTTCGAGCGTCAAGAATAGGGCCCCTAGCCGCGAGGCGATGAAGCCGCCGGCGGCGGCGATCGCCTGCACGTTCGAGAGCACGGCTCCGAGCTCGGTGCGCCGCGTGCCGCTGAGCTTGGCGAGCGAGCGCTTCGCGGCGAGGTATGCGGCGTAGTCCTGCTGATAGGCCGCGTCGCTTATCGCGCCGCTGCGCTGAAGGCTTGCGAGCGCTGCGGTTACCGTGGGGCCGGCGTGGGCCGCCCCATGAGTAGGCACGGCTCTGCGAGCCGAGGCGGGCAGGGCGCTGACCCCGCCGAGGGCGAGCAGTCCAAGCAGAAGCGCACAGAGGTGCTTTGCGCGCACCGTGCGGATGCTACGCTCGAGCGCGCTTCTGCCTGCAGCGGCGCTTGCAGGCGGACGCCCGTGAATTGAGAGCACGCCTGCTGAACACCTCCGCGCGCGCCGTAGTTGCGCCCAAGCGCGCCCGCCGTGCGCCCGAGCGCGCGCGCCGGCGTACGCTGGCGCTGCTCGCGACGCTGGCGGCGCTGGCGGCGCTGGCGGTCGCCCCGCTCAGCGGTTGCGGGGGCGGCGGCTCGCCGAGCGCCGCGACGCTCCTGAACGAGACCTTCTCCCATCGGGAGCCGATCGAAAGCGGGCGGATCGAGCTCTCCTTCGCGCTGACGGCGCCGGGCACTGGTGGCTCCTTCCTCGGGGCTTCGCCGCTCTCGCTGCACCTGGAAGGCCCCTTCCAGAGCCTGGGCCCTGCTCAGCTTCCGCGCTTCGCGCTGCTGCTGGAGCTACGCTCGGCGGCCCTCGGCACGGCCACACACGCGCTCGAGCTCAGAGTAACCTCGACCGCCGGCGAGCTCTTCGTCGAGCTCGCCGGGACCGCCTTCAAGGCCCCGGCAGCGACCGTCCAGGCTCTCCGGGAAGGCTATGCGCAGGCGACCCGCAGATCCTCCTCGGCCAAGGCACAATCGACGTTCGCGGCGCTCGGCGTCGACCCGGGTGAATGGATGATCGATCCGGCCATCGCCGGCACTGCCGAGGTAGCGGGGGCCGAAACGGTCCATCTCAGCTCCGGCCTGGACGTGCCGCGCTTCTTCGCGGACCTCGAGAAGCTCTGGAGCGCTGAGGGTGCGCTCGGGACGGCGGGCTCGCGAGGGGCCTCAGGAATGCCATCCCAAGCGCAGATCTCGGCGCTCGCCGGCTCTGTCCGTTCCGCGCGGGTGGACATCTACACGGGCGCGCACGACCATCGCTTGCGCCGGCTCTCGCTGCGCTGCACCCTCTCGACGACGCCTGGCGCGCGCGCGGCGCTCGGCGGGCTGCGCAGCGGGACGCTCACCCTGCTGCTGGCGTTCGCAGATCTGAACCGCCCGCAGCAGATCAGCCCGCCCAGCAATCCCCAGCCGGTCTCAGAGCTCATCGGAGAGCTCGAGCGGCTCGGGCTGCTGCGTGGCGCCGGCACAGGCGCGTAGGCTGCTAATCGCCGAGCTCCAGCTCCTCGACTCCCTTGAGCTCGTCTTCCTCTTCTTCGTCCTCGTCCTCGCCCGGCTCGTCCCCGACGGGCAGCTCGCCGCCCGTCTGATGGGCGACCTGGAAGCGCTCGATCAACTCGTCGCGTTTGTGTTCGTCGAGCGGTGAGTCCTCGGAGATGAGCACCCACTCGGCGCCCTCGAACTCGACGGAGTCGAAGATCTCATGGTCGACCTCCGGTGAGTCGTCGACCACGATGAGCACCTCGGTCTGTGGGTTGAAGTAGGTGCCCGGGCGGATCGTCAGCTCATCGAGCTGGAAGCGGCGCGCTTTGCTCATGGCGCGTTTATACCCGAGTGGGAGGGGGCTTGCTCATCCCTCGAGCTCCTCGAGCGTGCGCGCCACCTCGGTCTCCACCTCGAGCGGCTCAAGGCCCTGCCGGGCGCGCCTTTCGTTGCGGGCCAGCACGAGCTGACGCACCTCATCGACCAGGCCGGCGTCGTTCGTGGCCGATCGCTGGGCGGGCTCGAGCAGCAAGGCGACCTCGGCGTCGATGTCGAGCGCCGGCTGCCCCCTGCGCACGAGCCGTTCGCTGCGGGCGGCGAGCATCTGGCGGATTTCCAGCTCACGCTCGGCGCTCGCCGCGGGGGACCCCGGCGCCGGGCGATCTGCCATCGGCGGGTCGCCCCCGTGTTCGCCCTCGCGCGAGAGACCGCCATGGCCGATCTGGTCGTACATGCTCTCGCTCCCGCGGGTGACCATGAAGAGCAGGGACATCAGGAGCGAGAACGCGACCGTCCCGAACACGACGAAGCTGAGCCCGTTCTCGAAGATGCCGAGGACGACGATCGAGGAGCCACTCTGCACAGTTGAGGATTGTTGCTCATCGGCTGGCTCTCCGCTACCCTGGCAGGCAAGATTGACTGACCAGTCAATCTATATTTCCTCGCCAGCCCGCTAAGGAGATCTAAGAATGGTTGATTTCACGCTCACCGACGAGCAGAGGAACCTGCGCGAGATGGCGCACGACTTCGCCGTGAAGGAGATTCGCCCGGTCGCCTGGGAGTACGACAAGGACGGCACCTGGCCTGAGGACGTCATCAAGAAGGCCTGGGACGTCGGCCTGATGAACTCGCACATCCCCGAGGAGTACGGCGGGGCGGGAGCCGGCTACCTCGACGGCTGCCTGATCGAGGAGGAGCTCTCCTGGGGCTGCTCGGGGATCCAGACCTCGCTCGGCTGCAACGGCCTGGCCACGGCCCCGCTGATGCTCGGCGGCTCGGAGGAGCTCAAGAAGGAGTACCTCGGCCGCCTCACCGAGGCGCCGCTGCTCGCGTCCTTCTGCCTGACCGAGCCCGACGCCGGCTCGGACGTCTCGGGCATGCGCACGAGCGCGGTCAAGCGGGGCGACAAGTACGTGATCAACGGCTCGAAGTGCTTCATCACCAACGGCGGCTACGCCAACTGGTACACGGTCTACGCGAAGACCGACAAAGACGCCGGGCACCGCGGCATCTCGGCCTTCATCGTCCCCCGCGACGCGGGTGTGATGGTCGACAAGAAGGAGGACAAGCTCGGTCAGCGCGCCTCGAACACCGCGACCGTGTCCTTCAACGACGTCGAGATTCCCGCCGAGAACCTGATCGGCGAGGAAAACCACGGCTTCAAGCTCGCGATGATGACGCTCGACCGCACGCGGCCCGGCGTCGCGGCGATGGCCACGGGCATCGCCCGCGCGGCGTTCGAATTCGCGACCGACTACTCCCGGGAACGCGTCCAGTTCGGGGTCCCGATCGCGATGCACCAGGCGATCCAGTTCATCATCGCCGACATGGCCACCGATGTGGAGGCAGCACGCCTGTTGACCTGGAAGTCCGCGGTCCTGCTCGACCAGGGCCAGCGCAACACGCTGATCTCCTCCCACGCCAAGCGCTTCGCGGCAGACACCGCGATGAAGGTCGCCACCGAAGCCGTCCAGGTCTACGGGGGCTACGGTTTCATCAAGGACTATCCCGTCGAGAAGCTCTTCCGCGACGCCAAGATCATGCAGCTCTACGAGGGGACCTCGCAGATCCAGCGGCTGGTCATCGCGCGCGAAACGCTCCTTCCGCGTCACGCCGAGGAGCCCGCGGCCAGCGTCGCCTAGCGGCTTTGTGCGCCCGGCCATCAGCGAGCACCCGCGCTTGCAGAGCGCGGGGCGTGAGGCTCTAAAGAGATGCCCGCAGCGCGGCCTGCGGGCGTCCGGCGTTAGGCTGCCGCGACCCCAGTCACCAGAGGAGACCAAAGCATGTTCGTGTTCAAAGCCGCTGTCGTGGGCGCCGGGACGATGGGCGGACAGATCGCCCAGACGATGGCCGCCGCGGGTATACCCGTAGTGCTCAAGGACATCGACGACGCGCTCGTGCAGGCGGGCCTCGACGAGGCCCGCAACGTCACTCAAGGGCAGGTCGAGAGGCTCGCTGAGAAAGGCAGGATCAGCGCCGAGCAGGCGCAGGCGCAGATCGAGCAGATACTCGGGCGCATCCACGGAACGACGAGTTACGAGGACTTCGGGGACGTCGACTTCGTGCTCGAGGCCGTGCCCGAGCGGATGGAGATCAAGCGGGACGTGTTCGCCCAGCTCGATGCCGCCACCCCTTCCCACGCGATCCTCGCGTCGAACACCTCCTCGCTCTCGATCACCGAGCTCGGCGAAGCCACGCTGCGCCCGGAGAAGGTCATCGGCTTTCACTACTTCTACCCCGCCTCGATCATGCCGCTGATCGAGATCGTCGAGGGTGAGGAGACTTCCGCGGAGACCGTCGCGACGGCTGTGACCTTCGCCCAGGCGATCCGCAAGCAGCCGATAACGTGCGCCGAGGTCCCGGGCTTCGTGGTAAATCGGATCCTCAACTCGGGCGTCTCGGAGGTCTGGCGAGAGCAGGAGGAGAAGGGCCTGTCGATCAAGAAGATCGACGAGGGGGTGGGAGCGGCGGGCGTGATCCCGGTCGGGCCCTACCAGCTGGTCAACCTGCTCGGCCTGGACACCGTCCTGCACGTGGCCGAGCATCTCGTGGAGTCATACGGGGAGGAACGCTTCTACGCGCCGAAGGGCATGCAGAAGCTCGTCTCCGAAGGCAAGCTCGGCGCCAAGACCGGCGGCGACGGCTTCTATGACCCCCAAGGTGAGCCGAACCTCCCCGGCGACGGCGAGCCCGACGTGGCCGAGCTCGTCGAGCTGCTGTCGCTGAAGACGTTCCTAGAGGCCTGCCTCTTGCTCGAGGAGGGTGTCGCCACCCACCGCGACATCGACTTCGGCATGATGGCCGGCGCCGGGCTCGACCCCCGTCGCGGCCTGCTGCCGCCCTTCATGAGGGCCGACAGCGAGGGGCTCGACGCCGTGCTCGAGCGGATGGAGAACGCTCAGGAGCGCCACGGCGAGCGGTTCGCGCCCCCGACCATCCTGCGCCGGCTGGTCGCTCAGGGCCGCCTCGGGCAGAAGAGCGGCCAGGGCTTCTACGCCTACCCCCGGCCCGACCCCGAGCAGCCGGGTGAGGTCGTCAAGCTCGAGAGCCGCGGCGAGGGCGTGGCGATAGCCTGGCTCGCGAACGGCCAGATGAACTCGATCTCCCCGCAGGTCATCGAGGACCTGGGGAAGGTGTGGAGCGCGGCCAAGGCAGCGGGCGTGCGCGCGCTGGTGATCGCCTCCTCGAACCCGTTCCTCTACTCCGCGGGCGCCGACATCAAGGCGTTTACGACGATGGATGAGTCTTCCGGCGCGGAGCTGATCTCAAGGGCGCACGCGCTCTTCCGCGAGCTCGGCTCCGAGCGCATCGCCACGATCGCAGCCGTCAACGGCCTGGCCTTCGGCGGGGGCTGCGAGCTGGCGATGGCCTGCGACATGCGCATCGCTGCCCGCTCTGCGCTGTTCGGGCAGCCGGAGATCAAGCTGGGGATCATCCCCGGGTTCGGCGGTACCCAGCGTCTCGCACGCCTGGTAGGCGTCAGCAAGGCGCTGGAGATGAACCTCGTCGGCGACCCGATCCTGGCCGACGAAGCGTTCGAGCTGGGGCTCGCGAACCGGCTGGTCGAGGACCATGAACTCCTCGACGCGGCCCTGCACTGGGCCCGCAAGCTCGCCTCCCAGGCGCCGCTTGCGGCGGAGCAGGTCAAACGCGTCTCCGCCGCGGGCGATCTCGACGAGGGCATCGAGGCCGAGAAGCGGGCCTTCGCCGCGGTCTTTCAGAGCGACGACGCGAAGGAGGGCATATCCGCCTTCCTGGGCAAACGCGCGCCGAGCTTCAAGGGCAGCTAGGCGCACCCTTTGAGCATGCGGGCCGGCTCGCGCTCGGAGATCGCCCGCCTGGCCGAGCTCGTGCTCGGCGCGGGCTCGGTCGTGGCGCTGACCGGTGCGGGCATCTCGGTGCCCTCCGGGATCCCCGACTTCCGCTCGCCCGGAAGCGGGATATGGGAGAAGGTCGACCCCATGCAGGTGGCGCACATCGATGCCTTCCGCAGCGACCCCGTGCGCTTCTGGCGCTTCTACAGCGAGCGCTTCGCGACGCTCGAGGGCAAGCGGCCCAACGATGCCCACCGCGCGCTCGCGGCCCTCGAGGCCGCGGGGATGCTCGACGCGGTCATCACCCAGAACATCGACACGCTCCACCGCAAGGCGGGCACCCGCGAACTCATCGAGGTGCACGGGAGCATCGCCTGCTGCCGCTGTCTTGAGTGCGGCAGCTCGATCACGCTGGCTGAGGCGAAAGCCGGCCTGGCGGAGAAGGATCTGGGTGTGCCCCGTTGCGCACGCTGCGCGGCGGCGCTCAAGCCCGACGTCGTGCTGTTCGGCGAGCTGCTTCCAGAGCGGGCCCTCGAGCGTGCGCGCGAGCTGTGCGAAGGCGCCGCCGTGCTGCTCTGCATCGGCTCTTCGCTAGAGGTGCACCCGGTCGCGGGGCTGCCCCTGCTGACGCTGGCGGCCGGCGGGCAGCTCGCGATCCTCACGCAGGGCCCCACCCCGCTCGACGCGCTCGCTCCTCTGCGCCTGCGCGGTGATGTGGTCGAGGAGCTCGGAGCGCTGACGGCGGCGCTGGGGATCGGCCTTGGTTGCGCGGAACCCCTCTAGGCGGGTATCTCGGTGACCGTGAGCAGGATCCTCCCGCCGGGCCGCGCGTCGATCCGCTCGAGCACGACCTCGGCGACCTGCGCGATCGTGCGGGAGATCTCAGGGGCAGTCACCCGTCGACCACATCTTCCCCTGCCCTTCCTCCAGCGCGTCGAGATCTATGTCCATCGGCGTCTGCTCCTTATCAGGTGGTTGCCGGCGAGAGCTCAGCTCTTCACCAGGTCGCGCTCCGGTGCGATTCCCCAGCGCGCCGCGAGCGCGGCCAGCTCGCCGCTAATCGCCCACCTGTCCGGCAGGGGCGCGCCTCGGTGTTCAGCGCTTGCCCCCTTCAGCGCCATGCAGCCGGCGTTCTCGCCGATCAGGCGGATCGCCTGCACCTCCTCGGCGCTCAAGCGCGCCTCGGCGGGAAGCCCGGCCAGCTCCGCGCGCTTGACCTCGATCGCGCGGGCCTCGGGCCCGGGCTCCTGAATGAGCGTGGGAGCGACGCAACGGACCGCGCGATGGGCGAGGTTCCAGGCGCAGGCGAGCTGGAGCATCGTCAGGCCGTGACGCTCGGCATAGGGGCGCATCCGCGCGAGCTTCTCAAGACCCGCCTGCACCCATCCGTCGGGGCGAAACTTGCGATGGTCGTACTCGGCGAAGCGATGGCCGTCGAGGACGTCGTCGTGGAAGAGACCGCCGTAATCGACAACCCGCGTGATCAGGCTCACCCCGTGGGCCTCGGCGGCGTCGAGCACGAGCTCCCCGGGCCAGGGCTCAAGCGGGTTGAGGATGATCATCGCCCAGTCGATCTGCGCGGAGAAGCGCTCGAGGCAGTCGATCAGGTCGAGCGTGAATCCGTTCGCCGGACCCGGCGCCAGCCCCAGCATTCGCGTGAGCCCGGCTTCGCGGACGGACTGCATCCCCTCCCACACGGCGGGGCTCGAGTAGCCGATGCGGTCCGGGTTGTGGAGCAGCAGCAGGTCAAGTCGCTCGACCCCCAGGCGCTCGAGGCTGCGCTCGGTGGCCACGCGGATGTACTCGGCGTACTCGCCCTCACCGCGCAGCCGCGTGTCGGTGAAGCGCGGGAAGCCCTTCGGGCCGTCACGCCGACCCTCGTAGAAGTCGTGCCCGATCGCGCCGATGAGGCAGTAGCTGTCGCGATCGGATCCGCTCAGCGCGGCGCCGAGCAGACGATCGGCCTCGCCTGTGCCGTAGACGTCGGCGGTGATCACGGTGTCGATGCCTCGGCCGGGGCGCAGGAGCGCCCTGAGGCGCTCCTCTCCGAGCGGCTCACCGAAATGCATGAAGCGCCCGCCGCTCCAAGTGCCGAGCGCGGTCTTGGTCGGGTCCATCGTCACTGCGCTCTGCTCAGATGCACGCTCATTGGAGACTAAACCCAGTCGCGCTGCGTGCGCGCAGCGCGGCTTCCAGTCGCTCGAGCGCGTGGCGGACGATCTCCTCCTGGGGCTCGCTCACCTGTCCATCATGCGCCGCGTCGCTCGCTGCGGTGGCCCGGGTCGTTGAGGCGCGGGTGCCTGCGTCCGGGTCGAGCCCGTAGGCGTCCGGCACCGCAGCGCGAGCCTGGCGGGCCACCCCGATGCGCAGGTGCTCGAGCTCATCGATGCGGATCGCCAGGTCCTGGCGGCCCTCGCTGCGCAGCTCGGCCAGGGCGGCGGTGAAGGCGCCGTCGAGCTGGAGCGCCGCATGGGCGACGCGACCCTGGTCGAGGTCCAGACGCGCGCGCAATGCCAGCTCCTCGCAGAGGAGGCTCACGCCACGCGCGCCGAGCAGCTCCGCCAGGCGCTCCTGCGGGCGCAGCGCCGCCGAGCGGCCTCTCATCGCCCGCCCCGGCGAACGCATCGAGCTCCGACGGCGCTGCCCCCGGAGCAGCTCCTGCGCGTGCAGCCAGTGCCCGTCTGCCACCTGCTCACCCTCGCCCCAGCCGGCTCTGATCACGAGCGCCTGCTCGGCGGAGACCTCGTGTACGTAGGGGTCCGCGGAGGCGATGCGATAGGAGTGAAGGACCCGGTTGAGCACCGCGACCGCCGCGCGCGCCTCGCGCTCGGCGTCGAGTTCTTTGAGCCAGGCGCGGGCCTGGCTCTCCGCCGAGAGCGAGACCGGATCCACGATCGTGACCCGGGCCGTGGCCACCGGGGAGGGCTCCGAGGTCGTCTTCAGACGGCCGCCTTCTCCTCGCAGGCGAGCAAGCACCGGCGGGCGTCTCGCCCGCGTCGAGGCGCCCGCCCCGGCCGAAGCGCGGCCCGCGCCGAGCGTGCCGATCACGACGACCCGTTCGGCCCGGCCGTCGCGTCGGCTTCGCAGCAGGTAGCGCCCGTCGGGAGGTCCCAGCTCCCACGGGAACTCGAGCTGGACGAAGATGAACAGCTGCTGTGCCACCGCTTCACCGTATCCTTCCTTCTCCACCGCGCCGCGCGGGCGGGCAGCCGCCCGCGGGCCGCGGGCCGCCCCTTCAGACCTCGACCATCAGGAGCAGAGGATGTCCGACGCGAGCAGTGTCGCCAAGAACCTGCGCGACCGTTTCAGCGGCAGCACCGAGGAGCGGTTCGGCAAAGTGCTTTCCGAGCTGCTTGAAAATCCGCTTCTCACCGCAGCGATCGGCCGCGCATTCGAGGCGCGCGAGAAGGCCGCTCAGGCGCAGGAGCTGGCGATGGGGGCGCTGAACCTCCCCTCGGCGGCGGACATCGAACGCCTGACCCGGCGGCTGCGCGCGGTCTCTCATCGGCTCGAGGGGATCGAGGACGGCGTCGGCCGTTTGGACCGCGCGCTCGCCCACGACGGCGTCGAGGCCCGCCTTGCGGCGATCGAGGAGCAGCTCAGGCTGATGACCGAGAGGCTCGCGCTCGCGCCCGAGCGATCCAGCATGCGCTCACCTGCTGCTACTCCGAGCTCGGCCGCTTCGGTTGCGGGCACACCGGTCGCGGGAGCACCGGTGGCGGGCGCTTCCGGCGCGGCGGGCGAGGGAAGAGCTGGCAAGCCAAGCACGAGCAAACCAAGCGCTTGAAAAAGCGCGGGCAAAGCGAGCGCGAAGAGGACCTGAGCCGTCGCGAAGAGGACCTCAGCCGTCAGCAGCAGAGCGCGGCCACCGCGGCGGCCCCCATCCTTTCCGCGGCGGCGAGCAGGGAGTGGTCCTCGACGCGCAGGCGGGCGCCATTCGCGTCGAAGGTGTCAGACACCGCCAGGATGCAGGCGATCTGGACCTCGGCCGCCGACCCCAGGCTGAACAGCGCGGCGGCCTCCATCTCCACGGCGAGCGCGTCATGAGCGCGGCGCCGCTCGGGGGTCTCATAGAAGAGATCGACGCTCACGACCGTGCCGGCGTGCGCGGCGGGCGCACCCCGCAGGAGCTTCTCGGTCAGGGAAGGGTCCGCGCTGACGCGCTCGCCCGATCCGAGCGCCCGGGAGGTGCCGTCGGCGCAGATCGCCTCGCGTGCGATCACGAGGTCGCCGAGAGCGAGCTCGCGGTGGAGCCCGCCGCAGGTGCCGACGCGGATCGCGCGGCGCGTGCCGAGGGCGATCAGCTCTGAGAGCACGATGGCCGCCGAGGGCCCGCCCATGCCCGTGGATTGGATCGTCAGCGGCTCGCCGTCAGGGGCTGCGCCCGTGTATCCCCAGAGGCCGCGATGGTGGTTGAACATGCGGGGCTCCACCAGCAGCGCCTGGGCGAGCGCGAGGGCGCGACCGGGATCGCCCGGCAGGAGCACACGCTCGCTCAGGGGCGCGGTAGGGCGCAGGTGGATGGGCGCGCTGTCCGACAACGCTCGCGACTCTAGACTTCCACGCATGGGCATGTCCTTCGCGTCGCGAGCCTGAGTGTCCGAGCCGACAGAAGACACCGTGGGTGAGCCCGCGGAGCCCACGCTCGTGCAGGTGGCGGCGCGCACCGGCGTCTCGCCCGCGACTGTCAGGCGCTGGGTGGCGAAGGGGCTGGTGCCCGGTTATGAAGGGCGCTGGACGCCGGCGGCCGTCGCCTATGTGCGGGTCGTGGCGCGGCTGCGTGCGCGCGGTCACACGCTGGAGCAGATCAAGCGGGCGAGCGACAGCGGGCAGCTGGCGATCGGCCCGATCGAGAACCTCCTGCGCAGCTCCGAGGGCCGCTACACGCTCAAGCAGGTCTCGCGTGCCAGCGGGCTCGAAGCGGCTCTGATCGAGCAGATCCTCACGACGATGGGCTTCGCTCCGACCTCGGCGCAGGCGCTGACCGAGGAGGACCTCGAGATGATGCGCTACGTCGCGGCGATGCTCGCCGCGGGCCTGCCGCAGGTCGCCTTCCTGCAGCTCGCGCGCGTGTTCGGCCAGGCGCTCGGCCAGATCGCCGACGCGGAGGTGCGGCTGATCCACCTATACGTGCACGAGCCGCTGATACGCGAGGGCATCCCAAGCGTCGAGATCGCCGAGGAGATGGAGGTGCTGGTGCGCGAGCTGATCCCGTTCATCGTGCCCCTGATGAGCTATGTCCACAGCCGCTTCCTGGCACGCTTCGTCGAGCAGGACATGATCGGCCATATGGAGGCCAACATCGGCGATGACACGCTCGAGGAGGGACGCCTGCGCGTGGCGATCGCCTTCGCCGACCTCGCCGGCTACGCGCGCCTGACGGTGGAGCGGGGAGACGAGGTGGCCGTGGGAACCGTCGAGCGTTTCGTCGAGGCGGTCGAACAGACGCTGCCGGCCGATGCCCGCGTGATCAAGACGCTCGGTGACGAGGTGATGGTCATCGGCCCCGACCCGGCGGCCCTCACCCGCTGGGCCGTCGACCTGCAGGCCGGGACCGCCGCCGAGGAGCCGCGAGCGAGGATCGGGGTGCACTACGGGGAAGCCCTCTACCGTGACGGCGACTACTACGGGCGCGACGTCAACCAGGCGGCGCGGGTCGTGGCGCGGGCCGGCGGTGGCGAGGTGCTGGTGACACGGCCCGTCGTGGACACCGCCGCGGGCGTCGACGGCCTCGGCTTCCATCGGGTCGGGGAGGTGAGGCTGAAGGGCTTCTCCGAGCCGACCGAGCTGTTCATCGCCTCCTTGAACGACTAGCTGCGGATGGGCGGCGAGGACATTCGCGAGACCGTGCGCGCCGGGGGCCTCCTCGCGGCGGATCTCCCCGTAGTGGCGATGCTCTCCGGCGGGCGGGACTCGGTTTGTCTGCTCGACGTCGCCGTCGCCCTGCGCGGCCGGGCGGCGGTGAGCGCGCTGCACGTGAACTACGGCCTGCGCGAGCAGGCCGGGGAGGACGAGCGCCACTGCGCCGCGCTCTGCGAGACCCTCGGCGTGGAGCTCGTGGTCGTGCGCGCGAGCCCGCCCGCCGGCGGCCAGGGCCCGCCGGCGGACGCCGCCGGCAACCTTCACGCCTGGGCACGCGAGCTGCGCTACCGCCACGCCGGGCGGATCGCGGCCGAGAGGGACGCCCTGATCGCGACCGGGCACACGGCGAGCGATCAGGTGGAGACGATCCTCTACCGTCTCGCGGCATCCCCGGGACGGCGTGCCCTGCTCGGCATGGTGGCGCACGAGGGCAGGCTGATCCGCCCGCTGCTCGGCCTGACCCGCGAGCAGACAGGCGCCTATTGCGAAGCCCGCGGGTTGGAGTGGCGCGAGGATCAGAGCAACGATGACGAGCAGTACGCACGCACGCGCGTGCGCCACGGACTCGCGAGGACGCTGCGGGCGGTCCATCCGGCAGCCGAAGCGAACGTGCTGAGGACGGCCCGGCTGCTGCGCGAGGAGACCGAGCTGCTCGACGGCCTCATCGAGCAGGAGCTCGCGGGGGGATCGGCCGTCACGATCGAGCGGCTCGCAGAGCTGCCGGCGGCGCTGGCCCGGCTGGTGGTGGTGCGTTTGGCCGAGCAAGCCGCCGGGACATACGTGCCCCAGGCGGGTGATCGCGTGCAGGAGATAATCGCGCTCGGGCGCCGCGGCGGGCGGGCGGAGCTGCATGTCGGGGGGGGAGCCGGCGCCGTGATCGACGGCGGCTCGCTTGCGATGGTCAGGCTGCCGCCGCGCGCCAAACGGCCCGCCGGCCCGCCGCCCGAGGACTAGACTCCCGGGCGTGGGCAGATCCGCAAGCGTCGTGGTCGAGCCCGGATTGGGCGAGGTGCTCGTCACCGCCGATGAGGTGCAGCGACGCGTCGGCGAGCTGGGCGCGCGGATCTCGCGCGACTATGCCGGCCGCCCGCTGCTGCTCGTGGGGGTCCTGAAGGGCGCGGTCTTCTTCCTCAGCGACCTCATGCGCTTCATCGACATCCCGGTGGAGCTCGACTTCATGGCGGTTGCCTCATACGGCTCGGCCACGGACTCCTCGGGAGTGGTGAGGATCCTGAAGGATCTCGACGTCGCGATCGAAGATCGCGACGTGCTGATCGTCGAGGACATCGTCGATTCCGGTCTCACGCTCCAGTACCTGCTGCGCAACCTCGGCTCGCGCAACCCTCGCACGCTCGAGGTCTGCGCGCTGCTGATCAAGCCCGAGCGGCGCAAGGTGGATCTGCCGATCCGCTACGTCGGCTTCGAGATTCCAAACCGCTTCGTCGTCGGCTACGGGCTCGACTACGCAGAGCGCCACCGCAACCTTCCCTACGTGGCGGTTCTGGAGAGGTAGAAAGGCGCTGCCCCGGCGGGCCCGAGGGATCGTCAAGGGCGGGAATTTGCGGCTCCTCATGGTAGGCTAGGGCACTGGTGGCCACCATCTCAGACGGCGCCAGGACCCTACGGATTTCGCTATGAGCCGTTTCTTCAAGAGCGCTGCCTTCCCGATCCTCATCGTCGTGGTGTTGGCGTTCCTCGCCGTGAAACTGGTTAACCCGGGGTCCCCGAACCACCGCTCGCACAGCTATCAGACGCTCGTCGCCAGAGAGCTTCCCGGCGGCGAAGTGAAGTCGGTCGAGTTCAAGAACAAGGGCAAAGCCCTCGAAGTCAAGCTCAAGAACAAAGAAACCTATGAAGTCGGCTACATCGATCAGGCCGCGCCCGAACTGATCAAGGAACTCCGCACCGACGGGGTCAGCTACAACGTCGAATCGGAAAAGAGCAGCGCGCTGCTGAGCCTGCTCACCTACATCATCCCGTTCGTCCTGTTCTTCGGCTTCTGGATCTTCCTGATGAACCAGGTCCAGGGCGGGGGCTCGAAAGTGATGTCGTTCGGCAAGTCCCGTGCCAAGCGCATGTCGGCCGACTCGCCGAAGATCACCTTCCGCGACGTCGCCGGCGTGGACGAGGCCGTCGAGGAGCTGCACGAGATCAAGGAATTCCTCGAGAACCCCAAGAAGTTCCAGGCGCTCGGGGCGAGGATCCCGACGGGAGTGCTGCTCTATGGGCCTCCCGGCACGGGCAAGACGCTGCTGGCGCGCGCGGTGGCCGGCGAGGCGGGCGTGCCCTTCTTCTCGATCTCGGGCTCCGATTTCGTCGAGATGTTCGTCGGGGTCGGCGCCTCGCGGGTTCGCGACCTCTTCGAGCAGGCCAAGCAGAACAGCCCTTGCATCATCTTCATGGACGAGATCGACGCGGTCGGGCGTCACCGCGGGGCCGGCCTTGGCGGGGGCCACGACGAGCGTGAGCAGACCCTCAACCAGCTGCTCGTCGAGATGGACGGCTTCGAGGCGAAGGACAACATCATCATGATCGCGGCCACGAACCGGCCCGACATCCTCGACCCGGCCCTGCTGCGCCCAGGTCGCTTCGACCGCCAGATCGCGGTCGACCGGCCCGACCGCAAGGGGCGGGCGAAGATCCTCGAGGTGCACACGCGCGGCAAGCCACTTGCCAAGGTGATCGACATCGACGCGCTCGCCGGGCAGACGCCCGGCTTCACGGGCGCCGACCTCTCGAACCTGATCAACGAGGCTGCCCTGCTCTCCGCCCGCACCGGCAAGCGCGAGATCGGCCAGGATGAGCTCGAGGAGGGGATCATGCGCGTGATCGCCGGCCCGGAGAAGAAGACGCGCGTGATGAGCGAGAAGGAGCGGCTGATCACCGCCTATCACGAGATGGGCCACGCTCTCGTCGGGCATTTCCTCGAGCATTCGGACCCCGTCCACAAGATCTCGGTGATCTCGCGCGGCCAGGCTCTGGGCTACACGATTTCGATGCCTCAGGAGGACCGCTTCCTCACGACCCGGGCCGAGCTGAAGGACACGATGGCGATGACCCTCGGCGGGCGTGCCGCGGAGGAGATCATCTTCGGCGAGATCACGACCGGCGCTTCGAACGACATCGAGAAGGTGACCGCGACGGCCAAGCAGATGGTCATGCGCTTCGGCATGAGCGAGAAGCTCGGGCCTCGCGTCTTCGGCCACGATCACGGCCAGCCGTTCCTCGGGCGTGAGTTCTCGACCGAGCCGGACTACTCCGATGAGATCGCGCGTGAGATCGACGACGAGGTCCGCCGCATCATCGAGGCTGCCCACCAGCGCGCGAGGGAGATCCTCACCGAGCATCAGCATGATCTGACGAAGATCTCCGAGATCCTCGTCAAGCGCGAGACGATCGAGAAGGAGGAGTTCCTCGCTCTGCTCGAGGGCAAGAGCGAGGCGGACGTCTTCGGGGCCGAGGAGGAACCCGCGCCCGAGCTGCCCGCGCCCCCGGCGCCCGCGGACCGGACCGAGCGCGAAGCGCCTCGCACGATCCCCCGCCCGGGGCTCGCCGGCGGAACGGCTGAGCTTCGGGGCACAGACCCCGAGCGTCCCGGGCTCGCCTAGGTGCCGGCGAAGCTCCATCGCTGCTCGACGACGTGGGTCAAGGGCCCGCATCCGTGCTGGCAGGTCCAGAAGGCGCTCGATGAGCAGGGCGTCGACTACGAGGTCGTCCGCCATCCCGTGTTCCCGCGCGGGCGGCGCAAGGACTACATCGCGCTGAGCGGCCAGAAGCTGTTTCCCGCAATCGAGCTCGAAGACGGCCGGGTCATCCGCGAAGAGTCCAAGGATCTCGTCGCGCGCATCCGCGAGGGTCGTCTCAGCGCTTGAGCTCCTCCGCCGGGGACCCCGCGGCCTTCCGGCTGATGGGGATCGTGAACGTTACGCCCGACTCCTTCTCCGACGGCGGGCGCTATCTCGATGCGCAGGCGGCGATCGAGCACGGCCGCAGCCTGGTCGCGCAGGGGGCCCAGATCGTGGACGTCGGCGGCGAGTCGACGCGGCCGGGCGCCGAGCCGGTGCGTGCCGAGGAGGAGCTCAGGCGCGTGCTGGCGGTCATCGAGGGCCTGGCCGGGCAGGCGCTGCGGGCACAGATCTCGATCGACACCTCGAAGGCGGCCGTCGCGCGCGCGGCGCTCGGAGCCGGTGCGAGCCTCGTCAATGACGTGAGCGCTTTGCGCGCCGACCCGCAGATGGCGGGCCTCCTCGCCGACAGCGGCGCGGAATGCGTTCTGATGCACATGCGCGGGGAGCCGCGCACGATGCAGCAGGATCCCCGCTACGCGGACGTCGTCGACGATGTCAGGGCATTCCTCGAGGAGCGGCTCGCCTTCGCGGTACGTGAGGGCGTGGCCGAGGAGCGGATCCTGCTCGATCCCGGTATCGGCTTCGGCAAGACCGAGCTGCACAACCTCGAGCTGCTGAGGCGCCTGGACGAGCTCCTCACGCTCGGGCGCCCGATCGTGATCGGGACCTCGCGCAAGGGCTTCCTCGGCCGGATCCTGGCCCGCTCAGCGGGGGCAGAGGAGCCGGTGGGCCCAGCCGGGCGTCTGGCCGGCACGATTGCCACGAACGTGCTGGCCTACGAGCGCGGGGCCAGGGTGTTTCGCGTGCACGACGTCGGTCCGGCGCGCGAGGCGCTCGCCGTGGCGGCTGCTACGTTGGGCTGAAGATGGACGGCGAGGAGCACGCGGAGGACCCGGACGAGCTCGATGAGGACCGAGCGGACCTCGAGGAGGACCGCGAGGGCGCCCTCGAGTCGGTCACGGTCGAGATCACGGGCCTGTCGCTGTACACCCACCACGGGGTCAGCGAGGCCGAGCGCGAGGTCGGCCAGCGGCTGGTGCTCGACCTGCGCCTGGACATCGGCGAGACGGACGCGACCGTGACGGACTCGATCGAGGACACCGTCGACTACGCCGAGGTCTGCCAGCTCGTGGCACTGATCGCCCAGCAGCGCTCGCACAAGACGCTCGAGCGGCTGTGCAGCACCATCGCTGAGCGGCTGCTCGCCGACTATGAGCTCGAGGGCGTGTGGGTGAAGGCGAGCAAGCCCCAGCCCCCGATCGCGCTGACGGTCGACGAGGTCTCCGTCGAGGTCTGGCGCGAAGCCGAGGGGTAGGTTGTGCGGGTGCGACCCCCAGGATGCCCGCGGGCATGAGCGCTGCCGAGCGATTCCGCGCCGCGGTCGAGCGCGCCGACATCGACGCAGTCGGCGAGCTGTTTGCCCCCGAGGTCGTCTTTCACAGCCCCGTCACCTTTCACCCCTTCGTCGGTCGTGAGACCGTCACGCGGCTGCTCGCGCTGGTGGCCGAGACATTTGAGGACTTCCGCTACACCGACGAGCTCGCCGGCGAGGGCTCGCACGTGCTCGTCTTCCGAGCGAGCGTCGCGGGCCGGGAGATCGAGGGGATCGATCTGCTGCGCTTCGACGAGCAGGACCTGATCATCGACTTCACCGTCCTCTTGCGCCCGCTCTCGGGGCTGATGCCGTTCGCGCAGGCGATGGGCGAGAGGGCAGCGGCGGCCGGTCTGACGACGACCCGCTCCTGAGGGTCGGCGCGCAGGGGTGGCGGGGATGGGAGAGCGGATCGGACTGCTCGGCCTGGGCTCGAACCTCGGCGACTGCAGGCGCCATCTGCAGGACGCCGTCGACGCCCTGCCCGGCGTCGGCGTGCGCGTGCTCGCGAGCTCATCGACCTATGACACCGATCCGGTCGGGGAGGTGCCTGAGCAGCCGAGCTTCCTGAACGCCTGCCTGCGCGTGGCGACGGCGCTCGAGCCGCTCGAGCTGCTCGACGCGGTGAAGCGCTGCGAGCGCGAGCTCGGCCGCGCTCACTCAAGCGTCCGCCACGGGCCGCGGGCGATCGACATCGACATCCTCCTGCTCGGCGAGCTCGAGCTGCGCGAGGAGCGTATGTCGCTGCCCCATGAGCAGCTGCTCACCCGCCGCTTCGTCCTGGTCCCCGCGCTCGAGCTCGATTTCGAGCTGCGCTCACCCGAGGGCACGCTCCTCGCGGACGCGCTCGCGGCGCTCGGGCTCGAGGAGGGCGTGCGCTGGGCCGGTCCACCGCTTGACGTGCCGGGCGCCTGAGCGGCTGGCCGGCCTGCGCCCGCGGGCGAGGGTAGTGTGGTCTGCTGGAGCCGGCCTACGCGTTCGCGGGCGCAGGCAGCCACGCGGCGGGCAGCGTGCCTGGCTCGACCTCACCGACCATCGGCGGGAAGTAGCGGGTGAGCCGGGCGGCCGGGCGCCCTTCGATCAGCGGGCGGACGTCCCCGATGCTCATGAGCAGGCGGATCGTGCTGCCGATCTGCAGGTCGGCCGCATTGGGCCGATCGCCGCCGAGCAGACCGTCGGCGATCCAGGCATCGACGCGATCGAGCTGTCCCGCCATCGCCGCGAGGTCGGCACGGGCGGAATCGTCGCGTGCCTTGTTTCTGATCGCCATCAGGCGCGCGGTCAGGGGTAGGGCTGGACGCATCAGCGCCACGGGCAGCGGCAGCCTGGCGTCGCCGACATAGGACTCCATCGCGGACGAGCGGCGCAGGAATGCCGCGTCGATGATGCGCCGGGGCACGCTCTGGAAGACCTCATCGCCCCAGCGCTCGGCCTCGAGCACCCGGGCGTAGGAGGGGTCGCCCGGCGCGGGCAGCAGCGCCGGTTCTGAGACGAGCGCGTCGAGGCGGCGCATGATCGGGCGCGAGCCGACCAGGCGCTCGCCGTCGAGGCGCATCCCGGGCACCGTGGTGCCGCCGTAGCGCAGGGGGCCGATCAGCGTCTGGCTCAGCGGCAGCAGGTCCACGCGCTCGTAGTCGATCGACTTCAGCGCCAGCGCGGCTTCCACAGCGGCGCAGGGGTGCGAGCCGGGGACCACGTAGAGCTTGGGGGTCATCGGGGCGAGCGCCTCATCCACATGAGCGCGAGCATAATGGCAAGCCATGCTGCTCGTCGTAGACGTCGGGAACACCCAGACCCACTTCGGGGCCTTCCGCGGGGAGGAGCTGCTCGAGCACTGGCGCTTCGCCACAGTACGCCAGTCCACAGCCGATGAGCTCGGCGCCGCCCTGCGCAACCTGCTCGAGCTGCGTGGATACGGGTTCAAGGACCTGGAGGCCTCGATCGTCTCCTCCACCGTCCCGCAGATCGAGCCCGAGTGGACGGCGATGGCTGGCCGCTATCTCGGCCACGAGATGCTCGCGGTCGGCCCGGGGACGAGGACGGGGATGGCGATCCGCTACGACAACCCGCGTGAGATCGGCGCGGACCGGCTGGTCAACGCCGTGGCGATACGCGAACGCTTCGGCGGCCTCGCGGTGTGCGTGGACTTCGGCACGGCGACCACGTTCGATGTGGTCTCGCGTGAGGGCGAGTACGTCGGCGGCGCGCTGATGACCGGCATCGAGATATCGCTCGAGGCGCTCTCCGAACGCGGCGCCAGGCTGCCTAAGGTCGATCTCGCCCCGCCCAAGAGCGTGATAGGCAAGAACACGATCGACGCGATCCGCTCCGGGGTCGTCTTCGGCTATGCGGGCGCGATCGACGCGATCCTGCGCCGCCTCTATGAGGAGCTCGGCGAGCGCACCGCGGTGGTGGCCACCGGAGGGCTCGCTCGGCTCATCGTTCCCTATTGCGAGGAGATCCAGGAGGTCGACGACCTGCTCACGCTCACAGGGCTGCGCCTGCTGCACGAGCGCAACTCCTAGAAGCACGCAAGAATGGGGTGACCCATGAGCAGATCGCTGACCGAAGCCTGGGAGCTCGGCTCCCTGAAGGTACCCAACCGCGTGCTGCTGGCGCCGCTCGCCGGGATCGGCAACTGGTTCGTGCGGCTCCAGGCCAAGCGCTACGGAGCCGGGATGGCGGTCTCAGAGATGGTCTCCTCCCACGCGATCCACTACGCCAACGAGAAGACCTGGACCGAGATGCTGCGCATCGACCCGCGCGAGCGGGCGGGCGGGCCCGTGTCGATTCAGCTGTTCGGCGAAGATCCCGCGATGATGCGCTTCGCCGCCGCGCACGTCGCGCGGGTAGGCGCGGACGCGATCGACATCAACATGGGCTGCCCGGTGGTGAAGGTGGCGAAGACAGGCGCCGGGGCAGCGCTGCTGGATGATCCCGATCGCGCTGTGGCCGTGGCGCGGGCCGCGGTCGAGGGGGCCGGGACGGTGAGGGAGGGGCTGCCGGTGAGCGTGAAGCTGCGCTCGGGTCTGCGCGACGGCGAGACGAGCGGCTTCGAGCTCGCGCACCGCCTCGTGGCGGAGGCGGGCGTGGCCGCGATCGCGTTTCATCCCCGCTCCGCGGCCGTGCAGCACAAGGGCGCACCCGATTACGCGCTCGTGGCGCGGCTCGTGGAGTCGCTTCCCGCCCCGGTGATCCTGACAGGAGGCCTGAGCGACGCCGAGCGGGTACACGAGGCCTTCCACACCACAGGCGCCGCCGCGGTGATGCTCGCGCGCGGTGCCCTCGGCAACCCCTGGCTGTTCGCCGAGCTCACCGGGCTGCGCCGGCGGGGGCCGAGCGCGCAGGAGGTCCTGGCCGAGCTCGACTGGACCATCGATCGCGCGGTGGAGCATCTCGGCGAGCCGCGTGCCACGCGCTACCTGCGCAAGTTCTATCCGTGGTATCTCGCCCGCCTGGAGGGCGGCGTCAGGGACGCCAAGCACCTGCAGGAGTCGCTGCAGACTGCGCCGACGCTGGACGCGGCGCGGACGCTGCTCGGGCTCGCACTCAGACCGTCGCTCGCGGCGCTCTGAGCCCTTCCCGCAGGGGCCTGCGGCCCCGCTATACTGCTGCGCTCGCTGGCGCCCTCTGCCTTGCGAGATCCCCGCCGGCGGCGGGGTTTTGTGTGCCGCCGCCCGAACCACCAAACCGCGATCGAGGGTCACATGCCGAAGGACGTAATCCTCACCCCAGAAGGCCTGAAGAAGCTCAAGGACGAGCTCGACCTGCTGTCCACCGAGAAGCGCCGCGAGGTGGCCGAACGCATCAAGGAGGCCAGGGAGTTCGGTGACATCACCGAGAACTCCGAGTACGACGACGCCAAGAACGAGCAGGCGATGCTCGAGAGCCGGATCGCCCAGCTGCAGGAGAAGCTGCGGATGGCGAGCGTCATCCAGACCAAGGACCTCTCCACTGACGTGGTGCAGGTCGGCTCGGTGGTGCACGTCAAAGACGAAAAGACGGGCAAGTCCGTCAAGTACACGATCGTCGGCTCGGCGGAGGCCAAGCCTGATGAGTACAAGCTCTCCAACGAGTCGCCCGTCGGGCGCGCGCTGCTCGGGCGCAAGCGCAACGAGACGGTCGCGGTGAAGGTGCCGCGCGGCCCCGCCCGCAAGCTCAAGATCACCAAGATCGACGTCGGCCTCGAGTAGGCTCGCCGCCTGATGAGCGGAAGCGAGGAGCTGCCGGCCGCCGAGCCGGGCAGGCACGGCCTGCCCGAGCTGATCGCAGAGCGGCGGGCGAAGGCCCTGCGCCTGAAGCAGTCAGACTCCGAGGCCTTTCCCTACGCGTTCCCGGACAGCGAGCCGATCGCGGGGATCCTCGACGCCTACGCCGCCCTTGAGAAGGGCGAGGAGACCGAGGACGTCCACCGCGTCGCGGGGCGCCTTTCGGCGCGACGGGGAGCCGGCGGGGCGGCCTTCCTGGACCTCGTCGACCGCACCGCGAAGATTCAGCTGCACGCGCGCCTGGATGTGCTCGGAGAGGAGGCCTTCGAGCGGCTGATCTCACTTGACGTCGGCGATTTGCTCGGGGTGCAGGGCGCGGCGATGCGCAGCCGCCGGGGAGAGATCTCGCTGCGGGTGGACCACTTTCAGGTACTGACCAAGGCGCTGCGCCCGCCGCCGGACGCTCACCACGGACTCTCCGACGTGCAGACGCGCTACCGTCGTCGCGAGCTCGACCTGATCGCGAACGCCGACGTGCGCAGGCTGTTCGCCGATCGCGCGAAGATCATCTCGGCGGTGCGCGCCTACCTCGACTCCGAGGGGTTCCTCGAGGTCGAGACGCCCGTGCTTCAGCCGCTCTACGGAGGGGCGCTCGCGCGCCCCTTCACGACCCATCACAACGCCCTGGAGCGCACGCTCTACCTGCGGATCGCCACCGAGCTCTATCTCAAGCGCCTGCTCGTGGGGGGGCTCGAGCGGGTCTATGAGCTCGGCAAGGATTTCCGCAACGAGGGGGTTTCCTCCAAGCATAATCCGGAGTTCACGATGGTCGAGTTCTACGAGGCCTACGCCGACTACGAGGACGAGGCCTCGCGCCTGGAAGAGCTTGTGGGGAGGGCCGCCGCCGCGGTCGACTACTCGGGAGAGATCGACTTCCAGTCCGGCTGGCGGAGGCTGAGCTTCGTGGACGCGATCGCGCAGGCGACGGGCATAGACCTCGCAGCCGTTCGCGACGCGGGCGCCCTGCGCCGGGCTCTCCAGGAGCGCGGGCTCGCACCGGCGAGCGCGGATGCCGGCTGGCCGCAGATGGCTGATGAGCTGCTCTCCAAGCATGTCGAGCCGAGCCTGCATCAGCCAACGTTCGTCTTCGACTACCCGATCGAGCTCTCGCCGTTCGCGCGCGAGCACCGTTCAAAGCCCGGCCTGGTGGAGCGCTGGGAGGCGTTCGCCGGAGGGATGGAGATCGCCAACGCCTTCAGCGAGCTGACAGATCCCGACTCCCAGCGCGAGCGCTTCGAGGCCCAACGGAGGCTCCAGCGCCTCGGCGAGGAGGAGGTCCAGCCCTACGACGAGATCTTCCTCGCGGCGCTGGAGCAGGGGATGCCCCCGGCGGGGGGGGTCGGGCTGGGCATCGACCGGCTCGTGATGCTCCTGACCGGGCGCGAGTCGATCCGCGAGGTGGTGCTGTTCCCGGCGATGCGCGACTGACGCGGGCGACGGGCCGGCGCCCGGGGGCCGCTGCGGCCGCGGGCCTCCACAGATCAAGGCGCCCGGCACGGCTGCCGATGACCTTTATGGAGCGGGGCTAGCCGGTTGGTAGACTTCCCCAAGAGTCGTTATAAGGACCACACTTGCTCTTTGAGGCACCGTCCTCGTAGGAAGGAATCACATCATGTTCGAGCGATTCACAGAACGGGCCCGGCAGGTGGTCGTTCTCGCGCAGGAGGAGGCGCGAACGCTCAAGCACAATTACATCGGCACCGAGCACATCCTGCTCGGGCTGCTCCGCGAGGAGGAGGGCCTGGCGGCGAGGGTGCTCGAGAGCCTCGACATCACGGTCGAGCGGGTGCGCGCGCAGGTCGTGAGGATCGTCGGCTCCGGCGAGGAGGTCACCTCGGGGCAGATCCCCTTCACGCCCCGCGCCAAGAAGGTGCTCGAGCTCGCGCTGCGCGAGGCGCTCAGCCTCGGCCACAACTACATCGGCACCGAGCACATCCTGCTCGGGCTCGTGCGCGAGAACGAGGGTGTGGCGGCCCGCATCCTGCTCGACTTCGACGCCGACTCCGAGAAGATCCGCAACGAGGTCATCCGCATGCTCTCCGGCCCCGGGGGACGCCGCCAGGGGCAGTCCGGTGGCGGCGCGGGCGCGGGCGCGGCTCCGGGCGAGGGCAAGAAGTCCTCGAAGCTGCTCGACCAGTTCGGGAGGAACCTCACGAAGCTGGCCGCCGAGGGCAAGCTCGACCCCTGCGTCGGGCGCGAGACGGAGATCGAGCGGATCATGCAGATCCTCTCGCGCCGCACCAAGAACAACCCGGTGCTGGTCGGTGAGCCCGGCGTCGGCAAGACCGCGGTGGTCGAGGGGCTCGCCCAGCGCATCACGAGCTCTGAGGTGCCGGAGCTCCTGAAGAACAAGCAGATCTACACGCTCGACCTCGCGGCCCTGGTGGCCGGCTCGAAGTACCGCGGCGAGTTCGAGGAGAGGCTGAAGAAGGTGATGAAGGAGATCACCCAGCGGGGGGACATCATCCTCTTCATCGACGAGCTCCACAACCTCGTTGGCGCGGGCGCCGCCGAGGGCGCGATCGACGCCGCCTCGATCCTCAAGCCGGCGCTCGCGAGGGGAGAGCTGCAGACGATCGGAGCGACGACGCTCGATGAGTACCGCAAGTACCTCGAGCGCGACTCGGCGCTCGAGCGGCGCTTCCAGCAGATCCGCGTCGAGGAGCCGACGATCGACCAGACGGTCGAGATCCTCAGGGGCCTGCGCGACCGCTACGAGCAGCACCACAAGGTGCAGATCACCGACGAGGCCCTGCGCGCGGCGGGCGAACTCGCCAGC
This sequence comes from Solirubrobacteraceae bacterium, assembly GCA_049512215.1. Classification (GTDB taxonomy): domain Bacteria; phylum Actinomycetota; class Thermoleophilia; order Solirubrobacterales; family Solirubrobacteraceae; genus Palsa-744. The sequence goes on from JBEKXJ010000005.1 coordinate 88,263, forward strand.
CGCTACATCTCCGACCGCTTCCTTCCCGACAAGGCGATCGACCTGATCGACGAGGCCGCCTCGAGGATGCGGATCAAGTCGATGACCTCGCCCCCTGCGAACCGTGAGCTGGAGGGGGAAGTCGAGACCACCCGCCGCGAGAAGGAGGCGGCGATCGAGGCCCAGGAGTTCGAGAAGGCCGCGGCGCTCCGCGACAAGGAGCGCAAGCTCACCAACCGCAAACGCGAGTTCGAGCAGGAGTGGGAATCCGGCGAGACCGGCGAACGCCCCGCGATCGGCGAGGAGGAGATCGCCGACATCGTCTCGATGTGGACAGGCATCCCGGTGTTCAAGCTGACCGAGGCCGAGACCCAGAAGCTGATGCGGATGGAGGACGAACTGCACAAGCGCGTGATCGGACAGCACCCCGCGATCGAGGTCATCTCGAAGGCGATCAGGCGCTCGCGGGCGGGGCTGAAGGACCCCAAGCGCCCGACCGGCTCCTTCATCTTCCTTGGTCCCTCCGGCGTGGGCAAGACCGAGCTCGCGCGCACGCTCGCGGAGTTCCTGTTCGGCGACGACGACGCGCTGATCCGGATCGACATGTCCGAGTACATGGAGAAGCACGCCGTCTCGCGGCTGGTCGGCTCGCCCCCTGGCTACATCGGCTACGACGAGGGTGGCCAGCTAACCGAGGCGGTGCGACGCAAGCCCTACTCGGTGCTGCTGCTCGACGAGATCGAGAAGGCGCACCCCGACGTGTTCAACATCCTCTTGCAGATCCTCGAGGACGGCCGCCTGACCGACGCCCAGGGACGGACCGTGGACTTCAGGCACGCGATCGTGATCATGACCTCGAACATCGGCGCCGCGGAGATCGCGCGGAACACACCGCTCGGGTTCGCCGTCTCAGACGACGAGACGGGCATCACCTACGAGGACATGAAGAACCGGATCATGGGTGAGCTGAAGAAGGTCTTCCGTCCGGAGTTCCTGAACCGGATCGACGACGTGATCGTCTTCCACAAGCTGCAGAGGGACGAGATCAAGCAGATCGTCGAGCTGCTGCTCCTGCGTATCCGCGAGTCGATGGCAGAGCGCGAGCTTCAGCTCGAGCTCACCGAGCCCGCCAAGGACCTGCTCGTCGAGAAGGGCTGGGACCCGTCCATGGGCGCGCGTCCGCTGCGCCGGGCGATCCAGCGCTACATCGAGGATCCTCTGGCCGACTTCGTGCTGCGCGAGCAGCTGACCCCGGGGGCCACCGTGGTGGTCAACCCCGCCCCGGATGAGGAAGACGGTGAGGTGCGCCTGACGATCGTCAAGCCCAAGAAGCAGAAGACCCCGGTCGGCGTGGGGGCCGAAGGCGCCGAGGAGCTCGCCGAGGGCGAGGAGCGGCCCGAGGGCGAGCAGTCCGTCGAGCAGTAGGCGCGAGCAGCTGAGCGCGCCGCGCGAGCGGATCGTCATTTTCCCGCTGACGGCCGAGGACTGGCCGGCGGCGGCACGGATCTATACGGCGGGGATCGAGGGCGGGAACGCCACCTTCGAGGTCGCGGCCCCGGCATGGGAGGAGTTCTCGAGCGCGCGCGCCGGCTGCCCGGGCGTGTTCGCGCGCGACGCGGGCGGCGAGGCCCTCGGCTGGGCGGCGCTCAGCCCCGTCTCACCACGGGCGGTCTACCGGGGTGTGGGGGCCGTGAGCATCTATGTCGCGCCCGGGCACGCGCGCCGCGGAGTCGGCCGGGCTCTGCTCGAGGCCCTGATCGAGGCCTCCGAGCGCGCCGGGTTCTGGACCCTGGAGGCCGGGATCTTCCCCGAGAACACCGCGAGCGTCGCCCTGCATGAGCGCGCGGGCTTCAGGCTCCTCGGCGTAAGCGAGCGGGTCGGGCAGATGCCCGACGGGCGCTGGCGCGACGTGCTGCGCTACGAGCGCCGGAGCGCCACCGTCGGGCGGGACTGAAGAGTGAGCCTCACCGCGTGCGCGGGATGAGCCGGACGGGGCGGCGTCCCCACCGATCCGTAGGCTGCGATGATGCCCCGGACAACCGTACACGTGTGCTCGGAGTGCGGCCTTCAGTCCGCCCAGTGGCATGGCCGCTGCCCGGGCTGTGAGGCGTGGAACACGCTCGTGGAGGAGCGCCTCCCGGCGACGCCCGCCGCCGGCCGCGCCCGCGCGGGCTCCTTGGCCAAGGGCGGCGGGCCGCTCGGCGGCGGCGCCTGGGCGGGTGCGAACGGGGCGGCGAGCGGGCTGAGGCTCGTGCCGCGAGCGCTCAGGGATGTCGGCGCGGCGCCGGTTGAGCGCATGTCGAGCGGGATCGGCGAGCTCGACCGCGTGCTCGGCGGGGGACTGGTCCCGGGCTCGCTCGTGCTGCTCGGAGGCTCCCCGGGAATCGGCAAGTCGACGCTCACGAACATGGTCCTCGGCAACCTGGCGCAGTCGGGCCATCGCACGCTGTATGTGAGCGGGGAGGAGTCTGCCGAGCAGGTGAGGCTGCGCGCCGAGAGGCTGGGGCGGGGAGCGCTGAAGGTCCCGATCCTCGCCGAGACGGATCTCGACGCCGTCCTTCAGACGATCGCCGCCGAGGCCCCACAGGTGTGCGTGATCGACTCGGTGCAGACCCTGAACGCCGCCGAACTCTCAGGCGCGCCGGGATCGGTGGGGCAGGTGCGGGAGGTCGCCGGCCGGATCATGGAGCTGGCGAAGGCGCGGGCGGTCGCCGTGATCCTCGTCGGGCACGTGACCAAGGAGGGCGCGCTCGCGGGGCCACGTGTGCTCGAGCATCTCGTGGACTGCGTTCTGCAGTTCGAGGGCGAGCGCGAGCGGCCCTATCGCGAGCTGCGAGCCCTGAAGAACCGTTTCGGCTCGACGAACGAGGCGGGGCTGTTCGAGATGCGCCAGGGGGGGCTCGTCGAGGTCCTCGACGCCTCGGCCAGGTTCGTCGCGGAGGCGACGCGAGCTCCGGGGAGCGTGGTGCTCGCCGCGATGGAGGGGTCAAGGCCGCTGCTGGTCGAGGTCCAGGCTCTCGTGGTGCGCTCGGAGCTCGAGCAGCCGCGGCGAGTCGTCTCCGGCCTGGACCGCAACCGCCTGGCGCTGGTGCTGGCGATCCTCGGCCGGCATGGTCAAGTGCCGAGCGCCGGCTCGGACGTCTTCGTGAACGTCGTGGGCGGCGTGCGGGTGGACGAGCCCGGGTGCGATCTGGCGGTCGCGCTCGCCGTG